>NZ_BCWP01000003.1 GCF_001592265.1 Curvibacter delicatus NBRC 14919 | reverse complement strand
CCCTAATGCAATCCTGATGCGAGGGGTGCTACGCTGTCTGCATCATGGACCGACAACCGATTCCTGCCTCATCCTTCGCTAGGCGTTGGGGTGTGGTCTGCGCGCTGCTCTCGCTGGCCACGGTTGCCGGTCTGTTGCTGGAGCCGTACATCTCGCTGACCAGCCAGGCCATGATCTATGTCCTGGTCGTGGTGTTGGCCTCCTACAAGCTGGAATGGATCGAGTCGGCGGTCTGTGCGGTCGGGGCGGTCACAGCCCTGAACTTCTTCTTCGTACCACCGCGCTGGACGTTTGAGGTCGAGAGCCAGGAGCACTTCATCGCGCTGACCACCATGCTGGTGGTCGCCCTGGTCATCAGCCGCCTGGCCAGCGGGCTGCGGCGCGAGACCGAGATTGCCCGCCTGAACGAGCGGCGTGCGCGGCAACTGCAGACGCTGGCCGCCGAGCTGTCCGATGCCACCACGCCCCAGCAGGTGTTGGCATTGGGCCGCGCAGCCTTGGCGGCCGCTTTTGCAGGGCCTAACACGCTGGTGCTGGCAGACGACGCCGAAGCCCTGGTGGCCGAAGGGCCTGCGCCTGCCGTGCTCGACGGCATGCGCTGTTGCATGAACGAAGACGCGGTGCTGGGCCCGGGCACCGGGCGCTGGCCCGGCCTGGACGCCTGGTACCTGCCCCTGGGCCGCAAGGGGCAGATGTCGGGGGCCGCCTGTGTCCGCCCGGCGCTGGCCACGGATGAAGAGGGACGGGAGCATGCGCAGGCGCTGTGTGCCCTGCTGGCGCAAGCGCTGTGGCGTCTGAAGCTGGCCGCGTCCATGCTGGCGGCGCAAGGCGAGGTGCAGCGCCAGCAGTTGCAAAGCACGCTGCTGGCCGCCATCTCGCATGACCTGCGCACACCGCTGTCGGTCATCCTGGGTGCGGCCTCGTCGTTGCAGTCGCAGCGCGACAAGCTGAGTGCCGCCGAGCAGCAACGCCTGCTGGCCATTCTCGTCAGCGAGGCGTCCTACCTTGCCACGGTGACCGAGAACACCTTGCAGCTGGTGCGCCTGGAGAGCCCCGGGCTGGTCCTGCAGCGTGACTGGGAATCGATGGAGGAAATCATCGGCACTGTCCTGGCGCTTGTGCGCCAGAGCGACCCCGGCCGACGCATCAAGTCCAGGGTGGCCGAAGGCCTGCCGCTGGTCAAGGCCGATCCGGTGTTGTTGTCGCAGTTGCTGGGCAATCTGCTGGACAACGCGCTGAAATACAGCGATGGCGAGATCGACCTGACGGCCAGCGCCAGCCCGCAGGCCATCGAAGTGTGCGTGGCGGACCGCGGGCCCGGCATCCCCGAGGCCGAGCAGCAGTCGGTTTTCCAGCCCTACAGCCGCGGCGACCGGGCCGGGCACCACGGCGCAGGGCTGGGCCTGGCGGTGTGCCGCGCCGTGGCCCAGGCGCATGGCGGCCAGCTGGTGCTCAGGCCGCGTGCCGGCGGCGGCAGCCTCTTTTGCCTGACGCTGCCGCTGGATGAGGCGCCACCGTCGATGGAGGAGGTGTTGCCATGAGCCCCGCCCGGCCGTCCGAAGGGGCTCGCACCGCAGTGCGCTGCACGGAGGTGTTCATGAATCCCGCCCGGCCGTCCGAAGGGGCTCGCACCGCAGTGCGCTGCACGGAGGTGTTGCCATGACCTTGCGTGTCCTGGTGGTCGAGGACGACCGTGAGATCCGCGCGCTGATCCAGGCGACCCTGAGCGTCGAAGGCTTCGAGGTGCAGACCGCGGTCACGCTGAGCGAGGCCATGGCGCTGCTGCAGCACAGCCCGCCCGATGTCATCGTGCTCGACCTGGGCCTGCCTGACGGCGAAGGCCTGCAGCTGGTGCACGCGGTGCGCCGGCAACTGAACGTGCCCATCATCGTGGTCTCGGCACGCCACCAGGAGGCGCAGAAGATCCAGCTGCTTGATGCCGGGGCCGACGACTACCTGACCAAACCCTTCAACGTGGGGGAACTGCTGGCCCGCATCCGGGTGGCGCTGCGCCACCGCGGCACGGCGCTGGCGGCCGCCGTGACGGAGCATGCGCTGGACGACTTGCGCATCGATCTGGCGACACACGCGGTGCAGCGCAACGGCGAGCCGGTGCACCTCACGCCCACCGAGTTCAAGCTGCTGGCGCGCCTGGTGCGCAGCGCCGGCAAGGTGGTGACCCACCGGCAACTGCTGGCCGATGTGTGGGGCCCCGAGTACACCGAGCACACGCACTACCTGCGCCTGTACATGGCGCAGCTGCGCGCCAAGATCGAGCGCGACCCGGCCGAGCCGCGCCACCTGCTGACCGAGACCGGGGTCGGCTACCGGCTGGCGGTGGAGTGACCCGGACCATCCTTATGCGTTCCTGATGCAAGGCGCGTGACAGTGCGGCCATCGTCACTTTGAACGCTTTGCGATGGACACGACACACGACAAGGAAAAACTCGCGGTACTGGCGCTGGGCGCGCTGGGGGTGGTGTACGGCGACATTGGCACCAGCCCGCTGTACACCATGAAGGAAATCTTCGGTGCCGCGGGCGTGCCGCTGGACACACCCCATGTCATCGGCGCCGTCTCGGTGATCCTCTGGGGACTGTTGGCCATTGTCACCCTGAAGTACGTGATGCTGATCCTGCGCGCCAGCAACCGTGGCGAAGGCGGCATCCTGGCGCTGACGGCGCTGGCCGCCCAGGCGGCGGGCAAGACGCCGGGGCGGCGCATTGCGCTGCTGCTGACCGGCGTTTCGGGGGCGGCCCTGTTTTATGGCGACAGCGTCATCACGCCGGCCATCTCCGTCCTGAGTGCGGTCGAGGGGCTGGAGGTGGTGACGCCGGCGCTCAAGCCCTACGTGCTGCCGGTGTCGGCCGCGGTGCTGGTCGGCCTGTTCATGGTGCAGCGTTTCGGCACTGGCCTGGTCGGCCGGCTGTTCGGCCCCGTCATCATGCTGTGGTTTGCGGTGCTGGCCCTGACCGGTCTGCTGGAGATCGTGCGCGAGCCCGCCATTCTGGCGGCCCTGAACCCGCTGCATGCGCTGGCCTTCCTGCGGGCGCAGGGCTGGCACGTGTTCGTGGCGGTGGGGGCCATCGTGCTGGCCTTCACCGGCGCCGAGGCGCTGTATGCCGACATGGGGCACTTCGGCAAGCGCCCGGTGCAACTGGCCTGGCTGGGCTACGTGCTGCCGGCGCTGGCGATCAACTACATGGGGCAGGGCGCCCTGCTCATGCGCGATCCGAGCGCGGTCGACAACCCGTTCTACCGCATGTTCCCCACCGCCTGGCTGGTGCCGGCCGTGGTGCTGGCCACGCTGGCCACCATCATTGCCTCGCAGGCGGTGATCTCGGGTGCCTATTCGGTCACCAAGCAGGCCATCCAGCTCGGCCTGCTGCCGCGCATGCGCGTGCTGTACACCTCGGCCAAGGAGGTCGGACAGATCTACATGCCGGAGGTCAACTGGCTGCTGCTGACGGCCGTGCTGCTGGCGGTGTTCGGCTTCGGCAGTTCGTCGGCGCTGGCGTCGGCCTACGGCATTGCGGTTACCTTGACCATGTTCATCACCACGCTGCTGACGTTCTTCGTCATCCGCCATGGCTGGGCGTATCCCTTGCCGCTGGCCCTCGCCGCGACGGGGGCTTTCCTGCTGCTGGACGCGGCGCTGGTGGTGTCCTGTGCCATCAAGTTCCTGGAAGGCGGCTGGTTCCCGCTGGCCGCCGGCATTGCCATCTTTGCCGTCATGGCGACCTGGCGGCGCGGCCGCGAACTGCTGATCGAGAACATCCGGCAGGGCGATCCGGAACTGCTGCCCTTCATCACGACCTTGGCTGCCGAGTCCCTGCACCGGGTGCCGCGCACCGCGGTCTACGCAGTGGCCAACCCCGACACCGTGCCGCAGGCGCTGATGCACAACCTCAAGCACAACCAAGTGCTGCATGAACGCAACCTGATTCTCACGGTGGTGTTCCATGACGTGCCGTGGATTGCTGCCGGGGAACAGGTGCAGGTGACCGCCCTGGTACCCGGGTTCTGGAAGGTGCAGGTCAACTACGGCTTCATGAACACGCCCGACATCCCGCAGGCACTCGAACGCTGCCAGGCCCAGGGGCTGCCGATCAACCTGTTCGAAACCTCCTATTTCCTCAGCCGTGAAATCGTGGTGCCGACCCGGGGCACCGGCATGGCCCACTGGCGCGAAGCCCTGTTCTCGCTCATGTCGCGCAACGCCGGCAACGTGGCGGACTTCTTCCGCCTGCCGAACAACTGCGTCATCGAGCTGGGCACACGGGTGCAGATATGAGGTGGTGAGGCGCGGACTTCCTACAATGGCGGCATGTTTTCCTGGTCGCCCCCCTCTGGTCTTCGTGGTTTCCGAGGTCGTCTGACGCTCTGGTTTGGTGGCCTGACGCTGCTGACCTTGCTGAGTGTGGGACTGTATGTCGGACATATGGCAACGCAGCAGCTGGCCGCCGCCAGCGGTGAAGCGCTGCACAGCACGGCTCAGTCGGCGGCCGATCTGCTCGGGGCCAACCTGCGTGAACGCGAGCAGGAAATCATCCTGATGAGCCAGTTGCCCGAATTCACCGGTGGCCATCTGGATCAACCCGAGGTGCTACGCTCACTGGAGCGACGCCAAGCCATGCATGGCGAGTACGCCTGGTTGGGCGTGGCCGATGAGGCCGGCGTGGTGCGCCAGGCCACCGGCGGCATGCTGGTGCAGCAGTCGGTGCTGCAGCGGCCGTGGTTCCAGGCGGCCAGCCGTGGCGTTTACACGGGTGATGTCCACGAAGCCGTCTTACTGGCCAAGCTACTGCCTGGCAATGCCTCCGGTGAGCCGCTGCGCTTCATCGACTTTGCCGCACCGATTCGTGGCGCCGACGGCCGGCTGTTGGGTGTGCTTGGCGCTCACGCTCATTGGAGCTGGGTGGCTCAGACCGTTGAGTCGGTGGTCCAGCACCAGGGGCGGCGACCGGAGGTGGAGGTGCTCATCCTGAACCGTGCCGGTGACATTCTCTATCCGGAACGCTTGGTAGGAACCCTGCGTGTACCCAAGCGAATTACCGCTGATCGCTATTACGACATGGTCCGCTGGCCGGGCGGGATGGAATACCTCACCAGCGAGGTGGCTGTGGCGACCAGGACGGCAAACGATCTGGGCTGGCGGGTCTTGGTTCGTCTGCCAACGCAGATTGCTTTGCAGCCGGTGACCGCACTGCGCCAGCAGTTGCTGGTGCTGGGCCTGCTGGCCGCCCTGTTGTTCGCTTTCGTCGCCTACCGGCTGGCTTCGCGCATGAGCTATCCGATCGAACGCCTGGCGCAGGCCGTACGCCGGGTGGAGATGCGCGAGGGTGTGCCGGACTTTCCTGATGAGCAGGATGCCCGTGAGGTTGCGCAGCTCAGCCAGTCGATCCAGTCCATGACACGATCACTGCTGGCCAAGGAGCAAGAACTGGAGGCGGTCAACGCCTCACTGGAGACCGCCGTCACCCAGCGCACGGAGGCGCTCACGCGCGCCAACGAGGAACTGGCCCGGCTGGCAACGCGCGATCCGCTGACCGGGCTGTACAACCGCCGCCGCTTCGACGAGCGGCTGGATGAGTGTTTCCAGACGTTCCGCCGCACTGGGCGCCCTTTTGCGTTGCTTGCCATGGATGTCGATCTTTTCAAGCGTATCAATGACACCCATGGCCATTCGGCCGGAGACACGGTGTTGCACCAACTGGCACAGTTGCTGAGCGACCAGGTTCGTGCGGCGGACTTTGTGGCACGTTTTGGCGGCGAGGAGTTTGTCGTGCTGCTGCCGGAAACCGGCAAGGTTGTCGATGCCATGACCGTGGCTGAGAAAATCCGCACCGCCGTGGACGCCGCCGTGTTCCCCGCTGTCAGGCAGGTCACAATCAGCATCGGCCTGAGCCTGAGTGACGTATCCGATGCTGATGCCAGTGCCGTGATGCGGCGGGCGGATGATGCGCTTTACCAAGCCAAGGCAGCTGGCCGAAACCGGGTGACAAGTATCGTGCTTGAGTCGCAGAACGACTGATACGTCTGCCTCAGGGAGTCGGGCGTTGCCCAGCTTTCTACAATGGCGGCATGTCCTCTGTTTTGCCGCCCTCCGGTTCCTCTTCCCTGTTTTCCGCCCCTGCCGACTCCCCGTTGATCGCGAGTCTGAATGAGGAGCAGCGTGCCGCCGTCACGCTACCGCCCGAGCATGCGCTGATCCTGGCCGGCGCCGGTTCGGGCAAGACGCGGGTGCTGACCACGCGCATCGCCTGGCTGCTGCAGACCGGGCAGGTGTCGCCCGGCGGTGTGCTGGCGGTGACCTTCACCAACAAGGCGGCACGCGAGATGATGACGCGCCTGCAGGCCATGCTGCCGGTCAATGTGCGCGGCATGTGGATCGGCACCTTCCACGGCCTGTGCAACCGCCTGCTGCGGGCCCACTACAAGGCGGCCAACCTGCCGCAGACTTTCCAGATCCTGGACACGCAGGACCAGCTCAGTGCCATCAAGCGCCTGTGCAAGCAGTTCAATGTGGACGACGAGCGTTTTCCGCCGAAACAGCTGGCCTGGTTCATTGCCGGCTGCAAGGAAGACGGCCTGCGCCCCAACATGGTGGAGGCGCGCGACGAGGACACACGCAAGAAGGTGGAGCTGTACCAGCTGTACGAAGAGCAGTGCCAGCGCGAGGGCGTGGTCGATTTCGGCGAGCTGCTGCTGCGTTCCTACGAACTGCTGCGCGACAACGACCCGGTGCGCGAGCACTACCAGCGGCGCTTTCGCCACATCCTGATCGACGAGTTCCAGGACACCAACAAGCTGCAGTACGCCTGGATCAAGCTGCTGGCGGGGCAGGACGACAGCGGCACGCTGCGCCCGGACGGCGGGGCCGTGCTGGCGGTGGGCGACGACGACCAGAGCATCTACGCCTTCCGCGGGGCGCGGGTGGGCAACATGGCCGACTTCGTGCGCGAGTTCAAGGTGCAGCACCAGATCAAGCTGGAGCAGAACTACCGCAGCTACAGCAACATCCTGGATGCCGCCAACGAGCTCATCAGCCACAATAAGCACCGCCTGGGCAAGAACCTGCGCACTGACCAGGGGCCGGGCGAGCCGGTGCGGGTATACGAGTCCACCAGCGATTTCGCCGAGGCGCAGTGGATGGTGGACGAGATGAAGCAGCTGGTGCGCGAAGGACACGATCGCAAGGAGATTGCCGTGCTGTACCGCTCCAACGCGCAGAGCCGGGTGATCGAGACCGCGCTGTTCAATGCCGCCATCCCCTACAAGGTGTACGGTGGCCTGCGCTTCTTCGAGCGTGCCGAAATCAAGCACGCGCTGGCTTACCTGCGCCTGCTGGAGAACGCGAACGACGACACCAGCTTCCTGCGTGTGGTCAACTTCCCGCCGCGCGGCATCGGCGCGCGCAGCCTGGAGCAGCTGCAGGACGCGGCGCGCGCGGCCGGCTGTTCGCTGCACGATGCGGTGAGCACGGTCAGCGGCAAGGCCGGCGCCAACCTGGGTGCCTTCGTCGCCAAGATCGACGTGCTGCGCGAGCAGACGCAGGGCCTGACGCTGCGCGAGATCATCGAGCTGGTGCTGGAACACAGCGGCCTGGTCGAGCATTACCGGAGCGAGCGCGAAGGCGCCGACCGCATTGAGAACCTGGAAGAACTGGTCAATGCCGCCGAGAGCTTTGTCTCGCTCGAAGGCTTTGGCCGCGATGCCGAGGCGTTGCCGCAGGAAAACGCCGCACCAACGCCCACTGAGCCTGGCGCACCCGACGAGACCGGCGAGGTCATGTCGCCCTTGGCCGCCTTCCTCACCCACGCCGCGCTGGAGGCCGGTGACAACCAGGCGCAAGACGGGCAGGACGCGATCCAGCTGATGACGGTGCACGCCAGCAAGGGGCTGGAGTTCAACTGCGTTTTCATCACCGGGCTGGAGGAAGGCCTTTTCCCGCATGAGAACTCGATGAGCGACTTCGACGGGCTGGAGGAAGAACGGCGCCTTATGTACGTCGCCATCACGCGTGCGCGCCAGCGCCTGTACCTGAGCCACTCGCAGACGCGCATGCTGCATGGCCAGACGCGCTACAACATCCGCAGCCGCTTTTTCGACGAATTGCCGGAAGAGGCGCTGAAGTGGATCACGCCGAAGCACCAAGGCTTTGGCTCCGGTTTCGAGGGTGCTATCAATTCAGGAGCTGGTCGCGCAGCGTGGTCGGGGGTTAGAGGTAAATTTGGCTCTGATTTTTCGGGCAGCCGCAGCTCGCCAGAGCCGGTGTCGAAGGCCAGCGAGAGCACGGGCCTGAAGGTCGGCATGAAGGTGTTCCACACCAAGTTTGGCGAAGGCACGGTGATGACGCTCGAAGGCGCGGGTGACGACGCCCGGGCCCAGGTCAACTTCCCGCGCCACGGCGTCAAGTGGCTGGCGCTGTCGGTGGCCAAACTGACGCCGGTGCCCTGAGGCACACGCGGGTTTGCGTCCTCAGACGCCGGAGGGGCTGGTTTCAGCCTCGTCGGTGACGAAGCTGTCGCGGAAGCTGAAATAGATCGAGCAGAAGAACATGGCGGCCAGCAGCAGGGAGGCCGGGAACATCAGCATGCCCATCAGCTCGGGCTGGCCCAGGGCCATGCTCAGCACCAGCAGCACGGCGCCGACGAGCGAGAAGACGCCCAGCCAGCCGAGCAGGAAAAGCGTCATGGCGCCGAAGTTGCGCAGACAGGCCACACCGCTGAAAAACAGGCTTTTCACCGGCGAGACGCCATGCCAGTGCACCAGCGCCGGGGCGTGCCAGAACAGCAGCGACAGCGGCAGGTACAGCGCCATGGCCGCCCACATGGCGTTCTGGAACGCCGGGCTTTCCACCATCTCGCGTGTGAGCGAACCGCCTACCAGATACAGGCGGGCGAAGTCACCGCCGTCGAACAGGGCCGAGAGGCCCAGCACCGCCAGAAAACCCAGCGCATAGATCACACCCAGCACCGTCATGGCACGCGCTTGCTGGCGGCCGGCCCGGAAGGCGCTGACCAGGATGGACGGCATGGGGAACTTGCCTTGGGCCGCCTCACGCGTGGCCGCCATCAGCCCCAGGGTGGCCGCCGGCAGCAGGCCCAGGGCCAGGGCGTTGCCGAGGTAGGGCACCAGGCTGGCCACCGACATGACGGTGATGAACAGGAAGAACAGACCCGAGAGCGCCAGCGGCTGTTGCCAGAAGGTGCGCAGGCCGGCCTTGACCCAGAGCCAACCGGTACGCGCAGGGACGATGTTGAGTTTCATGCCGCTTGCAGCACCGGGCCGGTCAGAAAGTCGGCCGCATGCACCGGTTGCTCAATGCGCTGGCGCAGCACGCGCTCGAAATGCGCCGGGTCATGCGGCTGCAGCATCGAGGCTTCGCGCGGCAGGTGGAAGTCCCACAGGCGCGAGGTCCAGAAGCGCAGGGCACCGGCGCGCAGCATGGCGGGCATCAGCTCCCGCTCTGCGGCGCTGAACGGCCGCACGGCGGCATAGGCCTGCAGGAAGGCCGCGGTGCGTTCGGCATCGGTTTCGCCAGTGGCCAGGTCAATGCACCAGTCGTTCAGGCACACCGCGACGTCGAACAGCCAGCTGTCGACGCCGGCAAAGTAGAAGTCGAAGAAGCCGGTCAGCTCGGGCGCCTCGGCCGGGCCGTCGAACATCACGTTGTCGCGGAACAGGTCGGCATGGATGGGGCCGCGCGGCAGGGCGCCGTACACCGGCTGCGCCGCCACATGGTTCTGGTAGGCCAGCTCGCTGCGGATCAGTGTGGCCTGCTCGGGCGTCAGGTGCGGCAGCACCACCGGCACGGTTTCGTTCCACCAGGCCAGGCCACGCAGATTGGGCTGCTGGCGGTCGTAGTCGCGTCCGGCCAGGTGCATCCTGGCCAGCATGTCGCCCACGGCCGCGCAGTGCGCCGGGGTGGGCGACAACTCGCTCTTGCCACGCAGGCGGTTGACCACCGCTGCCGGCTTGCCCTTCAGCGTGTGCAGGATGTCGCCGTCACGGTCGGCGGCCGGGTCGGGCACCGGGATGCCCTTGAGCGCCAGATGCTTCATCAGGCGCAGGTAGAAGGGCAGCTGCTCGAAGCTCAGGCGCTCGAACAGGGTCAGCACATAGGCGCCCTGGTCGGTGGTGACGAAGTAGTTGGTGTTCTCGATGCCGCTCTGGATGCCGCGCAGATCCTGCAGCTGGCCCAGGTTCAGTGCTTGCAGCAGGGCGCCGGCCTCATCGAATGAGACTTCCGTGAAAACCGCCATGGATCAGAAACTCTTGATTTTCCAGCCACCCGAGCCGCCGGCGCCGCGTTCGCGGTCGGCTGCGGCCGGATTGCGGTTGTTGCTTTCCGGTCCCACCTCATAGGCCGGGGCATCACCCTTGGGCTTGACGGTGATGCTCTTGGTTTCACCGCCCACGCGCAGCTCGTCAATGCGCGAGCCGGCATCCTCGTGGCGGATGTTCTCGACGCGCGGTTCGGTCCGCTCGGCCTTGTCGGCCTGTTCGGCGGGGCTCGGGGTGGCAGTTTGAGCCTGAACCAGACCGGTAGCCAGGCAGACCAGAAGAAGGGGGAGGTGGGCGGCGCGCATCCGGCCATTGTAAAACGTCCGGTGCCCCGGCCATCACGGGCACAATTGGCCTTATGAACGAGATTCCGAGCGAGAAGAAAACCCTGCTGCTGGTCGACGGTTCCAGCTACCTGTACCGCGCCTTCCACGCCATGCCGGACCTGCGCGCCGTGCCGGGCGACCCGACCAGCGCGCCCACCGGGGCCATCCGCGGCATGATCAACATGCTGCAAAGCCTGCGCAAGGAGGTGCACGCCGAGTACGCGGCCTGCGTGTTCGACGCCAAGGGGCCGACTTTCCGCGATGCGATCTACCCCGATTACAAGGCGCACCGTTCGCCGATGCCGGACGACCTGCGGGCCCAGATCGAGCCGATCCACGAGGTGGTGCGCCTGATGGGCTGGAAGGTGCTGGATGTGCCGGGGGTGGAGGCCGACGACGTGATCGGCACCCTGGCCGTCACCGCCGCGCAGCAAGGCATTGAGGTCATCATCAGCAGCGGCGACAAGGACCTGGCGCAGCTGGTCAACCCACACATCACCATCATCGACACCATGAACGGCAAGCGGCGCGACGTGGCCGGCGTGGAAGCCGAGTTCGGTGTGCCGCCGCACCTGATGATCGACTTCCAGACCCTGGTCGGCGACGTCATTGACAACGTGCCGGGCGTGGCCAAGGTCGGCCCCAAGACCGCCGCCAAGTGGCTGCAGGAATACGGCTCGCTCGAAGGCGTGGTGGCCAACGCCGATGCCATCAAGGGCGTGGCCGGCGAGAACCTGAAAAAGGCGCTGGACTGGCTGCCGACCGGCCGCCAGCTGCTGACCATCAAGACCGACTGCGATCTCAATGGCTGGGTGCCGGACCTGCCTGCTATCGATTCGATAGCTATCGGCGCAGAAGATACGGCGTCTTTGCGCGATTTTTATGAGAAGTACGGCTTCAAGGGCCTGGCCAGGGCACTGGGCGGCGACGTGCCGGCACCGGCGCCACGCAAGGCGAAGAGCGCCGAGCCGGGCCTGTTTGACGAGCCGGAGGAGCCGGTGGTTGCGACGGCGTCCAAGGTCAGTTCGGTGTCCTACGAAACCATTCTGGATTGGGAGGCATTCAACCGTTGGCTGGCGCGCATCGAGGCGGCCGAGCTGGTGGCGCTGGACACCGAGACCACCTCGCTGGACGAGATGGTGGCCGAGATCGTCGGCCTGTCCTTCAGCATCCAGCCGGGTGAGGCGATCTACATCCCGCTGGCGCACAACTATGCCGATGTGCCGGCGCAGTTGCCGCGCGACGAGGTGCTGGCGCGGCTCAAGCCCTGGCTGGAAAACCCGGCGGCCAAGAAGCTCGGCCAGCACATCAAGTACGACCGCCATGTGTTTGCCAACCACGGCATCGAGGTGCAGGGTTACGCGCACGACACCATGCTGCAAAGTTATGTGCTGGAAGTGCACAAGCCGCACGGCCTGGCCAGCTTGGCCGAGAGGCACCTCGGGCGCAGCGGAATCAACTACGAAGACCTGTGTGGCAAGGGCGCGCACCAGATTCCGTTCAGCCAGGTGGACATCGCCCGCGCGGCCGAATACTCGTGCGAAGACTCCGACCAGACGCTGGACGTGCACGGGGTGCTGTGGCCGCAGCTGCAGGCCGATGAGAAACTGAAGTTCATCTACGAACTGGAGATCGCCAGCTCCGAGGCACTGTACCGCATCGAGCGCAACGGCGTGCTGATCGACGGCCCCACGCTGGCGGCGCAGAGCCACGAGCTGGGCCAGCGCATCCTGCAGCTGGAGCAGGAGGCACACGAGCTGGCCGGGCAACCGTTCAACCTGAGTTCGCCGAAGCAGATCGGCGAGATCTTTTTCACCAAGCTCGGCCTGCCAGTGGTGAAGAAAACCGCCACCGGGGCGCCCAGCACCGACGAAGAGGTGCTGGAGAAACTGGCGGAGGACTTCCCGCTGCCGGCCAAGATCCTGGAGCACCGCGGCCTGTCCAAGCTCAAGGGCACCTACACCGACAAGCTGGCGCAGATGGCCAACCCGCGTACCGGCCGTGTGCACACGCACTACGCGCAGGCGGTGGCGGTGACAGGGCGCCTCTCCAGCAACGACCCGAACCTGCAGAACATCCCGATCCGAACGCCGGAAGGCCGGCGCGTGCGCGAGGCCTTTGTTGCGCCGCCCGGCTGCGTGATTGCCAGCGCCGACTACTCGCAGATCGAGCTGCGCATCATGGCGCACATCAGCGGCGACGCCGCGCTGCTGCTGGCCTTCCATGACGGCATGGACGTGCACCGCGCCACCGCGGCCGAGGTGTTCGGCATTCCGACCAGCGCCGTCTCCAGCGAGCAGCGGCGTTACGCCAAGGTCATCAACTTCGGCCTGATCTACGGCATGAGCGCCTATGGCCTGGCCAAGAGCCTGGGCATCGACAATACGGCGGCCAAGAACTACATCGAGCGCTACTTCCAGCGTTTCTCCGGCGTCAAGCAGTACATGGACGACACGCGCGCCAGCGCCAAGGCCAAGGGGTATGTGGAAACCGTGTTCGGCCGCCGGCTTTACCTGCCGGAGATCAACTCACCCAACGGCCCGCGCCGCAGCGGTGCCGAGCGCGCCGCCATCAACGCGCCCATGCAGGGCACGGCGGCCGATCTGATCAAGCTCAGCATGGTCAAGGTTCAGGAAGTGCTGGATGCCGAGCAGCGTGGCACCAAGATCATCATGCAGGTGCACGACGAACTGGTGTTCGAGGTGCCCGAGGCCGAGGTGGACTGGGTTCGCCATGAAGTCCCGCGCCTGATGGCGGGTGTGGCGCACCTCAAGGTGCCGCTGCTGGCCGAGGTGGGCGTGGGGCCGAACTGGGATAAGGCGCATTGACATGCGCGTGGGCCAAGGCGCACCAAGCGCCTTGGCACCATCCGGTGCAGGCCATGCCCCGGATGGTGTGGGTGTGACCCGAACCGGGGCGGTGCTTACTGCTTGCCGGGGTCCTTGAAGTTGGGTACCTCGTCGAACTCAACATTTTGCAGCTTGCCGCCGACCCTTTCCACTTTGCGGATGTAGATGGTCTGGATGATGTCGCGGGTCTGGGGGTCGATGCTGATGGGGCCGCGCGGGCTGGTCCAGCTCATCCCCTTGGCGGCGGCGACGAACTTGTCGCCGCTGGCGTCGCCACCGGTTTTCTCCAGTGTCTTGGCAATCAGCTGCATGCCGTCGTAGCCGCTGACCGACATGAAGTTCGGGCGGTAGCCAGGATAGGCCTTGTAGTAGGCCTGGACGTAGGCCTTGTTCTCAGGCGAGTTGTGTGCTTCCGAGTAATGGAAGGAGTTCACCACGCCCAGCGCGTTGTTGCCCATGGCGTCGATCAGGTCTTCAGAGGTCAGATCGCCGGTGGCGATGATGCGGATGCCGGCTTTCCCCATGCCGCGCTCTTCGAAGCCCTTCATGAAGGCAATGGTCTGTTCGCCCGGGGGCAGGAACAGGAACACGGCTTCGGGTTTGGCATCCCTGATCCGCTGCAGGAAAGGCGCGAAGTCCGGGTTCTTGACCGGTGTGCGGACCTCGCCGATGACTTCACCGCCGGCGGCCGTGAACGTTTTCTTGAACTGCGCTTCGGCATCATGCCCGGGCCCGAAGTCGGCCACCAGCGTGTAGACCTTCTTGATCTTGTTCTGGGCGGCCCAGCTGGCAATCGGGGCGGTGTCCTGGGGCAGGGTGTGCGAGACCCGCAGGATGTAGTCGGACTTGGTGGTGATCGAGGACGTGGCCGCGTTCATGATGATCATGGGGGTCTTGGCCTGGGTCGCAATCGGTGCGACCGCGAAGGCCGAGGGTGTCAGGCCGAAGCCGGCGAGCACGTCGACCTTGTCCTTGACGATCAACTCCTGCGCGGCACGCTTGCTGATTTCCGGTGCTACGCCGGTGTCGTCCTTGATGATGAGTTCGACCTTGCGGCCGGAGAAGACGCCGCCGGTCTGCTGGAGGTAGAGGCGCGCACCGTTCTCGATGTGTTTGCCGTAGGACGAGAACGGCCCCGACATCGGCAGCACCAGCCCGACCTTCAGGGGTTCGGCTGCCACGGCCAGGGTGGCCGTCAGGCTCAAGGTGCAGGCAGCCAGGACGGCTGACCAGCGTGCGAGGTTCTTGGGTTTCATGATTTGTCTCCTTCTTGCTTGCGGTTGCCGGCGGAGCAGGATTACCCCGCCAGCTGAAAACACGGCTGATGTTTTTTCACTGCGCGTCCGGCTGCTGCAGCGGTGCGGCGCGCCGGAAGGCCTCCAGTTCTGCACAGGCCTGGTCGACGGCCACGATATTCGGGTACGGTGCCAGGTCCACCTTGAAGCGGCGGGCGCTTTCCACTTGTGGGATCAGGTAGACATCGGCCACGGTGGGTGTCTCCCCAAAGCTGTAGCGGCCCCGTGTCTTGTCGGCGGCCAGCAGCGCCTCGTAGGCCTCCAAGCCGGCGCTGATCCAGGTGGCGCACCAGGCGTTCACGGCCGCCTCATCACAGCCAAGTTGCTTGCGCAGGTATTCCAGGATGCGGCGGTTGTTGATGGGGTGGATGTCGCAGCCCACGATGGCTGCCAGCGCGCGCACGTGCGCGCGTGCTTCGGGGTCGGCAGGCAGCAGCGCCGGCGTGGGATGGCGCTCCTCCAGCCATTCGATGATGGCGGGGGACTGGATCAACACCGGCCCGGGTTGGCCCGCAGCGCCCGGCAGCGCCAGGGCAGGCACCAGGCCCTGGGGATTGAGCGTCTTGAATTCGGCCTTCAGGTGCTGTTCGGTGCGCAGGTCCACTGGCACATACTCGGTCTGCAGGCCCTTGAGGTTCAGCGCAATGCGAAGCCGGTGCGAGGTGCCGCTGCGAAAGAAGTTGTAGAGCTTCATGGCCGCCTCTCTCACGCAGCAGGACCGACGTTGAGTGCGATCTCGCCTACGCCTTCGACATGGCCAGTGATGCGGTCGCCGCTGACGACCGGGCCGACGCCTTCGGGGGTGCCGGTGTAAATCAGGTCGCCGGGTTGCAGGTGGTAGAACAAGGACAGATCGGCAATGAGTTCACGGATGTTCCAGATCAGCTTGTTCAGGTCCGACTTCTGCTTGACCTGCCCATTGACGCTGAGTTCGATCTCGCCCTGCTCCAGCACCACACCGGGCATCGGCATGATCTCGGAGCAGACCGAGGACTCTTCGACGTCCTTTCCCAGGTCCCACGGGCGGCCCTGGTCGCGCGCCACCAGCTGCAGGTCGCGGCGTGTCATGTCCAGGCCGCAGGCGTAGCCGTAGATGAGCTGGTGCGCCGCTTCGGCCTTGACGCGAAAGCCCGGTGCACCGATGGCCAGCACCAGTTCCATTTCAAACTGGTAGTTGCTGGTCTCCGGGGGGTAAGCCACGGTGGCACCGGATGCCACCAGCGTGGACGGAGTCTTGGTGAAATAGAACGGGCGAGCGCTCGTCTTGTCCACCGGGCGCCCCATCTCAACGGCGTGCGCATGGTAGTTGCGGCCGACGAAAAACAGGCGGTTGACGGGCAGGCGTTCGGACTGGCCGCGCACGGGTAACGAGGGGGGGCGGGCGGGGTCCAGAGGTAGGTCGGGTTCATGGCGGGTCTGTTTTCAAAAGGGGGGCCTGCGGTCTGGTCGGCAAGATGGCTGCCAGCGTCTCAGCCCCGGTTCTCGAACACGCCGAGCTTTTGATGCAAGGGCGTTTCGTCGGCGATGAACAGGAAGGCCGGCTGCTCGGCCGACAGGTTGCGCAGCGTCACGGCCGTGTAGCCGGGGGCGCAGCAGGTGTCGGCCTCGTTCAGGGTGAAGGTGCTGTCCTCGATCCGGGCTTCCGCCCGGCCTTCGATCTGGTGGAAGACCATGGCCGGCGAGCGCGCGGGCAGGCGCAGCGTCTGGCCGGGGCGCAGCATCAGGGCGTAGAAGCCCAGGATGTTCTGCGCCGCCTGGCCCGTCTCCGGGTTGACGTAGCTCACCTGCACGGCTTCCTGGTCCGGGCGGTCCGCGGCCAGCGCGACCAGGGCCGCACGTGCGTCGACCCACGGGTAGCGCAGCATCGGATAGGCCTTGTGGCTGCGCTCGAACACCGGCGTCGGCATCACGCCGCCACTGCGGTAGGCCTGCTCGCCATGGCCGGGCTGGACCGGCTGGCGCTGCCCTTCGATGGCGTACGAGGTCTCGGTGTAGTAGACCAGCGGCAGGTCCAGCACATCGAGCCAGACCACCGGTTCCGTGCCGTCGTGGCCGTGTTCGTGCCACAGGCCGGTGGGGGTCAGGATCAGGTCGCCGCGGCGCATGGGGCATTTCTCGCCATCGACCGTGGTGTAGGCGCCTTCGCCCTCCACGATCATGCGCACCGCATTCGGCGTGTGCCGATGGGACGGCGCCCATTCGCCGGGCAGCAGCAGTTGCATGCCCAGGTACATGGCGGCGCTGGCCTGCATCTTCTCCAGGCCGTGGCCGGGGTTGGCCAGCACCAGCACGCGGCGTTCGGCCTTCTCCATCGGGGTCAGCTCGCCTGCGCGCAGCAGCAGAGGGCGCAGCAACTGGTAGGACCAGCAGGTGGGCCGGGTCTTGCGCGTCGGTACCTTGGGCGGCAACACGGCACGCAGGCTGGGCCACAGCGGCACCAGGTTGAGTTGGGTCAGCTCGTCGCGGTAGTCTTGCGGCAGGTCTTCGAGTCGGCCGAGTTCGTGGCTCATGTTCATGTCCTGAAGTGGGGGCGGTGTGGGGGCTGAGGCGGTGGACACTGCAGCGCCGGTTGTGCCGGGTCACTGGCGTCGCTCCTTTGAGCAGGAACTCTCAGGCTGCTTGGTTAGTGGGTGTTATTGGGGCAAGACAGCGTTGCCCAGGTTCCCACCGTTCAACCCGTTCACCCATGTTTTCACCGGCGACGAGAACGGTGCTTGGTGGTTGTCCGGAAAGGGGCACGGCGAAGTCCTTGAATTCAAGCGGTCTGAATAAGAAGCATGCATATGGTACGTATGCTTACTATCAGTGTAGATTTAGAATCCATCCGATCAACCCCGTAAAAACCCTAGCGCTGTCACGATGAGTCGTTCGAACGTCGAACTGGAAAACCTGCCCGGCTTCCATATCCGCCGCCTGCAGCAGATTGCTGTCGCTGTTTTCCTGGAAGAGACGCAAGCCTTTGGCGTGACGCCGGTTCAATACGCGGCCATGGCGGCCATTCAGCGTCAGCCGGGTGTTGACCAGCGCACGCTGGCACGCAGCATCGGCTTTGATGCCGCCACCATCGGCAGCGTGATCGACCGGCTGGAGGTGCGCGGGCTGATGCAGCGCCAAGCCAATCCGGACGATCGGCGCGCCCGCCTGTTGACCTTGACCCCTGACGGCACCAGGCTGCTGCGCAAGATTGAACCCAGCATGCTGCGCGCCCAGGAGCGCATGCTGGAACCCTTGCCCGCAGGGCAGCGCGGCCTGTTCATGGCGATGTTGCGCCAGCTGGTGGAAGGCAACAACGACTTGAGCCGTGCGCCTAGCGCAACCGTGGCGCCTCCCGCCGCCACGACGCGAGAGGTGGCTCCAACAACCCGGAAAAAACCTTCCGGTACCGCACCCGGCAAGCCCGCCCGAGCGGCGGCTCGGGCCGCGTAGCCGGTCGCCATGCGCGCAAGACAACCGCCGCCGGCGGGTGTCTGTCAGGCCACGTCCAGCAGCCGCACCTTCACGCTCTTGCCTTTGACCTTGCCGGCATTGAGCCGGGCCGCGGCTTCGCGGGCGACGCGGCGATCCACCGCGACAAAGGTGCAGAACTCGGTGACGTTGATCTTGCCGATCTGCTCGCGCGTGTAGCCGGCCTCACCCGTCAGGGCGCCCAGCACGTCGCCGGCGCGGATCTTCTCCTTGCGCCCGCCCAGGATCTGCAGCGTCATCATGGGCGGCAGCAGCGGCTCCTGGCTGGCCGGGGTGAGCTCGTCGAGCTTGTGCCAGACCGATGCCTGCTGCTGGTATTGGTCGATCTTGCCGACATACCCCATCTCGTCCATGCTGGCCAGGCTCAGGGCCAGGCCGGTTTCACCGGCGCGGCCGGTGCGGCCGATGCGGTGCACGTGCACTTCGGGGTCGGGTGAGATGTCGACGTTGATCACCGCTTCCAGCTGCGTGATGTCCAGCCCGCGCGATGCGACGTCGGTGGCCACCAGCACCGAACAGCTGCGGTTGGCGAACTGCGCCAGCACCTGGTCACGTTCGCGCTGCTCCAGCTCGCCGTACAGCGCCAGCGCACTGAAGCCCTGTGCCTGCAGCAGCTCCACCAGTTCCTTGCAGCGCTGCTTGGTATTGCAGAAGGCCAGGGTGCTGACCGGGCGGAAGTGCTGCAGGAGCTGCGCCACGGCCTGCAGCCGGTTGGCGCGCGTGACTTCGTAAAAGCGCTGCTCGATCAGCGAGGCGTTGTGCTGCGCCTCGACCTTCACCTGCTGCGGCTCGCGCAGGAATTGTTTGGCGATCTTGTCGATGCCTTCCGGGTAAGTGGCCGAGAACAGCAGCGTTTGCCGCTCGGGCGGGCACTGGCGTGCCACGGTGGCAATGTCGTCGAAAAAGCCCATGTCGAGCATGCGGTCGGCCTCGTCGAGCACCAGCGTGTTGAGCGCCGACAGGTCCAGCGTGCCGCGTTGCAGGTGGTCCATGATGCGGCCCGGCGTGCCCACCGCGATGTGAGCACCGTGCTCCAGCGAGGCGTTCTGCATGCGCATCGGCACGCCGCCACACAGGGTGACGATCTTGATGTTGTCCTGGGCCCGTGCCAGGCGGCGCAACTCCACCGTCACCTGGTCGGCCAGTTCGCGCGTGGGGCACAGCACCAGCGCCTGCACCGCAAAACGGCGCGGGTTCAGGTTGGCCAGCACCGCCAGCGCAAAGGCGGCGGTCTTGCCGCTGCCGGTCTTGGCCTGGGCGATCAGATCCTTACCCAGCAGGGCAATCGGCAGGCTGGCGGCCTGGATCGGGGTCATCTCGGTGTAGCCCAGCTGTCGCAGGTTGTCGAGCATGGCGGGGCTCAGAGGCAGGGTGCTGAAGCTGGCTTGGGGGGAGGCCGCCGTGCGGGACGGCTGGCCGGGTGTGGGGGTGGTCATGCCCCGATTATCCGGACTCGCTGTCGGTGCCCCGGTTGTGGGTGATTACGGCGGGCGTGTGCAGCGCTCCGGCCTTGCCCCTAGACTCGCTACTTCCGCCAAACCAGAACCAGGAGCAACAGATGATGAACCGCGACCTCAAGACCGAATTCAATGCCCTGCTGCCGGGCAAGAGCACCGAAGCGGGCGCCACACGCCGTACCGCGCTCAAGACCGCGCTGGGCGTGGGTTATGCCGCCTCGGTCATGCCCATCATGGCGCAGACGGCCATCAAGACACCGACCGACGGCTTGACGGCAGGCGAGGTGAGCATTGACGTCAAGGGCTTCAAGATGCCGGCCTACCGTGCCATGCCGGCGGGCAAGAAAAACCTGCCGGTGGTGCTGGTGCTGTCGGAAATCTTCGGCGTGCACGAGCACATTGCCGACGTGGCCAACCGCTTTGCCCGCGCCGGTTACCTGGCCATTGCCCCCGAGTTGTTCGTGCGCCAGGGCGATGCGCAAAGCTACGGCGAGATGGCCAAGCTGATCGCCGAAGTCATCTCGAAGGTGCCGGACGCCCAGGTGATGGGCGACCTCGATGCCACCGTGGCCTGGGCTGGCGCCAACGGCGGCGACCTGGCGCGCGTGGGCATCACCGGTTTCTGCTGGGGTGGCCGACAGACCTGGCTCTACGCCGCGCACAGCAAACACATCAAGGCCGGTGTGGCCTGGTATGGTCGCCTCGTCGGCGACCGCACGGAGCTGACACCGAAGAACCCGATCGACATCGCCGGCCAGCTCCATGGTCAGGTGCTGGGGCTGTACGGCGGCGCCGACACCGGCATTCCGCTCGACAGCGTGGAGAAGATGAAGGCCGCGCTGGCCACCGGCAACGCAAGTTCGAAGGCCTCGCAGTTCGTGGTCTACCCGGAGGCGCCGCACGCTTTCCATGCCGACTACCGGCCCAGCTACCGCAAGGAAGCCGCGGAAGACGGCTGGAAGCGTTGCCTGGCCTGGTTCAAGCAGCACGGCGTGGCCTGAGTCTTGCGTGGTGTCCGACCATGCACCGGCAATCAGCCGCCTGCGGGCGGCTTTTTTGACCGCGCCCGGGCCGCGCCCTGAATTGGATGCGAAAATCGGCCCCTACCCTTGATGAAAAAGCGCAAGCAGCTATGGTTTTGATAGCAATTCTGGCCGGTACCCTGGCCGCCGGCATCGGCAGCGTGTGGCTGGCCGCGGCCCTGAGTTTCGGCGTGCTGTCACGCTACACCCAGCACATGCTGAGCCTGGCCGCGGGGGCCTTGATGGGCACCGCCTTTTTGCACCTGCTGCCCGAAGCCTTCGAGAGCGAGGTCGCGCCGCACCGCCTGTTCATGACGCTGCTGGTCGGCCTGGTGTTCTTCTTCCTGCTCGACAAGGCCGAACTCTGGCACCATGGCCATGAACACCACCACGCGGCGGACAACGGACATGAGCATGACCATGAACACGCGGCACATCACCCGCATGGCCACGGCCATGTGCACACCTCGGGCGGCTGGACCGTGCTGGCCGGCGACAGCGTGCACTGTTTCGGCGACGGCATCCTGATCGCCTCCGCCTTCATCGCCGACCTGCGCCTGGGTGTGGTTGCGGCCCTGGCCGTGCTGGCGCACGAGGTGCCACACCACATGGGTGACCTGCTGGTGCTGCGGCAAAGCACGGGCGACCGCAAGGCTGCGCTGCTCAAGGTCACGCTGGCCGGCGCCATCACGGCACTGGGCGGGCTGATCGGCTACTGGCTGGTGGACCAGCTGCACGATTACCTGACCTACTTCCTGGTGGTGGCCTCCAGCAGCTTCATCTACGTGGCGCTGGCCGACCTGATTCCGCAACTGCAAAAGCGCCTGAGTCTGCGCGAGACGCTGGCCCAGATCGCCTGGCTGCTGGTGGGCATCGGGCTGGTGACGCTGGTCAGCAGCGTGGCGCACGGGCACTGAGCGCATCCCCTGGCCCGCCGGCGCAAGAGGCCGGAAACCTGCAATCCCACGCCTGGGTGTCCGTGCAGGCCGGGTGGTGTGCCTTGGCACAAACCTCTGTTGCACGGCTTTACAGAAGATTTACCGGATGGTCAGTATCCGGTCAACCTGTTGCCATTAAGTTTCATCTCCGTATGAAACTGATTTATGTGGTGCGTCGTTTTGGCCCGGTGGGTGGCATGGAACGCTATGTCTGGGAAACGGCGTGCGAGATGCGCCTGCTGGGGCATGAGGTCAAGGTCCTGTGTGAAACACGTGAGGCCGAACCGCCGCCCGGCATGGTCGTGCATGAATTGGGAACATCGCCGGCGCGTCCCCGCTGGAAAGCGCTCTGGCGCTTTGGCAACAAGGTGGCGCATTGGCTGGAGGCGCATCCGCACCCCGGCTGGTTGATCCACAGCCATGAGCGATTGGGGTGCCATCACATCACGACCTACCACGGCCAGCCCTTTGCCACGGTGTTCGAGAAGCACTGGACCCGCTGGTTGTCCCTGCGGGTCGTGATGCAGCTGTACATGGAACGGCGCGAGCTGGCCAGGGCCCAATGGATCGTTCCGGTGTCCCAGCTCAACCGGCAGCAACTGGCGCATTACTACCCGAAGTTCGCCCACAAGCTGACGCAAGCAATCGAACCCGGTGTTGCCGGCAGTACGCATCGTTTGCCACACAGCGTGCCTGGTGATGGCGGTGTGGTCGGCTTTGTCGGCAAGGAGTGGCAGCGCAAGGGCCTGGAGTTTGCGGTCGCCGTGGTCGAGCGCTTGCGCCGGTGGCGGCCCCATCTGGTTTTCATGGTGCTGGGGCCGGTGGCGGCCGAAGTGCAGCCGCTGTTTGCCCATTGGCAGGAGGGGTATGAACTGATGGGGTGGTCGCTTCCGGACTACGCCCGCTTTGACGTCCTGCTGCATCCGGCCAAAGCCGAACCGTATGGCATGGTCATTGCCGAAGCCATGGCGGCCCAGGTACCGGTGGTGGTGTCGAACCACTGTGGTGCCGCTGCCCATGTCAAGCCGGAGGCCGGCGCGGTGCTGGCATTGACCGATCCGGTCGATGCCTGGGCCGCGGCCATTGAGCAGCAACTAGAGCGGCAGACCTCGGTGCCTTCTTTTGTGCGGACCTGGCGCCAGGTCGCCCAGGCGTACGAAACCCTCTACCAGTCAACGGGCGGCGAGGTTGGGGCCAGCCCGTTCAAGGCGCCAGGCGATCGCGCCGATTCGGGGTCGGTCCCGGTCTTGCATTCAAGGCCGTAGGCCTCACCTGTCGCTGGCATAAAGGAGTTTAGGCGTGGATGATGTGATCCGGGGTTTATTCAAGCTGTTGCTGCGGGCCGTCCTGCTGATGATGGGGCTGGTGTTTCTGGCCAGTCTGGCGGTGGCGGCCGTGCTGGTAGGGGCCTTGTGGCTGGTGCGCGCCTTGTGGGCGCGCCTGACGGGTCGACCGGTGCAGCCGCTGGCGTTCACGCTCATCCGCCGTGCCCAGTGGGCGCGGTTTTATCGCCCGGGCAGCGCGGCGCGTGCCGATGACGCAGAGGTGATCGATGTGCCGTCACGGCAGGTGTCTCCCGCGCCCGAACCGCCGGGCCGGCTCGACCACTGAGCCGAGCCCGGCCTAGCGTAGCGTCAAGCGCGGTAGGGGCTGTTGGCCTCAGCGTGCCGCCGTGCCGCGCAGCTGCTGCACGTCCAGCGCACTCACCGGTGCGGCCTGGTTGCCCCATTGCGTGCGGATGTAGGTCAGCAGGGTGGCCACATCGCTGTCGCTGAGCTGGAGCACGAAGGGCGGCATGCCGAAGGGGCGTGGGTGGCCCGCGGTGGCCGGCGCAAAGCCGCCGTTCAGCACGATCTGCACCAGGTTGGCCGGTGAGGCCAGGGTGACAGCGCGGTTGCCTGCCAGCGGCGGGTAGGCCAGGCGGCCATCGGTGCCGCGGCGGCCTTCGCCGTGTTCGCCGTGGCATTGCGCACAGCGCTTGTCATAAAGCTGTTCGCCCGCGCCCTTCAGGCGCGCGCTGGGCGCTGCCGCGGTGCTGGCCACCGGTGTTTCGGTGCGGGGCAGTTGCTTCAGGTACAGCGCCATGGCGCGCAGGTCGGCGGCGCTCCAGTGCTGCGTGCTGTGCTGCACCACCTCGGCCATGGGACCAGTCACCAGGGCATTGCCGGCACGGCCGCTCTGGAACAGCGCCACGATGTCGTCCAGCGTCCAGTCCTGCACGCCAGCTTCGGTCGGGTTGGTCAGCGAGGGCGCATACCAGTTCTGCACCGGGATCAGGCCGCCTGCGAGGTCCAGCATGTTGCTGCTGGCGCCCAGCGCATTGCGCGGCGCATGGCAGGCGCTGCAGTGCCCGAGACCGCGCACCAGGTAGGCGCCGCGTTGCACCTCCAGGTTGCTGTCATTCGCTGCCGCTGGCGCGGCGGCACCTTCCTCGAAATACAGGGCGCGCCAGACTTTGAGCGCAGCCTGGGTGTTGTAGGGCCAGTCGAGCTGGTGCGCCGGGGCAGGCGTCGCATCCGGCGGCAGGCTGCGCAGGTAGGCGTAGAGCGCGTCGCTGTCGGTGCGCGTGATGTGGGTGGTGTTGTTGTAGGGGAAGGCCGGGTACAGCCAGCGCCCGTCGCGCGACTGGCCGTGGTGCAGCGCGCGCCAGAAGTCGTCCGCGCTCCAGGCGCCCAGGCCGGCGGGGCTGGGCGTGAGGTTGCTGCTGAAGACGGTGCCGAACGGCGTGGCGATGCCGCGTCCGCCGGCGTAAGGCACGCCGCCGCGCGCGGTGTGGCAGACCTGACAGTTGCCCAGCGTGGCCAGGTAGCGCCCACGCTCGACCGTGGCGGTGTCGGTTGCCGGGTTGGTGGCTGAAGCCTTCACGGCCAGCGGCGCTGTTGGCCACATCAGCCAAGCGAGCACGCTGCCGAGCAGCAGGAGCAGGGCCAGCACGGGCAGCAGCCGGCCTTGATGGGCATGGCGCCCGGTGGGGTGTTTGCGTGCGTTCATGGCCGGCCTCCTGTGGCTGCGGCGGCTGAGGGCGCATAAGCGCTGCCGCATTCCAGGGGCAAAGGCGCCGGCAGCGCCCGGGCCGGTTTGGGATTGGCCGGCAGCGGCTGGCTGGCCAGCCAGCCGCTCACCGCCGACACGTCGCTGTCGCTCAAGCGCCGGGCGATGCTGGCCATGCAGTCTGGGGTATGGGCGCGACGTTGGCCGCTGCGCCAGGCGCCCATCTGCGAATTCAGGTAGTCGCGCGGCAGGCCCAGCAAGCCGGGAATGCCAGGTTGCACGCCGGTCAAGGCGCTGCCGTGGCATTGCACGCAGGCCGGCACCTGGCGGGTGGCATCGCCTTGCAAGGCCAGTTGCCGGCCGCGTTGGAGTTCCTGTGCCGTGGCCGAGACCGGGCTGGGGGCGGGGTAGGGCAGGTCCAGAGTTGCAAAGTGTTCGGCCATTTCGCGCAGGTAGCTGTCGCTCAAGGGTTCCACCATGTGCGTCATCAGGCGGTAGCTGCGGCGGCCCTCGCGGAAATGCAGCAGCTGGTTGTACAGATAACCCGCCGGCTTGCCGGCGATGCGGGGGTAGTAGCCATCGGGTGCTGCGCGGCCTTGGGCGCCGTGGCATGCCGTGCAGGCCAGGGTGCGCTGGGCGATCGTGTCTTCAAACGCGGGCGGGGCGGCCAGGGTAGGCAGCGCCAGCCAGCCAGCCAGCGCACTGAAGAGTGTGCCCAGCAGGCGGCGGTAACGGGTGCGGAACATGGTGATGAGGGACATCAGAAAAACAAAAATCAAATGGGTGATGCATCGGCGCGGACGGTGACACAACCTGGGCTCATTCCGGCGCGAGCCACTGGGGATTGAAGACCACCTCCCAGAGATGGCCGTCGGGGTCCTGGAAGTAACCGGCATAACCGCCCCAGAAAGTGGCCTGCGCCGGCTTGACGATGAGCGCTCCCGCCGCCTGCGCCTGCGCCATGACGGCATCGACTTCCGCCTCGGAGGCAACGTTGTGCCCGAGGCTGAGTTCGGTCGGGCTGGGCGTACCCAAAGGCAGACCGGTATCCCGCGCCAGGCTCTTGCGTGGCCAGAGCGCGAGTTTCAGGCCGGCTTGCAGGTCGATGAAGACCACCGCACCCTGTTCGAACTCGGTTCCGACGATGCCTTCGGTCGGCAGACCCAGGCCATCGCGGTAGAAACGCAGTGCGCGTGTCAGGTCGTCGACGCCGAGGGTGATGACGGTGATGCGTGGTTGCATGGTGTTGTGTCCGGCTCAGCCTTGCGCCATCGGCCGGGCCGGGTCGCTGCACCACTCGCTCCAGCTGCCGGCATACAGGGCGCCACGGCCCAGGCCGGCCACTTCCATCGCCAGCAGATTGGGCACGGCGCTGACCCCGCTGCCGCAGTGGTGCACCACACTGGCCGGGTCGCGTCCGGCGAGCAAGGCCGTGAATTCGGCGCGCAGTTCCTCGGCCGGCTTGAACCTGCCGTCGGGGCCGAGGTTCAGATTGAACGGACGGTTCAGGGCGCCGGGGATATGGCCGGCCACCGGGTCGAGCGGTTCCACCTCGCCGCGGAAGCGCGGCGTGCCACGCGCATCCACCAAGGTCTGGGTCGGCCGGCCGAGTTGCTGCAGCACCGTGTCGGTGGTGGCGAGTTGCGCCTTGGGTGTGCTGGCGTGAAAGGCCGATGCCACGCGCGGCAGGGCGGTGCCGGTCTCGATGGCACCGTTGGCAGCCTCCCACGCCTGCAGGCCGCCGTCGAGCACCGCCACTGCCTCATGGCCAACCCACTTGAGCATCCACCACAGCCGGCCGCAGTAGTTGGCGCCCTGGCGGTCATACACCACGGCCTGCATGTCGGCTGTGAAACCGAGGCTGGCCAGCCAGGCAGCGAAGGCCTCGCGCGTCGGCAGCGGGTGACGCCCGCCGTTGACCGCGTCAGCAGGATGCTTGGCGCTGAGGTGGCGGTCCAGGTCGGCACGCTGCGCGCCGGCAATGTGCGCGCGCAGGTACTGCTGTTCGCCTTCGGTGGGCTGCATCAGCTCGAAGCTGCAGTCGAACACCATCAGAGGCTTGCTACTTTGTTGCAGGGTCAGCAGTTGCTCGGCAGTGATCAGGGTGGCGTACATGAAGAATCCTTGCGGAAAGTCAGGGGGACTTTCGCGGACTGCCTGGCGGAAAAAATGGCTTCAACCCAAGGCACCCGCGGAACCGGCTTTGCCGGGCCGCTGGGTGCGCCCCCTGGAAGGGGGGATGCGAGCCACACGCAGTGGGCGAGAGTCGGGGGTGATCTTAATGCTCTTCCGCCGGCGTATCCGGGATGGCACGTTCACGCAGGAAGGTGGCGGCCACGCCGCTGGTGACGATGAGGCCGATGCCCAACCAGCCGGAAAGCGGAATCTGGTCGCCGAACAGCAGCAGGCTGTAGAGCGCGGCAAACACGATGCCCGAGTACTGCAGGCTGGCCACCACCAGGGTGTGGCCGCGGCTGTAGGCGCGCGTCATGCACCACTGGCCGAGCGAGGCCAGCACGCCGATGGGGATCAGCCAGACGGCGGCCTGCCAGGTGATCTGCGACCAGGGCGTGAAGCCGGCAAACAGCGTGCCCACCGCGCCGGTGGCCGTGGTGCCGACGGCGAAATAAAACACCGTGCGACCCACCGGTTCGCCCGCGCGGCCCAACGCCGTGACCTGCATGTAGGCCAGCGCCGCACTCATGCCCGAGAGCAGGCCGATCAGGCCGGCAAACAGCTGGTTCTGGTCGATGGTGGGGCGCAGTGTCAGCACCACACCGGCAAAACCCAGCAGCACGGTGGCCAGCAGCGGCCCCTGGCGCTCGGCCTTGCCGTAGAGCAGGGCGCCGCCGATGATGAAGGCCGCCACCCAGATGCCGCTCATGTAGTTCAATGTCATGGCCGTGGCCAGCGGCAGGTGGGCGATGGCGTAGAACCAGGCCGTCAGGGCCGCACCGCCGACCACCGTGCGCCAGGCGTGCATGAAAGGCACCGGCGTGCGCAGCGCCACACCGCCAGTGCGCAGCACGGCTGCCATGAAGGCGATGCTGATGAGGCCGCGGTAGAACACCAGCTCGAAGGTGTTGAAGGAGGCCGAGGCCAGCTTGACCCCCACGCCCATGGTGGCAAAGAAAAAGGCGCCGAGGACCATCCAGAGTGCTTGCATGACTCAATCTTGAAGAGGCGGGTGGGAGTCACCCGTGTTGTGGCGGATCAGCCGCATGGGGCGGCTGTCTGACGTGCAGGGTGTCAGTACGGCTGCCATTTTAGGATTCACCTTGACGGGGCAGGCTGTTGGCGTGAAATGATTCGAGCGCTGCCAGCGCCGAGCGGATCAGGGGTGACAGGGCCGGGTCGCTGGCCAGGGCTTCGGCATTCAGCTCGCAGGCCGTGACCGGGATGCGCAGGCAGGCCTCGGGGATGAGCTGTGCGTTCATCGTGCGCAGGATCTCGCGCAGGGCGTCGTCGGCGTGCTGGGCGCGGTGCGACGGATTGAGCACGGCAACGGGTTTGTCGGTGAACGGGACGAGGCCGACCAGCCAGTCGAGCGTATTCTTGATCGTGCCGGTGACACCGTGGGCGTATTCCGGGCTGGCGATGACCAGTGCATCCGCCTGGGTGACCGCGCTCCACAGGGCTTGCACGGGGCTGGGGGCGCAGGGCTCGAGATCAGGGTTGAACAGCGGCAACTCACCCAGGCCGGTGAAGAGGGTGAAGTCCAGCCTGCCCGGGGCCAGGGTGCGCATGGCCTGCAACAGGGCCAGGCTTCTCGACTGTTGCCGCAGGCTGCCGCACAGGGCGAGCACATGCATGCCGGATGCCCGCGTGGACGGACTCACATCCCCATCTGCCGCCGGTACCACTCGTGGAAGTGCTGCATGCCGTCTTCCATCGGGCTCTGGTAGGGGCCGACTTCGTTGTCACCGCGGTCGAACAGGGCACGGCGGCCGGCGTCCATGCGTTCGCCGATTTCGTCGTCCTCGATGCAGGTTTCCATGTAGGCCGCCTGCTGGGCTTCGACGAACTCGCGCTCGAAGGCGGTGATCTCTTCCGGGTAGTAGAACTCCACCATGTTGAGCGTCTTGGTGGTGCTGATGGGGTGCAGCGTGGAGACAGTCAGCACGTGCGGGTACCACTCGACCATGATGTGCGGGTAATAGGTCAGCCAGATGGCGCCGCGCTCGGGCAGTTGGCCGTTGCGGTACTTCAGCAGGGCGTCGTGCCAGCGTTGGTAGACCTTGGAGCCGGGACGGCCGAAGGCACTGGACACGCCCACGGTCTGCACCGAGTAGTTGTCCTTGAATTCCCAGTTCAGGTCGTCGCAGGTGACGAAGTGGCCCAGGCCAGGGTGGAAGGGGCCGACGTGGTAGTCCTCCAGATAGACCTCGATGAAGGTCTTCCAGTTGTAGTTGCACTCGTGAAGTTCGACGCGGTCGAGCGTGAAGCCGGTGAAGTCGAGTTCGGCGCGCGGCCCCATGCCAGCCAGGTCGGTCTCGATGTCGCGGCCGTTGTCCTCGAACAGCAGGCCATTCCACTCGCGCAGCTTGTAGTTGTTCAGGTTCAGGCAGGGGTCGTGCGCAAAATGCGGTGCGCCGATGAGCTGCCCCTGGGCCGAGTAGGTCCAGCGGTGCAAGGGGCTCACGATGTTGCCGCCGGCGCTGCCCGACTGGGTGTGGTTGAGCGAACCACGGCCCTTGAGCATCACCGCCTGGCGATGCCGGCAGACGTTGGAGATCAATTCCACGCCGGTAGGCGTGCGCACCAGGGCACGGCCCTCGTTCTCCTGCGGCAGGGCATAGTAGTCGCCCACCTCGGGAACACTGGCGGCGTGCCCCACATAGCGGGGCCCGCGCTGAAAAATCTGTGCCATCTCGCGCTGGAACAGCGCCTCGTCAAAGTAGCTTGAAACTGGTAGTTGGCTGTGCGCCTGCTGCAGTTGAAGACTTAAATCAGACATGGGTGACCTGACCTAAAGACTCCCCACAGGGAGGTACGCCCTCGGGCGTGAAAAACGGAAATGGCCTTGCCGATGCGGCAGGCCGGGGGAGGACCTGGGATTGTACCCCGGGGCTGCTGCACGCCACACCGAAGGGTTGATTCCGTATGCCCGTTGCCGGATTTCGAGGACTTTTACAGGTCCGCTGACCCGGG
Organism: Curvibacter delicatus NBRC 14919; assembly: GCF_001592265.1. Lineage (GTDB taxonomy): Bacteria > Pseudomonadota > Gammaproteobacteria > Burkholderiales > Burkholderiaceae_C > Hylemonella > Hylemonella delicata. The sequence goes on along the minus strand of NZ_BCWP01000003.1, from coordinate 137,827 downwards.
CGGGCAGGTGGCAGCCTAAAATTGCAGGTTTTCACCCCTCTCGCTTCCATGCCCAAGGCCACCCCTTCCTCGTCCGCATCCAGCCTGCCCGCCAGCTACGAGGCTGCACTCGCAGAACTCGAGCAACTGGTCAGTCGGCTCGAATCCGGCGACATGCCGCTGGAACAGCTGCTGTCGGGCTACCAGCGCGGCGCGGAACTGCTGAAGTACTGCCGCGACAAGCTCGAAGCGGTGGAGGCCCAAATCAAGGTGCTGGACGAAGGCACGCTCAAGACATGGACACCCGAGTGACTCAGCTGGCTGAATTGGATCTGCGCGCCTGGAGCGCCGAGCGGCTGGGCCGCGTCGAACTGGCACTTTCGACTTGGGTGGCATCCGATGCCCCGGCCGGCCTGGGACAGGCGATGCGCTACGCCGTGCTGGATGGCGGCAAGCGTCTGCGCCCGCTGCTGGTACTGGCTGCCGCCGAGGCGGTGGGCGGCAACATGCAGGCCGCGCTGCGCGCCGCCTGCGCGGTGGAGCTGATCCATGCCTATTCGCTGGTGCATGACGACATGCCTTGCATGGACAACGACGTGCTGCGCCGCGGCAAGCCGACCGTGCATGTGCAGTACGGCGAGGCCAGTGCCTTGCTGGCCGGCGACGCGCTGCAGGCGCTGGCCTTCGAGTTGCTCACGCCGGACGACGGCAGCGTGCCCGAGGCCATGCAGGCCCAGCTGTGCCGGCTGCTGGCGCGCGCGGCCGGCAGCGCCGGCATGGCCGGCGGCCAGGCCATTGACCTGGCCAGCGTCGGCGTCAGGCTGGACGAGGCGCAACTGCGTGAGATGCACCGCCTGAAGACGGGCGCCCTGCTGCAGGGCAGCGTGCTGATGGGGGCAAGTTGCGGTGCCTTGACGACCGCTGAACGCGATGCCCTGTCGACCTATGGCGCCGCCATCGGCCTGGCCTTCCAGGTGGTGGACGACATCCTCGACGTGACGGCCGACTCCGCTACCCTGGGCAAGACCGCCGGCAAGGATGCCGAGCAGGACAAGCCGACCTATGTCTCCATCCTCGGGCTGGAGCGCTCGCAGCGTTATGCGCAGGAGCTGCTGGCACAGGCGTTGGCAGCACTTGATGCCAGCGGCCTGGCCGACACGCGCGCGCTGCGTGCCTTGGCCGACATGGTGGTCAACCGTGCCAGTTGAGTATCAAATCGGCATCAAGCCCTTGTCAATATTGCGCAACCAGCTATCAAAAACATAGCGTATGTCGAACACCACCTATCCCTTGCTGCAGACCGTCAACGATCCGGCGGATCTGCGCAAGCTTTCGCGTCTCCAGTTGCGCACGCTGGCGGATGAACTGCGCGCCTACCTGCTGGAGAGTGTGGCCAAAACCGGCGGCCACCTCAGTTCCAACCTCGGCACGGTGGAGCTCACCGTGGCGCTGCATTACGTCTTCAATACACCGCATGACCGCCTGGTGTGGGACGTGGGCCACCAGACCTACCCGCACAAGATCCTGACCGGTCGGCGTGAACGCATGGCCTCGCTGCGCCAGCTCGGTGGCCTCTCGGGCTTCCCGCAGCGCACCGAAAGCGAATACGACGCCTTCGGCACCGCCCACTCCAGCACATCGATCTCCGCCGCCTTGGGCATGGCGTTGGCGGCGCGGCAAAAGGGCGAAGACCGCCATGCCATCGCCGTCATCGGCGACGGTGCCATGACGGCCGGCATGGCCTTTGAGGCGCTCAACCACGGCGGCGTGGAAGACTGCCGCTTGCTGGTCATCCTGAATGACAACGACATGAGCATCAGCCCGCCGGTGGGGGCGCTCAACCGCTACCTGGCGCAGTTGATGAGCGGCCAGTTCTATGCCGCCGCCAAGAACGTTGGCAAGACGGTGCTCAAGGGCGCGCCGCCGCTGTTCGAGCTGGCCAAGCGCATCGAGGAGCACGCCAAGGGCATGGTGGTGCCGGCGACTCTGTTCGAGAAGTTCGGCTTCAACTACATCGGCCCGATCGACGGCCACGACCTCGAATCGCTCATTCCCACGCTGGAGAACATCAAGCACCTCAAGGGGCCGCAGTTCCTGCACGTGGTCACGAAGAAGGGCCAGGGCTACAAGCTGGCCGAGGCCGACCCGGTGGCCTACCACGGCCCGGGCAAGTTCGACCCGGCGGTCGGTCTGCAGAAACCGGCCACGCCGCCGAAACAGACCTTTACCCAGGTGTTTGGCCACTGGCTGTGCGACATGGCTGAGAAGGATCCGCGCCTGGTTGGCATCACGCCGGCCATGCGCGAGGGTTCCGGCATGGTGGAGTTCCACCAGCGTTTCCCCGATCGTTATTACGACGTCGGCATCGCCGAGCAGCACGCGGTCACGTTCGCCGCCGGCCTGGCCTGCGAAGGGCTGAAGCCGGTGGTGGCGATCTACTCCACCTTCCTGCAGCGCGCCTACGACCAGCTGATCCACGACGTGGCGCTGCAGAACCTGCCGGTGGTGTTCGCGCTCGACCGTGCGGGCCTGGTCGGCGCCGACGGGGCCACACACGCCGGTGCCTACGACATTCCCTACCTGCGCTGCATTCCGAATGTGAGCGTGGCCTGCCCGGCCGATGAGCGCGAGTGCCGTCAGCTGTTGAGTACCGCCTTCGAGCAGAACCACCCGGTGGCGGTGCGTTACCCGCGCGGTGCGGGTGTCGGTGTCGCCCCCGAGGCCGGCTTGTCAGGCTTGCCGTTTGCCAAGGGTGAGGTCCGGCGTCAGGGCAAAGGCATTGCCATCCTGGCCTTCGGCACGCTGCTTTACCCCGCGCTGGACGTGGCCGAGAAGCTCGGCGCCACTGTGGTCAACATGCGTTGGGTCAAGCCGCTCGATACCGAGTTGCTGCTTCAGGTAGCGGCCGAACACGAGGCACTGGTCAGCGTGGAAGAGGGCGCTGTCATGGGTGGCGCCGGCAGTGCGGTGAGTGAGGCCCTGCAGGCTGCAGGGGTACTCAAGCCGCTGCTGCAACTGGGGCTGCCCGATGTCTTCATCGAGCACGGCGACCCGGCCAAGCTGCTGAGTTTGCAGGGGCTGGATGCCGCGGGCATGCAGGCCAGCATCGAGAAGCGTTTCCCTGATCTGGTGGCGCAGGCACGCCCTGCGTTCAAGGTCGTGGCCTAGGGATAACCATTGCCGTCCATCAGCCTGAACACACCTGTTTCGGTTTAGACTTCGCAGCCTGTACTCCGTGCGTTCATGAGACGCATGGTCAGTTTTTCAACCCAAAATCTGGAGATCGCCCCATGGATCGTCGTTCCATCATCAAGCAGGCCGGTATTGCTGGCGTGCTCGCCGCCGGTGTCGCCCCTGCCGTGCATGCTCAAGCTGCCGTGCGTTGGCGCCTTGCTTCGAGCTTCCCCAAGTCGCTTGCGACTATCTTCGGCAGCGCTGAAATGCTGGCCAAGACCGTCAAGGCCATGTCGGGCGGCAAGTTCGAAATCTCGGTTCACCCGGCCGGCGAGTTGATGCCCGCTTTCGGCGTGGTGGATGCGCTGCAGGGCGACACGATCGAAATGGCGCAGTCTGCGTCCTACTACTTCACGGGCAAGGATCCCATTTTTGCCTTCAGCTGCGCCGTGCCCTTTGGCCTGACCGCACGCCAGAATGAAGCCTGGAAGCAATACGGCAATGGCCGCAAGTTGCTGGACGCCTTCTTTGCCAAGTACAACTTCCGTACCGCCACCGCAGGCAACACCGGCACCCAGATGGGTGGCTGGTACCGCAAGGAGATCAAGTCCGTGGCCGACCTCAAGGGCCTGAAGATGCGCCTGGGCGGCGGCCTGTTCGGCGAAGCCATGGCCAAGCTGGGCGTGGTGGCGCAGAACATGCCTGCCGGTGACGTGTACCAGGCACTGGAAAAAGGCACGCTGGACGCGAGCGAGTTTGTCGGCCCGTACGACGACCAGAAACTGGGCTTCAACAAGGTGGCTCCGTTCTACTACTACCCCGGCTGGTGGGAAGGCGGCGCCGACCTCGAGTTCTTCATCAACAACAAGGCCTATGCCAAGCTGTCGGATGAGAACAAGGCCATCCTCGACGCTGCAACCGTTGTGGCAGCACGCGACATGACCGCCAAGTACGATGCCTGGAACCCGATCGCCCTCAAGCAACTGGTGGCTGAAAAGACCCAGCTCAAGGCCTTCCCGAAGGCTGTGATGGACGCCGGCTTCAAGGCCTCGATGGAAGTGTTCGCCGAGCACGAAGCCAAGTCGCCCGAGTTCAAGAAGATCCACCAGGACATGCGTGCGTTCCAGCGCGACCAGATCCTGTGGAACCGCTTCTCCGAATTCCCGTTCAACCAGTACATGAACGCGGTGAAGATCTAAATCTTCCCGCACCTGCCACGCTGTGGCAGGCACAAAAAAGCCGCGCAATGCGCGGCTTTTTTTCATGGGTCTGGCAGCGTGGCTCTCTGCAGCTGGCACGCGCGGTGTCGGTCCGCCGTGCCAGCGTGCCGTCCCGCTATTTCTTCTTGTCGGCCTTGAGGGCGTCCTGCATGGCCTTGAGCGGATCGTCTTCAGTGCTTGCACCGGCAGCTTCCGGTGCGGGGGCTGTTGCGTCCGGTTTTTCATCGGCACCATAACCTGGATCTGCGTTGTCGTTGCTGTCTTCTGTGGACAGACTGTCGCGCATCTGGTCGCTGATGCTCTCCATGTTGACTTCCACTTTCTTGTCCAGGCTGCCGGTCACCAGCTGCGGGAAGGCGATCAGGATGCCGACCATGGTCAGCTGGATGATCAGGAAGGGAATGGCGCCCTTGTAGATCTGCATGGTGGTCACCGGCTCCATGACCTTCTTGGTCACGCGATCCACATAGGGTTTTTCCGGCGCGACCGAGCGCAGGAAGAACAATGCGAAGCCGAACGGCGGGTGCATGAACGAAGTCTGCATGTTGACGGCCAGCAGCACGCCGAACCAGATCAGGTCGATGCCCAGTTTCTCGGCCACCGGCGCCAGCAGCGGCACCACGATGAACGACAGCTCGAAGTAGTCGAGGAAGAACGCCAGGAAGAAGATCATGACGTTGACCAGGATCAGGAAGCCGACCTGACCGCCGGGCAGATTGGCCATCAGGTGTTCCACCCACTTCGGGCCGTCCGCGGCCTGGAACACCAGGCTGAACACGGTCGCGCCGATCAGGATGAACATCACGAAGCTGGCCAGCTTGGTGGTCGATGCCAGGGCCTGCTTGAGCAGCTTGAGGTCCAGACGCTTGCGCATCCAGCCCATGATCAGCGCACCCAGGGCGCCCATGGCGCCGCCTTCGGTCGGTGTGGCCACGCCCAGGAAGATGGTGCCCAGCACCAGGAAGATCAGCAGCAGCGGCGGAATCAGCACGAACGTCACGCGTTCCGCCAGACGCGACAGCAGGCCCAGCTTGGTGGCGCGATTCACCAGCGCGATGATGAGTGCCAGGAAGACGCCGCCGCACATGGCGACCACGATCTTCTCGTCCGTGGCAACGAAGCTCACTTCTTCGCCCAGCCACCAGGTGTGCACCGCTTCCATGTTGCGTGCGAGGAAGACCGACACCGTGGCCGACAGCGCGGTCAGCACAGCCAGCGAGGTGTAGCCGCTGCTGCCATCGGCTTCGCGGAACGTGCGTGCCTCGGGCGGCAGAGCCGGTACGCGCTCCGGCTTGAAGACGGCCAGGAACAGGACATAGGCGACATACAGGCCCATCAGCATGAAGCCGGGGATGAAGGCACCCTTGTACATGTCACCCACGCTGCGGCCGAGCTGGTCGGCCATGATGATCAGCACCAGCGAGGGCGGGATGATCTGTGCCAAGGTACCGGAGGCAGCGATCACGCCGCTGGTCAGGCGCCGGTCATAGCCGTAGCGCAGCATGATGGGCAGGGAGATCAGACCCATGGAGATGACGGAAGCCGCCACCACGCCGGTGGTGGCCGCCAGCAGCGCGCCGACGAAGACCACCGCCAGTGCCAGACCGCCACGCATCGGGCCAAAGACCTGACCGACGGTTTCAAGCAAGTCCTCGGCCATGCCGCTGCGTTCAAGTACCAGCCCCATCAAGGTGAAGAAGGGCACGGCCAGCAGGGTGTAGTTGGCCATGATGCCGATCAGGCGCTGTGGCAGCCAGGCCATCACGGAAGAGGGAAACACGCCGAGCTCGATGCCGATGAAACTGAAGAACAGGCCGCAGGCACCAAGGCTGAATGCCACCGGGAAGCCCAGCAGCAAGAACATGATCAGCCCCGCGAACATGATCGGGGCGAAATTGGTGGTGATGAATTCCATATTGAGTAGCTCCAGCCGCTTAGCGTTGGGGGGCAGCGCCGGTCGCGGGGCTGGCTTCAAAGTTTTCGGCGGCGGCCTGGGCACGCAGGGCTTCGGCCAGTTCCTCCTCGGCCGATTTGTCGCTCAGGCGGCCCATCGGGTCAGGTCCCTGACCGCGCAGGAAGGCGATGCGCTTGATCAGTTCCGACCAGCCCTGCAGCAGTAGCAAAACAAAACCGAAAGGCAGCGCCGCCCAGACCGGCCAGCGGATCAGACCGCCGGGGTTGGGTGATGTTTCGCCGGTCTGGAACATCTGGATCACCAGCGGAATGCCGAGGTAGAGGACCACGAGGCACAGCGGTGTCAGGAAGAAAGCAAAACCGATGATGTCGATCCACACCTGCGCGCGCTTGGGCAGGCGGCTGTTCAGCACGTCGATGCGCACATGTTCGCGGTGCAGCAGGGTGTAGCCGGCCGCGGCCAGGAACGACCAGGCGAACAGGTACCACTGTGCTTCGAGGTAGGCATTGGAGCTGGTGTCGAAGACCTTGCGCACGATGGCGTTGAGGGCACTGATGGTGGTGGCTGCAAAGATGAGCCAGATCACGTATTTGCCGACTTGGGCGTTCAGCCAGTCCACGGCATTGGAGAACTTCAGTAAAGCGCGCATTGAGTTGGTCCCATGGCATGCAAAAGGAGGAGGGTGTCTGAAGACACGATTGACAGATAAAGAAACACGCAGCAGTTGCCTACTAGCAAGTGCTGCGTGTCAAATTATTGGCAGGTGCGAAATTGTAGGGCGCCTCGCCCGGAGGAGGGTCGGGTGAGAAATAGGGGTAAATACGTACATCATCTTGGCGGGAAATCACCCGGAACCGGCGCACCGATAAATAATGGTGCGCATGAGCACCGTCCCTTTGTCTGCCAGGCCAGGCACCATCGATTCACCGGCCATGCGGCAGGCGGGGCGCGACCTGCTGTCCCTGGCCCTGATGGATGCGCGCAACCACACGCTGCACCTGATCTCGCAGTACGAGCAGGCACTTGGTGCCGAGGGCTTTCGCGTGCCGTTGCGGGCCGAACTCAACCCGCCTTTGTGGGAACTCGGCCATATCGGCTGGTTCCAGGAGCGCTGGATCGGCCGTAACCTGCAGCGCCACCAGGGGCCGCGCTGTGACCCGCAGGCAACCCAACTGGCCTCGCTGCTTCCTTATGCCGATCGGTGGTGGGACTCCAGCCGGGTGCCGCACGACAGCCGCTGGCAGCTGGCGTTGCCTTCCTTGGGCGAACTCAAGGACTACCTGCTGGCAACGCTGGAGTCCACCCTCGACCTGCTGGCCAAGACGCCGGATGAGGATGATGCGCTTTATTTCTACCGCCTGGCCTTGTTTCACGAAGACATGCACGGTGAGGCCTTCATCTACATGGCCCAGACACTGGGCCTGCCGCTGGCGTTGACCTTGCCGGCCCCGTCGCCGGCGCGTGAACCCTTGTGGGTACCGGCCGCACGCTGGCGCCTCGGGCTCGATGCTGGCAACGGCTTTACCTTCGACAACGAACGCCCGGCACATGAGGTGGCGGTGCCGGAATTCGAGATCGATGCCCAGCCTGTCAGCTGGATGCAGTACGTCGAATTCGTGGCCGACGGCGGCTACGACCGGCCGGAATTCTGGCAGCCGGCCGGTTGGGACTGGCTGCAGGAGAAAGCGCGCGGCGAGGGCCGGCGTGCGCCGCGCCATGTGGAGCAGATCGGGGTGGCCCGTTCGGAGGGACGGGGCGGCGGCCAGGGCGCAGTACTGCAGACCCTGTTCGGCCAGACCCAGCGCCGCGCGGGTGACCAGCCAGCCATGCACCTGAGCTGGTGGGAGGCTGATGCCTGGTGCCGCTGGGCCGGCCGGCGACTGCCAACCGAGGTGGAGTGGGAACTGGCAGCCCACAGCGCAGCGCGGCTCGGTTTCCGCTGGGGCATGGTGTGGGAATGGACTGCCAGCAGCTTCTTCGGCTACCCCGGCTTTGCCGCGGATCCTTACCGCGACTACTCCGAACCCTGGTTCGGCACGCACAAGGTGCTGCGCGGGGCCTCGTTTGCGACGCGTGCCCGGCTGAAGTCGCCGAAGTACCGCAACTACTATTTGCCGGGGCGCGACGACATCTTCTGCGGTTTCCGCTCCTGCACCCTCTGAGAGGCCGGCTTCGGTCTGGCACCGGACGGCGACTTCTCGGTCCGGTAGTTCCACCACGGTAGCGTGCGGCGCAGCGACAGCACCTGACCGGCCTGATCGGCCAGGTGGTAGCCTGGCAACTGGTGCAGCACCTCCTGCCAACCCTGGCTTTGCAGCACGCTGCACAAGGCCTGCACCGCGGGTTCGTCCAAAGCCGACTTGAGGCAGACCAGGTGGTAGTTCTCCTCCACCAGCGGCACGAAGTCCAGACCGCGAGTCCGCGCGGCAGCCTCAATGCCGAGGCCTGCATCGGCCTGGCCGGCCGCCACGGCCTGGGCCACGGCGGTGTGCGAGGGCTCGGTATGGTCGTAACCCTTGATCTTGCTGGCGCTGATGCCAGCCTGGGCCAGCAGCTCGTCGAACAGCACGCGTGTGCCCGTGCCCAGGGCACGGTTCACGAATCGTGCACCGCTGCGCGGCAGGTCGTGCAGGGAGCGCAGGCCGATTGGATTGCCTTTGGCCACCATCAGGCCCTGGCTGCGTTTCGCGAAGCCGATGATCTTGTGCAGGCCGGGTTTGAGCAGCGGTTTGTAGGTGTGCTCGGCCAGTGAACCCTGGCCCGGCTGGTGCAGCGTATGAAAGCCCGCCATCACGCAGCGGCCCTCGTTGAGGGCGCGAATGGCGTCCACGCTGCCGGTGAAGCGCACATCCAGATGCAGCTGGTGCTGGCTGGCGGCATGCATGCGCAGGGCGCTCAGGGCATCGTCGTGGCTGGCGTACAGCGTCACCACATGCACCGAGTCGTCGAAAGCCACGGCAAAGGCGCGCTCCAGGTCGGCACGCAAGGCTTCGATCTGCGGCGACAAGCGTGCCTGTGCCTGTCGTTCGGCCCACAACAGCTTGTTGCCAAATTCGGTCAGCCGGGCCGACTGGCCTTTTTCCCAGACGATGAGCTCATGTCCCAGCTCACCTTCCCAGCGCTTGAGCTCGCCCCAGACGTGACGGTACGACAGCTGCAGCGTGCGCGCAGCACCCGAGATCGAACCGGACTCCTGCACGGCGTACAGCAGATCGAACAGCGGGTTGCGGATCAATCCCGCGCGGTCCTGTGGCTGGGAGCCGAATGTGTAGTGGAATTGCAACCTATGCACGGCGGTTCATATCGTGGGGAATTGATCGAGTCCGTACGATAACCCAGCCATGTCGACATTCACCGAAAGCGCGGTCACAGCGCTGCAACTCATCACCTCCCTCGATCCCGTCCTGCTGGCCATCGTCGGCCGCTCGCTTGCTGTCAGTGCCACCGCCTGCGCGCTGGCCTGCAGCGCGGGCTTGGTGCTCGGCGCCTGGCTTGGTGTGGCCCGCTTCGCCGGGCGCAATGCCATCCTGACTCTGCTCAACACATTGCTGGCCATCCCCTCGGTGGTGGTCGGCTTGGTGGTTTATCTGCTGCTGTCGCGTTCCGGGCCGCTGGGGCATCTGGGCTGGCTGTTCAATTTCCAGGCCATGGTGCTGGCACAGGCCGTGCTGGTGCTGCCAATGGCCACCGCCTTGACGCGCCAGGTCATCGAGGATGCGGAAAACCAGCATGGCGAGCAACTGCGTTCGCTCGGGGCCGGCTCCTTGCTGCGCAGCCTGCTGCTGGCCTGGGACGAGCGCTATGCCTTGCTCACCATGCTGATGGCTTCCTTCGGCCGCGCCATCTCGGAGGTTGGTGCGGTGATGATCGTTGGAGGCAACATCGATGGTTTCACCCGCGTCATGACCACCGCCATTGCGCTGGAAACGAGCAAGGGCGACTTGCCGCTGGCGTTGGCACTGGGTCTTCTGCTGCTGGGCGTGGTGCTGATGCTCAATACCCTGATTTCCCTGGTGCGGCGCTGGCGGGAACGCGTTGAAGGCCATGCCAACGGCATCGCGGCGGGCGTGGAGGCCGTGGCATGACCGCCATTTTTGATTTGCAATCGGCCGGTGTGTCGTTTGGTCCGGTGCATGCGCTGGTGGATGTGACGCTGCGCATCGGGCATGGCGAGTCGGTGGCGCTGGTGGGGGCCAACGGCAGTGGCAAGAGCACGCTGCTGCGCCTGCTGCACGGCTTGCAGCGGCCTACGGCCGGCCAGTGCGTCAGCCATGCGGCTGCGCGGCAGGCCATGCTGTTTCAGCGGCCCTTCATGCTGCGCACCTCGGCGCGCAACAACGTGGCGCTAGCCCTGTGGCTGCGCGGCACGCCTTGGCAGGTCGCCAAGGACAAGGCGTTGGAGGCACTTGAACGCGTCGAACTGGCCGACAAGGCGGGCCGACCGGCACGCACACTGTCCGGCGGTCAGCAGCAGCGCCTGGCCATGGCGCGCGCCTGGGCTCTGCAGCCCGATGTGCTGATGCTCGACGAGCCCACCGCCAGCCTTGACCCGCACGCCAAGCGCGAGGTGGAGCAGCTGATGGCGGAATTCGCCAGTGGCGCCCAGCGCCAGGACGGCCGCCCGGTGACCGTGATCTTCGCCAGCCACAACCTGGGCCAGGTCAAGCGCCTGGCCACCCGGGTGATCTACCTGGAGCAGGGGCGGGTGCAGGCCGACCTGCCGGTGCAGGCGTTTTTCGATATCGAGCGGCTGCGTGCCGTCTCGTCAACTGCCCATTTATTCGTCAAAGGAGAACAGGTATGAGCGCTTTCAAATCTTCATGGTCTTTTGGGGCTTCCACCCTCGTCAAGGCTGCGCTAGCAGCTACGATTTCGATAGCATCTCTGGCGGTGTCGGCTCAGACCATCGTCATGTCGTCGACCACCTCCACCGAGCAGTCGGGCCTGTTCTCCTACCTGCTGCCCGAATTCAAGAAGGCCAGCGGCATCGACATCAAGGTGGTGGCCCTGGGCACCGGCCAGGCGCTGGACATGGCGCGCCGCGGTGATGCCGACGTGGTGTTCGTGCACGATCAGGTGGCAGAAGAGAAATTCGTCGCCGAGGGCTTTGGCCTCAAGCGCCTGCCCGTCATGTACAACGACTTCGTGCTGATCGGCCCCAAGGCTGATCCGCTGGGTACCAAAGGCAATGACATCGCGGTGGCACTGAAGAAGATCAGTGCGACCAATGGCTCCTTCATCTCGCGCGGTGACAAGAGCGGCACGCATGCCGCCGAACTGCGCTTCTGGAAGCTGGCCGATCTGGCCGATAAAAAAGGCAGCGGCTACAAGGAATGCGGCTGCGGCATGGGCCCGGCGCTCAACATTGCCGCCAGCAGCGGCGCCTACGTGCTGGCCGACCGCGGAACCTGGCTCAACTTCAAGAACCGTGCTGACCTGGCGGTGCTGGTGGAAGGCGACAAGCGTCTGTTCAATCAATACGGCGTGATGGTGGTCAACCCGGCCAGGCACCCGCAGGTCAAACTGGCCGAGGCGCAGAAGTTCGTTGACTGGGTGGTTTCGCCCGCCGGCCAGAACGCCATTGCCGCCTACAAGATCGGCGGCGAGCAGCTGTTCTTCCCCAACGCCGCCAGGTAGATAAAACATGCCGTCGGTCTGCCTGAGCCGCTGGCCTGACCGGCTGGGCAGTACCATCGCGGCATGCTGAAAACGACATGCCGACCGGGAGCAAGGGCTTGAACGACAAGTCGGGTCAGCGCACGTCGCCAGGCAGCCACTTATCGGGTGCCGTGCTGCAGGCCGAGAACCAGCGCCTGCGCGCCCAGCTCGACGCCATGATGCGCGAGGCACGCCTCAACCAGGAAAAGATGAGGCGCTTCGACCTGCTGGAGCGCAAGGTGATTGGTGCGGCCAGCCTGGCTGAACTGATCCGGACGCTGCTGCAGGATTACAGGACGTTGTTCGAACTTGACACGGTCTCCCTCGTGCTGGTGGACCCGCAGCACGAGGTGGCTCAGATCCTGGCCAGCCAGGCGGCCAGCGTGCCGGAGGATGGACTGATCTTTCTGGACAGCGACCAAGCCCTGCAGGCGCTGTACGCCCACGCGGGCCGGCCCATCCTGACCCCCAACGGGCCAGCCCACACCTTCCTCTTCGAGACCGAAGTGCCGGGGGTGGTCTCGCTCGCCTTGCTGCCCCTGGTGCACCACGGCCGTTTCATCGGCAGCCTGAACCTGGGCAGCAAGGACCGCCAACGTTTCCTGTCCGGCAGCAGCACCGATTTTCTGGAGCGGCTGGCCGCGCTGGTGGCCGTGTGCCTGGACAGTGCCCTGGCCACCGAGCGCCTCAAGCTCGCAGGGCTGACCGACGCCCTCACTGGTGTGCACAACCGCCGTTATTTCGAATCGCGTTGCCTGGAAGAGGTGGTTGCGGCGCGCCGCAGCGGCGCACCGCTGGTCTGCATGTTTCTGGATGTGGACCACTTCAAGAAGCTCAACGACACGCTGGGGCACCAGGCCGGTGATGAAGTGCTCGGTTACGTGGCCCGGCTGATCAAGGCGCAACTGCGCGGCAGCGATGTGGTGGCGCGCTACGGTGGCGAGGAGTTCGTGGTGCTGCTGCCCGCAACGCCGTTGCAGGCCGGACTGGAAACGGCAGAACGCATCCGGCGCATCGTGGCGGCCCAAAGCGTACCGGCCAAGACGCAAGAGACCATCCGCGTGACGGTCTCCCTCGGCGTTTCGATGCTGGACACCACCGCGACGGCCGAGGAGCCTTCTGCTCTCGTGGCCGACATGGTGTCACGGGCCGACAAGGCCCTGTACGAAGCCAAGGCCACGGGACGCAATCGCGTGATGTCGACACCCGAAGCCTGACACCACGCTGCAGTAGCCTCAGTCCCGCGCCGGCAGCAGTGTGCCTTCGCACACGCCAAAGCCGATGCGTGCAGCCCCGGCCTGGCTGCAGTGGCCGCGCAGCAGCACGGTGTCACCGTCCTGCAAGAAGGTGCGCGTCTCGCCATGGGGCAGGCTGATGGGATGCTTGCCACCGGCAGTCAGCTCCAGCAGGGCGCCGGCCTGCTCCAGTGTTGGCCCCGACAGTGTGCCGCTGCCAAACAGATCACCCGGCTGCAGGTTGCAGCCGTTGACGGTGTGGTGCGTCACCAGTTGGGCCATGGTCCAGTAGGCGTGGCGGTAGCTGGTCTGCACCAGGCGGTGTGGCGCCAGGCCGGCCTGTTTCATCTTTGGGGTCTGGATCAGCACTTCGAGCTGGATGTCCAAGGCGCCATGCTCACGGTTGGCTTGGGAGTCCAGGTAGGGCAGGGGCTGCGGGTCTTCGGCCGGGCGGAACGGCGCGGTGCGGTACGGTGCCAGCGCTTCGAGTGTCACCACCCAGGGCGAGACGGTGGTGGCGAAGTTCTTCGCCAGAAACGGCCCCAGCGGCTGGTATTCCCAGGCCTGGATGTCGCGCGCCGACCAGTCGTTGAGTAGGCACAGGCCGAACACATGGTCCTCGGCCTGCAGCATTGGAATGGGCTCGCCCAGAGCATTGCCCTGGCCGATGAAGATGCCCAGTTCCAGCTCGATGTCCATGCGCTGGCTGGGCGCCAGCGCCGGGGCCGCGGCGCCGGGCGCCATCAGTTGCCCCTTGGGCCGGTGAAACGCCTGGCCCGACACGCCAATGCTGGAACTGCGGCCGTGGTAGCCGATGGGCACCCACTTGTAGTTGGGCAGCAGCGGGTTGTCGGGGCGGAACAGCTTGCCGACATTGGTGGCGTGGTAGACCGAGGTGTAGAAGTCGGTGTAGTCGCCTATGCGGGCCGGCAAGGTGTATTCCACCTGCGCTTGCGGCAGCAACGCAGCCTGCAAGGTGGCTTGCAAGGGTGAGCCTTCGCGCAGCGCGCGCGACAGTGCCAGACGCAGGGCCGACCAGACGGCCGGGCCCTGGGCCATCAGCCCGTTCAGGGCCGGTTGCGCCAGGGCGGCAGTGACGCTGGCGTCCAGCCCCAGGGCTGCGCACACCGCGGGCTGGCCCAGGTCCAGCACCTGGTCGCCAATCGCTACGCCGACCCGAAACGCCTCCTGGCTGCCCCGGCGCCGGAAGGCGGCAAAGGGCAGGTTCTGGACGGGGAAGTCGCTGGCTGCATCATTGGCCGAGGCGACCCAGCTGCGCAGAGCCGGATCGTGTGTCTCGTTGATCATGCCTTGCCGTCCTCGAACTCCAGCGAGTGCATCCACGCGGCGTGTTTCGGCGCGCGTTTGGTCTGACTCCATTCATTGAGCATGTCCCACTTCACGGCTGCGGCGCGGGCCACCAGCTCAGGCGTGCTGGTGTCCACGGCCAGTTCCAGGCGGTGGCCGTTGGGATCGAAGAAATAGATCGACTTGAACAGCGTGTGGTCGGTGATGCCCACCACTTCAATGCCATCGGCCTGCAGCCGCGCCTTGACCTGCTCCAGCACATCCAGCGACTCGACTTCGAACGCGATGTGCTGCACCCAGGCGGGGGTGTTGGTGTCGCGGCCCATCTCGGGCTGCAGTGGCAGCTCGAAGAAGGCCAGCACATTGCCGGCACCGGCGTCCAGGAAGATGTGCATGTAGGGGTCATGCGCCTTGGTGGAGGGCACCAGGTCTTCGGCAAAGGCGAGCTGGAAGTCCATGTTGAGGTACTTGCTGTACCACTCGACGGTCTGCTTGGCGTCCTTGCAGCGGTAGGCCACGTGGTGAATTTTCTTGATCTTCATGTCTTTCTCCTGATGTGTGTTGTAGGGAGCGTGAGGGGCACTGCCGCTCAGAGCTCAAGGATCAGTTTCATGCCCGCCGCCCTGGAGCAGCAGGCCATCATCTTGTTGTTCGCTTCGCGTTCGGAGCGTGTCAGCACCACGTCCCGGTGGTCCACCTGGCCCGATAGCACCTTGACCTCACAAGAGCCGCACAGGCCTTCGCCGCAATCGCTCTGGATGTCGATGTTGGCAGAGCGCAGGGCCGTCAGCAAGGTCTGGTTGGCGGGTACCTTGACGAGCAGGCCCGAGTCCTTGAGTTCAACCTCAAAGGCATGTTCCTTCTCGGGGTCGAGGGTACTGCGTGTGGACTGGAAGTGTTCAACCCGCAGTGCATCTTCCGGCCATTTTTCGCAGCAGCTTTCCAGCGATTCGAGCATCCGCACCGGGCCGCAGGCGTAGACCTGCGTCCCTTCCTGCGGCTGGCCCAGCAAGCGGCCGAAATCATTGCGCTGACCTTCATCCTTGGCGTAGACCTGCAGCCGTGTGCCGTGCAGTTGGGACAACTCATCCAGGAAAGCCATGGTGTCGCGCGAACGCCCGCTGTAATGCAGCTCGTAGTCGATGCCAAGTTCCTTGGCTCTGCGCGCCATCGTGGCAACCGGGGTGATGCCGATGCCGCCCGCAATGAAGATGGCCTTCTTTGTGCTTTCATCAAAGCGGAAATGGTTGCGCGGGCCGCGGATCTTGAGCTTGTCACCGCGCTGGAGGTCCTCATGCAGCCAGCGCGAGCCGCCCCGGCTGTCTGGGTCCTTGAGCACGGCGATCTCCAGCACGCTGCTGTCAGCCGGGTCGCCGCACAGCGAGTACTGGCGCGACAGATCAGGCGTACCGCACTCGACGTCGATGTGCGAGCCCGGCGTCCAGCGCGGCATGGCGCTGCCGTCGGGCGACTTCAGCCGCAGGTGCAGGATGTCGGTCGCCACCTGGCGCACCTCGTCCACGACGACGGTCCGGCTGATTGCATGCCGGGACGGCTCGCCCATGCGGACGGTGGCCTGCTGCTGAAGGATGGCCGGCTGAACACGTTCCGGGTTCAGCGTCGGGTCCCACTCCACCCAGAGGTGCTCGGGGCCGCGGAAGGAGGTATTGGGCACATAGGTGAATTTCTGCGGTGACAGGCGCATGTGCGGCAGGCGCTTGGTGAGCTCCTCCAGGAAGATCTGCAGCTCCAGGCGCGCCAGGTTCTTGCCCATGCACTGGTGCGAGCCATAACCAAAGGTCAGGTGCTCGCTCGAGTTGTCGCGGCGGATGTCGAAGAGGTCCGGGTCTTCAAAGTGGCGCCCGTCATGGTTGGCGGATGACATCACGATCAGCAGCCGGCTGCCGGCGCTGATGTCGATGTCGCCAATGCGCGTGTCCTTGGTGGCAAGCCGTCGCCAGGCGGCCACCGAGCCGTTGTAGCGGATGCATTCCTCCACTGCGTTGGGAATCAAACCGGGGTCTTCGCAGATGTCCCGCCAGGCGCTCGGGTGTTGCAACAGCAGCTTGACGGCATTGGCCGTGGCGTTGGCTGTGGTCTCGTGCGCGGCCACGATGCCGGCCATCATCATCGAATGCAGGTACGAGTCCGTGACGACGTCCGGGTACTCAGCCTGCTTGCGGATGCCGTAGCGCATCCAGCCCGGGCCACTGGGGTCTTTGCGCATCTTGTCGAGGATCTTGCCGGCCAGCTGCCAGAAGTTGCCGACCGCGTGCGCGACCTTGATCTGCTCCTCCGGCTTCGGCCGGCCCCAGGTGTTGACGGTGTGGGCAATCGAATACTGCCGCAGCGTGTCCATGTCTTCCTCAGGCACGCCCAGGAAGTGCAGGGCGATGGTGAGCGGAACCTCCCACAGCATCTGGTCGACCAGGTCGGCCTTGCCGTCGTTGATGAAGCGGTCGACGTATTCCCGCGTCACCTGGCGCACCATGGGCTCATGGTGCTTGAGTGCTTCGGGGGTGAACGGCTCCATGAGCACACGGCGCCGCGCCATGTGGGCCGGCTCGTCCTCGTTCACCAGCGTGCGGTTCATCGCGTAGTTGTAGGACGCGAGAACGTCGTTGGCCTCCTGGCTTGTGGGGGTGATCTTTTCCAGCGCGATCGAGGGGCTGAACGTGATGTTGTCGCGGAAGATTGCCTTGATGTCGTCGTAGCGTGTCACGACCCAGTAACCCAGTTTGGGGCTGTAGAAGACCGGCTCCTGCTCCCGTGCCCAGCGCACGTACTCGGGCGGGTCCTGCTGGTAGGCGTCCTCGAACGGATCGAATTCGGCCGCGCGCTGGCTGATGGGGCAGCCATTGGGCGCCTGCAAGCCGGTCAAGGCCTTGTGGTCAATGGGGCAGCCCGGCTTGATAGCCGCAGCACTGGAAGAGTTCATGGTTCACCTCGTTGTGGCATGACCGCGCCCCAGATTCCCTGAGTTGGGTCAAACTTCGTATTGCGTAATTATGATACGCAATGCGTAATGTTGGTGACTGGGGTTATCCCTAGACCAAGCGCCGAGGTGTGGGCGAGAGTGGGCGTGCGGCATCAGCGCTGTGGCCGCACTGGAAGAGGCCCCGTGCCGGGGGAGCGGCGTGGTCTCACCCGTCATGGGTGAGGCTCGCTGGAAGGAGGGAAATCGAAGCGGCCCCGCCTGTTGCGGGGCCGTGTGGCGCGCGCGTCAGGCCACCGTGTCAGCGGCCGTCAAAGCCCAGTGCGGCGCTGATGGCCGCAGCCTCGCGCATGACCTGTTTGGCAATCACACCATCGGCGCGGGCGTCAAAACCGCCCGTGGCACCCAGCGCCGTGAGCACGGCGCTGGTGCGTCCCGTGTAGTCGAACACCGGTGCGGCCACCGCGCTGATGCCTCGCAGCAGCGTGTCATGCACCACGGCGCAACCATGGGCGCGAACCGTCTTGCGCAGATGGTCGATCGGTTGCTTGGTGGAGAGCGAGGCCCGCTGCTCCTTGGTTGCCCGGCTGTATTCCTCGTCGGCCTGGTGACGCACCTTGGCATCGTCCAGGTAGCTCAGAAACACCTGCCCGGTGGCCGACCAGAGCAGGGGCAAAGTGGAGCCTGCCCGTACATTGATGGTGATGGGCAGGCCGGGTTCTTCAAAGCGCAGCACTGTCGGGCCCTTGTTGCCCATGATGGCGAGGAAACAAGTCACTTCCAGTTGCTCGCGCAAGCGCACCAGGGCTGACTCCCCCAGGCGAATGGGGTCGCATTGCCGGATGGCCGCCAGACCGATCTGAATGGCCTCACGGCCGAGGAAATAACGTTGCGTTGTCGGATCCTGCTCCACCACGCCTTCCTGGATCAGGCTGGCCATGTAGCGGTGCACTTTGGCGGTGCTCTCGCCAACCTCCGAGGCAACCAGCGTCAGGCTGGCGGTGCCTCCCAGGCGGCTCAGGGCCTTCAGGATGCCCATGCCCATCTCTGCGGATTGAACCCGTTGTCGGCGTTCCAGCGGCGGTTTGGTGGTTTTTTTCTGGGTCACTTTCCGGTTTTCTCCAATGGCGCGAACGATAGCACGCGAGGTCATTGTCTTGAGGCGCAAGCTGACTGTGCAAAGGCCGATTGCAACAGCCCTCAGTGAATACCCTTGGTCGATATTACGCTTTGCGCAGCTATATTACGCAAATGTAAGCTTCATTGATCTTGCGCAAAGCTTGGCTTTTTCGTGCGACGAAATGGTTGGCTTCTTGACCTGCCGCAGACCTTGGCTTTGGATAAATCATTTCTTGATAGAGGAGTTCAACTTGAAATTACGACTTGCTGCCTGCCTGATGGCATTGCCTCTGTTGGTGGGGGTGTCCGTTGCCCACGCGCAGTCCTACCCCGCCAAGCCCATCCGTTGGCTGGTGCCTTACCCGGCCGGTGGCGGCTCCGACTTCCTGGCGCGTACCATCGGCCAACAGCTGTCGACCCAGATCGGGCAACCCGTTCTGATCGACAACAAGCCGGGCGGCAACACCGCCATCGCCGCCTCCGAGACGGCCCGCTCCGCGCCCGATGGTTACACCATCCTGTCTGCCGACAACGGCACCATGGTCTTCAACTCCGCCCTGTATTCCAAGCTGTCCTACAGCCCGGAGAAAGACCTCACCCCCGTGACGCTGATGGGCCGTTTCCCCATGATCCTGGTGGTCGGTCCGGACTCCGACGCCAAGGACGCCAAGGACTTCATCGCCAAGGCCAAGGCCAATCCCGGCAAGGTGAGCTTTGGTTCCGCCGGAGCAGGCAGCCCGCACCACCTGGCCATGGAACTCCTGAAAGTCACCGCCGGTCTGCACATGGTCCACATTCCCTACCGCGGCGCGGCGCCTGCCTTGTCCGATCTGGCCGGCGGCCAGATTCCGGCCATGATGGTCGACATGGCGGCCGGCGCGGCCTTCATCAAGTCCGGCAAGATCCGGCCCCTCGCTGTGGCCAATGCCACGCGCCTGGCTCAGTTGCCCGACGTGCCGACTTTCGCCGAGCTGGGTTACAAGAGCGTCGACGCCGCTGCCCTGGTTGGCATCGTGGCACCCGCCGGTACGGCACCGGCCGTTGTGAATGCACTGCAGAAACAGGTGGCCACGGCCATCAACCAGCCCGCCGTGAAGCAGCGCTTGGTGGACTTCGGTGTGGAGCCCGTCGGCAACACACCGCAACAGTACGCTGACCTGCTGCGCAGCGAAGTCGTGCGCTGGCACAAGCTGATCAAGGACCAGAAGATTTCGCTCGATTGAGCATGCCGCTGAGTCTCTTCGCATGAGCAGCGCGGCGTAAGCCGCGCAGAAACAAAAAGCCACGCATGAATAAAGCGTGGCTTTTTTCATGCGCGGTCTGCACCCCGGGCGTGAAGCAATGCCCGCCAAGGCCGCACAGGCCTGATGCCTACGCCGCCGGTTTCTTCAGATCGAAGTGGCCATGTGCCACTGTGAGGCCGTTGATCAGCAGCTCCACCTGATGCCGTCCCGCGTAGTGGGTGCGGGTCGTGAAGTCCGCGATAGTCTGGCGCTTGCTGAGCGTCACTTCCGCCTGGCCGTCCAGTTCCAGCGTGCGCAGCTTGAAGACCTTGCGGCTGCTGTCGCCGTTCTTCTTCACGTAGTGGATGGCGTAGTCGATCACCAGCCGCTGCGGCTGGCGCGCCGTGGACACGAGCGTCGCGTCCAGCTGCAGTGTTTGCCCCAAGCGCAAGGCGGTGGGGGACACCTCAAAAGAAGCCAGTTGCACCTTGGCGCCCAGCGTGGCCCCCACGAGCTGGAGCGCGCGAGGGTGGCCGGCCTTGATGAGGTTGCGCAGCGCGTGTTTGGCGATCCACTTTGTCTCGGCCTGCTGCGTGGGCCAGCCTTCCAGCAGAGCCAGCACCCAGTCGGGGTGGTCCTTACTGATGTCGTTGAGGTGGTTGGCCACCGAGCGGCGCACGTAGTCACTCGGGTCCACCTTGAGTTTTTCCAGGATGGGGCGTGTGCGCTGCGGTTCGGCCACCAGCAGGGGCAGGCGCCGGGCCCAGGGCAGGCGGGGGCGTGTGCCTTCGCTGGCCAGGCGGCGCACATGCTCGTTGTCGTCTTCGGCCCAGCGGGCGGCCACGGCCAGTACGGCATCGGGGTCCTGCGCAATGAAGGGGCGCAGCGCAAACTCGGCGCTGCTGTAAGGCGTGAGCTCGTGCAGTGCTTCCAGCGAGAGCTCGAAATGATCCAGCCCGTGCCGGCCCACGAACTCGGGCAACACCATGTCGGCGAAACCGCCGGGCAACAGCGGTGCCATGCGGCGAACGGCTTTGAGCGCGCGGGGGTAATCGGCCGGCAGGTGCGCGCGCAGGCTGTCCGCCGCGCGGCTCATGCGCTGCATGATGGAAAGCTCGTCCAGCCCTTCGCACGCCATGGCCAGATAGGCCCGCTGGTCAAACGCCGGGTGCACCTGTGCCGCCACACGGCCGATGTGGGCCAGAACCTTGGCATTCAGCAGTTCTTTCAGCAGTGGGGCGGATTCTTTGTCTTGTGCCATGGTGCCCAAGCGTAGCGCTTTGAATTCTTGCCGCTGTAGACAGACGCGAGGCCTCGGGCTTCTGGCCCGGCGTCTCATGCCTGAAAGGCGAACTTCTTTTCCCGAATCAGCGAGATGCAGGCATCCACAACCGCGGGCTCGTACAGCCGGCCCTTGTGCGCTTCAAGTTCGGCCAAGGCGGCTTCCACACCCAGCGAGGCCCGGTATGGCCGGTGCGACGACATCGCCTCCACCACATCAGAAACCGCAATCACCTTGGCGCCCAGAAGGATCTGATCGCCCAGGAGACCCTTGGGGTAGCCGGAGCCATCCAGCCGCTCGTGATGCTGGTAAATCATCTCTGCGATGGGCCAGGGGAAGTCGATGCCTTTGAGGATGTCATAGCCGGCCTGGGGATGGTTCTGCACAATTTCCCGCTCGATGCTGTTCAGGCTGCCCGGCCGGGTCAGTATTTCAGCGGGGATCTGGATGTCGCCGATGTCGTGGACCGATGCGGCCAGGTAGATGCCCTGCGCCTCATCCTCCGGCAGCCCCAGTTCCTGCGCAATGGCCTCGGCCAGTTGCGCCACGCGCCGCTGGTGGCCGGCGGTGTAGGGCGCGCGAATCTCCACGGTGGAAGCCATGGCTTCGATGGTCTTCTTCATGCTTTGCAGCAGCTTGTCCATCGACTGTTTCTGCATCTGGCTGACCACCAGGGCCCGTTCCGTCTTCAGCCTTTCGTTCTTCTCCCGAATCAGTTCCAGGCTGCGTGAGGTCAGGTTCTCGTACATGCTCAGCACCGTCTCGACGAAGGTCTGCATGATCCCGGTCATTTCCTCGTCGGCGCGCGCTTTGGCGGCTTGCAGGCCGAGCCCCTCGTCCAGGGCGCGCAGGGTCTTGGCCATCCGGCGGTCGTTGTCGAGGATGTGGAACACCAGCCAGTTGACCAGGAACTTCAGCGTTTCCTCCAGCACCTTTTCGTAAGAAGCGTCCGTCAGCTTGTTCTGGATCTCTTGCGCCTTGGGCAGAAAAGAATCATGGGCGCGCTTGTGCGCCGTGTACCAGGGGTCGTTCTGAAAGCGGGGTTGCCAGATCTGCTCTTCCGCCTTGAAGTGGTAGTCCGCATACGCCACCAGCTCCCCGAACACCTCGGCCATCTGGATGTTGCTGGAACCATGCGACAGATGGGAGGCCAGCTTGTTGATCAGGTGCACCAACTGCTGATGCTGCTCGTCGACCAGCGCAATGCCGGTTGCAAAATTGTCATTCCAGGGGAATACCTCGAACTGGTATTTCTCGGTATGGGCCTGGATCTGATTTGTCGGTGAGTCGTTTGACACGGTCATTCCTTCTGCCCGTCAATGGTTTCGGTTCATTCTACGCACGAGGGGCCTTGGTGGGGGCTGGCTGACATGGCGCAGTCGCAGATGCCTTACAGTGTCGCCACGCGTTTGCCAGGCCCGGGCCTGGACGCAAGAACCGAAGACCTTTTTTCCATGACTTCTCAAAACAAAGAACAAGATCTTGTCCTCATCGCCGGCGGCGGCATCGGCGGCCTGACACTGGCCCTCACCCTGCACCAGATCGGCGTGCCCTGCCGTGTGTATGAGGCCGTGCCCGAGCTGCAGCCCCTGGGCGTGGGCATCAACTTGCAGCCCAACGCCGTGCGCGAGTTGTATGACCTGGGCATTGGTGCCGACCTGCTCGACACCATTGGCATCCAGGCCAAGGAATGGGCCCTGGTGGGGCGCAACGGCAACGACGTCTATGCCGAGCCGCGCGGTCTGCTGGCCGGCTACAAGTGGCCGCAGTACGCGGTGTACCGCGGCAAGCTGCAGATGCTGTTGTTGGATGAGGTCAAACGCCGCCTGGGGCCGGACGCCGTGCAACTGGGCAACCGCGTGGCGGGCTACCGCAACGAGGCGCAGGGTGTCACAGCCATCCTTGAAACGGGCAACGGCGTGCAACGCGAAGTGCAGGGCCGGCTGCTCATTGCAGCCGACGGCCTGCACTCCGCCGTGCGCGCGCAGATGCACCCCACGCAGCCGCCCATCCAGTGGGGCGGCGCCATCATGTGGCGCGGCACCACGCCGGGTGTGGCCAGCCGCACCGGTTCTTCCTTCGTCGGCCTGGGCTCGCTCAAACACCGCGTGGTGGTGTACCCGCTCACCCCGCCAGACCCGGCCACCGGTCTGTCCATCCTGAACTGGATTGCCGAGATCACCGTGGACAACTCTGGCGGTTGGCCGCAGGGCGACTGGAACCGCCGCGTGAAGGTGGAGGACTTCATCCACCACTTCGAGGGCTGGAACTACGACTGGCTGGACGTGCCCGCCATGCTGCGCGGCGCCAAGGAAGTGTTTGAGTACCCCATGATCGACCGCGACCCGGTGCCCACCTGGGTGGACGGCCGCGTGGCCCTGCTGGGTGACGCCGCGCACGTGATGTACCCCGTGGGCTCGGCCGGCGCCAGCCAGGCCATTGTGGACACGCGCGTGCTGGGTGCCGCCATGGTGCAGCACGGCGTGAACGCGCAGGCCCTGCAGGCCTACGACCAGAAGCTGTGCAAGGACATCTCGGCCCTGGTGCTGCGCAACCGCGGCGCCGGCCCCTTCGCCATCCTGGGCCTGGTGGACGAACGCTGTGGCGGCGTGTTCGACAACATCGACGACGTCATCCCCAAGGCCGAGCGCGACGAGTTCATGGCCCGCTACAAACAGGCGGCGGGCTTCGCCATCGAGGCGTTGAATGCGGCCCCGTCCACCATTACGCCGGGCGCGCGCGTTCGTCCGGCCTGAAGCCCACCGGGGCATCAGGCGGCAACGCTCGCGTCTGTTTCGTCTTCGATGACGTAGCACCCGCGGCCCTGCGACTTGGCCCTGTACATCAGGTGGTCGGCTTTGAGCAGCAGGCCGTCCGGTGAACTGCCGGCGTTGCCGATGACGCAGCCGATGGAGACACCAAGCTGGCACAGGGTTCCGGCAACACGGAATGGCTCCCGCAACGTGGCAATGATCTCCTGGGCCACCCGTTCTGTCGCCTGATAAGTCGGTTCGGAGACGTTGTCCAGCAGCACCACAAACTCGTCGCCGCCAAGGCGCGCCACCGAGTCCGTGCCGCGCACGATCGCCGTCAGCCGGCGTGCCACCTCCTGCAGGACCTTGTCGCCAGCCTCGTGCCCCAGGGAGTCGTTGATGGGTTTGAACAGGTCAAGGTCAAGGAACAGCAGGGCCACCGCTGTCTGGTGGCGCGTGGCATGGGCCAATGCCTGGCGCACGCGGTCAGCGAGCAGGGTGCGGTTGGGCAGGCCCGTCAGTGCATCATGCTGGGCCGCGTCGGCGAGCGCATGGTTCTGCTAGTTGAGTTTGGCAAGCAGGCGGTTGAAGGCCGCAATCAGCGTGCCCACTTCATCCTGGCCGTGCACAGGCAGGGGCTGCATCGGTGCCTGCCCCAGCGTCATTTTTTCGGCCTGCGCGGTGGCGCGGAGCAAGGGACGTAGCAGGTAGTAGAGCACCGCCACGAAGGTCGTCAGAAAAAATGCCGCTGACAGGAAGGCATTGCGGAACATGAAAGCTTTGGCATGGTCAACCGTGACCAATGCTTCCGAGGTGGGGATGCGTGCCACCACGAACCAGCCGGTGCTGGGCACTGTGACCATGGCCGAAATCTCTTCGATGCCCTGCGCATTCACCGTCACCCCGGTGCCGCGGTAGCCTGCCATGGCCTTGTCGTGCAGCAGGTTGACGCCTTCCGGTGGCGTGGGTTTGAGCACCATGCTGGGGTGCGAGGCGGCGATGAACAGCCTCTCTTGCGGCGAGATCAGCAAAAAGCCGCCACTGCTCTGACCAATCCGGCTGCTCATGAGGTTGCCCAGGAAGTCCGGATCAGACAGGAACGTCAGGCCGATCAGCAGCGTGGCCGGGCGTCCTTTTTGACCGGGGATCCGCACCATCATCGGCATGACCGGTTGCGCCGGGTTGGCTGTCAGGACCGGCCGGCCCACGTACACCTCTCCGTGACGCAGGGTTCGCAAAGCATCGTCGGTGATCAGGGAGTGCGCGTCGCTCAGGGGCCAGGTGCGAGATGCGGGGAGTGCCTTGCCTTGTTCATCTGTCACCAGCAGGCCAGCGGAAAATAGGGTTTGCCCGGTCTGGATGGATGTGATCCAGTGCGCCAGATCAGTGGGGCGCTGCAAGGCTTCAGGCGGCAAGGCGGTTGCCAGTTGCCTCAGAAAATCCTGGCGTTGGGTGATCTTGTGGTTGATGTCCTTCGCCGCGTAATTGGCTAGCGACAACTGCTGTTGCGCGACGACCTGGGTGATGTCATCACGCAGGAAGCGGGTGAGAATGAAGTAGCGGCCGACCAAGGAGATGACGATCAATGCAAGTCCGAGCATCAACAGCCGAATGAAGATGCTCTGGAAGAAAGTCCGTCGCGACATGAAAAGCATCATAGGCAAGCGGGGCGGAAGTTCCGGTGATCGTCCGCATGGCGGACTGCCCCTTCAATTCGAAGGGGCGTCAAACAATGACTCCCTGTGCTTTGCAACTTGACAGTATGCACAACATTTTTTGCTTATCTATGAACATCATTGCATACATTTTCAAAACGAATGAATGCATGTCACGAATCAATTTGACCCAATCTTGATTCGAGACTGACACTCCGCCTCGTCAGACGTGTCCATTTCGCGGACGCGTCGTTGTAAAAGCGAGGCAGACATGAGCACCACAACAGGCCAGGCCCAGCACACCATTCGCCGGGTGCTGGATGAGAAGCGCGATATGCCGGGGGCACTGCTCCCCATCCTCCACACCATTCAGGACGCTTTGGGCCACGTGCCGCCCGAGGCCGTGCCCGAGATTGCCGAGGCGCTGAACCTCTCGCGCGCCGAGGTGCACGGCGTCATCACCTACTACCACCACTTCCGCAGCGAGGCGCCGCAGGGCGCTGTGGTGCAGGTTTGCCGGGCCGAGGCCTGCCAAGCCTGCGGGTCGGACGCACTGTGGGAGCACGCCAGCCAGAAGACCGCAGGCCAGCACGTGACGCTGGAGCCGGTCTACTGCCTGGGCCTGTGTGCCGCGGCCCCGTCCATGAGCATCAACGACAAGCCCTATGCCCGCGTGAGCCCGAGCAAGTTTGACCACTTGCTGGCACAGCTGAAGGAGGCCGCATGAACCGTATCAAGATCTATGTGCCGCGCGACTCTGCGGCCCTGGCGCTGGGCGCCGACGAGGTGGCCGCGGTGATGGCGTTGCAGGCACACCAGCGTGGCCTGAGCATCGAGCTGGTGCGCAACGGCTCGCGTGGCCTGCTCTGGCTAGAGCCGCTGGTGGAAGTGGAAACCCCGGCCGGCCGCATGGCCTACGGGCCCGTGGCGCCAGAAGATGTGGCCAGCCTGTTCGAGGCCGGTTTTCACGCCGGCGGCCAGCACCCGCTGAGCCAGGGGCGCACGGCAGACATTGACTTCTTGCGCAAGCAAGAACGGCTGACCTTTGCGCGCATGGGCATCACCGACCCCGTGTCGCTGGCCGACTACCAGGCGCATGAGGGCTACGCCGGCCTGCGCCGCGCGCTGGCGCTGCAGCCGGGTGAAGTGGTGCAGCAGGTGCTGGACGCGGGCCTGCGCGGCCGTGGCGGCGCAGCCTTTCCGGCCGGCATTAAGTGGAAGACGGTGGCTGCAGCGCAGGCCCAGCAGAAGTACGTGGTGTGCAATGCCGACGAGGGCGACTCCGGCACCTTCTCCGACCGCATGACCATGGAGGGCGACCCCTACATGCTGATCGAAGGCATGACGATTGCCGCCCTGGCCACCGGTGCCACGCAGGGGTACATCTATGTGCGCAGCGAATACCCGCGCGCGATTCAAACGCTGAACGAAGCGATAAGCAAGGCCACGGCCGCCGGTTTCCTGGGCAACAGTGTTCTGGGCTCGGGCCGCGCCTTCTATCTGGAGGTGCGCAAGGGCGCGGGCAGTTATGTGTGCGGCGAAGAGACCGCCATGCTGGAGAGCATCGAGGGCAAACGCGGCGTGGTGCGTGCCAAGCCGCCCATTCCAGCGCTCAAGGGCCTGTTCGGCCAGCCCACGGTGATCAACAACGTCATCACCTTCGCTTCGGTGCCCATCATCCTGGCGCGCGGCGCCGTCTTCTACGCCAACTACGGCGTGGGTCGATCCAAGGGCACGTTGCCCATTCAACTGGCCGGCAACATCAAGCACGGCGGCCTGGTGGAAAAAGCTTTTGGCGTCACGCTACGCGAGCTGATGTATGGCTACGGCGGCGGCACGGCCAGCGGCCGGCCGATCAAGGCGGTGCAGGTGGGCGGCCCGCTGGGCGCCTATGTGCCCGAAGCGCAGTGGGATCTGCCGATGGACTACGAGGGCTGGGCTTCGGTGGGCGCCACCGTGGGCCACGGCGGCATTGTGGTGCATGACGATACGGCCGATATGTCGAAATTGGCACGCTACGCCATGGACTTCTGCGCGGTGGAGAGCTGCGGCAAGTGCACACCCTGCCGCATCGGCTCCACCCGCGGCGTGGAGGTGATCGACCGCATCACCACGGGTGATGCGCAGCAGAGGCCGCAGCAGGTCAAGCTGCTGCGCGACCTGTGCGACACCATGGTCAACGGCTCGCTCTGCGCCATGGGCGGCATGACGCCGTTCCCGGTGCTGTCGGCCCTCAACCATTACCCGCAGGACTTCGGCCTGTCCAACCCGGACCGCAAAGCAGCCTGACGCTGCCGTTTAAGGGAGACAACACCATGCTCGAACATTTGAAAACGACCGACTACGGCACACCCAAACGCGAATCCACCAAGGAGGTGACGCTGGAGATTGATGGCCAGAGCGTCACCGTGCCGGAAGGCACCTCGCTCATGCGCGCGGCGGTGGACGCCGGCGTGAAGGTGCCCAAGCTCTGCGCCACCGACAGCCTGGAGCCTTTCGGCTCCTGCCGCCTGTGCTTGGTGGAAGTGGAGGGGCGCAAAGGTTTCCCGGCCAGTTGCACCACGCCGGCCGAAGCCGGCATGAAGGTGCGCACACAGACCAACAAGCTGCAGGCGCTGCGCAAGAACGTGATGGAGCTCTACATCTCCGACCACCCGCTGGACTGCCTGACCTGCTCCGCCAACGGCAACTGCGAGCTGCAGGACATGGCAGGTGTGACCGGCCTGCGCGAGGTTCGCTATGGTATTGATAGCGCCTCCCACTTCAGGGACGGCGCCAAAGCCCCGATTGATGCCTCCAACCCCTATTTCAGCTACGACGCCTCCAAGTGCATCGTCTGCAACCGCTGCGTGCGCGCCTGCGAGGAAACGCAGGGCACGTTTGCGCTCACCATCTCGGGCCGCGGCTTCGACAGCCGCGTGTCGCCGGGGCAGAGCCAGCCTTTCATGGAAAGCGAATGCGTGAGCTGCGGCGCCTGTGTGGAAGCCTGCCCCACGGCCACGCTGCAGGAAAAGAGCGTGATCTGGCTCGGCCAGCCCGAGCACAGTGCTATCACCACCTGCGCCTACTGCGGCGTGGGCTGCGGCTTCAAGGCCGAGATGAAGGGCAACGAGGTGGTGCGCATGGTGCCGTGGAAAGACGGCAAGGCCAACGAAGGCCACGCCTGCGTCAAGGGCCGTTTTGCCTGGGGTTACGCCACACACAAGGACCGCATCACCACGCCCATGATCCGCAAGAGCATTCACGACCCGTGGCAGGAAGTGAGCTGGGACGAGGCCATCAACTACGCCGCCAGCGAATTCAAGCGCATCCAGGCCAAGCACGGGCGCGACGCGGTGGGCGGCATCACCTCCAGTCGCTGCACCAATGAAGAAACCTACCTGGTGCAGAAGCTGGTGCGTGCCGCTTTCGGTAACAACAACGTGGACACTTGCGCCCGCGTCTGCCATTCGCCCACCGGTTACGGCCTGGGCCAGACCTACGGCACCTCGGCCGGCACGCAGACCTTCAAGTCGGTGGAGCAGGCGGACGTGATCATGGTGATCGGTGCCAACCCGACCGATGGCCACCCGGTGTTCGGCTCGCGCATGAAAAAGCGCCTGCGCGCCGGGGCCAAGCTGATCGTGGTGGACCCGCGCCGCATCGACCTGGTGAAGAGCCCGCACGTGAAGGCCGACTACCACCTGCAGCTCAAGCCCGGTACCAACGTGGCGCTGATCACCGCACTCGCCCACGTGGTGGTGACCGAAGGCCTGCTGGCGGCGGACTACATTGCCGAGCGTTGCGACGACAAGTCCTTCAATGAATGGCGCGAGTTCGTGGCGCGGCCGGCCAATTCGCCCGAGGCCATGGCCACCGTCACCGGTGTGCCGGCGGCGGACATCCGCGCGGCGGCACGACTCTATGCCACCGGTGGCAATGCGGCGATCTACTACGGCCTGGGTGTCACCGAGCACGCGCAGGGCTCCACCATGGTGATGGGCATTGCCAACCTGGCCATGGCCACCGGCAACGTGGGGCGCGAAGGCGTGGGCGTGAACCCGCTGCGCGGCCAGAACAATGTGCAGGGCGCCTGCGACATGGGCTCCTTCCCGCACGAGCTGCCGGGCTACCGCCATATTTCCGACAGCACGGTGCGCAGCGAGTTCGAAAGCGCCTGGGGCGTGTCGCTCAACCCCGAGCCGGGCCTGCGCATTCCCAACATGCTGGACGCGGCGCACGCCGGCAGCTTCATGGGTCTTTACTGCGAGGGCGAGGACATCGTGCAGTCCGACCCCGACACGCAGCACGTGGCTGCTGCGCTGGAGGCGATGGAGTGCATCGTGGTGCAGGACCTGTTCCTGAACGAGACCGCCAAGTACGCCCATGTGTTCCTGCCCGGTTCGTCCTTCCTGGAAAAGGACGGCACCTTCACCAACGCCGAGCGACGCATCTCGCGCGTGCGCAAGGTCATGCCGCCCCAGGCCGGTTATGCCGACTGGGAAATCACGCAGAAGCTGGCCAATGCCCTAGGCTACCCCATGGCCTACAGCCACCCGCGCGAGATCATGGCCGAGATCGCGGCGCTCACGCCCACCTTCCGCGGCGTGAGCTACGAGAAGATCGAGCAGCATGGCAGCGTGCAGTGGCCCTGCAACGAGACCACTGCCGAGTTGGGCACCGAGACCATGCACATCGACCAGTTTGTGCGCGGCAAGGGGCGCTTCATCATCACGCAGTATGTAGCGACCGACGAGAAGGTGACGCGCAAGTTCCCGCTCATCCTGACCACCGGGCGCATCCTGTCGCAGTACAACGTGGGCGCGCAGACCCGGCGCACCGACAACGTGGCCTGGCACAGCGAAGACCGGCTGGAGATTCACCCACATGATGCTGAGGAGCGCGGCGTGAAGGACGGCGACTGGGTCGGCATCCAGAGCCGGGCCGGCGAGACGGTGCTGCGCGCCACGGTGACCGAGCGCGTGCAGCCGGGCGTGGTCTACACCACCTTCCACTTCCCCGAGTCGGGTGCCAATGTCATCACCACCGACAACTCCGACTGGGCCACCAACTGCCCCGAGTACAAGGTGACGGCGGTGCAGGTGATGCCGGTGGCGCAGCCGAGCGAGTGGCAGAAGGGCTACCAGCGCTTCAACGACGAACAGCAGCACCTGCTGCAGGCGGCGCATCCTGCCGAATCCACGGCGGTGGTGGGCAAATAAGGAGCACACCATGCAGATGTATGAGTTGCCTTACCCGCCGGTGGCCGGTGCCCGCGCCACCGCGGTCAGCGGCCTGCGCGGCGGTGCTGTGTTCGAGACCACCGACTGGGTGGCCGAAGAGGTGCCGGTGGCGTTGGTTTACAACGGCGTCTCGCACGCGGTGATGCTGGCCTCGCCCTCCGACCTGGAAGACTTCGCGGTAGGTTTCAGTTGCAGCGAAGGCATTGTGGACAGTCCGGCACAGATCTACGACATCGAGTTGAGCGAAACGGCGCAGGGCATCACGCTGGCGCTGGATGTGGCATCGTCCTGCTTCGCGCGCCTGAAGGACCGGCGCCGCAGCCTGGCCGGGCGCACCGGCTGCGGCCTGTGCGGTACCGATAGCCTGGAACAGGCGGTACGTAGCCCGACACCGCTGACGACCATGCAGTGCTTCGAGGCGGCCGCCGTGTCGCGGGCACTGGCCCGTATGCGCGAGCGCCAGTTGCTGCTGGGCGTGACCGGTGCGTCGCACGCGGCGGCCTGGTGCACGGCGGACGGCGAGATAACGCTGCTACGCGAAGACGTGGGACGCCACAACGCACTCGACAAGCTGCTGGGCGCCGCGGCGCGTGCCCACCTGCCTGTGTGCGACGGCTTCATCGCCGTCACCAGCCGCGCCAGCTACGAGATGGTGCAGAAGGCGGCCAGCGCCGGCGTCAGCCTGCTGGCGGCGGTGTCGGGCGTGACGGGCCTGGCCATTGACATGGCGCAGGGCTGCGGCGTCACGTTGCTGGGTTTTGCGCGCGGGCAGGACCTGTCGGTCTACAGCCATGCCGACCGCATCCATCTTGAAGTCCGCAACCTCGAACACTGAATACCATGAACCGCGAACACCTGATCCGCATGGCCAACCAGATTGGCACCTTCTTCGAATCCATGCCCGACCGCACCGAGGCGCTGGAGGGCATTGCCACCCACCTCAAGAAGTTCTGGGACCCGCGCATGCGGCATGAGTTGCTGCAGTTGCTGGAGGAAGACGGTGAGGGTGTGCACCCCATCGTGCGCGAGGCATTGGACAAACACCGCGCGCTGATGGCCTGAGCGGGCGGGGGCATTGCCCGGCGCTCAGCAAGGCGGGCGCGGATTGCCTACACTGATGGGGCTCTGGAGCCGCGCGTTGGAATGCGCGCGCGAGCATCAACCCTCATCGATTGACACACCATGAAACTCTTCATCAAGCCCGGCGCCTGTTCCTTGTCTCCCCACATCGTGCTCGAAGAACTGGGCCTGCCCTACGAGACCGAGACCGTGGACTTCAAGAGCAAGAAGACCGCTTCGGGTGCCGACTACCTGGCCATCAATTCCAAGGGTTATGTGCCCGCGCTGCTGCTGGAAGACGGCACACTGCTGACCGAAGGCCCGGCCATCGTGCAGTACCTGGCCGACCTCAAGCCCGAGAAGAAACTGGCCCCGGCCAATGGCACGCCGGCGCGCTACCAGTTGCAAAGCTGGCTGACTTTCGTGGGCATGGAGCTGCACCGCAACTTCACCCCGCAGTTCAACCCCGCGGCTTCGCAGGACTGGAAAGACGCCGCGCGCGCCAACATCGAGCGCCGCCTGGCCTGGGTGAACGAGCAACTGGCCGGCCGCGACTACCTGATGGGTGCGGACTTCACCGTGGCCGATGCCTACCTGTTCACGGTGGTGGGCTGGACCAAGGTGGTGAAGATCGACATCAGCGCGCTGAGCAACCTCACGGCCTACCTCGGCCGCGTGGCCGCGCGCCCGGCGGTGCAGGCGGCACTCAAGGCCGAAGGTCTGGCGTAAAGAACGCTGAGGGGAAGAGCGGGGCGTTTCAGCCCCGCTTGCCGTTACCGAGCTTGCGGTAGACGGTGGCGCGGCTGATGCCCAAGGCGCGTGCAGCCTCTGCCACGTTGCCGCGAGCTTCTTCCACCGCCTTGCGGATCAGGTCGGACTCGACTTCCTTGAGCGGGCGCATGGTTGCGGTGGATGCGACCTGCATTGACATCCTGGGGGCGCGGGGCAGTGGCATGCCGCGTGCATTGAGGCTGGCCCGCACCTGCAGGCGCAGGCCGGACCACAGCGGCACCTCGATGGCACTGTTGCCGTGGCGGGCGGCGTCGAACAGCATTTCAAACGGCAGGGCAAACAGGTCGCGGCTGTGCAGGTCATCGTGGCCGGCCTGGCCGAGCTGGGGCAGCAACTGGCGTGCGGTACGGTTGGCCGCTGTCACACAGCCGTCGGCGTCGAGGGTGAGCAGGCCGTCGGCGTCGTCACCCAGCGGCAGGCCGGACCAGTTCAGCCGCAGCAGCAACTGGTGCGGACGTTGCAACACCAGCGCGTTTTCAATGGCATGCGCCGAGCGCAGCGCTAGGTGGCTGAGTTCCGGGCGCTCCGGCGCCTCGACGCCGGTGAGGTCCAGCATGCCGACGCAGCGGCCGTCCGGGCCGAACAGCGGTGTGCCGGCACAGCTGTAGACCGAGGTGTCGTTGTAGAAGTGTTCACCGCGATGCAGCCACACCGGCTGCAGTTCACGCAGGGCGGCACCAATGGCGGTGGTGCCCACGCTGCGCTCTGACAGGTCGACCCCGACACGTGTGATGACGGCGGCGCGCGGGTCGCTGCGGTCGATCGGGCCATCCACGTCCACCACCACGCCGTCCTGGTTGGTAAGGATGGCGAAGTAACGCGTGTCGGCCAGTGTGCGGCCCAGCTGCTTGAGGATGGGGCGAGCCGCCTGCACCAGTGTGTGGTTCGCTTCCGAGATCTGGCGCATGGTCTGGGCCGACACGGACTCGAAGGCCACGTGCGCAGCAGGGCGCTGGCCCTGTGCCAGGCAACGCTGCCACGAGCGCACGATCCATGGCTCCACCAGTCCGCTGGGTAAGGGGGCAGCGTCGTGCAGGGCCAGTTGCCGTGCCTGGGCAATGCGGCTCAGGCGCGAGGCGGGCAGTGTGGACGAAGACACGGACATGGAATGGAGCTGTGTGGTGTTCAGGCTGGCAATGATGCGGGCTGCCGCCTGGGCAGGTGTTGCATTTTGAGAATTTTGCCGGATTCGACCTATCCCGACTAGGGTTCTCCCTAGGGATTTGCCCGCAGTCTGCTTCAACAATTCCTATGCATTTCATTTCATAGGCAACGTGCTGCCGCACGACGACCCAGAGGAGACCTCCATGCAAAAGGTGTTGCACATCAACGCAGACAAGTGCACCGGCTGTCTGCAGTGCGAAATGGCCTGTTCCTTCGAGAACTACGGCACTTTCGCCACCGCCAAGTCGCGCATCAAGGTGTTCGACTTCCATCACACTGGCAAAAAAGTGCCGTACACCTGCACCCAGTGCGACGAAGCCTGGTGCCTGCACGCCTGCCCGGTGGAGGCCATCACCGTGGACAAGGCCACCGGTGCGAAGGTGGTGAACGACAGCACCTGCGTGGGTTGCAAGGTCTGCACCATCGCTTGCCCGTTCGGCACCATCAACTACGTGCAGGAGACCGGCAAGGTGCAGAAGTGCGATCTGTGCGGCGGCGATCCGGCCTGCGCCAGCGCTTGCCCGACCGGCGCCATCACTTTCATCGATGCCAACTGGACCGGCCTGGGCAAGATGGAGCAGTGGGCCAACAAGCTCGGCAACCAACCTTCCGCCGCTTAAGGAGAACGAACATGTCTTGGGCAGGAAAAATCCTCCGCGTCGATCTGAGCAAAGGCACCGTGAAGTCGGAGCCGCTGAACATGGATTGGGCGCACGCTTACCTGGGCTCGCGCGGCCTGGGCTCCAAATACCTGGTGGAAGAGGTTGACGCCAAGGTCGATCCGCTCTCACCAGACAACAAGATCATCTGGGCCACCGGCCCGCTGACCGGCACCATGGCCTCCACCGGCGGGCGTTACACCGTCATCACCAAAAGCCCGCTGACGGGCGCCATCGCCTGCTCCAACTCGGGCGGCTACTGGGGCGCCGAGTTCAAGATGGCCGGCTGGGACATGGTGATCTTTGAAGGCAAGAGCCCAAAGCCGGTGTACCTGTACGTGAATGACGACGTGGCAGAACTGCGCGACGCCAGCCACCTGTGGGGCCAGAGCGTGTGGCAGACCGAGGAGCTGCTGAAGAAGGGCCTGCAGGACCCGCTGCTGCGTGTGTCGAGTATCGGCAAGGCGGGTGAGAACGGTGTGCTGTTTGCGGCCGTGGTGAACGACCTGCACCGCGCTGCCGGCCGCTCGGGCGTGGGCACGGTGATGGGCAGCAAGAACCTGAAGGCGATTGCGGTGCGCGGCACCAAGGGCGTGGGCAACATCCGCGACCCGAAAGCATTCATGAAGGCCGTGGCCGAGAAGAAACAGATCCTGAAAGACAACGCGGTCACCGGCCAGGGCCTGCCGGCCTATGGCACCCAGGTGCTGATGAACGTCATCAACGAGGTGGGCGCGCTGCCCACGCGCAACCATCAGGACGTGCAGTTCGAAGGTGCCAAGGACATTTCGGCCGAGGCCATGGCCACGCCGCGCAAGACCGACGGCAAGAAGCAACTGGTGACCAACCAAGCCTGCTTCGGCTGTACCATCGCCTGCGGGCGCATCAGCAAGATGGACGAGGGCCACTTCACCGTGGCCAACAAGCCGCAGTACTGGGGCGCTTCCGGCGGCCTGGAGTACGAGGCGGCCTGGGCACTGGGTGCCGCCAATGGCGTGAACGACCTCGAATGCCTGCAGTACGCCACCATGATCTGCAACGAGGAAGGCATCGACCCGATCAGCTTCGGCGCCACCGTGGGCGCGGTGATGGAACTGTATGAAAAAGGTGTACTGACCAAGGAGCAGATCGGCATCGAGGCGCCGTTCGGTTCCGCCAAGGCGCTGGCCTTTCTGGTGGACGAAACGGTGCATGGCCGGGGCTTTGGCAAGGAGATCGGCCAGGGCTCCAAGCGCCTGACGGCCAAGTACGGCCACCCCGAGCTGTCCATGACCTCCAAGGGCCAGGAGTTCCCGGCCTACGACGGGCGGGGCATCCAGGGCATCGGCCTGGCCTATGCCACCAGCAACCGCGGCGGCTGCCACCTGCGCGGTTACACCATTGCCTCCGAGGTGCTGGGCATTCCGGTCAAGACCGACCCGCTGGAGAGTGAAGGCAAGCCGGAACTGGTGAAGGCCTTCCAGGACGCTACCGCTGCTTTTGATTCGTCCGGTCTGTGCATCTTCACCACCTTCGCCTGGGGCCTGGCCGATCTGGCGCCGCAGCTGCAGGGGGCCATTGGCGAGCAGTACACCACCGAGGAGCTGGAGAAGATCGGCGAGCGCATCTGGAACATGGAGCGTGAGTTCAACAACCGCGCCGGCCTGACGTCCAAGGACGACTCGTTGCCGAAGCGCTTGCTGACCGAAGCCGCCAAGACCGGTCCGGCCAAGGGCAAGGTCAACGAGCTGGCCAAAATGCTGCCCAAGTACTACGCGGTGCGCGGCTGGGACACCGAAGGCCGGCCCACCGCCGAGACCAAGAAGCGCCTGGGACTCTGAACCATGGCGCACCATGTGATCCTGGGCGCCGGCCCGGCCGGCGTGATCGCGGCTGAAACCTTGCGCAAGCATGCGCCGGGCGACCGCGTCACGCTGGTGGGCGAGGAGCGCGAGGCGCCGTATTCGCGCATGGCGATTCCCTACCTGCTGATGGGCAATATCGACGAGCGCGGCACCTGGCTGCGCAAGGGAGAGGCGCACTACCCGTCGCTGGGGATCAACTTGCGCCAGGCACGCGCCACCCAGGTGGACACGGCGGCACGCCGGGTGCAACTCGACAGCGGTGAGACGCTGACCTTCGACACGCTGCTGATTGCCACCGGCTCCAACCCCGCGCGCGCGCCGATCCCCGGCATCGACCTGCCGGGCGTGCACAGCTGCTGGACGCTGGCCGATGCACGCGCCATCCAGGCGCGCGCCACCCAGGGGGCGCGTGTGCTGCAGATGGGCGCCGGCTTCATCGGCTGCATCATCATGGAAGCACTGGCCATGCGTGGCGTGCACTTGAGTGTGGTGGAGATGGGCGACCGCATGGTGCCGCGCATGATGGGCCCGGTGGCTGGCGGCATGATCCGCCAGTGGTGCGAGGGCAAGGGCGTGCAGGTCTTCACCGGCACGCGCGTGGAGGCAATCACGCAGGGCAAGGACAACACGCTGGACGTCAGGCTGTCGAACGGCCAGACGCTCAACGTGGACCTGGTCATCAGCGCCACCGGCGTCAAGCCGTCGATCGGCTTTCTGGAAAACTCGGGCGTGCGCTGCCTGCAGGGTGTGCTGACCGATGAGCACATGCAGACCAATGTGCCCGGTATCTATGCCGCGGGCGATTGCGCCGAAGCGTTCGACAAGGTCAGCGGGACCACCGTGGTCAGCGCCATCCAGCCCAATGCGGCCGAGCAGGCCCGCGTGGCAGCGCTCAACATGGCGGGCCAGCGCACCGAACTGAAAGGTGTCACTCAGATCAATGTGCTCGACACGCTGGGCCTGATTTCGGCCAGTTTCGGCAACTGGCAGGGTGTGCCCGGCGGCGAGCATGCGGAACTGACCGATCTGGCCGAGGGTCGACACCTGAGCCTGCAGTTCAAGGGCGACGTGATGGTGGGCTGCAACAGCGTGGGCTGGACCGAGCACGTGGGGGTGATGCGTGGCCTGGTGGAAGGGCAGATCAGCCTGGGCGCCTGGAAAGATGTGCTGCTGAAGGACCCGACGCAGCTGGTGCCAGCCTACCTGGCCAGCGCACAGGCGCAAGGGCAGTGGAGCGGCGCGCTGGACGCGCGGCGGCGATGATGCGTGTGGCGTGGTGTGTGCCGGAGTGAGTGGGCGTTGATGAAGATTACTTTCAAGCTGTTTGCGTCGTTGACCGATTACCTGCCGCCTGCTGCGCGCGGCGACAACCGGATCGAACTGGAGGTGGCGCCGGACGCCAGCATCAGCCAGATCATTGAACCCTTTGGCCTGCCGCCCAAGCTGGTGCATCTGGTGCTGGTGAACGGTCACTACATCACGCCCGAGCAGCGCCTGAGCCGCACGCTGGCCGAAGGCGACGTGCTGGCGATCTGGCCGCCGATTGCCGGGGGATGAACGGGCGCTGCAGTTCGTCCCTGCCTTGCTGGCCCGTGCAGCCGGCGTCTGTTGAAGTCTTGGAACAACGCGGCGATGCAATCCTTCTACCCCGAGCGCTTCGAGCGTGACATGGCCTGCACCGAAGCGGAGTGGCTGCAGTGGCTGCCGCGTGCGGTGGGGCCGCATGCCTGCCAGGTCAGCGGCACGTCGGCCCAGGTGGCGATCGGCGAGGGTGAACTCCGCTTGACGTGGCAAGTGGTGCCGCCGCGTGTCATCGCGCTTCTGCGTCTGCCGCGCCTGCGGCTGGACTTTGCTTTCAGCCGCCTGGACGACGCGCAGCGCCATGCGTTCATGAAACGTTTTGACCTCTATACCCAACGCGGCGGTGGTTGATGGCGTGAGTTGCTGAGAGCTTGACGCATATCAGATTGGCCTCGTTTATGGGAGGGCCTCGCTTGGCGCCGGTCGGGGAAACCCCGAGAATGGCCACCACGTGTTCAGTGACCTGCCGCGGCAAGAGGAATCAAATGAAAATCGGCGATCTCAAAATCGGCACCCGCTTGGGTGCGGGCTTCGGCCTGCTCATCGTGACATTGCTGTGTGTCGTCACGGTGGGTGTTCAGCGCTTCACGGAAGTGGGCGAAGTCAACAACCGCATCATCGAGAAAGACTGGGTCAAGGCGGATGCGGCGCACACCATCAATGCCACCACCCGGGCCAATGCGCGCCGCACCATGGAGCTGCTGATTGCCAGCGATCCGGAGCAGGTCAAGCGCGTGAAGGCAGCGATCGAGACCAACAAGAAAACCATCGATGAGGCGCTGAAGACACTGGACCAGCTGATCTACCTGCCTGAGGGGCGGGCCTTGCTGGCGCGCCTGGGGGAAGCGCGGATCAAATATGTGAAGTCTTTCAGCCAGGTGGCCAGGCTGGTGGATGAAGGACAGAAGGAAGAGGCCACCCGCATCCTCAACAGCGAGACGCTGCCGGCGCTCGACGCGTTGCAGGAGCCGATCAATGCCCTGACCGAATTGCAGAAGAAGCTGGTGGAGCACAGCAGCGCCGAGATGCGCAACGACATCAACGCCGCGCGCAGCCTGATGCTGTTGCTGGGTGCGGTTGGCGTGGTGGCCGGCATTCTGTGTTCTGTCTTGATCACCCGTTCCATCACACGGCCCATGGGCGAGGCGGTGCAGATTGCCCGGACCGTGGCCGCCGGCGATCTCGGCAGCCATATCCAGGTGCGCACGCAAGATGAATGCGGCCAGTTGCTGCAGGCGTTGCAGGACATGAACGACAGCCTGGTCCGGATCGTGCAGCAGGTGCGGGGCGGTTCCGAGGCCATGGCCACGGCCACCAGCCAGATTGCTGCCGGCAACATCGACCTGTCGTCCCGCACCGAGGAGCAGGCCAGCGCGCTGGAGCAGACAGCAGCCTCCATGCAGGAGCTGGCTTCCACCGTCAAGCAGAACTACGAGAGCGGCAAGCATGCCAGCCAGCTGGCGGAGTCCGCCGCCAGCGTGGCCGTCAAAGGCGGCGATGTGGTGTCGCAGGTGGTGCACACCATGGATGCCATCAACACCTCGTCCGGCCGGATCGCCGACATCATTGGCGTGATTGACGGCATCGCCTTCCAGACCAACTTGCTGGCGCTCAATGCGGCGGTGGAAGCGGCACGCGCCGGTGAACAGGGACGTGGTTTTGCCGTGGTGGCGGCCGAGGTGCGCAACCTGGCCGGGCGCAGCGCCGAAGCGGCCAAGGAGATCAAGAACCTGATCGGGGCCTCGGTCAGCAATGTCAATGACGGGTGCAAGCTGGTGGAGCAGGCCGGCAGCACGATGGACGAGATCGTGGTCCATGTGCGACGCGTGGCCGACCTGATGCGCGAGATCACGACGG
This sequence comes from Curvibacter delicatus NBRC 14919, assembly GCF_001592265.1. Lineage (GTDB taxonomy): Bacteria > Pseudomonadota > Gammaproteobacteria > Burkholderiales > Burkholderiaceae_C > Hylemonella > Hylemonella delicata. The sequence continues at coordinate 98,193 of NZ_BCWP01000003.1, read as the reverse complement.
CCAGCCAGGACCAGGCGTCCGGCATCGACCAGATCAACCTGGCCGTTGGCCAGATGGACCAGGTGACGCAGCAGAACGCCGCGCTGGTGGAAGAGGCCGCTGCGGCGGCGCAATCGCTGGAGCACCAGGCCCAGGGGCTGGTGCATGCGGTAAGCGTGTTCCGGCTTGGCCGGCATGACGCACCCGGTGCCATGATGGCCCTGCCATCGCCCGCCTGACCCACCGGAGTTCCGCATGGCCTACTTTGAATGGGCAGAAGATCTGGCGATCGACCACGGTCCGATCGATGCGGACCACCGGCATCTGGTCGACCTGGTCAACGAGTTGCATACCGCCACCAGCGAGGGACGCGGCAGGGAAGTGGTCAACAAGGTCCTGAACGAGCTGATCGGCTACACCGCAGCGCATCTGCAGCGTGAGGAAGCGCGCATGGCGTCCGTGCATTTTCCGAATCTGGCGCGGCACAAGATCGGCCACCAGCATTTTGTGGCGAGCCTGAACGACCTGCGCCAGAAATACGAGGCGGGCAGCATCACGGTGGCGGCCCAGTTGTCGACTGTGCTGCGCGACTGGCTTTCGCTGCACATCCGCCGTTCTGACAAGGAGTTGCTTGAGTTTCTTCAGAAAACGCAAGCCAAATTGGCCTCCAAGCCTTGATCAGAATGCGCGGGCAGCTATCAAAACAGTAGCGAATTTGATGCCGGCCACGGTCAGCAACAAGGAGCCGAACAGGTGCACCGAGGCAGTGCCCAAGGCCAGCATGTAACGTTGCTGCTGCAGCATGGTCACCACCTCGGCCGAGAAGCTGGAGAAGGTGGTCAAGGCCCCCAGGAAACCCGTGACCAGCGCCAGACGCCAGATTGGATCAAGCTGCGGCAGCTGCTGGAACACGGCAACGCAAACGCCGACCAGGTAGCCACCAATCAGGTTGGCCGTCAGCGTGCCCCAGGGCAGCAGCGCACCCGGGGTGCTCAACCAGAGGCCGAGCCGCCAGCGCAACAGGGCACCGACGCTGGCACCGAGGCAAATTGCAAGGACGGAAATCATGCCCCGATGATAGCGGGCAAGGGCTTATTTTGGCGCAGTGGGCTGCTCGGCGCTGTAGCCGGCACCGTTAACGCTCAGCCCCGCGTCTGACAGCCGGGCGGCGCTGTGGCTGCGAATGCCTTTGACGCGCCGCATCAGGTCCTGCCAGTCGCGAAACGGCGCCTTCTGACGCTCGGCCAGGATCTTGCCCGAGAGCGCCGGCCCGATGCCACGGATGCTGTCAAGGTCGGCTTCGCTGGCCTGGTTGACCTCTACGGTGGCAAAGCAACTGGCCGAGACCAGCAGGGCTGAAAAGCTTGCAAGCAGTTTGCGCATGGTGTGTCAGCCTCCATGAAATCAGGAACCAGCTTGGGTATAACGTCAGGCCGGCGTTTTCGGCGCTCGGGATTTCCCGGAGCGTTCCCATGTGTTTCGCTTCTCTTGTTCAGCGCATGCGGCAGGGGATACGGCTTTGTACCGCAGAAAATGGCCAGGTTGGGAGGGGCACTGCCACTACACTTGCCCTTTTAACGCTGCGTCTGTTTCTTGCATGGAGTTCCTTCTTCCCCTGTTGCTGCTTGTGATCGCGCTGCAGTTCCTCAAAACCCGCGACCAGCGCCAGCGCATCGCCCTTTTGGGGGCGTATCTCAGCCGCTTCCAGATCGAGAAACTGATGGAGAACTTGACCGAGGGTTATTTGCGCGCCCTGGACGAGAAGGATCCGGAGCGCCGTGCGCAAATCTGGAGCATGTTGGGCACGGCGGAGCTTGAGTTGAGCGAGCAGTTCAAGCGGTTCTGCGCTGACTTTTCGACGGTCTGGGGTGACAAGACACTGGTCAGCACCCTGCCTGTGGCGATTCCCTATGCCAGCAAGCTGTTCCCGCAGGCCAGCTTCGACCTGCGCCAGGCATTGGCCATTCATGCGCAGGGGATCGCTGAAGTGGCCGAGAACCGGCGCAACCTGTCGCTGCGCGACAAGGCCTACATGTTGTCTGCCGAGCTGTTCCTGATGCAGCACAGCTGCCACTGGTTTTGCCGTTCCAAATCCGTGGCCTCGGCGCGCATGCTGGCGCGCCACCAGACGAGTCATGCACAGCTGCTTGAGTCTGTTTCGCAGCAAACGCGTGAAGCCTACCTCCGGCTGATCGGCGGCTAGCCAGGCGCCGGCTCACGCCGCGGCCAGGTCACCACGACGACGTCTCTGATCGGTGTGGGCGTGGGAGAGGATGGGGGGCACAGGTGTGTGCTGCCGGTTCGTGTCACCTGTGCTGGAACTCATGTTTAATATCCAGGCTTCAATCACTCGGGAGGTGGCGATGCGTCGCATTCTTTTCATCATGTCCGTGGCACTGGCTGGGTGCGCTACGTCGTTGACGGATGGGGCGGCCCGCATCCGTGTCATCCAGAATGACAGCCCTGCAGCGAAGGCTTGTACTCAGCTCGGCTCTGTTGCCGGCAGGTCCAAGGGCTTGCTGTTCGAGTCTGCTGCGAAGTCCAAAGCCATGGCAGATTTGCTTGATGCCGCAGCCAACATGGGAGCGGACACTGTGGCCATCGTGAAAACGACGGAGGCAGAAGAGGTGATCACCTTGTATGGGGTGGCCTTGAAGTGCCTCTGAGACAGGGGCCAAAACAAAGGCCGGTGAGCGACTGCTCAACCGGCCTTTGTTTTGTGGCATGAGAAACAACGCGTGTGTTGTCAGTTGGCTCCTGATGAGCGCATTCAGGCCTGGCTGGCCAGCCACTGCACGTACTTCGCCACACCGGTTTGCACATCGGCAAAGGCATGGTTGCAGCCCGTGGCGCGCAGCTTGGCCAGGTCGGCCTGGGTGTAACACTGGTACTTGCCGCGCAACGCATCGGGGAAGGGGATGTACTCGATCAGGCCTTGGGCCACGATGTCGGCGAGCGACAGGGCCGACTCACCCTGCAGGCTGCGCAGCGTGTTGACCACGCCCACGGCCACGTCGTTGAAGGGCTGGGCGCGGCCGGAGCCGAGGTTGAACACGCCGTTTTGGCCCGGGTTGTCGTAGAACCAGAGATTCACGGCCACCACGTCGTCCACAAACACGAAGTCGCGCATCTGCTCACCTTGGGCGTAACCGCCGTACGCGCCGAACAGTTTGACCTTGCCCTCGGCCCGGAACTGGTTGAACTGGTGGAAGGCCACACTGGCCATGCGGCCCTTGTGCTGCTCACGTGGGCCGTAGACGTTGAAGTAGCGGAAGCCCACCACCTGGGTCTTGGCTTTTTCGAACTGGGGGCCGAGTTCGCGGCGCATGCGCTGGTCGAACAGCAGCTTGGAGTAGCCGTAGACATTGAGCGGGCGCTCGAACTCCGGCACTTCGCGGAAGGTGTCGGAGCCGCCGTAGGTGGCCGCCGAGGAGGCATAGAGCAGGCGCGTGCCCTGCTGCTGGCAGGCCTGGAACAGCTCGGTGGACAGCGTGTAGTTGTTGTCCATCATGTACTTGCCGTCCTGCTCCATGGTGTCGCTGCAGGCGCCCTCATGGAACACGGCCTCGACCTGGCCATAGTGCCGCTCGTCGAACAGTGGGTAGAAATCGTCAAGGTCGACGTAGTCGGCAATCTTCAGGTCGGCCAAGTTGCGGAACTTGTCGCCCTGACTCAGGTCGTCAACGGCGATGATGTCGTCGATGCCGCGGGCATTGAGCCCCTTGATGATGTTGCTGCCGATAAAACCCGCAGCCCCCGTAACTACAACGCGTGTCATGGTGTGGTCCTTCAAATTCAGTTTGTGGCAAACAGCTCGTCATAGCTGACGGTGGCGGTGCCGAACTTGCCGACCACGATGCCGCCGGCACGGTTGGCCAGCGGCATGGCCTGGCGCAGGCTCAGGCCCGCGGCCACCAGTGCGGCCATGGTGGCAATCACGGTGTCGCCGGCACCGGTGACGTCGAACACCTCACGTGCCTGCGCGGCGACACTGAGTTCGCCTTCATCGTCATAAAGCGTCATGCCTTCTTCGCTGCGCGTGAGCAGCAGGGCCTGCAGGCCAAGTTGCCGGCGCAGGTTCTGGGCCTTGCCGCGCAGCTCGTCTTCGTCGCGCCAGCCGCCCACCACCTGCTGCAGTTCAGCGCGGTTGGGTGTGATGACAGTGGCGCCGCTGTAACGCGAGTAGTCGGAGCCCTTGGGATCGATCAGGACCGGCTTGCCGGCCGCCTTGGCATGCTCGATCATGTCGTGCACATGGTCCAGGCCACCCTTGCCGTAGTCGGAAAACAGCACGGCGTCATGGCTGGACAGCAGGTTGCGGAAGGTGGCCGTCTGCGACGCCAGCACTTCGCTCTTGGGGGTGTTCTCGAAGTCGAGCCGGATCAGCTGCTGCTGGCGGCCAATGATGCGCAGCTTGACGGTGGTCTGCAGCTGGGCGTCACGGTCGAAGTAGGGGGTGATGCCGGTCTTGGCCACCAGCTGTTCCAGCTTGTGGCTGGCATCATCCTCGCCCACGACCGTCAACAACGAAGCCCGGGCACCCAGCGCCACCACGTTGCTGGCCACATTGGCGGCACCGCCAATGCGTTCTTCCTCGCGCGTGATGCGCACCACCGGCACCGGCGCCTCCGGGCTGATGCGGTCCACCGCACCGTACCAGTAGCGGTCGATCATGGCGTCGCCGACCACGAGCACGCGCGCCTTGGACAGTTGTTCTTGAGTTATTTTCATTGGCATGTCAGAGATGCTGGTTGCCGAATTACAGCAGGCACAAAGAAGCATAGTCGGGGACACCCGCAGAACCGGCTTTGCCGGGCTGCTGGGTGTGCCCCCTTGAGGGGGGATGCGAACTACACGCAGTGAGCGAGAGTCGGGGGTGCCTCATTACAGCTCTTCTACCCGCCGCGCCGGATAGCTGTCCCAGGTCTGGCAACCCGGGCATTGCCAGAAATGCTGTTTGGCCTCGAAGCCGCAGGCGGCGCAGCGGTAGCGCGTCAAGGGTTTGACGGCGTGGTCCAGCGCGCGTTGCACCTGCGGATGGAATTGTTCATGCTCCAGCTTTTCGCCCGCAATCCATTTGGCAGCGGCTACCAATGACGGCTCGTTTTCGAGATGGCGCACGTACCAGTCGCGTGCTGTGTGGCCATTGCTGCCCTGGGTTGCTTCCAGGGCAACGATGGCTTCCAGCACATCCAGCGAGGGGGCCTGTTCATAGCTGGCCTTGAGTTGTGGCAGCACGGTCGGGACACGGCCGCTGGCGATGGCTACATTGGCGAGCGGCGCTGCGACCAAGGGCGTGGCCGCCGGGGCCGCCTGAAGTGTCGTTTCCAGCGTGGTGCAGGCTGCGGCGTGGTCCCCCTGGCTGCTGAGCAGGCTGGCCAGCTCAATGCGTGGGCGCGGCGCAGCGGGGGCTGTTGTCATGGCCTGTTCCAGCAGGCTGCGGGCCTGAGCGGTTTCTCCGGCGGTCAGATGGGCCGCCGCCTGCTCGCACAAATAGTGGGCGAGACGGCTGCTGAAGCTGCCGCTGTCCGAATTGTCCAGCTTGCTGGCAATGCTGGCCGCTTGCGGCCAGTCGCGTGAGCGTTCGTAGTTGGCCAGCAGGGCCAGACGGGCCTGCGCTTCAAACGGCGTACCTTCGAGCTTGAGCAGGGCGTCTTCTGCCCGGTCGAGCAAGCCGGCTTTCAGGAAGTCGAGGGCCAGCGCATGCTGGGCGCGCTGGCGGTCCGCCTCGGAGAGGTCACCGCGTGACAACAGGTGTTCATGCACGCGCACGGCGCGTTCGTACTCGCCACGGCGACGGAACAGGTTGCCCAGGGCAAAGTGCAGTTCCGAGGTGTCGGGGTCGTGCTGCACGGCTTCGATGAAGGCATCGATGGCCTGGTCCTGCTGCTCGTTGAGCAGGAAGTTCAGGCCGCGGAAATAGGCCTTGGGCGTCTGCCGGTTCTCGATGCGCAGCTGGCGCAAGTCGAATCGCGAAGCCAGCCAGCCCAGGCCGAAGGCCAGGGGCAGGCCCAGCAGGATCCAGCTCAGATCAAAGTCCATGGGGTGGTACGGGCGGTTGAGGTGGCGCGCTGGGGGTGACGGCGGCTGCGGTGTGCACACGGCTGGCGGCACTGCGGTGCTTCCACCAGCGCGGCACCATGGCCAGAACGCCGGCGACCAGTCCGGCGGCAAATGCGGCCAGTACCACCAGCACCAGCGGGGTTCGCCACGCGGTGCCAAAGAAGAAATGCACCGTCGCATCCTGCTGGTTGTTCAGGGCGAAGGCAAAAAGGGTGAAAAAAATGGCTGCTTTCAGTATCCACCTGAGCAGCCACATGAGGTGTTTCATTGATCTCCTCTGTGACGAGGGGATTCTAACGTTGCGTTGGGTCCGTCAGCTTTTGCTCTGGACCTGCATTTCGCTGGTGCGCTGGTCCACGGCTTCACGCAAGGCCTTGCCTGGCTTGAAGTGGGGAACGCGCTTTTCGGGGATGGCCACACTCTCGCCACTGCGCGGGTTGCGTCCCATGCGGGGCGGTCGGCGGTTGATGGAGAAACTGCCAAAGCCGCGGATTTCGATCCGGTGACCACGTACCAGGGCGTCGTTCATGGCATCCAGAATGGCCTTGACCGCGAATTCGGCATCGCGGTGGGTCAGTTGGCTGAAACGGTTGGCCAGTTCTTCAACGAGGTCGGAGCGGGTCATGGCAATTCAGGGTATGGCGAAGAAAAAACGACCGGCGCCTGCAGGCAACCGGCCGTTTGTTCAGGTCAGCAACAGCAGATCAGTTGTTGTTGTCCAGTTTGGCACGCAGCAGGGCGCCCAGGCTGGTCGTGCCAGCGTTTTCGCGGGCAGACTGCTGGCTCAGGGACTGCATGGCTTCATTCTGGTCTGCCATGTCCTTGGCCTTGATGGACAGCTGGATGTTGCGGGTCTTACGATCCACGTTCACCACCACAGCGGTCACTTCATCGCCTTCCTTCAGCACATTGCGGGCATCTTCCACGCGGTCGCGGGAGATTTCGCTGGCGCGCAGGTAACCGATGATGTCGTCGCCGAGGTCGATTTCAGCGCCCTTGGCATCCACGGTCTTGACCTTGCCGGTCACGGTCTGGCCCTTGTCGTTGATCGACACGAAGGTCGTGAACGGGTCGGAGTCCAGCTGCTTGATGCCCAGGGAGATGCGCTCGCGGTCCACATCCACGGCCAGCACGATGGCTTCGACTTCCTGACCCTTCTTGTAGTTGCGCACGGCGGCTTCGCCGGGCTCGTTCCAGGACAGGTCGGACAGGTGCACCAGGCCGTCGATGCCGGCAGCCAGGCCAACGAACACGCCGAAGTCGGTGATCGACTTGATCGGGCCCTTGACGCGGTCGCCGCGCTTGGTGTTCTGCGCGAATTCCTGCCACGGGTTGGCCTTGCACTGCTTCATGCCCAAGCTGATGCGGCGCTTGTCTTCGTCGATCTCGAGGACCATGACTTCGACTTCGTCACCCAGGGAGACGATCTTGGAAGGGGCCACATTCTTGTTGGTCCAGTCCATTTCGGACACGTGCACCAGACCTTCGATGCCGGGCTCGAGTTCCACAAACGCGCCGTAGTCGGCGATGTTGGTGATCTTGCCGAACATGCGGGTGCCTTGCGGGTAGCGGCGGTTCACGCCCATCCACGGGTCGTCGCCCATCTGCTTGAGACCCAGGGACACACGGTTCTTCTCGGTGTCGAACTTGAGGATCTTGGCGGAGATTTCCTGGCCAGCCTGAACGACTTCGCTCGGGTGGCGGACGCGGCGCCATGCCATGTCGGTGATGTGCAGCAGACCGTCAATGCCGCCCAGGTCCACGAAGGCACCGTATTCGGTGATGTTCTTGACCACGCCTTGCACCACAGAGCCTTCTTTCAGGGTCTGCATCAGCTTGGCGCGCTCTTCGCCCATGGAGGCTTCCACCACGGCGCGGCGGCTCAGCACCACGTTGTTGCGCTTGCGGTCGAGCTTGATGACCTTGAACTCCATGGTCTTGTTCTCGTACGGAGACAGATCCTTGGTCGGACGGGTGTCAACCAGCGAGCCGGGCAGGAAGGCGCGGATGCCGTTGACCAGCACGGTCAGGCCACCCTTGACCTTGCCGCTGGTGGTACCGGTGACGAATTCGCCGGATTCCAGGGCCTTTTCCAGGCTCATCCAGGAAGCCAGGCGCTTGGCGGTGTCGCGCGACAGGATAGTGTCGCCGTAGCCGTTTTCGATGGAGCCAATGGCCACGGAAACGAAGTCGCCCACTTGGACTTCGAGCACGCCCTGGTCGTTCTTGAATTCCTCGATCGGCACGTAGGCTTCGGACTTCAGGCCGGCGTTCACGACGACGAAGCCGTGCTCGATGCGCACGACTTCGGCGGTGATCACTTCGCCCGGACGCATTTCGGTGCGTTGCAGGGATTCTTCAAACAGGGCGGCAAAAGATTCAGACATTTAATTTCCTAGACCGTCTGGGCGTCCATGGCATGGAACCATGGCGTTACAGCAGCACCATTGCTGCTGGGGGATAGCTTTCGACGGCGGTTTGTGCGGATGACCCGCGGGTTACGTTGTTGAGCCACACGGCCGTGCGCAATGCATGCGCGAGGGGAGCCGTGTGGGCCGTTCAGCCGCTCAGACTTTGCTGAAAGGCTGTTTGTCCTGCCACCAGTCCAGCACCAGATCAAGCGACTTTTCAATCGAGAGATCCGAGTTGTCCAGCAACCGGGCATCTTGTGCCGGCTTGAGTGGCGCGACCGCGCGGGAGGTGTCCCGGGCATCGCGCGCCTCCAGATCGGCGCGAAGATCTGACAATATAGCCGAAATTCCCTTTGAAATCAACTGCTTATGACGTCGCTCAGCGCGTTTTTCGGCGCTCGCGGTCAAAAACACCTTGAGCGGGGCGTCGGGGAAGATCACGGTGCCCATGTCGCGGCCGTCGGCCACCAGGCCCGGCAGCCGACGGAAACTGTGCTGCAGGGCGACCAGCGCGGTACGCACGGCGGGCAGGGCCGAGACCTTGGAGGCATTCATGCCACCTTGCTCACTGCGGATGGCGTTGCTGACGTCCTCGCCGGCCAACAGGACCTGCTCGCCCACGAAACGCACCGGCAAATGCTTGGCCAGGGCCGCAATGGCCGCTTCGTTGGCAGGTTCCAGCGTCAGGCCGGCGCGCAGGGCGGCCAGCGCGGTCACGCGGTAGAGCGCGCCGGAGTCCAGGTAGTGGTAGCCCAGTGCCTGCGCCAGACGGGCGGCCAGCGTACCCTTGCCGGAAGCGGTGGGACCGTCGACGCAAAGCACCGGCACGCTACTGGGCACGGGGGTCGTGACCGAGAACAGTGCTTCAAAGTAGTCGGGAAAGGTCTTGCCGACGCACTTGGGGTCGAGGATGCGTACCGGGAGCTGGGCCTGGTTGAAGGCAGCCAGCGAGAAGCACATGGCGATCCGATGGTCGTCGTAGGTGTGAATGCTGGCGGCTTTCCAGCCGGTGGCCTGCGGCAGGGGCTGGATGCGGATGAAGTCCGGGCCTTCCTCCACCGTGGCGCCGAGCTTGCGCAACTCGGTGGCCATGGCGGCAATGCGGTCGGTTTCCTTGACACGCCAGCTGGCAATGTTGCGCAGTGTCGTGGGGCCGTCGGCATACAGCGCCATCACGGCCAGGGTCATGGCAGCGTCGGGAATGTGGTTGCAGTCAAGGTCCAGCGCCTTGAGCGGCCAACTGCCTTTCGAAATTTCCAGCCAGTTCGGGCCGCTGGTGACGTGGGCCCCCATCAGACGCGCCGCATCGATGAATCTGATGTCGCCCTGGATCGAGCTTTCGCCGACGCCCTCGATGCGCACAGGGGCAGACTGATTGGCGGCGATGGCGCCCAGGGCGATGAAGTAGCTGGCCGAGGAGGCGTCGGCCTCCACATGCAGCACACCGGGCGTCTGGTAGCGGCTGCCAGCGGGAATGGTGAAACGCTGCCAACCTTCGCGCCGCACGGCAATGCCGAAGCGTGCCAGCAGATTGAGGGTGATCTCGATGTAAGGCTTGGAGATCAGTTCGCCAACAACCTCGATGGTGATGTCCTTGCTCGCGACCAGAGGCAGTGCCATCAGCAGGGCCGTGAGGAACTGGCTGGAGACGTCGCCGCGCACCCGGATGGGCGCGTCGAGCTTCAGGGTCGGGCGACCGATGCGCAGCGGCGGGTAGCCGTCGTTGCCGAGATAGTCAATCTGGCAGCCGAGTTGGCGCAGCGCATCAACGAGGTCGCCGATCGGACGCTCGTGCATGCGCGGGATGCCGGACAGCTCGAAGTCGCCTCCCAACACGGCCAGGGCCGCGGTCAGTGGCCGCATGGCCGTGCCGGCATTGCCCATGAAGAACTTCAGGGCGGTGGCGGGGAGTTTGCCGTCGAGGCCATCGATGACGACGGTGGTGCCATCCTGCTGCACGCCACAGCCCAGTTGGCGCAGCGCCGCCAGCATGACGCGCGTGTCGTCGGAGTCCAGCAGGTCGTGCAGGGTGGTGCGGCCGCAGCACAAGGCGGCCAGCAGCAGCACGCGGTTGGAAATGCTCTTGGAGCCGGGCAGCACGACGCAGCCTTGGGCGCCGGCCAGCGGCGGCAGATCTAGAAACTCGGTGGCAAACATTATTTTTGGAACTTGTTCATGCTCCAGCCGGCGCGCGCGCGGCTGGCCTGGTCGATCAGACCTTCAAGCGCCTCGCCGTTGCCGTTGGAGATCATGAGCTCCAAGGCCTGCAGCTGTCGCTGGAAGATCTGGGACTGGGCCAGCAATTCTTCCCGGTTGGAGATCAGGATGTCGCGCCAGACATGGGGATCGCTGGCGGCGATGCGGGTGAAGTCGCGGAAACCAGGCCCGGCCAGCGACAGGAAGTCCTTGCCTTGCGGTTGACTGGTGATCGAATTCATCAGGGCAAAGGCCAGCAGGTGCGGCAGGTGGCTGACCGAGGCAAAGGCCGCATCGTGCGCTTCGGGGGACATCTGCTGCACACGGCAGCCCAGCGCAGTCCAGACATCGACGGCTTGCTGCAGCTGGGTAGGCTGGGTGCGCTCAATCGGCGTCAGGATGACCTGTTTGCCGGCGTAGAGATCGGGGTCGGCATGGTCAACCCCGGAGACTTCCTTGCCGGCAATCGGGTGGGCTGGCACGAAGGAGCCGATGTGATCGCGCAGGGCACGACGGCCGGCGTCGATGACATCGCGTTTGGTCGAGCCGACGTCCATGATCAGCATCTGCGGCGAGACGAGATGACGGATGGCCTTGAAGGTGGCCTCGGTGGCGGCCACCGGCACCGCGATCAGCACGATGTCGGCACCTGAGACGGCCAGCAGTGCGGAGGGGGCCTCGACGTCGATCACACCCAGTTGCCGGGCCCGTTCCGTGGTGGAGGGGGACTTGCTGTAGCCGACGACACGCTTGACCAGGCCGGCGCGCTTGAGGGCCAGCGCAAAGGAGCCGCCCATCAGACCGCAGCCAATAAGTCCGAGTTGTTCAAACATCTTGAGCCGCCGGACCGCTCCAAGGCGAGAAGCGCCCCCTCAGGGGGCAGCGAGTGACACGAAGTGCGCGAGTGTGGGGGAACTCGATTTTTGCCGCCGGGCCACCCCAAGGTGCTCTGAACCGCTTGGCGGTCAGCCCCGCCGGGGAAATGCGACCCCGAGACCAAGCAGAGCGCAGGGCAGGCCTGCGCTTGGGGGCAGCGAATGACACGAAGTGCATGAGCGTGGGGGCCTTCATTACTCAGACACCGGGTAAGTGCCCAGCACCTTGTAAAAGGCGCACAGGCCCTGCAGTTCCTGCAGGGCCGCGGCAACATGGGGTTGCGAGAGGTGGCCCTGGATGTCGATGTAGAAGTAGTACTCCCACTGGCCGGAACGTGCCGGACGCGACTCGAAGCGTGTCATGGAGACACCATGCCTCTTCAGTGGCACCAGCAGGTCGTGCACGGCGCCGGGACGGTTGGGGACCGAGACGATCAGGCTCACGCAGTCCTTGCCCGACGCCTCGGGGGCCGGCATGGTCTGCGGCAGGCAGACCACGGCGAAGCGGGTGCGGTTGTAGGCGTCGTCCTGGATGGCATGCGCCACCACATGCAGGCCGAATTCGCTGCCGGCGCGCTCGCTGGCGATGCCGGCCCAGGCCGGATTGCTGGCGGCCAGGCGTGCGCCTTCGGCATTGCTGGCGGCCGCATGGCGCTCGGCGTGCGGCAGATGGGTGTTGAGCCAGTTCTGGCACTGGGCCAAGGCCTGCGGATGAGCGTAGACTGCCTCGATGCCTTCGAGCGAGTCGGACCGGCGCAGCAGGTTGTGGCGTACCAGCAGGCTGGTCTCGCCGATGACGTGCAGCGGCGAGGTCAGGAACAGGTCGAGCGAACGCGACACCATGCCCTCGGTGGAGTTCTCCATCGGGACCACGCCGTACTGGGCGCTGCCGGCAGCGGTGGCGCGGAACACCTCGTCGATGCTGCCGCAGGGCATGCGTTCAATGCTGGAGCCGAAGAACTGTTCTGCCGCCTGTTCGCTGAAGGTACCGGCGGGACCGAGGTAGGCCACGCGTTGCGGCGCTTCCAGGGCGCGGCAGGCAGACATGATCTCGCGCCAGATGGTGGCTACGCTGTCGCGCTTGAGCGGTCCGGGATTGGCGGTCTGCAGGCTGGCAATGACCTGGGCCTCGCGTTCGGGGCGGAACACCGGTGAACCATCAATTTTCTTGATCTCGCCCACATCATGGGCCAAGGCGGCACGGCGGTTGAGCAGGGCCAGCAGCTCCTGGTCCAGGGCGTCAATCTGTACGCGCAGTTCTGAAAGGGTCTTGGCCATGACTCAGCTTTGCGTACGTTCGAATTCTTGCATGTAGGACACGAGCGTCTGCACGCCCTCGATCGGCATGGCGTTGTAGAGGCTGGCACGCATGCCGCCGACCGACTTGTGGCCCTTGAGTTGCAACAGGCCCGCCGTCTTGGCTCCTGCCAGGAAAGCTTCGTTGCGGGATTCGTCGCGCAGGAAAAAAGGCACATTCATGCGCGAGCGACAGACTGGATCAACCTTGTTGAGGTAGAGCTGTGAGCTGTCGATGTAGCTGTAGAGCAGCTCGGCTTTGGCGATGTTGCGCGCCTCGATGGCCGGCACGCCGCCCAGTTTCTTGAGCCACTGGAAGATCAGGCCGGCCATGTAGATGGCGAAGGTCGGCGGCGTGTTGAACATGGACTGGTTGTCGGCCACGGTTTTGTAGTCGAAGGCGCTGGGGCAGGCTGGCAGGGCATGGCCCAGCAGATCTTCGCGCACGATCACCAGGGTCAGGCCGGCCGGGCCGATGTTCTTCTGCGCGCCGCCGAAGGCCAGGCCGACGCGCGACCAGTCCACCGGGCGCGACGCCACCTGGGATGAGAAGTCGACCACCAGCGGAGCACTGGAGCCGAGTGCCTTCAGGTCGGGCAACTCGTGGAATTCGACGCCATGAATGGTTTCATTCGAGCAGATGTGCACGTAGCTCGCATCTGCGCTGAGCTGCCAGTCGGCCGATGCAGGCAGTTGGGTGAATCCATGGGCTTCGTCCGTGGCTGCAACATGCGCTTGGCAGTACTTGCGCGCTTCCTTGAGTGACTTCTGGCTCCAGCTGCCGGTGAGCACGAAGTCCGCCTTGCCGCCACGCGACAGATTGAGCGGAACGATGGCGTTCTCCGCCAAGCCACCGCCCTGCATGAACAGGATCTGGAAGTTCTTCGGTACCGCCAGCAGTTCGCGCAGATCGGCCTGGGCCTGTTCGTAGATGCTGATGAACTCCTTGCCGCGATGGCTCATCTCCATGACACCCATGCCGCTGCCATGCCAGTCCAGCATCTCGCTGGCGGCCTGCTGCAGCACTTCGGGGGCGATGGTGGCCGGGCCGGCCGAGAAGTTGAAAGGGCGCGACATCAGGCCTCGTCTCCCTCGGCGGCATCAGCCTCGCCCTCACCTTCGCCGGTGTTGGCGTCGTTTTCGACAATGCGTTGCAGGCCGCTCAGTTTGGAGCCTTCGTCCAAGCCGATCAGGGTGACGCCCTGGGTGGCGCGGCCAAGTTCACGGATTTCACTGACCCGGGTGCGTACCAGCACACCGCGGTCGGTGATCAACATGATCTCGTCGTCGGTATGGACCAGTGTCGCGGCGACGACCTTGCCGTTGCGCTCGGATTGCTGGATGGCAATCATGCCCTTGGTACCACGGCCATGGCGCGTGTACTCGGTGATGGATGTTCGTTTGCCATAGCCGTTTTCCGTGGCCGTCAGCACGCTTTGCTGCTCGTCTTCGGCCACCAGCATGGCAATCACGCTTTGTCCTTCTTCGAGCATCATGCCGCGCACGCCGCGCGCATTGCGGCCCATGGGGCGCACGTCGTTCTCGTCGAAGCGCACGGCTTTGCCGCCGTCGGAGAACAGCATGACATCATGCTTGCCGTCCGTCAGCGCGGCGCCAATCAGGAAGTCGCCGGCGTCGAGGTCCACAGCAATGATGCCGGCTTTGCGCGGGTTGCTGAACTCATCGAGCGTGGTTTTCTTGACCGTGCCCATGGAGGTCGCCATGAACACGTAGTGGTCGGCCGGAAAGCTGCGGGATTCACCAGTCAGCGGCAGCACCACGGTGATCTTCTCGCCCTCTTGCAGCGGGAACATGTTGACGATCGGGCGGCCACGCGAACCACGCGAACCGGCGGGAACCTCCCAGACCTTGAGCCAATACAGGCGGCCGCGGTTGGAGAAGCACAGGATGTAGTCGTGCGTGTTGGCAATGAAGAGCTGGTCGATCCAGTCATCTTCCTTGGTGGCGGTGGCCTGCTTGCCACGGCCGCCGCGCTTTTGCGCGCGGTACTCGCCCAAGGGTTGGCTCTTGATGTAGCCGCTGTGGCTCAGTGTCACCACCATGTCGGTCGGCGTGATCAGATCTTCGGTCGCCAGATCCTGGGCGTTGTGCTCGACCTCGCTGCGACGCATGCCAACCTTGGCCTGGCCGAACTCCTGCTTGATGGCGCCGAGCTCCTCGCTGATGATGACCGAGACGCGCTCCGGCTTGGCCAGGATGTCGAGCAGATCTTCAATCTCGGCCATGACGTCCTTGTACTCGGCCACGATCTTGTCCTGTTCCAGGCCGGTCAGGCGCTGCAGGCGCATCTGCAGGATTTCCTGGGCCTGGGTGTCGGACAGGCGGTACAGGCCATCGCTGCCCATGCCATAGTTCTTTTCCAGGCTTTCCGGGCGGTAGTCGTCTGCATTGACCACGCCGCCATCGGCGCGGGTGCGGGTGAGCATCTCGCGCACCAGTTTGCTGTCCCAGGGTTTGCTCATCAACTCGGCCTTGGCCACCGGCGGGGTGGGGGCGTTGCGGATGATGGCGATGAAATCGTCGATGTTGGCCAGGGCCACTGCCAGGCCTTCGAGCACATGACCGCGCTCGCGGGCCTTGCGCAGGTTGAACACCGTGCGGCGTGTTACCACTTCGCGGCGGTGGTCGAGGAAGACCTCGATCAGGTCCTTCAGGTTACACAGCTTGGGTTGGCCGTTGATCAGGGCCACCATGTTCATGCCGAAGGTGTCCTGCAGCTGGGTCTGTTTGTACAGGTTGTTGAGCACCACCTCGGGTACTTCGCCGCGTTTGAGTTCGATCACCACGCGCATGCCCGACTTGTCGGACTCGTCTTGGATGTGACTGATGCCTTCGATCTTCTTCTCGTGCACCAGTTCGGCGATGCGCTCCAGCAAGGTCTTCTTGTTGACTTGGTAGGGCAACTCGTCCACGATGATGGACTGGCGCTGACCCTTGTCGATGTCCTCAAAGTGGCAACGGGCGCGCATCACGATGCGGCCGCGGCCCGTGCGGTAGCCTTCCTTGACGCCGCTGATGCCGTAGATGATGCCGGCGGTAGGAAAGTCAGGCGCTGGGATGATCTCCATCAGCTCGTCGATGGAGGCCTCGGGGTTGCGCAACAGGTGCAGGCAGGCGTCCACCACCTCGTTCAGATTGTGTGGTGGGATGTTGGTGGCCATGCCCACCGCAATGCCGCCAGAGCCGTTGACCAGCAGGTTGGGCAGACGGCTGGGCAGCACCAGCGGCTCTTTCTCCGAACCGTCATAGTTGGGGCCGAAATCCACCGTTTCCTTGTCGATGTCCGCCAACATCTCATGGGCGATCTTGGCCAAGCGGATTTCGGTGTAACGCATGGCGGCGGCGCTGTCGCCGTCGACCGAGCCGAAGTTGCCCTGGCCGTCCACCAGCATGTGGCGCATGGAGAAATCCTGTGCCATGCGCACGATGGTGTCGTAAACCGACTGATCTCCGTGCGGGTGGTATTTACCAATGACGTCACCGACGATACGGGCCGACTTCTTGTAGGCCCGGTTCCAATCGTTGTTGAGCTCATGCATTGCATACAGCACGCGCCGGTGAACAGGCTTCAAGCCATCCCGTGCATCGGGCAGGGCGCGGCCCACGATCACGCTCATGGCGTAATCAAGGTAGCTGCGCCGCATTTCCTCTTCAAGGCTGATGGGCAGGGTTTCTTTGGCGAACTGGGTCATGGAGCGCTCTGGTCAAGGACGTGGGCAATCTGCCATTTTAAGGTGCCGCCCTTGTTGCTTCATGGCAACAGAGAGGCGGCTTGTTGGTTTGTAACGGGCTGTGTCGCTGTTTTGACAATTGAAGCCCCTGCCATATGTGGCACAATGGCAAAGACCGTTCGGGTGGTAGTCACATGTGCATGCCATCTTTTCTTCATTAATCGCAGCCTTGCTGCAGCTTTTTCCGCTAAAGGAGAACCATGAAAAAACTGAATAAAGTGGCAATGTTGATTGCAACCGCAGCCCTCGCTACCGCTGCAGGTGCCCAGTCTGTCGACAACTGGGTTAGCGGTTCTGGCATCGCTGTGAAGAATGGCACCAACGAACTGTGCTGGCGCGATGCCAACTGGACCCCGGCTACTGCTGCCAAGGGTTGCGATGGCGCTATCGTCGAGGCTCCCAAGGCTGCTCCTGCCGCTCCGGCTGCTGCTGCCGCTCCGGCTGCTGCCGCTCCGGCTGTTGCTGCCAGCAAGGTGACCTATGCTGCTGACGCTTTCTTCGACTTCGACAAGGCTGTGCTCAAGCCCGAAGGCAAGGCCAAGCTGGATGACCTGGCCCAGAAGGTCAAGGGCATCAACCTCGAAGTGATCATCGCTGTCGGCCACACCGACTCTGTTGGTACTGACGCTTACAACCAGAAGCTGTCGATCCGCCGTTCTGAAGCTGTCAAGGCTTATCTGGTGTCCAAGGGCATCGAAAAGAACCGTATCTACACCGAAGGCAAGGGCGAGAAGCAGCCTGTGGCTGACAACAAGACCAAGGAAGGCCGCGCCAAGAACCGTCGCGTAGAAATCGAAGTGGTCGGTACCCGTCCCAACAAGTAATCCCTCGGATTGCTGTGAAAACCCCGCTTCGGCGGGGTTTTTGTTTTGGGCGGCTGCACATTGCTGCGCGGAGTTTGCCAACAGCGCAACCGTGTCAACAGCATGTGTACTTTCGTTCACCAAATCGCTTGCCCGATAATCAGGCCATGACTTCTACATTGAACGCCGATCCGGCCGAGCTGGCCAAGTTTTCCGAGCTGGCCCATCGCTGGTGGGACCCTGAGAGCGAATTTCGTCCTCTGCACCAGATCAATCCGCTGCGGCTGGACTGGATCCATGGCCAAGTGTCCCTGTCAGAGCGCCAGGTGCTTGATGTCGGTTGCGGTGGCGGCATTCTGGCCGACGCCATGGCGCGCAAGGGCGCCCGTGTCACGGGCATTGACTTGTCGACCAAGGCGCTGAAAGTGGCCCAACTGCATGCACTTGAAGCCCAGACGCCAAATGTGCAGTACCGTGAGGTCAGCGCCGAGACGCTGGCGGCCGAACAGCCGGCCAGCTTCGATGTGGTGACCTGCATGGAAATGCTGGAGCATGTGCCGGATCCCGCCTCCGTTGTGCAGGCTTGTTACACGCTGGTCAAACCGGGTGGCTGGGTGTTCTTCTCCACCCTCAACCGCAATCCCAAATCATTCCTGTTCGCGATCGTCGGGGCTGAATACCTGCTCAAGCTGCTGCCGCGCGGTACCCACGAGTACGCGAAGATGATTCGCCCCAGCGAACTGGCGCGCTACTGCCGGCAGGCGGGGCTGGAGTTGGGGCAGACCCGTGGCATGGAATACAACCCGCTCACCCGGCGTTATTGGTTGAGTGCCGATACCAGCGTCAACTACCTGTTGGCGACACGTCGACCGGTGGCGGGGACGTGATGAAGGGCTTTTCCGGGATTGAGGCCGTCCTGTTTGACCTGGACGGGACACTGATCGACAGTGCCCCCGACTTGGGGGCCGCCGTAGACAAAATGCGGACCGATCGCGGCTTGCCGTCCCTGGCACCCGAGGTCTACCGGCCCATGGCCGGTGCTGGCGCGCGCGGCATGCTAGAGGTGGCCTTCAGCCTGACGCCGGAACATCCAGAATTCGCTTTGATGCGCGAGGAATTTTTTGTCAACTACGAAAACTGCATGACGCAACGCACCTACGCCTTTGCCGGTGTGGCGGAGCTGATCGAGCGGCTGCAACAGCGCCTGTTGGCGTGGGGTGTGGTCACCAACAAGTCGCGGCGTTTCACCGAACCATTGACGCGGGCGATGCCGCTGTTTGCCAGTGCCAGCGCTATTGTGAGCGGGGACACCACCCCCCATGCCAAACCGCATCCCGAGCCACTGTTCGAGGCGGCGCGGCGTCTACGGCTGCGTCCCGAGCGTTGTCTCTATGTGGGCGACGACGAGCGCGACATCGTGGCCGGCCGTGCTGCTGGCATGGGCACGGTGGCGGCCACCTACGGTTATCTCGGTCAAAAAACCGACGTGGCCAGTTGGGGCGCACACGCCACGATAAATTCTCCGGCCGAGCTCTTGCAATTGCTGGAGCAGGCCTAAAATAGCTATTTCAGGGGCTGCACTGGTTTCGACGTGGGTTCGGACACGCAGCAGGGCATGTCGAGGTTCTGTCACCTCGTAAAACCGCAGAAAAAAACTAACTGCAAACGACGAACGTTTCGCACTCGCCGCTTAATCCGGTGAGCCTTGCAACAGTTGGCCGATAGGCTGGGCAAGGGGGCGTAAGCCTCCAGGCTGCAAGGGAATTCATATTGGCTGGTCTGTCTCCGGGTGCCTTGGGGATGGACGAGAAAATAGGGCACTGGTCTGATGCGTAGCGTGTCGCTGCGCGGCGCATCGGGCGAGATCCAAATCAGATGACTACACATGTAGAACTGCGCGAAGAAGGCTTGCGGACGGGGGTTCAAATCCCCCCAGCTCCACCAATCTCCAAAACCCGGCCGGTAACGGTCGGGTTTTCCCTTTTCGGACGGGTCTTTCTTGCTTGTATAGTGGATCGAGCAAGATAAAAAGAACGCTGATCTTGGAAAACGTCATGACCTTTACCTACCAGTGGCCCCTGGTTGCGTTCTCGGTCTTCATTGCCATCTTTGCCGCCTACACCACCTTGCGTGTGGCCTTCCGGCTGGCATGGGCCAGCCAGGCGACGCGACGGTACTGGATTGCGGGTGGTGCATGCGCCATGGGCATCGGCATCTGGACCATGCACTTTGTGGGCATGCTGGCGCTGCATCTGCCGATACCGGTGGCCTACGACCCACTGGTGACAGCCCTGTCCTTGTTGCCGGCCATCCTTGCTTCCGCCATTGCATTGGCGATGCTGGGGCAGCAGCAGGCCCGTGCTGCGAGCCGTTTCGTGGCTTCGGTGTTGATGGGCCTGGGCATCGTGGCAATGCACTACAGCGGCATGGCGGCCATGAAGATGGCTCCCCCCATCGTCTATGACAGGACATTGCTGGTCCTGTCACTGCTGGTTGCCGTCGGGGCCAGCTGGGTTGCCTTGTATCTGTTTTCACGCGAGCGCAGGGAGGCGAGTCCATCCCTGGGCCGAAGGCTGGTCAGCGCCGTGCTCATGGGGCTGGCGATTGCCGGTATGCACTACACCGGCATGGCAGCGGCCGAGTTCGCCCCCGAGGCAATCTGTACCGTGGCGGCCACCGGCTGGGGAGGCGACACCATTGGCGTATTCGTCGGTCTGGTGGCGGTGCTGGTGCTGGCGGCTTCGCTGGCGCTGACTTTCTATGACGAAGTGCTCGGCGAGAACAATTTCTACAAGGCCTTGCTGGCCGCCCAGTCGAATGCCGGCGAAGGCGTGCTGCTGATCGAGGGCGACCGTGTGATTTATGCCAATCAGGCGATGGAAAGCCTGAGCGGTTACACGGCAGTTGAGCTCGCTGCTTTGCCAAGCTGGACGGCGTTGCTGGAGGATGCCGGAGCCGCATTGTTGCCGTCAGGTGCGGTCTCCGATCTGTCGCCGGAACCGGGGGCCGGCCGCCAGGAGGTGATGCTGCGCGTGCGTGGCGGCCAGCGCCTGGCCTGCGAAGCCGTGCTGAGCAGTTTCAGGCATGGCGATGTCCGCCGGCAGTTGCTGGTCTGCATTGACATATCCGGGCGCAAGGCGGCACAAGAGGCGCTGCAGGCGCGTGATGCCCAGGCGCGTGAGCTGGCCCTGGTGGCAGCGCGTACCGACAACGCCGTGATCATCACCGATGCCCAAGGCCTGATCCTGTGGGTGAACGAAGGTTTTGAGCGGATATCCGGGTTCAGCCTGGACGAGGCCATGGGCAAGAACCCGGGCCGCTTGCTGCAGGGGCCGGACACGGATCCGGTGGTGCGCCGCATGATGCGCGAACAACTGGCGCGTGGCGAGGGTTTCGAAACCGAAATCGTCAATTACGACAAGGCCGGGCGCAAATACTGGGTCGCGCTCAATGTCAAGCCGGTGCATGACGAAGCGGGTGGCCTGGTCAAGTTCATTGCGATCGAGCGCGACGTCACGAAGCGCAAGCAGGCGGATGCCGCGTTGCGCCTGAGCGAGGTGCGGCTGAAGGAAGCGCAACAACTGGCCCGTGTCGGCAGCTGGGAGCTCGATCTGGCGCGCAATGAATACATCATGTCCGACGAATCGCTGCGCATCCATGAGCTGGATCCGTCCTGTCAGCGGGTGTCACGCGAAACCGTGGTCGCGCTCATGCACCCGGATGACCAGCTGATGCACCGGCAGAGCCGGGCGCAGGCCCTGGCCAGTCTGGGGAGCTATGCGCTGCAGATCCGGTTGCGATTTGCCGATGGACGCATCAAGCATGTACAGCTGCGCGCGGCGGTGCAGGCCGATGCGCAGGGCAATCCACTGCGCGTGATCGGCACCATACAGGACATTACCGAGCAGACCCTGGCGGAACAGGCCTTGCGCGAACGCGAGGCACAGGCGCGGGAGTTGGCGCTTGTGGCTTCCGGGACCGATAACGGCGTCATCATCATGGATGCGGATACCCGGATCACCTGGGTCAATGACGGTTTCACGCGCATGAGCGGGTACACGCTGGTCGAAGTGCGCGGCAAGAGTCCGAGTGACGTTCTCAACGGACCCGAAACGGACGTAGGCACTTACGCGTTCGTCCAGGAGCGCATTTCCAAGGGCGAGCGATTTGAGGCCGAGATCGTCCACTACCACAAGAGTGGCCGCAGATACTGGGCCATCATTGATGTGCAGGCGGTGTACGACGAACGCGGGCAACTGGTCAAATACATCTCAATTGAACGCGACATCACGCAAAACAAGCTGGCCGAAGAGGCGTTGCGCAAGAGCGAGGCGTTGTTGCAGGAGGCTCAGCACCTGGCGCACATCGGCAGTTGGGAACTTGATCTGGTGACCAACGAGTACCGCCTGTCGAAGGAAGCGCTGCGTATTCATGAACTGGATGTGCCCGATGGACGCGTGTCGCGCGAGGCCATGGCGGCAACTCTCCCTCCGGAAGATGGCGTCGAACTGCGCCGTGCCCGCTTGGATGCCATGCATCCGGGCGGTACCTACTCGGCGCGGGTGCGGTTGGTATTCGCTGATGGCCGCACGAAGTACGTGCAAGTGCGTGGTGTCGTGCACTGTGACGAGCAGGGCCAGCCGGTGCGTGTGCTGGGCACGGTGCAGGATCAGACCGAATATGCCCTGGCGGAATTGGCCTTGCGTGACAGCGAGCTGCGCTTGAAAGAGGCGCAGCAGCTGGCAAAGATCGGCCACTGGGAGTTCGACTTTGCCCAGGACGACTACCTGATGTCGGAGGAGGCGCTGCGCATCCATGAGCTGGAGAGCGCAGACGGGCGTGTGTCACGCACTCGGGTGGCGGAAATGCTCCATCCCGAGGACCGGCATACCCTGCGCGAGAGGCGTACGGCGGCGATGGCCAACTGTTCCGATTTCGAGGTGGTGCTAAGGCTGCTGCTTCCAGGGGGGCGGATGAAATACGTGCATCTGCGCGGCGCGGTGCAAGGGGACGATCGGGGACGCCCGGCGCGGGTCAATGGGACGCTGCAGGACATTACTGAGCAGAAGCAGGCTGAGTTGGCGTTGCGTGAACTCAACGAAACGCTGGAGCAGCGCGTGCTGGAGCGCACCAACGAACTCGAACAGCAGCGCGCTTTCATTGAAACCATTCTGAACACGGCCGAGACGCTGATTTTTGTGATCGATACGCGTGGCTGTTTTGTGCGCTTCAACGAGGCGTGCGAGCGGCTCACGGGCTACCGATTCGAGGAATTGCGCGACCGGCCGATCTGGGAGTCCGTGATTCCGCCAGAGCGCAGGGCCGCGGTGCGCGCCAAATACGAGAACCAGACATCGCCGGCTGCCTTGCCACGCAATCTGGAGGTCGAGTGGCTGACACGCGACGGCCAGCGGCGATTGGTTTCCTGGAGCAATGCCATGCTGACCGACGAAGCCGGGCGACTTCAGTACATGATCGGAACCGGCATCGACATCACCGAGCGCAAGCGCGCCGAGCTGGCTCTGATCGAGGCCAACGACAACCTGAGCCGCACCATTGGCACGCTGCGCGAAGCGCAGTCGCAGCTGGTGCAGTCTGAAAAGATGGCCTCGCTCGGCGCCCTGGTGGCCGGTATTTCACACGAGATCAACACACCCATCGGTATCGGCGTTACCTCCGCCACCACCTTGCAGGAGGAGTTTAAGCTGCTGAGCCGTGCGTTCGCTGAGGGCACGCTCAAACGCTCCGCCTTGGAGCGTTTCATCACGCATGGGCTCAATGGATGCGATATCCTGGTCAACAACCTGCTGCGTGCGGCCGAACTGATTCGCAGCTTCAAGCAGGTGGCGGTGGATCAGTCCAGCAACGAGTGGCGCCACCTCAATCTGCATGACTACATCGACGAGATCGTTCTCAGTCTCAAGCCGCAGTTCAAGGGGACTGGGGTTGAGGTGGTCAATGACAGCGACCGCCAGCTGGTCATCCGTACCCATCCCGGGGCGATCTACCAGATCCTGAGCAATCTGCTGCTCAACGCCTTGATCCATGCCTACGAGGCGGGGCAGCCTGGCCGGATCCGCATGACGGCCGAGCAGGTGGGCGACGAGATCCAGCTGGAGTTTTCCGATGACGGCAAAGGCATTGCGGCTGACATCGAAGGCCGGATTTTCGACCCTTTCTTCACCACGCGGCGCGGTGCCGGTGGCAGCGGTCTGGGCCTGCACATCGTCTACAACCTGGTGGCCGGCACGCTGGGCGGTGTGATTCACTTGGTCAAGAAGGACGGGGGGACAGGAACGGCATTCCGTATCCGCTTCCCGTTGCAGCCGGGCAAGGAGGGCGAATGAAAGACGAGGAACTCCCGGAAGGGGTGATGGTTTTTGCGCAGGAGCTGGAGGAGGCCCCCGCCGGGCAGCCGGCCCGGCCCGGCTGGAAAGTCATGATCATCGATGACGATGCCGGTGTGCACGAGGTGACCCGGCTGGCCTTGAGCGGCTTCGAGTTCGATGGCCGTGGGCTGGAATTTCTCAGCGCTTACTCGGCGGCCGAGGGCGAGCTGCTGTTGCGGGCCCACCCCGACACGGCGGTGGCGCTGGTGGACGTGGTGATGGAGCGCGAGCACGCCGGGCTGGATCTGGTGCGCACCATTCGCGAGGTGCACCACAACCGCCTGATCCGGCTGATCCTGCGCACCGGCCAGCCCGGTCAGGCGCCGGAGCGTGCGGTGATTCGCCAGTACGACATCAACGACTACAAGGAAAAGTCGGAGCTGTCGGCGCAGAAGCTCTACAGCACAATTCTCACCAGCCTGCGTTCCTGGCGCGACCTGATGGCGCTGAATGCCAACCGCGCCGGTCTGCGGCGCGTCATCCATGCCACCGGCGAGATCTTCCGTACGCGCGACCTGAGCCGCTTCGTGCAAGGCG
This sequence comes from Curvibacter delicatus NBRC 14919, assembly GCF_001592265.1. Lineage (GTDB taxonomy): Bacteria > Pseudomonadota > Gammaproteobacteria > Burkholderiales > Burkholderiaceae_C > Hylemonella > Hylemonella delicata. The sequence continues at coordinate 73,892 of NZ_BCWP01000003.1, read as the reverse complement.
TGCTGGAACAGCTGGTGGCCTTGCTGTACCTGGAGCGCGATGCCTTGTTCATCAAGTGCGACAGCCTGGCCTTGCGCGACGACGGCGGCCAGGTGGTGGTGGCGGCGGCCACCGGCCGTTTTATCGAGCTGATCGGCACTCCGGCGGGCACCAGCTTGCCGGCGCAGATGCTGGAGGATGTGGCCACCGTGCTGCGCACGCGCCAGCCGTTGCTGCGCGAGGGCGAGTACTGGGGCTACTTCCAGGCCGATGGTGGCAAGGAAAACGTCATCTACCTCAAGAGCCTGCACCCGCTGTCGCGGGACGATTCCCACCTGATCGAGCTGTTTCTGCAGAACGTTTCGATCGCCTATGAAAACACGCTGCTGCACGAGGAGATCGAGGGCACGCAGCGCGACATCGTCTACATGCTGGGCGAGGCGATTGAAACCCGCTCCAGGGAAACCGGCCAGCACGTGCGGCGTGTGGCGGAGTACTGCCACCTGATCGCCCGCGGCCTGGGGCTGTCGGACCGCGAGGCCGACAGCCCCAGGCCGCCGCCCCTTTGCACGACTTCGGCAAGATCGGCATCCCCGATGCCGTGCTGCACAAGCCGAGCAAGCTCGACGAGGAAGAATGGGCCGTGATGCGCCAGCATGCCGAGATCGGCCAGGACCTGCTGAGCCAGTCCAAGCGCGAAATCCTGCAGGCGGCCGCGGTGCTGGCAGGCCAGCACCACGAGAAATGGGACGGCAGCGGCTACCCGCTTGGTCTGCAGGGCGAGCAGATCCACATCTACGGCCGCATCGGTGCCGTGGCCGACGTGTTCGATGCCCTGGCCAGCCTGCGCAGCTACAAGGCGCCCTGGCCGCTGGAGGCCATCCTGGATTACCTGCGCCAGCAGCGCGGCCGGCATTTCGATCCCGCCATCGTCGACTGGGTGCTGGACAACGTCGACACCATGGGAACGGTTGCCCGGGAATTTCCGGACACCAGGGCGTGAGCGCCGGCGCATGGCGGCAGGTTTGCGATACTTGGCGCCATGCAATTGCAAGACATTCTTTATTCCCAGGGCTTTGGCACGCGGCGCGTGTGCGCCGGCCTGATCCAGCAGGGTCATGTGCAGGTTTGCGAGGGAAATGATGCATCTGAGCCCGTCGAATGTACGCAGGCTGCTATGGATTTCGAAGCAGATGGCCTGCGCTTCCGGGTGCAGGGTGAGGACTGGGCCTACCACGAGAAAGCCTACCTGATGCTGCACAAGCCGGCCGGCACCGAGTGTTCGCAAAAGCCCTCCACCTGGCCCAGCATCTACACCCTGCTGCCGTCGCCGCTGCGCCTGCGGCCCAACAAGGGCGCCGTGCAGGGCGTGCAGGCGATCGGCCGGCTCGACCAGGACACCACCGGTCTGCTGCTGCTGAGCGACGACGGCAAGTTCATCCACCGCATGAGTTCACCGCGCCACCACGTGCCCAAGGTGTACGAGGTGACGCTCAAGCACGCGCTGGATGACCAGCAGGTACAACGCCTGCTGGCGGGCGTGGTGCTGGACGACGACCCGAAACCGGTGCGCGCCGCCGCCTGCGAGGCGGTTGACAGCCACCATCTGCGCCTGACCCTGACGGAAGGCAAGTACCACCAGGTCAAGCGCATGCTGGCGGCGGTGGGCAACCGGGTGGAGGGGCTGCACCGCTCGCAGATCGGCGGCCTCACCCTGCCGGCCGACCTGGCGCCGGGACAGTGGCGCTGGCTGACCGAAGCCGATCTGGGGTTGATCACCGGCTGACGCTCCGCACCGGCCGAGCGGTGCTGCTGCGAGACAACAGCCGGCCTTGAGGCGGGTCAAACAATGGGTGCGTCGGGCTCTCCCGGTCGGATCCGGCACAGGCCGGCCGCTACACTTGCAGATTGTCTGAACTCGTCACCCGCTGTGCGTCTACCCATTCCATTTTCTTGCGTGCTGCTGGCCCTCGTGGCAGCAAGCACCTTCACCTCCGGGGCCTGGGCGCAGCTGCGGCCGATCTTCGTGCTCAATTCGCTGGATGCCGACGTCAGCGTCATCGACCCGGCCAGCTGGAAGGTGGTCAAGCGCATTGCCACCGGCAAGGAGCCGCACCATCTGTACCTGACGCCGGACGAGAAGTCGCTCATCATCGCCAACGCGCTGAGCGACTCGCTGACCTTTGTCGATCCGAAGACGGCCGAGGTGCAGCGCACCGTGCGCGGCATCATCGATCCTTACCAGTTGCGCTTCTCGCCCGACATGAAGTGGTTTGTCACCGCCGGCAACCGGCTCAACCACGTTGACATCTACCGCTGGGACGGCCGTGACCTGACGCTGGCCAAGCGCATTGCCACCGGCAAGACACCCAGCCACGTCTGGATCGACAGCAAGAGCAGCACCGCTTACGCCACCATGCAGGACAGCGATGAGCTGGTGGCGATTGACCTGCCCAGCCAGACGCTCAAATGGCGCCGCAAGACCGGCCCCTTGCCGGCCGACGTGTTCGGGACGCCGGATGACCGCTTCCTGCTGATCGGCCTGACCGGCGGCGAAGGCGTGGAGGTTTATGACGTTTCCGGGCCTGCACCGCGCCTGGCGCATTACATCCCCACCGGCAAGGGCGCACACGCCTTCCGTGCCGTCGGCGACCGGCGCCATGTCTTCGTCAGCAACCGCGTGGCTGACACCATCAGCAAGATCGACTTCCAGACCATGACCGTGGTGGACCAGTACCCGGGCCCCAGCGGCCCGGACTGCATGGACCTGACGGCCGACGGTCGTTACATCTTTGTTGCCTCGCGCTGGGCCAAGAAACTCAGCGTGATCGACACCACCACGCGCGAGGTGGTGCGGCAGGTTCGGGTCGGCAAATCGCCGCACGGCGTCTGGACACTGGATCATGCGCCGCGCCAGTAAGCTGCTGCCGGGCTTTCTGATTGCTATCGTTTCGATAGCTGTTGGCGCAAATACGGCAAGGCCTGAGGCTCCAAAAGACTGCAAAAAACCGGTCTACCTGACTTTTGACACCGGCCACATGGGCGTGGCCGAACTGGTGGCCGAGGTGCTGCAGCGTCAGCAGGTGCAGGTGACTTTTTTCGCCGCCCAGGAGCGCAGCCGCGTCGGCGACGGCAGTCTGGGCGAGCACTGGGCGCCCTGGTGGCGCGCCCGAGCCGCCGAAGGGCATGAGTTCGCTTCGCACACGTTCGACCATGTTTACTGGCGCGCCGATGTCGCTACGGAAGGCGGGGCGATGCGCTTTCGCGTGAAACCTTCTGCCGGCTCCGACGAAGGGCGCGAGATGGTCTGGGATGCACGGCAGTACTGCGCACAGATCAAGGCCGCGTCCGACCGGCTGGCGCAGCTCACAGGCAAGCCGGCACTGCCCCTGTTTCGTGCGCCCGGCGGCAAGACCTCGCCGGCGCTGCTGACGGCCGCCAAGGGTTGCGGTTACGCCCACGTGGGCTGGGCTGCAGCCGGTTTCCTTGGCGATGAGTTGCCGAGCGAGACCTACAGCAACGCCGCACTGCTGAAGAAGGCCCTGCGCGACATCCGCGCTGGCGACATCCTGATGGCGCATCTGGGCATCTGGTCACGCAAGGACCCGTGGGCGCCCACCGTGCTGGAGCCGCTCATCATGGGCCTGAAAGACCGTGGTTTCTGCTTCCGCACCCTGCGCGAGCATCCTGCCTACCGGGGCTGGATCGACGGCCGGCGTTCACGCGAGAATTGAGCATGGATGCACTGGCCAATGCCTTCGCCGACCTGCAGGAGTGGCTGTTCGAGGCACTGGTGCAGCCGCTGGCTTTCGGGCTCGGGCTGGGCAACCGGCTGGAGGACGCTTACGACGCCACCGGCTGGCTGCTGATCGGGCTGCTGCAGCTGGTCGTGCTGCTGGCCGTCATCGGGCCGCTGCAGCGCTGGCGCCCGGTTGAGGCCGTGACCGACCGCGCCACCGTGCGCGTCGATGTGTTCTACACCCTGATCCACCGCCTCGGCCTGTTCCGCCTGGTGCTGTTCTTCACGCTGACACCGCTGCTTGATGACCTGTTCGGCGAACTGCGCGTGGCCGGGCTGGCCACCTTCCATCTGGACGATCTCTGGCCCGGCGTCACCGACCAGCCCGTGGTCAGCCTGCTGCTGTACCTGGTGGTGTTTGATTTTCTCGACTACTGGATCCACCGCGGCCAGCACCGCTTCGAATGGTGGTGGCGTCTGCATGCGCTGCACCACGCACAGCGCCAGATGACGATGTGGAGCGACAACCGCAACCACCTGCTCGACGACTTGCTGCGCGACGTGATCGTGGTCGCCGTGGCCCAGCTGATCGGTGTGGCGCCTGGGCAGTTCGTCGCCATCGTCGCCTTCACCCAGCTCAGCGAAAGCTTCCAGCACGCCAACCTGCGCCTGTCTTTTGGCAGTTGGGGCGAGCGGCTGTGGATCAGCCCGCGTTTTCACCGTGTGCACCATGCCATCGGCATCGGGCACGAGTCCCCAGGAAAAGTGCTCGGTGGGCATAACTTTGGGGTGCTGCTGCCCTGGTGGGACATGTTGTTCGGCACCGCCAATTTCGAGCAGCGTTACGACCCTACCGGCGTGCGCGACCAGGTGGAACAGGGGCGGGACTACGGGCGCGGCTTCTGGGCCCAGCAGTGGCTGGGCTTCAAGCGCTTGGTGGGACGCGCCTGACATTCCCCTGTCATGCCAACCCGGGTATGCTCCGCGCCATGAATCTGTTTCTGGACTCCTTCTGGCGCGCCCTGGTCTATTCGCTGCGGCCGCGTGTGATCGCGCTGTCCTTCCTGCCGCTGGTGCTGATGGTGGCCCTGTCCGGCGGTCTGGTCTATTTCTTCTGGGAGCCGGCGGTGCAGGCCGTGCAGGCCTGGCTGGACGAGCTGGCACTGCTGGAAAGCCTGATGCGCTGGCTGGAGAGCGTGGGGGCCGGCAACCTGCGCAGCGTGGTGGCGCCGCTGGTGCTGCTCATGCTCACCTTGCCGGTCATCATCATCCTGTCGCTGCTGGCAGTGGCCTCGTTCATGACGCCGTCGCTGGTGGCGCTGGTGGCGGAGCGGCGTTTCCCCCGCCTGGAGCGCCGCCATGGCGGCTCCTTCTGGCGTGGCCTGCTGTTTGCCGTGGGCACCTCCCTGCTGGCGGCGCTGGCGCTGGTGGTGTCCGTGCCTCTGTGGCTGATTCCGCCCCTGGTGGTGGTCCTGCCGCCGTTGGTCTGGGGCTGGCTGACCTACCGCGTGATGGCCTACGACACGCTGGCCGAGCACGCCAGCCGCGAGGAGCGCGCCGAGCTGCTGCGCCGCCACCGGCTCTGGCTGCTGGCCATCGGCATCCTGACCGGCTACCTGGGGGCGGCGCCTGGCCTGATCTGGGCGGTGGGTGCCATGGCCATCGTGTTTGCGCCGCTGCTGGTGCCGCTGGCGATCTGGATCTACACCTTCGTTTTTGCCTTTTCCTCGCTGTGGTTCGCGCATTTCTGCCTGGCTGCACTGACGGCCCTGCGGGCCGAAGCCGCAGCGGTCCCGGCTGCGGCCGTTCCGCTGACAAGCAGCCCGGCGCCTGCCACCAGCGACACCCCTACCTTGCCCGATGCACCCCATGCCGACGACCAGCCACACGCCTGAATTCAGCCTCATCATCATCGGCGACGAAATCCTCTCCGGCAAACGGGCCGACAAACACCTGCCCAAGGTGATCGAGCTGTTGCACGCGCGCGGCCTGCAGCTGGCGCATGCCGACTACGTGGGCGACTCGCCGGAACGCATCACCGCCACGCTGGCACGCGCCTTCGCCTCGGGCGAGATTGTGTTCTCCTGCGGCGGCATTGGTGCCACACCCGATGACCATACGCGCCAATGCGCGGCGCGTGCCCTGGGTGTCGAGCTGGCCTTGCACCCGCAAGCCGAAAGCCTGATCCGCGAGCGCATGCAGGACGTGGCGCGGGAGCAGGGCGTGCCTTACGAGCCGGACCGGGCCGACAACATCCACCGCCTGAACATGGGTGTGTTCCCGCTGGGGGCTGACATCATCCCCAACCCGTACAACAAGATTCCGGGCTTTAGTTGCGCCTCGCCCGGTGACAGGGGCGCAATTCATTTCGTGCCGGGTTTCCCGGTCATGGCCTGGCCCATGATCGAGTGGGTGCTGGACACCCATTACCGGCATCTGTTCCGCCAGGCCGCCTGGGTTGAGCAGTCGGTCATCGTCTACGGCTCCATGGAAGCCGCCTTGACGCCGCTGATGGAAGACATCGAGCGCCGCTTTGACGGCATCAAGGTGTTCAGCCTGCCCAGCGTGGATCACCCGCAGCATGGCCGCCATATTGAACTCGGCGTCAAAGGATCACCCGACCAGGTGGCATTGGCCTATCCGGAACTGTTGACTGGCCTGCACCTGCAGGGCGTCAAAACAGGCCCTGAATTGGTGCGCAAATAAAGGCGCACGAAATTGGTGCAATATGTATTGCACCTAAATGGTGCGATTAAGGGGCCGAATTCGGAAATTGATCTTGATGCTCGTGTCGAACAGGGTCAAACTGAGGGCAAAATGCGGGGTTCGGCGCAGCCATGCAGAAACCAGATTGGCACAGAAACTGCATTCATGCCCATGAAATTTTCAACAAACCATTCAACCAGGAGTATCTGATGGCCAAGACCGTCGCAGACGTGATGAAGATGGTGAAGGAAAACGAAGTCAAGTTTGTTGACTTCCGCTTCACCGACACCCGTGGCAAACAGCAGCACACCACGGTGCCCGTCTCTCACTTTGATGAAGACAAGTTCACGTCGGGCCATGCGTTCGACGGTTCGTCCATCGCCGGCTGGAAGGGCATTGAAGCATCGGACATGTTGTTGATGCCCGATCCCAACACCGCCAACATCGACCCCTTCTACGAAGAAACGACGCTGTTCCTGAACTGCGACGTGGTCGAACCCGCTGACGGCAAGGCCTATGACCGCGACCCGCGTTCCATCGCCAAGCGCGCCGAAGCCTACCTGAAGGCCTCCGGCATTGGCGACACCGCCTACTTCGGTCCCGAGCCCGAATTCTTCATTTTTGACGGCGTGCGCTGGAGCACCGACGCCAACAACCCCTTCTACGAAATCGAAGAGTACGAAGCACCCTGGAACACCGGTGCCAAGCTCGAAGGCGGCAACCGCGGCCACCGCCCCTCCGTCAAGGGCGGCTATTTTCCGGTGCCCCCGGTCGACAGCACGCAAGACATGCGCGCTGAAATGTCCCTGATCCTCGAATCCCTGGGCATCCCGGTCGAAGTGTTCCACCACGAAGTCGCTGGCGCCGGCCAGAACGAAATCGGCACCAAGTTCAGCACCCTGGTTGAGCGCGCCGACTGGACCATGCTGCAGAAGTATGTGGTGCACAACGTGGCCAATGCCTATGGCAAGACCGCCACCTTCATGCCCAAGCCCTACCACGGTGACAACGGTTCCGGCATGCACGTGCACCAGTCGGTCTGGAAAGACGGCAAGAACCTGTTTGCCGGTGACGGCTACGCCGGCCTGAGCGATTTCGCTCTGTACTACATCGGCGGCATCATCAAGCACGCCCGTGCCCTGAACGCCATCACCAACCCCGGTACCAACAGCTACAAGCGCCTGGTGCCGCACTTCGAAGCACCGGTGAAGCTGGCTTACTCGGCCAAGAACCGTTCTGCTTCCATCCGTATCCCCTTCGTGGCCAACCCCAAGGGCCGTCGCGTGGAAGCCCGCTTCCCCGATCCGCTGATGAACCCCTACCTGGGCTTTGCCGCCCTGCTGATGGCCGGTCTGGACGGCGTGGAAAACAAGATCCATCCGGGCGAAGCTGCCACCAAGGACCTGTACCACCTGCCCCCGGAAGAGGACAAGCTGGTGCCGACCGTGTGCCACAGCCTGGACCAGGCGCTGGAGCACCTGGACAAGGACCGCGCCTTCCTGACCAAGGGCGGCGTGTTCACCGACAGCATGATCGATGCCTACATCGAGCTCAAGATGCAGGAAGTCACCCGCTTCCGCATGGCGGTGCACCCGGTCGAGTACGACATGTACTACTCCCTGTAATCGGGGCATCGAACACTGTGGATACCCACAGTGTGTCGCCAAAAAAGGACGGCTCCGGCCGTCCTTTTTGTTTGCAGAGTGTTACCGGCGTTGGACTTTCCCGGGCTTTGAGGGATACTGGCAGACCGTCCCTGCATCTGTCGATGCGTGGAGAGAAAGCATGAAATACGCATTAGTCATCCCGCTGCTTGCTGCATTTTTTGTAGCAAATGGTCACGCTCAAGGTCGCATCTACCGCTGTGGCAATGAGTACACCAACACGATTTCCGAGTCGCAAAAGAGCCGCTGCAAGCTGCTTGACGGCGGTAACGTCACGGTGGTGCAGAACCAGCGCCCGGCACCGTTGCGCGTGGCGTCCGCCACCCAGGCCGGCTCACGCATCGACACCCCTGAGCAGCGTTCGCGCGATTCCGATGCACGCCTGATCCTCGAGTCCGAGTTGCGCAAGGCCGAACTCCGGCGCGAGGAATTGCAGAAGGAATACAACAACGGTGAGCCGGAAAAACTCGGTCCCGAGACCCGCAACCACCAGAAGTACCTGGACCGCGTGGCTGAACTCAAGGCCAACATCGAACGCAACGACAGCGATATTGCCGGCATTCGACGCGAATTGGGCCGCGTGGGCACGTCAACTGCGTCAAAATAGGCGGCTTGAAAAAGTCCACCTCATCCTCCTCCCGTTTCCAGACTTTCGATCTGCTCGCCACCCTGGTGGCGGTGGTGCACAGCGACGGTGCCGTGCTGTTTGCCAATGCCGCGCTGGAAGATGCGCTGGGAACGTCGCGCCGCCTGATTGTCGACACCGACTTCGGCGCCAGCTTCACCGAGCCGCAGGTGCTGCGCAATGCCCTCGCCGGCGTCAAGAGCAATGACTTTGCGGCCCTGCGTTACGACGCCTGGCTCAAGCGCCCCAACCGCGATCTGCTGCCTGTCCACGTGATCGTGACGCAGACTGACCACCCCGACGAAATTGTGGTTGAACTGCTGCCACTGGAGCAGCAGGCACGCCAGGAGCGCGAGGAACGCCTGCTGGACCAGGCTCAGGCCACCAAGGAACTGATCCGCAACCTGGCACACGAGATCAAGAACCCGCTGGGCGGCATCCGTGGTGCAGCGCAGTTGCTGGAGATGGAGATCGACAGCCAGATGACCGAATACACGCGCGTCATCATCCACGAGGCGGATCGGCTGCAGACCCTGGTGGACCGTCTGCTGGCCCCGCACCGCCGTCCGCATGTGGTGGGTGACGTCAACATCCATGAGGTGTGCGAGCGCGTGCGCTCGCTGATCCTGGCCGAATTTCCCAAGGGGCTGCGCGTGGTGCGCGATTACGACACCTCGATTCCCGAATTCCGGGGCGACCGCGAGCAACTGATCCAGGCGGTGCTCAACATCGCCCACAACGCCTGCCATGCCCTGGCGGAGCGCGTGGCGGCTGGCGATGCACAACTGACCTTCCGCACCCGGGTGGCGCGTCAAACCACTTTTGGCAAACAGCGCTACAAACTGGCACTGGAATTGCATGTGATCGACAACGGGCCTGGCGTGCCAGACTCGATCAAGGACCGCATCTTCTATCCGCTGGTATCGGGACGGGAGGGCGGCTCTGGCCTGGGGCTGACGTTGGCACAGACGTTTGTGCAGCAGCACCATGGCCTGATCGAGTGTGACAGTGAGCCGGGCCGGACCGATTTCAAGATTTTGATCCCGCTGCCCTGAACCGTTCACGGCAGCATGACCTGAGGTAAGCCACGACATGAAGCCGATTTGGATCGTTGATGATGACCAGTCCATCCGCTTCGTGCTGGAAAAAGCACTGTTGCGCGAGCAGTTGCCCACACGCAGTTTCACCAACCCCCGCGATGTGCTGGCTGCGCTCGATGACGAAGATGGCCCCCAGGTCCTGGTGAGCGACATTCGCATGCCGGGCGGCTCCGGCCTCGAACTGCTGGAGAAGGTCAAGGCGCGTTACCCCGGCCTGCCGGTCATCATCATGACCGCCTTCTCCGACCTGGACAGCGCCGTCTCGGCCTTCCAGGGTGGCGCCTTCGAATACCTGCCCAAACCGTTTGACCTGCCCAAGGCGGTCGAGCTGATTCACCGCGCGGTGGAAGAGAGTCAGCGTGAGGAAGTGGCACAGGAAAGCATCAGTGCCGCCCCCGAGATGCTGGGCCAGGCACCGGCCATGCAGGATGTGTTTCGCGCCATCGGCCGCCTGAGCCAGAGCAATGTGACGGTGCTGATCACCGGCGAGTCCGGTTCCGGCAAGGAACTGGTGGCGCGCGCACTGCACAAGCATTCGCCGCGCGCTGACGGCCCGTTTGTGGCCATCAACACCGCCGCCATCCCGAAGGATCTGCTGGAAAGCGAACTGTTCGGCCACGAGCGTGGCGCCTTCACCGGCGCGCAGACCATGCGCCGCGGCCGCTTCGAGCAGGCCGAGGGTGGCACGCTGTTCCTTGACGAAATCGGCGACATGCCCTTCGACCTGCAGACCCGCTTGTTGCGGGTGCTGTCCGACGGTCATTTCTACCGCGTGGGCGGCCACAGTGCGGTCAAGGCCAATGTGCGCGTCATTGCTGCCACGCACCAGGACCTGGAGCAGCGCGTCAAGGAAGGCGTGTTCCGGGAGGACCTGTTCCACCGCCTCAACGTCATCCGTCTGCGCCTGCCGGCCTTGCGCGAGCGGCGCGAGGATGTGCCGATGCTGGCACGCCACTTCCTGCAGCAGAGTGCGCGCCAGCTCGGTGTGGAGCCCAAGCGCATTTCCGATGCAGCGCTGGAACGGCTAAGCCGCTTCGGTTTTCCCGGCAATGTGCGCCAGCTGGAAAACATCTGCCACTGGCTCACCGTCATGGCGCCTGCGCAAGTGATCGAGCCCAAGGACCTGCCACCCGAGGTCATGGTGGACGAGAGCGGCCATGCCGCAGTGGCTGCGCCGGTGCAGCCGGCCGTGGCCGCAGCGCTCCCGACGGCCGCTCCAGCCACAGCGGGCAACACTGCCGCGCCTGTGCCGACCGTTGCGCTGACGGGCGACGGCTGGGAGGAGGGGCTGGAGGCGGAGGCGCTGGCCTTGCTGAGCAGCGGCCGGGAAAATGTGTGGGATGAACTGAGCCGCCGCTTCGAGCGCAAGCTCATCCTGACGGCCCTGTTCAATACCAAGGGGCGTCGCATCGAAGCGGCGCACAAGCTCGGCATCGGCCGCAACACCATCACACGCAAGATCCAGGAATTGGGGCTCGAATAGGCTCGCTGGCGAGTGTCATGAGGTCCATCCATAATGCCGTGCAGGACGCATGGCATCGATGGAGTCAATTCAATGGGGACGTTAGGCATTGCACTGGCCTTGCTGGCCGCAGGGCTGGGGCTGGGTTTTTTCCTGGGCCGGCGCCGTGGTGTGTCCACCGTGGTGCCGGAGGTGCCGATGGAGGCCGTGTTCAGTGTCGAAGCGGAAGAATCGCTGCGCAAACGCGACGCCATTTTTGCCAAGGTGTTCAACCTGGTGCCCGACACCCTGACCATCACGCGCATGGCGGATGGCCGGTATATTGAAGTCAATCACAACTGGGAAGCCTTGAGTGGCTTCACGCGGGAAGAGGCCATTGGCCATACCTCGGCCGAGTTGGACATCTGGGCGGTCCTTGAGCAACGTACCCAGCTGATTGGCATCCTGCAGCGCGAAGGCGAGGTGCGCGACTTCGATGTGACTTTCAAGCGCAAGCAGGGGCAGCAGTTCTATACCAAGGTATCCGCCAGCACCTTTGAGTCCGACGGGGAAAAGTACCTGATGCTGGCTGTGAAGGACATCACAGCCCAGCGCACGGCAGAGCAGGCCATTCGCGACATCAACCAGCAACTGGAAGAGCGGGTGCGGCAGCGCACACTCAAGTTGGAGCAGGCCAACGCCGAGCTGGCCCAGGCTTTGGACAACTTGCACCGGGCCCAGGATGAACTGGTCCGGTCGGAAAAAATGGCGGCCCTGGGATCGCTGGTGGCCGGCGTTGCCCATGAGCTCAATACGCCGATCGGCAACAGCCTGACTGTGGCCACCACGCTGGAGCACCGCTTGCAGGCGTTTGAAGGACAGATCAAGGCGGGCCTGCGCCGCTCGGAACTGGATCAATGCATGGCTGATGCCCGGTTTGCCACCGAGGTGCTGGTGCGCAACCTGATGCGAGCCGGCGATCTGGTGCGCAGCTTCAAGCAGGTGGCGGTGGATCGGGCCAGTTCACAGCGCCGGCAATTCAACCTGCAGGACATCGTCTCGGAAATCGTCATCACCCTCAGCCCGGTGATCAGCCGCTCCGGCTGCGAGGTACAGGCGGACATCGCCAGCGGGCTGGAACTGGACAGCTATCCGGGCCCGCTCGGGCAGGTTCTGGACAACCTGATCAACAACGCGATGACCCATGCCTTTGTGGATGGAAAGCGTGGCCGCATCGAGGTGCATGCCCATGACATCAACGCCGACGAGGTGCAGATCGAGGTGCGCGACAACGGTGTGGGCATTCCCGCCGACAACCTGAAGCGGGTGTTCGATCCCTTTTTCACCACCCGGCTTGGCCAGGGCGGCTCCGGCCTGGGGCTGCACATCGTGCACAACATCGTGACCGAGGTGCTCGGCGGGCAGGTCGACGTGAGCAGCCAGCCCGGTGCCGGCACCATCTTTACCCTGCGGGTGCCACTGCGGGCTCCGGCGTCAGCGCAGCCGGCCTGAGCGCCGTCTGCCGCAGGGGACTAGGCGGCTTGAAGCTCGACAATGACCGGCGCGTGGTCGCTCGGCCGTTCGTTCTTGCGCGGTGCCTTGTCGATGGTGCAGGCCGTTACCAGCGGCTTCAGCACATCGCTGACCAGGATGTGGTCGATGCGCAGGCCGCGGTTGCGGCGGAAGGCGAAGTCGCGGTAGTCCCACCACGAATAGCTTTTCTCGGGCTGCCCGAACAGCCGGAACGCGTCATGCAGGCCCAGCGCGATCAAGGCGCGCAGCTGGTAGCGCTCCTCTTCGGTGCAGTGGATGGTGTCCTTCAGGCCCACCGGGTCCCAGACATCGGCGTCGTCGAAGGTGATGTTGTAGTCACCCATCAGCACCAGCTTCGGGTGCGCAACCAGTTCCTGGCGCAGCCAGTCGCGCAAGCCCTTGAGCCAGGCCATCTTGTACTCAAACTTGTCCGAGCCCGGTTCCTGCCCATTGGGGAAATAGGCCCCCACCACCCGCAGTTCACCCACGTCAGCGCTGATGACGCGCGCCATGTCGTCGTCAAACCCCGGGATGTTGCGCACCACGTGGGTGGCGGGCGTGCGCGTCAGCAGGGCCACGCCGTTGTAGGTCTTCTGGCCGAAACACTGCGCTGAATAGCCGGCTTGCGTGAAGGCGTCGAACGGGAACTTGTCGTCGGTGAGCTTGAGTTCCTGCAGCGCCAGCACGTCCACCGGGTTGGCGGCCAGCCAGTCCAGCACCTGCGGCAGCCGCACGTTGAGCGAGTTGATGTTCCAGGTGGCGAGCTTCATGGGTTCTGTATGTTTTCAGGTCTCAGCGCTTGTCGGGTATGCGCGGACAGCTATCAAATGTGTAGCGCCGCCAAGGCGCCGACAACGATGCCGAGCCCGCCGGTGCCGAACATGGCGTACTCCAGCCACTTCTTGCGCGTCAGCAGGGCAATGGCGGCCAGGGCGATGCAGACCTGCAGCACGGTGGTGGCCTGGGCCCAGCGGTGGTGCTGGTGCATCTGCTCGTCACTCTTCTTGTCCCACTCGGTGGCGTCGGCTTCGAGCTTCTCGGCCACGGCCTTGATCTCGTTCTTTTCTTTCTCGTAGCGGTCGATCTTGGCCTGGTATTTGTCCTTCTCGCCCTCGCGCGAAGTCAGGTCGCGCGAGACCTCGGCCAACGACTGCTTGGTGCTCTTGGACTGGAAGTAGTTCCACTGGTTGGAGGCTTCCGTCTTCTTGATGGCGGCGTTGTTCTTGTACAGGCCGGCATTGGCCTGGGTGGCACCGCCCATGTAGGCGAAGATGGCGCCCACGGTGGCGATGATGGCGGTGAACATCGCGATCTGGTTGGTCATGCCGCTGCCATGATCGCCGTGGCCACCCTGCTGGGCGTGTTCCAGTTCGTGGTCGTGCGGGCCGTGGACGTGAAAACCGTGTCCGGACATATCAATTTCCTTCTGTGCGCTGGTAGGTGACAAAACTGAAGTGCAAACCGTTGGTGGCCGTGTGGCGCTCGCGTGCCACTTCCTTCCACTCGGGGCCGAATTGTGGCGCAAAGGCGTCCCCATCGAAGTCGGCCTCGATCTCGGTGATGACGGCCGTGCTGGCCAAGGGCAGCGACTGGGCGTAGATCTCGGCGCCGCCGATGATCCAGGCATCCGGTGCTTTACCGCACAGGGCTAGCGCTTCCGGCAGCGAATGGGCCACGCTGGCGCCCGTGTCCTGCCAGTCGTGCTGGCGGGTCACCACCACATTGACGCGGCCGGGCAGGGGGCGGAAGCGGGCGGGGAGCGATTCCCAGGTCTTGCGCCCCATGATCACCGGACAGCCCAGCGTGGTGCGCTTGAAGTGGGCCAGATCCTCTGGCAGGTGCCAGGGCATGGTGCCGTCCTTGCCGATCACACCATTGGCGGCGCGGGCGAAGATGATGTGAATTTTCATGCGGGTTTTCCTTGGAGACGTGGCGCACGCGGGGGCAGCAAGACGGCGGCAATGGCGGCCATGACGAACGCAATGGCCACGAAATCCTGCCAGTGCGGCCATTCGCCCACGATGACGGAGGCGCTCAGGGTGCCTACCAGGGGAATGGCCATCACGCTCATGGTGCAGGCACGGAAGTACATGGGCGACAGCTCTCGCAGCGAGAGTTTCATCATCGGCCAGTTGATGCCCCACATCAGCGTGAGGGCCACCAGGGCCAGCAACTGTTTTTTGCTGATCACACGGCCACCGGCGCCTTGATGGCCGGATGGCACTGGTAGTCCAGCACCTCGAAGTCCTCGTAGTCGTACTCGAAGATCGAGGCCGGCCGGCGCTTGATGTTGAGTGTCGGGTAGGCAAAGGGCGTGCGGCTCAACTGGAGTTCCACCTGCTCGTGGTGGTTGCTGTAGATGTGGCAGTCGCCGCCAGTCCAGATGAAGTCGCCCACAGCCAGGTCGCACTGTTGCGCCACCATGTGGGTCAGCAGGGCGTAGCTGGCGATGTTGAAGGGCACACCGAGGAAGATGTCGGCGCTGCGCTGGTAGAGCTGGCAGCTCAGCTTGCCGGGCTCGCCGGCCACCTGCGAGGGCGCGACGTAGAACTGGAAAAAGGCATGGCAGGGCATGAGCGCCATCTTGTTCAGCTCGGCCACGTTCCAGGCGCTGACGATGATGCGGCGCGAGTCCGGGTTGGACTTGAGGGTCTTGATCACGTCGGCGATCTGGTCGATGTGGCCGCCGTCCGGCGTTGGCCAGCTGCGCCACTGCACGCCGTAGACCGGTCCCAGATCGCCATCGGGTTTGGCCCACTCGTCCCAGATGGTGACGCCTCGCTCCTTCAGCCAGTTGTTGTTGCTGGAACCGGTGAGGAACCACAGCAGCTCCTGGATGATGGACTTGAGGTGCACCTTCTTGGTGGTCACCAGCGGAAAGCCTTCATTCAGGTCGAAGCGCATCTGGTGGCCGAACACGCTGCGCGTGCCGGTGCCGGTGCGGTCGGTCTTGGTGACGCCCGTGGTGTACACGTGGCGCATGAAGTCTTCGTACTGGGAGCGGATGGGGCGGGTGGTCATAAGAAAGGCATTTTCCTACAAGTCGGACCGCCTCTGCACGGCCCTGGCGAAGACCGTCATGATGCTGCTTTATAGTGGTATCAAACAAAAAAGCAGTGATGTGAACTGCAACGTATCAGGTGAGGAATTCATGTCATCGATTCTTACGTCCGCCTCGTCAGGCGATGAACGCCGGCAGGTTGAGCGCAAACCTTTGAGGGTGCGCGTCCGCGTGGCGCTGGCCGGCAAGCCGGAGATGGAGGTCCGCTCCGTCGATGTCAGTACCGGCGGCATGAGCCTTGTCGTCGACGTGAATCTGGCGCCGGCCACCCCGTGCAACCTGTCTTTCACGCTGCTGCTGCCGGACGGCAGCATGCACAAGGTCCAGGTTGCAGCCACCGTCGCCCACTGCACCTACAGTGGCCAACGCAGTGGGTTCGTCATCGGGCTGCAGTTCAAAGGCGCTTCAGAGGAGCTGAAGGCACTGCTGCAGCGCTACATGAAAGGCTGAAGGGCTCGACAGGGGCTCAGGCCTTGATGACCCGGTTCGGGTTCATCAGGTTCTGCGGGTCCAGCGCCTGCTTGATCGAACGCATGAGCCCCAAGGCCACTGGCGACTTGT
Organism: Curvibacter delicatus NBRC 14919; assembly: GCF_001592265.1. Classification (GTDB taxonomy): domain Bacteria; phylum Pseudomonadota; class Gammaproteobacteria; order Burkholderiales; family Burkholderiaceae_C; genus Hylemonella; species Hylemonella delicata. Next base: position 57,483 of record NZ_BCWP01000003.1, on the reverse strand, counting down.
GGTGCGCCAGCTTGTCAGCCTTCAGGCTGCCGATGCCGTGCTCGGCCGAGATCGAACCGTTGTAGCGATCCACTACCTCGTACACCAGTTCGTTCATCGGCGCTTCTTCCTCGTTCAGAAAGCGGGCCTGGTCGTCACCCTCCGGCGCCTGCACGTTGTAGTGCAGGTTGCCGTCACCCAGGTGGCCGTAGGTCACCAGGCGTGCGCCGGGGAAGCGTTCCAGCAGCAGGGCATTGGTTTCGTTCACGAATTCGGGGATGCGCGAGACGTTGATCGAGATGTCGTGCTTGATGTTCAGGCCCTCTTCGGCCTGCGCCAGCGGAATGCTCTCGCGGATGTGCCACAGCGCATGGGCCTGGGCCATGCTCTCGGCCACCACGGCGTCCGTCACGTGGCCGGCTTCCATGGCAGCTTCCAGCAGACGCTCGAAGCAGTCGCGCGCATGGGCTTCCGATTCGTTGTCGGAGTTCTCCAGCACCACGCACCAGGGCGACTCCTGCCAGAAGGGCACGCGCTGCTGTGGGAAGTGTTTGGCCACCAGGCTGAGCGCGAACTGGCCCATGACCTCGAAGCCGGTCAGGCCTGAGCTCAGGTGCTGGTGCGCCAGGCCCAGCAGTTTCACGGCATCTTCCAGCGAAGGCACGGCGGCAAAGGCGGTCAGCTGCGCTTTGGGCATCGGGTACAGCTTCATGGTGGCGCCGGTGATCACGCCCAGCGTGCCTTCGGAGCCGATGAAGAGGTGGCGCAGGTCGTAGCCGGTGTTGTCCTTGCGCAGCCCGGTCAGGCCGTTCCAGATTTCGCCTTGTGCCGTCACCACTTCCAGCCCCAGGCACAGCTCGCGTGTGTTGCCATAGCGCACCACCTGGGTACCACCGGCGTTCGTCCCGAGATTGCCGCCGATGGTACAGCTGCCTTCTGAGGCCAGGCTGAGCGGGAACAGGAAACCTGCCTTCTCGCATTCATCCTGCAGGCTTTGCAGCACGCAACCGGCGTCCACTGTGATGGTCAGGTTGCCGGCATCGAGCGCGCGCACCCTGTTCATGCGGGTGAGGCTCAGCACCACCTGGGTGCCGCTGGCATCGGGTGTGGAGCCCACCACCATGCCGGTGTTGCCGCCTTGCGGCACCATGCTCACGCCGGCCGCCGCACAGGCTTTCACCACGGCGGCCACCTCCTCGGTGGTGCCGGGGCGCACCACGGCCAGGGCACGGCCGCGTTCGCGGCGGCGCCAGTCCAGTTCCCAGGCGGTGAGGTCGCCGTCGGTCAATACATTGGCAGCGCCGACGATCTGGCGCAGTTGATCAAGCAGTTGGGCAGGGGATGTCATGGTGTTTGAGCTTCGGTCATTGGATGGGCCTTGGCGGCCTTCAGGCGCAGGCGCACATGCAGGGTGCAGCCCGTGAACAGTGTGAGGCACAGCAGCACCTCGAGTGCGGCCAGCCAGGCGCCGGGGGCCGGTTCACTGGTGGCGCGCACCACGCCTTCGATGAAATATAGCCAGACCACCAGGCTGACCCAGCGGTAGGTGTACATGCGGTTCTTCAGCAGGCCGACCAGCGGCATGCACAAGGGCAGCACTTTCAGCGCCAGCCAGGAGCCGCCGGGACGCAGCGGCGCCAGCCACAACTCCCAGGCCAGGCCCAGCAGGATCAGGCCGAGCAGGCTGCCGACGGCCAGCAGGCGACTCAGGCGGACGCTGGGGGGCACAGGGTGGTCGATTGCATTCATGGAGGTGGCATCATAGCGGGATGAGCGAGCCCTTCCGACTGCACGTCTTTCTCCAAAACCTGTCGCACTTCCCTTGGCGGAACACGATGCTGACCTTGCGGGAGCGCTTTCGCGAAGACCGCCTGGGCCTGACCGCCAGCAGCCTGACCTTCACCACCATCATCGCCCTGGTGCCGCTGGTCACGGTGGCGCTGGCGGTGTTCACCGCCTTCCCCATGTTCGGCAAGCTGCAGGAGGTGCTGCAGAAGTGGCTCGTTGAAAGCCTGATTCCCGACAACATCGCCCGCCAGGTGCTGGGTTACCTGACGCAGTTCGCCGGCAAGGCCAGCCGGCTCGGGGCGGTCGGTCTGGCGGCGCTGTTCGCCACCGCACTGAGTCTGGTGTTCACCATCGACCGCACGCTCAACAGCATCTGGCGCGTGCGCCGGCCACGCCCGCTGGGGCAGCGTCTGCTGATCTACTGGGCGGCCCTCACGCTCGGCCCTGTGCTGCTGGCGGGCAGCCTGACCATCACGTCCTACCTGCTCTCGGCATCGCGCGGTCTGGTGGGGGAGATGCCGGGGGGGGTGCGTTTCCTGCTGGATCTGCTGGAGTTTTTCATGGTGGCCGGTGGCATGGCGGCCACCTACTACTACGTCCCGAACACCCCGGTGAAGTGGGGCCACGCCTGGGCCGGCGGCATCTTTGCTGCGGCCGGTATCGAGGTGGCCAAGAAGCTGCTGGCACTGTATGTGAAGGCGGTGCCTACCTATTCGGCGGTCTATGGCGCCTTTGCCACAGTGCCGATCCTGCTGGTCTGGATCTACGTGGTCTGGGTCATCGTGCTGCTGGGCGCCGTCATCACTGCCTACCTGCCCAGCCTGCTGATGGGCGTGGCTCGCCGCGGCGGCACGCCGGGCTGGGAATTCACGCTGGCGCTGGACACCGTGGCGCGGCTGCTGGAGAGTGGGCAGGCCGGGCATCGCGGGCTGGATGCCGGGCGTCTGGCTGAGGCGCTGCGCGTTGATCCGGTGCTGCTCGAAGCGGTGCTGGGCACCCTGGTGGCGCTGGACTGGGTGGGGCGGCTCGACGAAGACGGTGGCCGCTACGTCTTGCTGGTGGATCCCGAATCCACCTCCATCGGACCGTTGGTCGACAGGCTGCTGCTGGCACCGTCGCCGCGCACGGCGTTCATGACCATCAATGGCATGAAGTCCTCATCCCTGTTGCGCGACGCGCTATGAAAACAATAGCGTTTCCGCGGTGCTGGCGATGACCCGGCACCCCGGTCAGAGCTTGATCTTGCCGGTCCAGATGTCCTTGTACATCACCCAGTCACCCATGAAGCTGTAGAGCGGGCGCTTGAAGCTGGCCGGCTTGTTTTTCTCGAAACCGAAGTGGCCCAGCCAGGCAAAACCATAACCACACAGCAGGCCGTACAGAAAGTACTGCGGCTTGCCGGTGACGATCAGCATGGCCAGGCAGGCGAGGGCCAGCGAGCTGCCGACAAAGTGCAGACGGCGGCAGGTACGGTTGCTGTGCTCGCCCAGGTAGAAGGGGTAGAACTCGGCAAAGCTGCTGAAGGCCTTGGGGTCGGTGGATGCGGTGGTGGTGTTCATGGCGGGTCTCCTTGGTTTTATGGCCGCAGTGTAGGCGCTGGCCCCGGTTGTGCGCAACCTGCCGCTGCAAAACGCCAGCCTTCTGCGGTCAAGGTTATAGTGCCCGGCAAACTGGCAACAGACTGGCCATGACAGCCAGCAGGCTGACGGGCCGGTTACCGCAGCCTCACCGGCCTGGGCCCGCAGGCATGGTTTGACGCGCCACACACCTCTCAAAGTTATGCTGAAAACAATCTTGATGTCCGTGCTCCTGATGGCGGGAAGCAGTCAGGTGATGGCTGAGTGGGTGAAGATCTCCCGCAACGAACAATCAGTCTTCTACATCAACACGCCGATCCAGAAAAAAGCTGGCAGCAATGTGATGATCTGGATCCTGCGCGACCATACCGAGTTGCGCCATGGCCCTGCCGGGCCCTACCTGTCGTCCAACGACCAGATCGAGGTCGACTGCGCCGGCCGACGGATTCGCCGGATGTATTCTTCGGACCATCCGCAAGCCATGGGTGCCGGCAAGCTGGTGCACTATGAGCACGGCCCGATGAGCTGGAATTTCGCCACACCCCATACCATCGCCAGCCGTATGGTGGATATCGCCTGCGGGTGATGCCCTGCGGCCCCCGTCTGCGGGATGGCAACAACGGGGTGCGCTTTTTCGCAAAAGGGAGTTTTCATGTTCATCGGTCACTTCGCCCTTGGTTTTGGCGCCAAAGTGGTTGCCCCGCGTGTGTCACTCGGCGCGCTGTTTCTCGCGGCCCAGTTCATTGACCTGTTGTGGCCGACTTTCCTGCTGTTCGGCATCGAGCGCGTGCGCATCGAGCCGGGTGCCACGGCGGTGACACCTCTGGTGTTCGAGCATTACCCCTATTCCCACAGCCTGTTGGCGGTGCTGTGCTGGGCGGTGGTGCTGGGGGTGGTCTACGGACTGCGTCGGCGCGATCGCATCGGTTCCGTGGTGTTGGGCGCACTGGTGCTGAGCCACTGGCTGCTGGACCTCATGGTGCATCGGCCGGATCTGCCGCTGTCGCCTTGGGGTGATACCGTGGCCGGCCTGCATCTCTGGTCCTCCTTGCCGCTGACCTTGGCGCTGGAGGTTCCGATGTTTGCTCTTGGCGTCTGGATCTACGTACGCAACACCGTGGCCCTGGACGGAGCCGGCCGCTGGGGCCTGCTGGGCCTGGTGTTCTTCCTGTTTGTGATTTACGCCGCCAATGTGCTGGGTGCTCCGCCGCCGAGCACACAGGCCCTTGCCTGGGTCGGGCAACTGCAATGGCTGCTGGTACTGTGGGGCTACTGGGTGGACCGGCACCGTCGCCCTTTGGTGCCGGCCTGAGCGTCAACGGGCCAGGAAATCGCGGATCGCGAACAGCGTCTCCTCCGGCGTCTCGCTCATCTGGTGGTGGCCCACCGGCAGATTGACCACTTGCACAGATTTGCCTGCTTCGCGCGCCTTGGCAATCAGTCCTTGCGCGGCTTTGGGCATGGTCATCTGGTCTTGCGCGCCGAGCAGGAACAGCACCGGGCAGCTGATCTGGACCACCGCGTTCTCGCCATTGGCATAGCTGTCGCAGGCCTTGAAGCCGCGGTGGAACACGTTGACCTTGGGGTTGCTGGCCAGCACGCGCCGGCCCAGCGCCATGCCGGCACCATAGACCCAGGTGCCGGGGCCCAGCACCGAGGGCGGCGCAGCCAGCGTGCTGCGCGAGAACACGTTGATCATGGTCAGCGCCTTCATCGGCTCGTTCAGTGAGGTGTCGAGCAGGGCCGGCGACACTTTCATCGGGAAGGCCGTGCCCACCAGCACCAGGTGGCTGATGCGGTCCTTCAGCTTGGAAGCTGCCTCCAGCGCAATCAGCGAACCCCAGCTGTGGCCCACCAGCGCGGCGCGTGGCACCTTGGCGGCATCGAGCAGGGCGGCGATGAAGTCCGCGGCCTGCTCCACCGTTTCCGGCGCCTCGCCGGCGCTGCGGCAGTGGCCCGGCAGGTCCACCGCCAGCACGTTCCAGCCATGGTTGGCCAGGTAGCGGCTTTGCAGGATCCAGACGCTGTGGTCGTTGAGCACGCCGTGGATGAAAACGACGGTGGGTTTGGCCGGGTCGAAGGCTTTGCCGCCGGTGTAGCAATAGGTGTTGGCGCCGTTGACGATGAGTTCCATCACGCACCTGCCTTTTCTGCTGCTTTTAATGCACGTTTCAGGTCGTCGATCAGGTCATCCGGATCTTCCAGCCCGATCGACAGGCGGATGGTGCCCTGGCTGATGCCGGCACCGGCCAGCGCCTCGTCGCTCATGCGGAAGTGGGTGGTGCTGGCCGGGTGGATCACCAAGCTGCGGCAGTCGCCCACGTTGGCCAGATGGCTGAAAACCTTGAGCGTCTCGATAAAGGCCTTGCCCTGCTCGCGGTTGCCCTTGATGTCGAAGCTGAACACCGAGCCGGCGCCACGTGGCAACAGTTTTTTTGCCAACGCGTGACTGGGGTGGCTCTCCAGCAGCGGGTGGCCGACGCGCGAGACAAAAGGCTGGCTGGCCAGGAACTGCACCACGCGCTCGGTGTTGCTCATGTGGCGCGCCATGCGCAGCGGCAATGTTTCGATGCCCTGCAGGATCAGCCAGGCGGTGTGCGGGCTCATGCAGGCGCCGAAATCGCGCAGGCCTTCGCGCCGCGCGCGCAGCAGGAAGGCGCCCACGGTCGATTCTTCGGTGAACACCATGTTGTGGAAGCCGTCGTAGGCCTGGCTCAGTTCGGCAAACTTGCCCGAGGCATCCCAGTCGAAGCTGCCGCCATCCACCACCACACCGCCAATCACGGTGCCGTGGCCGCTCAGGAACTTGGTGGCCGAGTGGTAGACCAGGTCGGCACCGTGCTCGAAAGGCTTGATCAGCCAGGGCGAGGTGAGGGTGGAGTCCACCAGCAGCGGCACGCCGGCTTCGTGGGCGATCGCGCTCACCGTCGGAATGTCCAGCACGTCCAGCCCGGGGTTGCCCACGGTTTCGCCGAAGAAAAGCTTGGTGTTGGGCCGCACCGCGGCGCGCCAGCCGTCGATGTCGCCCGGTTTGACGAAGGTGGTCTCGATGCCGAAGCGGCGCAGGGTGTAGTGCAGCAGGTTCTGCGAGCCGCCATAGAGCGCGGTGCTGGCCACGATGTGCGCGCCGGTGCCCATCAGCGTGGCAATGCTCAGGTGCAGTGCCGCCTGGCCGCTGGCGACGGCAATGGCGCCGATGCCGCCTTCCAGCGCTGCCATGCGCTGCTCGAACACCGCATTGGTCGGGTTGCTGATGCGGCTGTAGACGTGGCCGGCACGTTCCAGGTTGAACAGGGCGGCGGCGTGGTCGCTCGATTCGAAGACGAAGGAGGTGGTCAGGTGGATTGGCACGGCGCGCGCGCCGGTGGCTGGGTCGGGGGCGGCACCGGCGTGCAACGCCAGGGTGTCGAAGCCGGGATCGGAATAACCGGGCATGAATAACTCCGCAGATGTTTCGATGGGTGCTGCCGGTGTCGCGGGGTGGCTTGACCAGCAGCCTCGTTATGGTTCCAATCATGCCATGGGCTATATTTCATGCCCTTGAGAGTCACGAGGAGCACACCATGAAAGTCAGCGACATCCTGCGCGTCAAGGGCAACACCCTGTACACCGTCACCCCCGACGAGCCGCTGGCCCGCGCGACCGAGGTCATGGCGGAAAAAGACATCGGCTCGCTGGTGGTCATGGACCATGGCGACCTGGTGGGCATGCTGACCTTCCGTGAGGTCATCAAACAGGCCGTGAAGAACGGCGGCAGCATCGGCACGACGCTGGTGCGCACTGCCATGGACGACGCGCCGCTGACCTGCACCATGGAAACCGACATGGACGAGGTGCGCCGCATGATGCTGGACCGCCATGCCCGCTACATGCCGGTGATGGACAAGAAGATGCTCATGGGCGTGATCAGCTTCTACGACGTGGCCAAGGCCGTGGTGGACGCCCAGAACTTCGAGAACAAGATGCTCAAGGCCTACATCCGCGACTGGCCGGAAGAAGAAGGGCAGCCGGCAGCCAAAGACGCCTGAGCACGAGCACCCTGGCCGGCCCAAGGCCAGGGCGACCACAGCCCGCGGCCAGAAGCTGCGCGCTGCAGTCGAAGCGTGGCAGCGCAGAGGAGTGAATACTCTCTGGGATAATCCCTCCCATGAGCGGCAATACCTTCGGAAACCTCTTCGCGGTCACCAACTTCGGTGAATCCCACGGCCCGGCCATCGGCTGCGTGATCGACGGCTGTCCGCCGGGTTTGGACCTGAGCGAGGCCGACATCCAGCCCGACCTGGACCGCCGTCGCCCCGGCACCTCCAAGTTCGTCACCCAGCGCAACGAACCCGATGCGGTGGAAATCCTCTCCGGCGTCTATGAAGGCAAGACCACCGGCACGCCGATCTGCCTGCTCGTCAGGAACACCGACCAGCGCAGCAAGGACTACGGCAACATCCTGCAGACCTTCCGTCCCGGTCATGCCGACTACACCTACTGGCACAAGTACGGCGTCCGTGACCCGCGCGGCGGTGGCCGCTCTTCGGCCCGTCTGACCGCGCCCATGGTGGCGGCCGGCGCCGTGGCCAAGAAATGGCTCAAGGAACACTACGGTACCGAGTTCCGCGGCTGCATGACGCAGATCGGCGAGATCGCCATTCCCTTCGAGTCCTGGGACCACGTGTCCGCCAACCCCTTCTTCGCCCCGGTGGCCGATGTGTCGGCACTGGAGACCTACATGGAAGCCCTGCGCAAGGCCGGCGATTCCTGCGGCGCACGCCTGCGCGTCACGGCCAGCAAGATGCCGGTCGGCCTGGGTGAGCCGCTGTTCGACAAGCTCGACGCCGACATTGCCTTTGCCATGATGGGCATCAATGCCGTCAAGGGCGTGGAGATTGGTGCCGGTTTTGCGGCCGTGGCCGACAAGGGCAGCACCCACGGCGATGCGCTCAGTCCGCAAGGCTTCAAGGCCAACAAGGCCGGTGGCGTGCTGGGGGGCATCAGCACCGGGCAGGACCTGGAGGTGTCGATCGCCATCAAGCCGACCAGTTCCATCCTGACGCCGCGCGAGTCGATCGACGTCGAAGGCCACAGCACCGAGGTGGTGACCAAGGGCCGGCACGACCCCTGCGTCGGCATCCGCGCCACCCCGATCGCCGAGGCCATGCTGGCCTTGGTGGTGATGGAGCATGCACTGCGCCAGCGCGCCCAGTGCGGCGATGTCAAGCTGGCGGTCGGCCCCATCCCAGGTTCGGTCTGAGCCGGGCATCACGTTCACTTTCGATTTCGGGAATCTCACCATGCCTACCATCCGCGTTGAAATGTTCGAGGGCCGCACGCCCGAGCAGAAGAGGGAATTCGTCAAGGCCGTCACCGAGGCCGCCGTCAAGACCCTGGGCACCTCGCCCGAGGCGGTGGACGTGATCCTGTTCGACATCAAGAAGTCCGACTGGGCCAGCGCCGGCGTGCTCTGGAGCGAGAAGAAATAGCCGGGGCGATAGTGCCCAACACCCCGCGCCATCTCGCGCCGTTTGCGGCCCTGTCGGCCACCTACTTCGCGCACATCGGTTTTTTCAACCCCTACCTGCCGCTCTGGCTCAAGGATCTGGGGCTGGGCATTGTTGCGATCAGCCTGCTGACCGCCGTGCAGTCGGCCACGCGCCTGGTGGCGCCCTATGCCTGGGGCTGGCTGAGCGACCACACGGGTGAGCGCGTCAAGCTGCTGCGTCTGGGTGCCACGGTGGCGCTGCTGGTGTCGTGCGGCTTGTGGGTCCAAGGCGGCTTCTGGTGGCTGGCTGCGGTGCTGGGGTTGATGTTCCTGCACACCAGCGCCATGATGCCGATGAGCGAGGCCGCCATGGCCCATCTGGTCAGCAGTGGCGGTGCATTCGACGCCAAACGTTATGGTCGCGTGCGTCTGTGGGGCTCGCTTGGTTTTCTGGTCACGGTGTTTGCTGCCGGTGCCTGGTTCGAGCATTTCGGCATGGGGCATTTTCCGGCCTGGACCGTGCTCTCACTGCTGGCGGTGGTGGCCAGTGTCTGGTGGCTGCCCGACCTGAAGGAGGCGGTGCCGGCACACGAGAAAAAGCAGCCGGTGCTGCCCATTCTGAAGAAGCGTTCCGTGCAGTGGTTTTTTGCCACGGCGTTTTTCCATGTACTGTCACACATGGGGATCTACATCTTTTTCTCGCTCTACCTCGACGCCCTGGGCTACAGCAAGACCGTGATCGGCCTGCTGTGGGCGGTTTCAGTCATCGTGGAAATTGCCTGGTTCTTCACGCAAAGCCGCTGGTTGCCGCGCTTCAGCCTCACGGCCTGGCTGGTGGTGTGTGCCGCAGTCGCAGTGCTGCGCATGGGGGTCACCGCTTCCAGTGCCGCCATCTGGCCCTTGCTGCTGCTGGCACAGGCGCTGCATGGGCTGACCTTTGCCGCGCACCATTCGGTGTGCATCGCGCTGCTGTCGCATCATTTCCCCGGTACCTTGCGCGGCCGTGGCCAGGCCTTGTACGCCGTGCTGGGTTATGGGCTGCCAGGGGTGCTGACCGGGTTGGCGGGTGGCGTCTTGAGTGCGCGCTTTGGGCTGGTCAGTGTGTTCTGGGCAGCGCTGGCCAGCAGTGTGCTGGCCACGCTGTGTGCCTGGCAGGTCTGGCGCCTGCGTCACCGGCCGGTTTAGCGCACGGACCAGGCCGATAGCAGCGGGCGCGGGTCGTCCGGCTCCCGGGGTTCCAGTTCGCGTGTGGGGCTGCCGATGCAGACAAAGCCCACCAGCTGCTCGCCGGCTTGGCAGAAGGCCTGCACCAGCGCCGGGTGCTGGCATTTGCGGCCGCTCAGGATCTTGGCGCCAAAGCCCATGAAGTGCAGCGCGCTCATGAAATTGCTCAAGGCGCCACCGACGCAGATCCACTGTTCGTGCGGCGGCACCTTGGCCACGCCACTGTCAATGCGCGCCACCCAGGCCACCAGCACCGGCCCGTTGTAGGCGCGCTCACGTTCGATCGCCACGTCCTCTGCACTCTTGCCGGAGTCGCGGGCGAACTGCTCGAACAGATCGGCCAAGGCAGGGCGCTGCGCCTCGCTCACCGTGACCACCCGCCAGGGCTTCATGCGCCCATGGTTGGGGGCCCGCAAGGCGGCTTGCACCGCCTGGGTTAGTTGCGCGTCATTCGGGCCAGGGGCCACCATCCAGCGCGGGCCGATCGAGTGGCGGCCGAGCAGGGCAGTCAGGGCAGTGTCTGGTGCGGCGTTTTCTGTGTTCTGTTGCTCAGTCATGTTGTGTCTTCAGCGTGTCAGCCTCTCGTGCACCCAATGCGCGGCGGCCAGCAGCTTGTGGTCTTCCCCAAAGCGGCCCACCAGCTGCAGGCCAACCGGCAGGTCCATGGCGCCGGTGGCAAAGGGCAGGTGCACGCAGGGCAGGCCCAGCAGCGACCAGCTGCGGCAGAACAGCGGGTCGCCGGTGGCTTCCAGGCCTTTGGGCGCTTCACCGATGGCACTGGGGGTCAGCAGCACGTCATGCCGTTCGAACAGCGAGTCGATGCGCAGGCGCCAGTCGGCAGTGCGCTGCAGGTTGGCGTCGTGGGTGGCGCCATCGATGGCCATGCCGGCATCCAACAGCGCCACCAGTTGGGCGCTCAGGGCTTCACGGTGGCGCAGCCGCTCGTGGCTGAGCGAGCGGGCCATCTCGAAGGTCATCACATCTTTCTGCAGCTGGATCAGGTCGCCGAAGTTCTGCGGCATGGCCACGTCCTGGCAGGCATCGGTGTGGGTGGCCAGCGCCTGCGTGGCCAGCGACCAGACGTTTTGCGTGTCGACGTCGGCCTGCGGCCAGGCTGGCGTCTGGAACAGGCCGATGCGCGGTGCGCCGTGCTCACCCCATTCAAACAGGCGCCGGTCACCGGTGAGCACGGCACCCAGCAGGGCGACGTCGCGCACGCTGCGGCCGAAGCCACCGATCACGTCCAGCGTGGGTGACAGGCTTTTCACGCCGGCCCCGACCACGCGGCCATGGCTGGGTTTGTAGCCCACCACACCACAGAAGGCGGCCGGGCGGATGATGGAGCCCGCTGTCTGCGTGCCCAGTGCCAGCGGCACCATGCGGTCGGCCACGGCCGCAGCCGAGCCGCTGGACGAACCGCCCGGGGTGAACTGCGTGTTGTGCGGGTTGCAGGTGGGGCCGGGCTGGAAGTAGGCGAACTCGGTGGTGACGGTCTTGCCCAGCACCACGGCGCCGGCCTCGCGGCACAGGGCCACGGTGGCAGCATCGGCCACCGGGCGGTGGTGGGCGTAGAGCGCCGAGCCGTAGCCGGTGGGCAGGTCGGTGGTGTCGAACAGGTCTTTCACGCCGAGGGGCAGGCCGTGCAGCAGGCCGCGTACCGGCCCGGCGTCAAGCGCCCGGGCCTGCGCCAGGGCATTGACGGCGTCGAGGTGGGCAAAGGCGTGGACGTCGTCCTCGCGCTCGGCCACGCGCTCCAGGCAGGCAATGGCCAGGTCTTCGGCCTTGATCTCGCGCCGTGCCAGTCGCACCGCCAGCTCGGAGGCGTCGAGTTCATTGAGTCGGGGCGTCGTCATACGTGTCTTCCTTATCCCTCGTGATGGGCCGATGGTAGCCCAGTGGCACAATTGGCCATCTGCTGATCTGCACCCCTTTGGCTAGGGAATTCCCCATGAAAACCGTTCTCGTCCTCAATGGCCCCAACCTCAACCTGCTCGGTACGCGTGAGCCGGCGGTTTATGGCTCGCAAACACTGGCCGATGTGCAGGCGCTGTGCGAGCGCACCTGCGCCGCCAACGGCCTGGCGCTCGACTTCCGCCAGAGCAACCACGAGGGCGAACTGGTGGACTGGCTCCACGAGGCCGGTCGTCTGCAGGCCGCGGGCCAGTTGGCGGGCGTCATCCTGAACGCCGGCGCTTTCACGCACACCAGCATTGCGTTGCACGACGCCATCAAGGGCACCGGCGTGACGCTGATCGAACTGCACATCAGCAACGTGCATGCGCGCGAGGAATTCCGCCACCACTCCTTCATCTCGCCGGTTGCCAAGGCCGTGATGGCCGGTTTCGGCGTCAACGGTTATGCGCTGGCGATTGCCGGCCTGGCCCAATTGGCGGAAACGAAATGAAGCGCAAGGCGCCCGAACTGCTGGCCCCGGCCGGCTCGCTGGCCATGCTGGAGACGGCCTTTGCCTTCGGGGCGGACGCCATCTACGCTGGCCAGCCGCGTTATTCGCTGCGTGTGCGCAACAACGACTTCGGCGACCTGGCGGTGCTCAAGCGCGGCATCGACCGCGCGCACGAACTCGGCCGCAAGTTCTTTCTCGTCTCCAACATCTTTCCGCACGGCAACAAGATCAAGAACTACGTGCCCAACATGGCGCCGGTCATCGCCTTGAAGCCGGACGCCATGATCATGTCCGACCCCGGGCTGATCATGATGGTGCGCGAAACCTGGCCCGAGATGGAGATCCATCTCTCGGTGCAGGCCAACACCGTCAATGCCGCTGCCGTGCGTTTCTGGAACAAGGCCGGCGTCAAGCGCGTCATCCTGTCGCGCGAGTTGTCGCTCGACCAGGTGGAGCAGATCCGCCAGGACTGCCCGGACAGCGAGATCGAGGTGTTCGTGCACGGCGCGTTGTGCATTGCCTACTCGGGCCGCTGCCTGCTGTCGGGTTACTTCAACCACCGTGACGCCAACCAGGGTACCTGTACCAATGCCTGCCGCTGGGACTACAAGACCCACACCGCGCAGGTCGACGCCAGTGGTGATGTGCTGTCACCCGAGCGGGCTGAAGGCCACGGCTGTGGCGGCGGCGGGCAGACGCTGCCGAAGGAGGCGCGCGATTCGATCTCCTACCTGCTGGAAGAAAGCAACCGCCCCGGCGAGTTCATGCCGATCGAGGAAGACGAGCACGGCACCTATGTCATGAACTCCAAGGACCTGCGCGCCATCGAACACGTGCAGCGCCTGGTGGAGATCGGTGTCGACTCGCTCAAGATCGAAGGCCGCACCAAGAGCGCCTACTACGTGGCGCGCACGGTGCAGAGCTACCGCCAGGCGATCGACGATGCCGTGGCCGGCCGCAGCCTGGACCCGGCGCTGATCGGCCAGCTCGAAGGCCTGGCCAACCGCGGCTACACCTCGGGCTTCTACCAGCGCCACACGCCGCAGGAGACGCAGAACTACCTGCGTGGTTATTCCGAGTCGGGCCGCAGCCAGTATGTGGGCGACGTGGTGGCGTTTGACGCGACGCGCGGCCTGGCCCAGGTGAGCGTCAAGAACAAGTTCTCGGTCGGCGACCGGCTGGAACTGATCCAGCCCGGTGGCAATGTGGACTACGACATCACCCGCATGGAAAACGCCGAAGGGCAGGCCATCGAGGTGGCGCCTGGCTCGGGCCACACCGTCTGGCTGCCCTTGCCGGCCAGTAGCGTGGGTGCCTTCGTGGCACGTTATGTGAATCTCGCCGTCACGACACCGGAGCCGGTGGCCGGTTGACCCGGCAGTCGTGCGCTCATGACCCTGCCTGCGCTGCTCGAAATCGACGAGTCCGAAGTCGAGATCAGCGCCATCCGCGCGCAGGGTGCCGGTGGCCAGAACGTCAACAAGGTCTCGAGCGCAGTGCACCTGCGCTTCGACATCCGGGCCTCGTCACTGCCGGAGGGCGTGAAGGAACGCCTGCTGGCCCTGCGCGATAGCCGCATCACGCAGGATGGCGTGCTGGTGCTCAAGGCGCAGCAGCACCGCAGCCAGGACCTGAACCGGCTCGATGCATTTTCCCGTCTGCACGAACTGGTCAACAGCGTGGCGCGGCCACCCAAGACACGCCGCGCCACCCAGCCCACCTACGGCTCGCGTCAGCGACGCCTGGAAGGCAAGAGCCAGCGTGCCCAGACCAAGGCCTTGCGCGGCCGCGTCAGAAACGGTGCCGACGCGCACTGAAGATGCGACGCCTGCAAGGTTGCTCAAGATGACCTAGGATTGCCGCATGACTACCTCTCTTCAAATCGATTTCGTCTCCGACGTGGCCTGCCCTTGGTGTGCCGTCGGCCTGGGGGCGCTGGAACAGGCGCTGACCAATGTGCAGGGCGACATCAGTGCCGAGCTGCACTTCCAGCCCTTCGAACTCAACCCGCACATGGGCCCCGAGGGGCAGGACGTCGGCGAACACCTGAGCGAGAAATACGGCTCCACCCCCGAACAGCAGGCGCAGATCCGCGAGACCATTCGCCAGCGCGGCGCCGAGGTTGGTTTCACCTTCAAGCCTGAAGGTCGCGGCCGCATCTGGAACACCTTTGACGCGCATCGCCTGTTGCACTGGGCTGGGCTGCAGGGCGCTGACAAGCAGCATGCGCTGAAGAAGGAACTGCTCAATGCCTACCATGGCCGGGCCGAGAATGTGTCGGACGCTGAGGTGCTGGCCCAGGCCTGTGCCAGCGTGGGGCTGGACGCTGCGCAGGCGCGCGCCATCCTGGCCGGTGACGACTACGCCGACGCCGTGCGTTCCAACGAAATGCAATGGCAGCAGGCCGGTATTCGCTCGGTGCCAGCTATCGTCATCAATCGCCAATACCTGATCTCCGGCGGCCAGCCGGCGGCTGTTTTCGAGGAAGCTCTGCGCAAGATTGCGGCGGACGCTGCAGGCCAAGCCTGAGCTGCTTGACGGTTGTACTGTTTGCTTCTGATCGCATGAAACGTTGGCTGTCTTTCTGTGTCCTGAGCGTATTGACCGGTGCGTTGGCTGCGCAGCCGGTGTCGTTTGGCCTGTTTGGTGATCTGCCCTACAGCCGCTGGGAACGCGAGCAACTGCCCGGCCTGATGAATGAAATGAACCGCGAGCCGCTGGCCTTTGTGGTGCACGATGGCGATTTCAAGAGTGGGGGTTCGGTCTGCAGTGACGAGGTGTTTGCCGACATGCTCGGTGTGTTCCAGAGCTCGTTGCATCCGCTGGTCTTTGTGCCCGGCGACAACGAGTGGACCGACTGCCACCGCAAGAACAACGGCAGCTACGACCCGCTGGAGCGCCTGGCCAAATTGCGCGAGCTGTTCTTCGCCGGCGACCTGGCACTGGGGCAGCGTCCCCTGAAGTTGACGCGCCAGAGCAGCGATCCGGCCTTTGCCGCCTACCGTGAGAACGTGCGCTGGGAAGCGGGCGGCGCGCTGTTCGTCGGCCTGAACGTCACCGGCAGCGACAACAACTACCACGGTCTGCACCGCAGCGGCGGCCCGGTGCCCGAATTCATCGAACGCAGCGCCGCCAACCGGGCCTGGCTGGCGCAGGCGTTCGAGGTGGCGCGTACCCGCAAGCTGGCCGGCGTGCTGATCGTGATCCAGGCCAATCCCGAATTCGAAGCCGCCAGCGCCGGCCACCCCAAACCCGGCTACCGCGACTTCCTCACCCAGCTGCGGGAAGAAACGCAGGCCTTTGCCGGCCAGGTGGTGTTGGTGCACGGCGATTCGCACCACCAGCAGATCAACCAGCCATTGCTCGATGCCGCGGCGCGCGAGGTGGTGCCGAATTTCACCCGCGTCGAAACCTATGGCTCACCCTTCCTGGGCTGGGTCAAGGGCACGGTCGATGCGGCCGACCCCAAGGTGTTCCGCTTCGAGCCGCGACGCTGGAATCCGCAGCCAGCGACGAACTGAGCCTTGACGCGGCACCGTGCCGCAGTCACCAATTTCAATTTCTTCATTTCTGGGCATGGCCCTTGCTCTTGTCTCTGCACAAGACAGGCCCATGCACCATGAAGAACATCTTTGACGAAATGCATGCCCCAAGCGGGGGCACGCGCCTGCATTACGCCCCATACCAGGACTGGCTGTCGCTGATGCCAGCCGCCCACATCGCCCAAAAGCGTGCCGAGGCCGATTCGGCCTTTCACCGCTCCGGCATCACTTTCGCCGTTTATGGTGAAGACACGGGCAAGGAGCGGCTGATTCCCTTCGACATCATTCCGCGCATCATCCCGGCGGCCGAATGGGAGCTGCTGGAGCGCGGCCTGCGCCAGCGCGTCAACGCGCTCAACACCTTCCTCCATGACATCTACCACGACCAGCGCATCGTCAAGGCGGGGCTGATCCCGGCCGAACAGGTGTTCTGCAATGCCCAGTACCGGCCCGAGATGCAGGACGTGGCGGTGCGCAACGACATCTACGCCCACATTGCCGGCATCGACATCGTGCGCGCCTCGCTGCCGGGTGATGACGCCGCCTACTACGTACTGGAAGACAACCTGCGCGTACCCTCGGGCGTCTCGTACATGCTGGAAAACCGGCGCATGATGATGCGCCTGTTTCCCGAACTGTTCGGTCGCTACAAACTGCGCCCGGTCGACCATTACCCCGATCTGCTGCTCGACACCTTGCGCCAGGCCGCCCCGGCCGGCGTGGACGACCCCACGGTGGTGGTGCTCACGCCCGGCGCCTTCAACAGCGCCTACTTTGAGCACGCCTTCCTGGCGCAGCAGATGGGCGTGGAGCTGGTGGAGGGCAAGGACCTGTTCGTGCACGATGAAACCCTGTTCATGCGCACCACCCAGGGCCCGCGCCGGGTAGACGTGATCTACCGCCGCATCGACGACGACTTCCTTGACCCGCTGGCCTTCCGCGCCGACTCAGGCCTGGGCGTGGCTGGCTTGCTGTCGGTCTACCGTGCCGGCCGTGTCACGCTGGCCAATGCCATCGGCACCGGCGTGGCGGACGACAAGTCGATCTACCCCTACGTGCCCGACATGATCCGCTTCTACCTGTCGGAAGAACCCATCATCGCCAACGTGCCCACTTACCAGTGTCGCAAGCCGGACGAGCTGAGCTACGTGCTGGCCAACATGGAGCAGCTGGTGGTGAAGGAAACCCACGGTGCCGGCGGCTACGGCATGCTGGTGGGCCCCGCTTCGACAAAAGCCGAAGTCGAAGCCTTCCGCGCTCGCGTCAAGGCCGCGCCTGACAAGTACATCGCCCAGCCCACGCTGGCGCTGTCGGCCTGCCCGACCTTTGTCGAGGCTGGCATCGCGCCGCGCCACATCGACTTGCGGCCCTTTGTGCTGTCCGGGCGCGAGGTGCGCATGGCACCCGGCGGCCTGACGCGCGTGGCGCTCAAGGCCGGCTCGCTGGTGGTGAACTCATCCCAAGGCGGCGGCACCAAGGACACCTGGGTGCTGGAGGACTGATCATGTTGTCTCGTACCGCTGACCATCTCTACTGGATGTCCCGCTACACCGAGCGGGCCGAAAACATCGCCCGCATGCTGGAGGTGAGCTACCGCATGTCGCTGCAGACGCCCGCAGCCCAGGGCGGTTACTGGGGGGCGGCGCTGGGCATCAACGGCCTGGAAGAGGCCTACCGCAGCAAGTACGGCGCCATTACCCCCAGCAACGTGCTGCGCTTCATGAGCGTAGACCAGGACAATCCCTCGTCCATCCTGTCCTGCCTGCGCGCCGCGCGGGAGAACTGCCATGCTGTGCGGGGCACCGTGACCTCCGAGGTGTGGGAAACGCTCAACACCACCTGGCTGGAGGCGCGTGATTCGGTGCAGGGGCTGCCGCAGGGCAGCATCCAGGGCAGCGAACTGACCAAGTACTTCGAGTGGGTCAAGTTCCGCTCGCATCTCTCGCGCGGCGTGACGGTGGGCACCATGCTGCAGGACGAGGCCTTCCACTTCACCCGCCTGGGCACCTTCCTGGAGCGGGCCGACAACACCGCGCGCCTGCTGGACGTGAAGTTCGACGAGCTGGCGCCGCAAAGTTCGGCCAGCGGCGAGTACTACGAATGGAGTGCGCTCTTGCGTTCGGTTTCGGCCTTCGAGATCTACCGCAAGGTCTACCGCGACATGATCACGCCGCAGCGTGTGGCCGAGCTGCTGATCCTGCGCGAGGACATGCCGCGTTCGCTGCACGCCTGCATGAAGGAGGTGCACCAGATCCTCGGCCAGGTGGCCAACACCCGTTCGCAGGAAACCATGCGCCGTGCCGGCGCCTTGTACTCGCGCCTGCGCTACAGCCGCATCGAGGACATTGCTGCGCGCGGCCTGCACGAAGTGCTGACCGATTTTCTCGACGGCACGGCCGACCTGGGCAACCGGATCGCGCAGGACTTCCTCTTACCGATAGGCTGATCCAGGAGAACACCATGCTGCTCGACATCCGCCACGAAACCCTGTACCGCTATGCCGTGCCGGCCAGCTACAGCCTGCAGTACATGCGGCTGTGGCCGCGCGCCGATGGTGGCCAGCGCGTGCTCAACTGGCGCATCGACGCGCCGGGCCGGCGCTGGGGTCAGACCGACGCCTACGGCAATGCCGTCTTCGTCACCTCGCTGACCGAACAGCACCACGAAATCCGTGTGGTGGCGCAGGGCCAGGTGGAGACGTCGGACGAGCGCGGTCTGCTGCTGCCGCACGACTCGGCCGTGCCGCCGCAGGCCTTTGCCCTGGCCACGCCGCTGACCGAGGCCGACGCCGCCATCCACGCACTGGCAGCTGAAGCCCTGGGCAGCACGCCGTGCAGCGAGCTGGATGGGCCAGCGCCCCTGCAAACCCTGACCGACGCCATCTTCAAGCGTGTGGCCTATGTGCAAGGGGTGACGGATGTCTTTCACACCGCGGCCGAGGTGCTGCAACAGGGGCAGGGTGTGTGCCAGGACATGGCGCACGTGTTCCTGGCCTGCTGTCGTGCGCGTGGCATTCCGGCGCGTTACGTCAGCGGTTACCTGCTGACCGACGCAACGCATGCCGCTTCCCATGCCTGGGCCGAAGCCTGGTTGCCCAAGGCGAGGGGGGGCGCCGGTGCCTGGATCGGTTTTGATGTCACGCACCAGCGCATGGCTGGGCCCGAGCTGTGCCGCCTGGCCGTGGGGCGTGACTATGCGGACGCCAGCCCCCTGCGCGGCATCCATGTCGGCGGCGGTGGCGAAGCACTGGCTGTGCACGTGGCGGTGCAGGGGGCAGACCAGTAAGCCCGGAATGAAGCCCGCATACGGCAGCAGCCGCGGCGTAAGATGCGACCGGCGCCGAACACCGGCCCCGCAGAAGATTGAAGGAGACTCCGAAGTGACCTATTGCGTTGCCGTCCGCAGCGATGCCGGGCTGGTATTCCTGTCCGATTCCCGCACCAATGCCGGGGTGGACCAGATCAACACCTTCCGCAAGATGCACGTGTACGAGGTGCCGGGCGAACGCGTCATGGTACTGCTGACCGCGGGCAACCTGTCCATCAGCCAGTCGGTGGCCAGCGGGCTGCGCGTGGCCATGGAACAGCAGGGCGAGAAAAGCCTGGCCAGTGCGCCCAACATGTTTTCTGCCGCCAAGCTGGTGGGCGACGCGGTGCGCAAGGTGCACGAGCGCGACGCTGAAGCGCTGAAGGAATTCGGCATCGAGTTCAACGTCAGCCTGATCTTCGGCGGCCAGATCAAGGGTGAGGTGCCGCGCCTCTTCAACATCTACTCGGCTGGCAACTTTGTCGAAGCCACGCACGAGACGCCCTACTTCCAGGTCGGCGAATCGAAATACGGCAAACCCATCCTGGACCGCGTGATCGGCAGCAAGCTCAGCCTCGACGAAGTGGCCAAGTGCTGCCTGATCTCCATGGACTCCACCATGAAGTCCAACCTCTCGGTGGGCCTGCCGCTGGACTTGCTGTGCTACGAGCGCGACAGCCTGCACGTGCGCCACCACACCCTCATCGACGCCAAGGACCCGTACTTCACCTCGCTGCGCGAGCGCTGGGGTGAGCAGTTGCGCAAGGTGTTCAACGAGTTGCCGGATCCGGGGTATTGGCAGAAGTAGCCTCGTGGGGCCGGTGACCGAGATCGGCCAGGTGCAGACCTTCGACAGACAATCCCACATGACCACTGCAGTAATCTGAAACCACAAGCGACCTGTCCGCATTGGTCCATCGCCTACAGCCAAACCTCACCCAACCTGAATGTCAAACCGGCGCGTAGGCACCTGTGCCTCCAGGCCAAGCCGTGAGCACCTCATATCCCTCTGGCGTTACAGCCACCATGTGCTCCCACTGGGCGGACAAAGACCGGTCCTTTGTCACAACAGTCCACCCGTCTGGCAGCTGCCTAGTTTCGCGTTTGCCTGCGTTGAGCATCGGCTCGATGGTGAAGACCATCCCCGGTTCCAGCTTGATGCCTTCCCCGCGCCGCCCATAGTGCAGCACTTGCGGTTCATCGTGGTAAACCTGTCCGATACCATGCCCACAGTATTCGCGCACCACGCTGAATTGCTCTCGCTGAGCGACTGACTGGATGGCATGACCAATATCGCCAAGGGTCGCCCCAGGCCTGACTTGCCGGATTCCGGCCAGCAATGCCTCATACGTCGTCTCTACCAGCCGCCGAGCCAACACACTGGTGGCTCCGACGAGAAACATGCGGCTGGTGTCGCCGAACCAGCCATCCTTGATGACGGCAACATCGATATTGATGATGTCGCCTTTCTTCAGGATCTTGTCGGCCGAGGGGATGCCGTGACAAACCACCTGGTTGACGGAAGTGAGGATGGTTTTGGGATAGCCCTGATATCCCACGTTGGCTGGAATGGCGCCTTGGACGTTCACGATGTGGTCGTGGCAGATCCGATCGAGTGTCTCCGTGCTCACACCTGGCACCACGTGGGGCTCAACAATGCTGAGAACCTCTGCAGCAAGCCTGGCGGCCCGCCGTGCCATCTTAAGTTCCTCGGCGGAGTGAATAGGTATGCCGTGAGCCATTAGTGTTTTCCGGGCGAGGATGCACGGGGCTTGCCAAGCGGGGCAGCGACAACTCCAGCGATATCCAGTCCTCCCGCAAGTTCAGCCCGGATCAACTGTTGGCTGATTTCTCGGTGGTCCAACTCTGGATGCATCTCGGTCAACATGCCGACCCGCATCCAGTGCTCTGCCTGCGCATTGATAGACCTACTGAGGGCGTTCGCCGCCACGCGTAGGTTCTCGTGCATCTGGTCCGAAATTTTGACAATACCCATCAGTAGTCTCTATATGAAACGAATACGAATTATATAAGTTTCGTATATATCCGCATGGTTCGAATAAATTAGATCGATGGGGCCCTTGAAGACCGTTTGGGGTCGTTCTCCATCATTGCTCGCGGGCTTGCAGCATTGCCCGGCAAGGCGCAACTAAGCCCTCGATCCTGATCCGCTTGTGTCGCCCACCGGCGGGCAAGGCGAGTAGCATGGCGCTTCAAGCCCCATGCCCACCCCATGCAAGACCTCACCCGACTCACCACGCAGCAGCTGCAACAGGTCATCAACGCCTCGCAGTTCGACCGCGGGTCCGACCGCGGTTTTTACGAGAGTTATTTCCTGCGGGCCAACCACCCGAGCAGGCCGCTGGCATTCTGGATCCGTTACACGCTGTTCAGTCCGAAGGGGAACCCGGCTGCGACCGAGGGGCAGTTGTGGTCGATCTTTTTCGACGGTGAGACGTCAGAAATCACGGCGATCAAGCAGTGCGTGCCTCTGGCGCAGTGTGCCTTCTCGGGCGCCGGGCTGGCGGTGCGTCTGGGCGATGCGGTGCTGGACGAAACCACACTGCGCGGTGCGGCGCACAGCACGGACCGTCAGATCGCCTGGGACCTGCGCTACGACGGGCAGCGCAAGCCGGCCTTCCTGCTGCCGCTGTCGCTGTACCACCGCGGTTTGCCCAAGGCCAAGGCCTTGAGCGGGGTGCCGCTGGCGGACTTTGCCGGCACCCTGCAGGTGAACGGCCGCCGCATCGAGATCGATGGCTGGCGCGGCAGCCAGAACCACAACTGGGGCCTGAAACACACCGACCGCTACGCCTGGGGCCAGGTGGCCGGCTTCGACACCGACCCGCTGGCCTTTCTGGAGTGTTCCACCGCGCGCCTGAAGTTCGGCCCGCTGTGGACGCCGCCGCTGACCAGCGTGGTCTTGCGGCTGGGCGAGCGGGACATCCGGCTGAACGGTGTCTGGCAGTCACTGCGCAACCGCGGCCGTTACTGTGATTTCCACTGGGCCATCGAAGGCGAGCTGGGGCCGTTGCAGCTGTCGGTACACATGGAGGCTCCGGCAGAGCGTTTCGTCGGGCTGGCCTACGACGATCCGCCCGGCGGGCAGAAGACCTGCCTCAACTCCAAACTGGCGTCTTGCACCGTGCACCTCTCGGAGCGCGGCTGCCCCACGCTGACGCTGGCCACGCAGCACCGCGCCGCGTTCGAGATCCTGACGGACCGCCACGACCACGGCATACCGCTATCTGCCTGAGGCCAGCCCGGCCGCAGCGTTGCCGGACCGGGCGGGCGTGGTCTGAAACTCAGGGCGTCTCTTGCGCCAGCTCGTTCACCGGCACACAACTGCAGAACAGGTTGCGGTCACCCCAGACGTTGTCGATGCGGCCTACCGGCGGCCAGTACTTGGTCTGCTGTTCTTCGCCGCGCGGGAAGGCGGCCAGCTCGCGCGGGTAGGCGTGGGGCCATTCGGCCTTCAGCAGGCTGGCCGCCGTGTGCGGCGCGTTCTTCAGCGGGTTGTCGTCCTGCGGCCACTCGCCACGCTCCACACGGGCGATCTCGCGGCGGATGGCGATCATGGCGTCGATAAAACGGTCCAGCTCGTCCAGCGTTTCGCTCTCGGTGGGCTCCACCATCAGCGTGCCGGGCACCGGGAAGCTCAGCGTCGGCGCGTGGAAGCCGTAGTCCATCAGACGCTTGGCCACGTCCTCGGCGCTGACACCACTGCTCTCTTTCAGCGGGCGCAGGTCCAGGATGCACTCGTGCGCCACATGGCCGTTCTCACTCGCGTACAGCGTGGGGTAGAAGTCCTTCAGGCGGGCGCTGATGTAGTTGGCGCTCAGGATGGCGGCTTCGGTGGCGGCGGTCAGGCCGTCGGCACCCATCATGCGCACGTACATCCACGAAATCGGCAGCACCGCGGCATTGCCCAACGGTGCGGCTGATACAGCCCTCACACCCTGCGACGCTACGCCGCCGGTGGTGTGGCCGGGCAGGTAGGGCACCAGGTCTTCCACCACACACACCGGGCCGACACCGGGGCCGCCGCCGCCGTGCGGGATGCAGAAGGTCTTGTGCAGGTTGAGGTGGCTGACGTCGCCACCGAACTCGCCCGGCGCCGCCACGCCTACCAGCGCGTTCATGTTGGCGCCGTCCACATAAACGCGGCCGCCGTGCTGGTGCACCAGGGCGCACAGCTCTTTTACGCTGGTTTCGAACACGCCGTGCGTGCTGGGGTAGGTGATCATCACGCAGGCCAGCTGCGCGCTGTACTGCTCGCATTTGGCTTTCAGGTCGGCCAGGTCCACATTGCCCTGCGCATCGCAGGCGGTCACTACCACCTGCAGGCCTGCCATCTGGGCGCTGGCCGGGTTGGTGCCGTGGGCGGAAGACGGGATGAGGCAGATGTTGCGCTGGCCTTGCCCCTGCGCCTGGTGCCAGGCGCGGATGGCCAGCAGGCCGGCGTACTCGCCTTGCGAGCCGGCATTGGGCTGCAGGCTGATGCCGGCGTAACCGGTGGCCTGGCACAGCCAGGCGCGCAGCTGCGCGTCCAGCTCGGCATAACCCTGGCGCTGGGATGCGGGGGCGAAGGGGTGGATGTGCGCAAACTCGGGCCAGGTTATGGGAATCATCTCGCTGGTGGCGTTGAGTTTCATGGTGCAGCTGCCCAGCGGGATCATGCTGCGGTCCAGCGCCAGGTCCAGGTCGCTCAGGCGGCGGATGTAGCGCAGCATGCCGGTCTCGCTGTGGTGGGTGTTGAACACCGGGTGCGAGAGGAAGGCGCTGCGGCGGCGCAGGGCGGCCGGGATCAGGGCCTCGGTGTTCTGTTCCAAGGCTTCCACCGTCGGCACGACCTGGCCGTCCCGGGCGAAGACGGACCAGAGCAGCGCGATGTCGTCGCGCGTGGTGGTCTCATCGAGCGAGATGCCCAGCGACGTTTCGGAAACAAAACGCAGGTTGGCGCCCGCCGTGACGGCGCGGCCAGCTATCAAATTAGTAGCATCTCCAGTCTGTACGGTGACGGTGTCGAACGCCGTGGCATGCGTCAGTGTGTAGCCCAGCGCCTGCAGCCCGCGCGCCAGGATGGCGGTGAAGGTGGCCACGCGCTCGGCAATGCGCGTCAGACCCTGCGGGCCGTGGTAGACGGCGTACATGCTGGCCATCACGGCCGGCAGCACCTGCGCGGTGCAGATGTTGGAGGTGGCCTTCTCGCGCCGGATGTGCTGCTCGCGCGTCTGCAGCGCCAGGCGGTAGGCCGGGCGGCCGTGCACGTCCACGCTCACGCCCACCAGACGGCCGGGCAGGGAGCGCTTGTAGTCGTCGCGGCAAGCCAGGTAGGCGGCGTGCGGGCCGCCGTTGCCCATGGGCATGCCGAAGCGCTGCGTGCTGCCGAGCACGATGTCGGCACCGAATTCACCCGGCGGCAGCAGGAGCGTGAGCGCCAGCAGGTCGGCCGCCACGCACAGGGCGGCCTGCTGCGCGTGCACCTGCTCGGCCAGGCCGCGCAGATTGGGTACGGCGCCACTGCTGCCGGGGTATTGGGCCAGCACGGCGAAGTAGTCGTCCGCGGCCATCAGCTCGGCCAGCGCGCCCACGCGCACCTCAATGCCCAGCGGTTCGGCGCGGGTGCGGATGACTTCGATCGTTTGTGGGTGGCAGTCGGCATCCACCAGGAACACATGGCTCTTGCTTTTCACGCTGCGCTTGGCGAGTGTCATGGCTTCGGCGGCGGCGGTGGCTTCGTCCAGCATGGAGGCGTTGGCAATCGGCATGCCGGTGAGGTCGCACACCATGGTCTGGAAGTTCACCAGCGCTTCCATGCGGCCCTGGCTGATCTCGGCCTGGTAGGGCGTGTAGGCGGTGTACCAGGCCGGGTTCTCCAGGATGTTGCGCAGGATGACGCCCGGCGTGTGCGTGCCGTAATAACCCTGGCCGATGAAGCTCTTGGCCACCTGGTTCTTCGCTGCAATCGCCTTCAGTTCGGCCAGCGCGGCGGCTTCCGTCACCGGTGCTGGCAGGTCCATGGCGCTGGCGCGCGCAATCGAACGCGGCACGATGCCGTCGATCAACTCACGGCGCGAGGCCGAGCCCACGGCCTGCAGCATGCGGGCCTCGTCCTCGGACGAAATGCCGATGTGGCGGGCCAGGAATTCGGTGGCGTTTTCGAGTTCGCGCAAGGGGCGGGCTGCGGACATGGTCGTGGTTCTTCCTCGTCAGAGACGATCTGGTTTCAAAAAACAAAGAGGCGTTGTGAGCGGGCTGCTGGGCGTTGCGTCACAGCCGCGCATCAGCGGTCAGGCGTTCTTGGTGAGCTCGGTGTAGGCCGTCTCATCCAGCAGCGCATCAAGTTGCGAGGCGTCGGACAGCTTGACCTTGAAGAACCAGCCGGCGCCCAGCGGGTCGCTGTTGGCCAGCGACGGGTCAGCGCGCAGGGCTTCGTTCACCTCAGTCACTTCACCCGAGACCGGCATGTACACGTCGGCCGCGGCCTTGACGGACTCCACCACGCCGGCCACGTCTTTCTGCGCCAGCGTCTTGCCCACTTCGGGCAGGTCGACGAACACCACGTCGCCCAGTGCGTCCTGCGCATGGACCGTGATGCCCACCACGGCGGTGTTGCCCTCGACCTTGAGCCACTCGTGGTCTTCGGTGTACTTGATCATGCTGTCATCTCCAAAAAATCAGTTGGCGCGTGAGTAAAGGTGCTCAGCCACGGTAATAGCGGTTCGGTACAAAGGGCATGACCGACACTTCCATCGCCACCGGCTTGCCGCGCACGATGGCGTTCAGCCGGGTGCCCACCGCCGCACATTGTGCCGTCACATAGGCCATGGCCACCGGCTTGTCCAGGGTGGGCGACAGCAGGCCACTGCTGACTTCTCCCACGCGCTGGCCAGCCAGGTCTTGCAGTTCCACGTGTTCACGCACCGGCACACGCTCCAGCCCGATCAGGCCGACACGCTGGCGTGTGAGAGAGGCCGGGGTATCCAGCTGCGCGAGCACCTTGTCGGCGCCGGGGAAGCCGCCAGCACGGGCGCCACCGCTGCGGCGCACTTTCTGGATGGCCCAGTTCAGGCCGGCTTCGATGGGCGTGGTGCTGGTGTCGATGTCGTTGCCATAGAGGCACAGGCCAGCTTCCAGACGCAGGGAGTTGCGCGCGCCGAGTCCCGCAGGTTTTACCTCCGGCTGCGCCAGCAGCAGGTGGGCCAGCGCCTCGGCCTGCATCTCGTGCACGGAAATCTCGAAGCCATCTTCGCCGGTGTAGCCGCTGCGGGTGATGAAACACTCGATGTCCTGCGCCGAGTGCCTGACGTGAAAGTGCCCGCCGCTCATGAAGACCAGCTTTTCCACACCAGGGCACAGGCGCTGCAGCGCGGCCACCGCCTGCGGCCCCTGCAGCGCCAGCAGGGCACGCTCCGGCATGGGAATGACCTGGCAGCGTTGGCCGATGCGGGCCTGGATGTGGGTGATGTCACCCACTTTGCAGGCGCCATTGACGATGACGAAGATGTCAGCACCCCGGTTGACGAACATCAGGTCGTCGAGGATGCCGCCAGTCTCATTCAGCAGCATGCCGTAGCGTTGCTTGCCCACGGCCAGGCCTTGCACGTCGACCGGGATCAGGGTTTCAAAGGCGGCCGCTGAATCAGGCCCCACCAGGCGCAACTGGCCCATATGCGAGACGTCGAACAGGCTGGCAGCGGTGCGGGTGTGGTGGTGCTCGGCCATCAGTCCGGCCGGGTACTGCACCGGCATGGCGTAGCCGGCAAAGGGCACCATGCGGGCGCCCAAGGACAGGTGCAGGTCGTACAGCGGGGTGTGAAGCAGGTTCTGGTCAGGGCTCGACAAAGCAAAACTCCAGGGGCATTGGAAACCACGACCAGAACCAATGTCCGGGCCATGGGCTGCCCCCGCTGTCCGCTTTACCTGAGAGATTCACCGGGCCGCGTCAGGGGTGGCACGTGCTGCGGTTTGCTCCTTCGGTGGACTGCATTGCATGCAGCCTCTCTCCAGTGGGGAGACGCCGGTCGGCATCGCTGCCAGTGGGCGTTCGTCAGTCCTTTTGCCTGAGCGTTCAGACCGCTGCAATCAGCCATCCTGCGCCTTCGGCGGTTCTCGATGTGAAAACTCTCTCCTGACGGGGCGGGATTGTACGCCAGCCTATGCAATGCCATGGCGACGTTGGGCTCATGCAACCCGTTGCCATGTTTTGGGCATAAAAAAACCGACCCGAAGGCCGGTTTTCAGCTGAAGTTCAGACTTCAGTAACGGTTGCCACCACCATAGCCGCCACCGCCGCCTTCGCGACGGCCACCGCCGAAGCCGCCAGTGCGCGGCTCCATCGGACGGGCTTCATTGACCACCATGTCGCGGCCGTCAACGTTCTGGCCGTGCATGCCGGTGATGGCTGCCTTGGCTTCTGCGTCGGAAGACATCTCCACGAAGCCGAAGCCCTTGGAGCGGCCGCTGTCGCGGTCCATCATCACCTTGGCCGACTGCACGTCGCCGTAGGCACCGAAGTGTTGTTGCAGGTCGTTGTCGCGCACCGAATAGGAGAGGTTGCCGACGTAAAGTTTGTTGCCCATTTTTGGGACCTTTCAAGTAAAGCGTTCACGGTTTCAAGGAAACTCGCAACGCGGGGGAATGACGGTCTTGGTTTAAAAAACCATCAAAGAATCAGGTTCAGCGGAAGGTGCGTCGCGCTTGCGATGGTGCACCGCCGGAGCGGGGCTCCAGGTGGCGGAAGGTAATGCGGCCTTTGCCCAGGTCGTAGGGCGAAAGCTCCAGCGACACCTTGTCGCCCGCCAGGATACGGATGTGGTGCTTGCGCATCTTGCCGCCGGTATAGGCAATCAGGCTGTGCCCGTTGTCCAGCGTGACACGAAAGCGCGAATCGGGCAGCACCTCATCGACCTTGCCTTGCATTTCAATCAGTTCTTCCTTGGCCATGGCGGGCTCCTTGTGATGTATGAAAGTGAATGGGGCTCAGGCAATGGCGCCGCCGTGGCGCTGCTGCAGCCAGCTGTGGCCTTCGGCGATGGCGTATTGCAGTGCGCCTTCCTCGGTGGGGAAGTGCGGCACGAAGCGGAACACGCGGTCATGCGTGCCGCTGCCGCGGCCGCTGCGAATGGAGACGGATGCTGCGTAGTGGCCCGATTCGGTGCGTCGGGTCAGGGGGGAGACAAGGTACTTGCCTACCGAAAATGCTTTTTCTAATGTGGTCGTAATCAATTGCTTGCATGGGCCCTGTTGGCGCATGTCGGTAAATTCAGGAAACCGTCCACTGGTTTGGTTTTCTGGTGGTGGACGTCGCGGTACAAAGCCGCTGCCGGGGTGTCCGGTCGAAAAGGGAAATGGAGACCGGGGATGAGCTCGCCGCTGGGGGGAGTTTGACGCCGTGAGGGCCGGATGTATCGGCCAGAAGGGGTGCGGTGTGCGGCTTTGGGAAGGGCCGTGGACCGTGTGTCAGACAACAGTGCTGCAAAGGTAAGCAAATCGCAGCAACGGACAGAGTGTACGCTGGTTTTGCATGTCGTGCCGATTATTTTTATGCAGGGTCGGCATGGACGTTGTGTGGGCGGTGTGATGTGAACCGGCACAGGCCGTGTTTCGCCGGTGCACAATCCAGCCAGGTTGCAACCAACAGGGAACCCATGAGCCGAGCCTTGATTCATCACCGCACCGACCTGACCACCCTTGCCACCTGGGCCATGTTCAGTCGCGGCCTGCAGCCCGAGTTTCCGCCCGCGGTGCAGCAGCAGCTGGCGCAGATCAAAGGCCCGGCCCATGAAGAAGACAGCCGTATCCGCGACCTGAGCGCGCTGCCCTGGTGCTCCATCGACAACGACGACTCGCGTGATCTCGACCAGCTCACCGTGGGCGAAGCGCTGCCCCATGGTCGGGCACGCATCTTCGTGGCCGTGGCCGATGTGGATGCCCTCGTGAAGAAAGGTTCGCCGATTGACCAGCACGCGCACATCAACACCACCACGGTCTACACCTCGGCGCGCATTTTCCCCATGCTGCCCGAGCGCCTGTGTACCGACCTGACCTCGCTCAACCCTGACCAGGACCGCCTGGCCGTGGTGTGTGAGATGGAGTTCAGCAACGACGGTCTGCTGACCAGTTTCAGCATCTACCGAGCCCGGGTGCGCAACAAGGCACAACTGGCCTACGACGCGGTATCGGACTGGATTGAAGCCAAGGGCGAGCTGCCCGCTGCGGCACACCGCATCAAGGGCATGGACATGCAGCTGCGCCTGCAGGACGACCTGGCGCAGAAGCTGCGCGTGCTGCGGCGCGCCGAAGGCTCGCTGGAGTTCGAGACCTTCCAGCCACGCGCCCAGTTCGACGGCGAGCGCATCACCGACATCCGGCTGCAGCCGCAGAACCGCGCGCGCCAGCTGATCGAGGAACTGATGATTGCCACCAACGGCTGCACGGCGCGTTTTCTGGTGGCGCAGGGCCAGGTCTCGCTGCGGCGCGTGGTGCGTTCACCCGAGCGTTGGCTGCGCATCGTGGAGGTGGCCAAGAACTACGGCGCAACGCTGCCGACCGAACCCGATGCCAAGGCGTTGGAAGACTTTCTGGCCAAGCAGCACAAGCGCGACCCGCTGCGCTTTCCTGACCTGTCGCTGGTCATCGTCAAGCTCATGGGCTCGGGCGAGTATGTGGTGGAGCGGCCGCAGGGGGAACCGATCGGCCACTTCGGTCTGGCGGTGCAGGACTACATGCATTCCACGGCGCCGAACCGCCGCTACCCCGACCTCATCACGCAGCGCCTGATCAAGGCCGCACTGGCCGGTGAGAAGCCGCCGTACACCAACGCCGAGTTGATTGAACTGGCGGCCCACTGCACCGCACAGGAAGACGCGGCACAGAAGGTGGAGCGGCAGTTGCGCAAGTCGGAAGCGGCGCTGCTGCTGCACTCGCATATCGGCCAGCGCTTCGAGGCGCTGGTGACGGGCATCAACCCCAGCGGCACCTGGGTGCGCATTTTCGAGCCGCCAGCCGAGGGCCGGCTCCGGGGCGATCTGCCGGAACTCCATGTGGGGCAGCCCTTGCGCGTGAAGCTGGTTTCCACTTCTGTGGAGCGCGGTTTCATCGACTTCGAAATCGCCCACTGAGAAACCAAGCGCCACCGGGCTGGCCGGCACGGCCCCGGGGCATCAGTCGGCGTGCGCCACCCGATTGCGGCCCGATTGCTTCACGCTGTACAGCGCATCGTCCGCGGCGGTGATCAGTTTCTCCAGGGACTGATCCGGCTTCAGCTGGGCGACACCGAAACTGGCCGTGATCTGCACGCGCACTTCATCCTTGGCAATGACCACCATCTCCTCCAGTGCACAGCGAATCCGCTCTGCAAACTGGGTGGCGGTTGTCAGGTCGGTTTCTGGCAGCAGCATGATGAATTCTTCGCCACCCCAGCGCGCCACGCAGTCACCGTTGCGCGTCAGGCGGGTCAGGGTCTGGCCGACTTTGACCAGCACCGCGTCGCCGATGGCGTGGCCATGCCCGTCGTTGATGGCCTTGAAGAGATCAATGTCCAGAATGACCGCAGCCAGGGGCCGCTGGTGTCGCACGGCCAGGCCATAGGCCGTTTCGGCCTGTTCCAGAAAACCGCGCCGGTTGGCCAGTTGGGTCAAGGCGTCCACGCGTGCATCGCGCTCGGCATCGAGGCGTTTGAGCATCTGCGCCCGAATGAACTGCACCAGTGCCAGCTGCAGCAACAGGGCTTCGGCCATGGTGCCCATCTCCACGCCGCGGTAGGTCCAGGGGGTGAAGGGCAAGAGGCCCCAGACGGAAAAGGTGGTGGCACACAGCCCGATGGCTGAGGCGATGCCCGAGGCCAGGAAATACCCGGCGGCGGCCTGACCGCGCCGCTGAGCCAGGATGCCGATCGGGACCAAGGCCACCGAAAAAATGCCGCTCGCCAGAAACGCCGTGTAGACGGCGGTGGCGTGCCAGTTGAAGAGGACCGTCACCAGTATCCACGCGATGATGCCGCGGCATGCCCATTGGATGCCGCGCCCGAGTGCCGGGACTGACTGGTCCAACGCCAGAAACTCGCGGGCGAATTTCAGGCCCGCGGTTGCCGAGAGCACCATGAGGACCAGGATGACATAACGCTGGAAGTAGGGGGCCTCGGGCCACAGCCAGGCCATGCCACGGCCGGTGTAGGACAGGTTCATGGCGACGAAACTCAGCAGGTACAGGGCGTAATACAGGCTGTTGCTCCGACCCAGGCCAAAGTACATGATCAGGTTCAGGACCGACAGCGCGGCCAGAAAACCGTACAGGACGCCGTAGCTGGAGTGCTCAAACTTGGCCTGCTGCGCCAGGGTGAGGGGCGTGAGCAGCTGCACGTTCACGATCATCGGGTCCGGCGTGGCAAAACGCAGCAGCACTTCGCTGCGCCCGGGCGGGAAACTGTGCTCAAAAAGATAACCCAGTGCATCGTCCAGATACGGCGCATTGGCCAAGGCATCGCCCGTGTGCCAATGGGTGGTGTCGCCCGTCGGGTGGACCACGTGCACATCGAGTGTGTCGGTCCAGCTCGGGCTCACGGCAAGCTGCCGCTTCAGAGGCTGGTCAGTGGGGTTGTCAACCACCAGATGCGCCCACACCGGGCGATGCCCGATGCCCAAGCCGAGGACCGGCGAGTGGATGGGCGGGTCTTGTGCCGCGGCGAAGGCCTGTCGGGCGGCCGCCAGGTCCAGGGGGTGTCGGTTTCGGTCAGCAGACGCATGTGCTGCCCCAGGGGGCGCGACGGCGGCGCCAGTGCATCCACTGCACCGGGTACATCCGCCGCCTGGGCTGGGGCGGTCAGCCCCAGCCACAAGGCCAGGATGAGGTACCGAAAAAAGATCGGTGCAGACAGGGCTTGCGCCCAGCCTTTTGCACGCGTGGTTCGCGTACCTGTCGTGCTCCGTGTCATCAGTACCTCTTGCTTTTGCTTTTGTTCAGATGGGCCGGAGCTGAAGCTATGGGCCGTTGGTGGGCCTATTTTAGGGGGTACAAAAGGCGCTCATTTACCTCGGGGAGACTTGGTCCGTGGCGGTCTGTTGATGACATCAAGCAATATGGTTCCTGTTGAATCTCCTTCCAGAATCATCCGATCCGCCAGC
The DNA here is from genome assembly GCF_001592265.1 of Curvibacter delicatus NBRC 14919. Classification (GTDB taxonomy): domain Bacteria; phylum Pseudomonadota; class Gammaproteobacteria; order Burkholderiales; family Burkholderiaceae_C; genus Hylemonella; species Hylemonella delicata. Next base: position 25,066 of record NZ_BCWP01000003.1, on the reverse strand, counting down.
CTCCATCGCCACCGGCCGCGTGTTTTGCGCTTGGCACCGATGGGGACTTGGGCTGGCAACCGACGGATGGTGGCTTTTGTACTTTCAAAGCGCGAGTGCCGCATGCCTTGCGGGAGAGGGCAGGCGCACGGCGCCGGTATTGAACTTGAAAACACTCACTGCGTGCATCAGGTCCTGGGTCTGAGACCTGAGGCTGGCCGCAGCGGCAGAGCTTTCTTCCACCAGGGCGGCGTTCTGCTGCGTGGCCTGATCCATCTGCGACACGGCCTGGTCCACCTGCGCCATGCCGGCGCTTTGCTCGGCGCTGGCCGCACTGATCTCTCCCATGATGTCGGCCACACGGCGGATGCTGGTGACCACCTCGGTCATGGTGTTGCCGGCCTGGTCGACCAGGGTGCTGCCTTGCTCCACCCGGTTGACGCTGGCGGTGATGAGGTTCTTGATCTCTTTGGCCGCCTCGGCGCTGCGGCTGGCCAATGAGCGGACTTCGCTGGCCACCACGGCAAAACCACGGCCTTGCTCCCCGGCGCGGGCGGCTTCCACCGCAGCATTCAGCGCCAGGATGTTGGTCTGGAAAGCGATGCCGTCGATCACGTTGATGATGTCCGCGATCTGATGGCTCGAGTCATTGATGCCTTTCATGGTGCCGACCACCTGGGCCACGACCTCGCCGCCTTTCATGGCCACGGTGCTGGCCGCATGTGCCAGCTGATTGGCCTGTTGGGCGCTATCGGCGTTGTGTTTCACGGTGGCGCTGAGTTGTTCCATCGAGGCGGCGGTTTGCTGCAGGGCGCTGGCCTGGCTTTCAGTGCGTGCGCTCAGGTCCTGGTTGCCCTGGGCGATTTCCGCGCTGGCGGTGGCCACCGACTCCGAGCCTTGCCGGACGGTGGCGACCACTTGCACCAGGCTTTGCTGCATGCTGTGCAGCGCCGCCATCAGCTGCGCGATTTCGTTGTTGCCGACCACCTGCACCGGCATGCCGAGGTCGCCTTCCGCCACGGAACGGGCCACGGCAATGGCTTCGTCGATGGGCCGGGTGATGCTGCGTACAAACGCCGTGGCCAGGGCAATGGCCGCGGCCATGCCGAACAGCAGCAGGCCCAGTGTCAGAGCCATGTCCTGACGTTCCGCAGCGGCGCGCGTTTCCAACTGATCCACCAGTTGTTGCATGGCGACCGCGTTGAATTCGAAAAGACTGTCGATGGTGTGGGTGAATTCGTCGAAATACGCCGGGGCGGGCAACGTCAGTTGGCTGGCCGAAATGAGTTCCTTGTCGGCGAGTGCCATTGTCTTGCCGACGCGCGCCTTCATGTCATCGACACGCGAACCCAGGGCGGTTTTCAGGCCAGAATTGATGCGGGTGGCCTTGTCCAGGGCGCGGGTGGTGTCGCCATACAGCTCGTGGATGCGCTGCTGCAGCGCCACCAGCGTGGCACGGCCTTCCGGGGACAGGTTGCCCTGAGTCAGCACGCCTGCGCCTTGCGCACGCATGACGCCCAGTTTCTCGGCCAGGTGGGGCACATGCACCAGCGTGCCCTGGATCAAGGCACTGGTGTCTTCCCCCGCGTCTTGGGCCAGGTTGTAGTCGTCCAGCAGGGTTTCGCTGAGCAGCATCAACGATGCAATCAGCCGGGTGTGCTGCTGGGTGCTTTCTGCCGTCTTAAGTTGCCGGTTGGCAACGAGCTGCTCCAGATCAGCCCAGCGCTTCTTGAGATCGCCCCAAGCCGCAGTCGTGGACGCGGAGGCACCGCGCGATGTCAGGCGCGCGTCCACCGCCTGCATGGCTTTGGCCAGCGCAGCCGCCAAACCGGGGCGGCGTGCGGCCAGGGCTTCGTTGCCGCTGAGCATGCCGGCCGACAGTCCTCGGTGCTGTTGCATGAGCTGAACCACTTTCTGCAGAGCGATGACCGGTGCCGTTCCATCGATTTCCCGCCGGGTCTTGGCGATGTCATCCAGTACGCCATGAACGTACAGCGTGGTGGGTATAGCCGCCATGAACAGGGCCAGGAGACCCAGGATCAGGAACTTGTGCGAAAGGTGAAGGCGCTGTATGTGTGACATGGAGGGTTCCAGCAGGTTGGTAGCCTGACCGCAGGCGCCGCGACATGCGGTGCATGGGCCAGCTGACGACGGTTTGTTGTGTCTGGATAAATGCAAGCGTCGTGCCACCTTTGGTGCAGGCGCGCATCGACTTGGGCGGTCCTGCTGCACTGCGGCGGTGCCATCTGGCGTTGGATGCACCTGTGTGCAACATGGGTCTGGGCGAATGGTTCAAATGTGTGCATATCAATTGCGCGTCTGGGGGCGGTCCTGGCCCAAGGCTTCTCTGCGCGAACTTTTCCCGCGGATCGGTTACTCATGCGGTAACAGTCAAGCGAAGGATGCTCTATGAACCAGGAAGCCCAGAGTCAGAAGATGGCCCAGATCATTGCCAAATGCTGGTCTGATTCCGCTTTCAAGGCCAAATTGCGGGCCGACCCGGCGGCCGTGCTGCAGGCCGAAGGCCTGGCGGTGCCGGCCGGCCTGCGGCTCGAGGTGGTGGAAGACACGCCGCAGTGTGTGCACTGGGTGCTTCCCGCCCGGCCGATGGATCTGTCCGATGACGAGCTCGATCAAGTCGCTGGTGGCATGACGATTTCCGTTTCCCCCCATCCAGTCGTGTCGGGTTCTTATTTCCTGGTTGCGTCCAAGCCTGTCGGGACCCGCAACCAGGCGTCAGTGGTATGGACCTCCTTCAATCCTTTTAACCGGACGGCGATCGACTGGACCGAGACGTATGAGGTGTATGCCCGTTGAGGCAGATCCGTTTCCCGCAATACCGAAACCAGACCAGGAAAACCATGCAGCAAGACACACATGAACAGACACTGGGCCAGATCATTGCCAAGTGCTGGTCCGATGCCTCATTCAAGGCGCGTTTGATGTCGGACCCGGTGGCGGCACTGCAATCGTTGGGCGTCGAGGTGCCGGGCGGGCTGCAGTTGCAGGTCCTGGCCGACACCGAGCAGGTGCGGCACTTGGTGATTCCCATATCGCCTGCTGGTTTGTCTGATGTGCAACTGGACGCGTTGGCCGGTGGGCAGCGTCTGAACGCGCAGATTGTTGACAGCGTGGCACAGACCAACGTGAAACAGACGGGGGATTCGGCTGCGCAATTGGCGAACCCCATCTATCGGATGCCATACCCATGGCAGCGGTGAACCGCGGCATCCCGGGAACCCTGAAAACCTTTGAAAAGAAAAGACGATGAAGCAGGAAATACAAATTCAGAAGTTGAACCAGATCATTGCCAAGTGCTGGTCGGACACGGCGTTCAAGACCAAGCTGTTGGCCGATCCGGTCGAGGTGTTCAAGGCCGAGGGCCTGTCGATGCCGCAGGGCGTGGAACTCTGTGTACTGGAAAACTCCGCCGCGCTGTCGTACCTGGTCATCCCTGCCCGCCCGGCCGAGTTGACTGACGAAGCGCTGGATGCCGCTGCCGGTGGCGCAAGCTTGCGTGATCAGTTGCTGGCGTCGACCAAACACAAACCGCGCCTCTGACCCTGTAGCCCGGTGCGTCGGGTGAGGCACAGGCATTCTTTTGAAGGCAGGAACCATGAATATCGAGACACAAAACCAAAAAATGAGCCAGATCCTGACCCGCTGCTGGGCCGATGCAGCTTTCAAAGTCCAACTGCTGGCCGACCCGGTGGCCGTTCTCAACGCACAAGGGTTGGAAGTGCCCGCCGGTGTGCAGGTGCGTGTGGTGGAAGACACTGATCAGGTCGTGCACTGGGTCATCCCGGCCCGTCCGAATGAGGTGTCAGATGATGCCTTGGAAGCGGTGGCCGGTGGTGGGCGTCTGGGTAGCTTGCTGCCCGATGTGACGGCGCCGCAACTCTCCAGCGGATGGCTCGGTTTCCTGGAGCGCTACATCGCGAAGCCGGTCAAACCGGTGGTGAATCTGTAACACCCATTGCATTAAAAGGACGCTTCATGGATCAGGACAACATGAATCAAAAAATGCATCAGATTTTGGCTCGGTGCTGGACCGATGCTGCCTTCAAAGCCCAGTTGCTGGCCGACCCGGTGGCAGTGCTCACGGCGCAGGGGTTTGACTTGCCCGAAGGTCTGCAAATCAGAGTGCTTGAAGACAGTCCTGAACTGATGCATTGGGTCATCCCGACCCGGCCGAGCGAGCTGTCGGATGCAGCGTTGGATGCCGTCGCGGGTGGGCAGTTCGAGGGGCTCATCCCTGCCATGCCCAGTTTGACGTCGCCCGGTGTTCCCGGCCTTCCTCCCATCCGTGATCGCTTGGAAAACCTGGTGGCTGCAGAGGTTCGAAAGCAGAATGCACAGTTGCTGTCCAGTCTGCGCCGCATTTCGTAGCCTGCTTCGCGAGTTCTTGGCAGGCCTTGTCCATTGGAAAGTCTGAGGAAACCTGAATGCCCTCACATGAACAGCCGCAGCCCATGGACCAGATCATGGCCCGGTGCTGGTCTGATGCAAGCTACAAGGCCAAGCTGCTGACCGACCCCGTGACCGTCTTGCATGCTGCAGGCGTGTCGGTGCCAGAGGGCGTGCAGCTACGCGTGTTGGAGAACACGACCCAAGTGATGCATCTGGTGATCCCGGCACGGCCAGCCGGCCTGTCGGACCAGATGCTGGATAAGGTCGTGGGCGCCGGCACAGCGCCATCGGCACCCGGCACGGGCCGGGATGTCATGAAAGATCACCTGGCCGCCATCTGGATGGCCAAGTACTTCCCACATCCGAAGGCCTGAGCCGGTACGCCGGTGTTGCGCCAGCAGGGGCAGAACTTTCTGCGCCATGCGGTTACTCATGAAATGAAAACCCGGTGGTCTGGGGGCGCGACTTGGACCCAGATGGCAGGTTGCAAGACCAGCCGCTGCCACCTGACAACCTCAACTTAGAAGGAGAAATGATGACCAAAAATCAGAATGCACATGAGCAGGCACTGGGCCGTATCATCGCCCGCTGCTGGACGGATGCCGCTTTCAAGACCCGCCTGCTGGCCGATCCAGTTGCTGTGCTCCAGGCCGAGGGGCTGCCCGTGCCGCAGGGTGTTGCGCTGCGTGCCGTAGAAGACACGGCGCAAACCGTGCACCTGGTCATTCCAGCGCGCCCGGCTGAGCTGTCGGACGAGATGCTGGACGGTCTGGCTGGAGGCGGAATATTCGACCAGTTGCTTCGGGGGGCTTTGCCGCCGCAGCAGCAACCTTTCCCTTTCCCGGTCCCTGGTTTTCCCTTTTTCCTCCGCTAAAGCAGCTGTGATCTGCTGATGTGTTGCGCTGTCTGACATTCGATAGGCGGCGTTCACATGACACTGGCTCGTATGGATAGACAACGACGAAAGGAACATGATGAGCGAGATGACACTGGAGTCCGTCTTGTCCCAGATCATTGCCAAGTGCTGGATGGATGCCAACTACAAGGCCCAACTGCTCGCGGATCCTGCCAAGGTGCTGAAGGCCGAGGGGTTGAACGTACCCACGGGGCTGCAGCTGGTGGTGCTGGAAGACAGCCCGTCACAGGCGCATTGGGTCATTCCCGTGCGGCCCAGTCAGTTGTCCGATGACGAGCTGGAGGACGTGGCGGCCGGCGCTGGCGGTTTCTATGAGTTTCTCAAGAAGGCGCAGCCCATTGCCGCATCCATTGCACGCACGCCGGCTCCGCGGCTGCTCCCATGGTTATGAAGCCGGTAGCGGCGTTGCGGTGATCGCTCGCCGGTCGGGGCTGTTCAGCGAAGGTTGGCGCGGCGGGTTTTGCCTGCTGTGATGCGATGTGGAACGATCACGCTGTCGCGCTTGCACATGGACAACGGGGCCTGAAGGCCCCGTTGTGATCCGTGCATCTCTTGCTTACATGCTGGTGTAGTTTGGCCCGCCGCCGCCTTCCGGCGTGACCCAGACGATGTTCTGCGTCGGGTCCTTGATGTCGCAGGTCTTGCAGTGCACGCAGTTCTGGGCGTTGATCTGCAGACGGTCGGTGTTGTCGTCGTTCTTCACGAACTCGTACACGCCGGCCGGACAGTAGCGGGCCTCGGGGCCGGCGTACTTGGCCAGGTTCACGTTGACCGGCACCGAGGCGTCTTTCAGCGTCAGGTGGGCCGGCTGGTTTTCCTCGTGGTTGGTGTTGCTGATGAACACGCTGCTCAAGCGGTCGAAGGTGAGCTTGCCGTCCGGCTTCGGATAGACGATGGGTTTGCACTCGACCGCCGGCTTGAGATAGACGTGGTCGGGTTTGTCGCGGCGCAGCGTCCACGGGATGTGGCCGCGCAGCACGAACTGCTCGAAGCCGTTCATCAGCGTGGCCACGGTCAGGCCCTTCTTGAACCAGCTCTTGAAGTTGCGCGATTTGTTGAGTTCGGTGTAGAGCCAGCTCTTTTCGAAGGCTTCCGGGTAGGCGCTCAGTTCGTCGTGTTGGCGGCCGGCCACCACGGCGTCATACGCGGCTTCGGCAGCCAGCATGCCGGTCTTGATGGCGGCGTGGCTGCCTTTGATGCGGCTCACGTTCAGGTAGCCGGCGTCGCAACCCACCAGGGCGCCGCCCGGGAACACGGTCTTGGGCAGGCTCATCAGGCCGCCGGCGGTGATGGCGCGTGCGCCGTAGGCCAGGCGTTTGGCGTTGACTTCGCCTTTGTCGTTCTCAAAGTACCAGCGGATGTTGGGGTGGGTCTTCCAGCGCTGGAACTCTTCGAACGGGCTGAGGTAGGGGTTGCTGTAGTCCAGACCGACCACGTAGCCGATGGCGACCTTGTTGTCTTCCAGGTGGTACATGAAGGCGCCGCCGTAGGTGTTGTTGTCCATCGGCCAGCCGGCGGTGTGCATCACGAAACCGGGAGTGTGTCGCGAGGGATCGATCTCCCACAGCTCCTTGATGCCGATGCCGTAGGTCTGCGGGTCGCGGCCTTCGTCAAGTTTGTACTTGGCGATCAGTTGCTTGCCCAAGTGGCCACGCGCGCCTTCGGCGAACACGGTGTACTTGGCGTGCAGTTCCATGCCGAGCTGGAAGTTCTCGGTCGGCTCACCGTCCTTGCCCACGCCCATGTTGCCGGTGGCCACACCTTTGACGGAGCCGTCTTCGTTGTAGAGCACTTCGGCGGCAGTGAAGCCGGGGAAGATCTCCACGCCCAGCGCTTCGGCCTGGGTGCCCAGCCAGCGCGTGAGGTTGCCCAGGCTGATGATGTAGTTGCCGTGGTTCTGTGCGCACTCGGGCAGGAACATGTTGGGGGTGCGGGTGGCACCGGTTTCGCTCAGGAAGCTCCATGCGTCGTCGGTCACGGGTTGGTTGAGCGGGGCGCCGAGTTCTTTCCAGTTCGGGAACAGTTCGGTCAGGGCCTTCGGGTCCATGATGGCGCCCGAGAGAATGTGCGCGCCGGGTTCGCCGCCTTTTTCCAGCACCACCACCGAGACGTCCTGGCCTTTTTCTGCAGCCAGTTGCTTGAGGCGGATGGCCGTGGCCAAGCCGCCGGGGCCGCCGCCGACCACCACCACGTCGTATTCCATCGATTCGCGGGGGCCGTACTGGGCCAGGATTTCTTCGTTCGTCATGGTGGCTTCTTTCTTCTGAAGTCGCTTGATAATGAGGCCGGGATGTTAGGGGTAAACGCGCCCCCGGCCTGTCGAATGCGTGACTGATTTTAATTCGGTTCGGCAGCAAAATCGAACGGTCGTTCTATTTTTGTTTTTGAAAGGCGAGTTTCATGGCTTACAGCATCGACCTCTCCGGCCGCGTGGCCTTCATCACCGGCGCCTCGGGCGGCCTGGGGGCGCAGTTTGCCCGCACCCTGTCCCAGGCCGGTGCCGCCGTGGTGCTGGCCAGCCGCCGGGTGGAAAAGCTCAAGGACCTGCGCGCCGAGATCGAAGGCGCGGGTGGCGACGCCCACGTGGTGGAACTCGACGTGACCGACGTGGACTCCATCCGGGCCGCCGTGGCGCGGGCCGAGACCGAAGTCGGCTCGATCGACATCCTGATCAACAACTCGGGGGTGAGCACCACACAGCGGATTGTGGACGTGACCGAGGCTGACTACAACTACGTGCTGGACACCAACACCAAGGGCGCCTTTTTTGTGGCGCAGGAGGTGGGCAAGCGCATGCTGGCGCGCGCCAAAGGCGCGGCGCCCGGCACCTTCACCGGCGGGCGCATCGTCAACATTGCCTCCATGGCCGGGCTCAAGGTGCTGCCGCAGATTGGCATCTATTGCATGAGCAAGGCGGCCGTGGTGCACATGACGAAAGCGATGGCGGTGGAGTGGGGCAAGTTCGGCATCAATGTCAATGCCATCTGCCCGGGTTACATCGACACCGAGATCAACCACCACCACTGGCAGACCGAGCAGGGGCAGAAGCTCATCAACATGCTGCCGCGCAAGCGCGTGGGCCAGCCGCAGGACCTGGATGCCGTGCTGGTGATGCTCTGCTCCAACGAAAGCCATTTCATCAACGGTGCGGTGATTGCCGCTGACGACGGGTTCGGCACATGAAAATTGAATTGCCTGACAACAAGAAGCTGGTGGCCGAGATGACGATGCCCATCCGCTGGGGCGACATGGACGCCATGGGGCACGTCAACAACACGGTCTATTTCCGCTACCTGGAGACGGCGCGCATCGAGTGGTTCCGAACCATCCACTGTGAACCCGACCCGCAGGGGCAGGGGCCGGTGATCGTCAACGCCTTCTGCAATTTCTACAAGCAGCTCGAATATCCGGGTGACGTGCTGGTGAAAACCTATGTCAGCGACCCCGGGCGCACCACTTTCGAGAGCTGGCACACCATCGAGCGGGTGGACCAGCCGGGTCTGATCAGCGCCGCCGGCGGTGCCACCGTGATCTGGGTGGATTTCCCGCAGCAGAAGGCGGTGACGCTGCCGGACCGGATGCGCCAGCTCGTCAGTTGACCGAGCCTGGGGCGGGCGCAAAATAGGCGGTTCATCCAGTCTGTTGCCATGTCCATCATCCAAGTCCCTCCTGCCGAGCTGCGTCTGGCCATCGAGCCCCAGACGCTGGGTTTTGCCGACACGTCCGAGCTGCTGCACCACCCGCTGCCCTGGATCGGGCAGGAGCGCGCCGAGCAGGCGGCGCGCTTCGGCCTGCAGATGGACCAGCCGGATTACAACCTCTTTGTGCTGGGCGAGGTGGGGAGCGGGCGCACCACGCTGCTGTGCGAGATGATGCGGGCGGTGGCGGCCAGCCGGCCGGTGCCGCCCGACCTGTGCTACCTGCACAACTTCGATGTGCCGGAGCACCCGCGCGCGCTGCGCATGCCTGCCGGGCAAGGGCGGCAGCTGCGCCAGCTCATGACGCAGTTCATCAAGACGCTGCAAAGCGAGATTCCCAAACGCCTGGCCGGCCCCGACTTCAAGGACGAGCGCGACCGTCTTGCCAAGACCTACAAGGCAGAGGAAGACCACGCTTACGCTGAGTTGGACGCCTATGCCGAGGCGCGTAACTTCGCGCTGATCCGCGAGTCGGGCCACATGGTCTTCACCCTGCGCGACGACAAGGGCGAGCCGCTGACCGAGGGCAAGGCGCTGTCATTGCCGAAAGAACGGCGCGTGGAGATCGACCGCATGGAGGAGGAGTTGCGTGGTGAGATCACGCGTTTCCTGGACAAGACCCGCGCCATGGAACGTGTGATGAACGAGGGGCTGGCAGCCCTGCGCCGGCAGATGATCAAGCCGCTGCTGGAGCATGAGCTGCAGGAGATCCGCAACGAACTGCGCAAGCAGATTAAGGACACGGTCAAGCTCGGCCACTACCTGGAGCAGGTGCAGCACGACGTGCTGGAAAACCTGGAACTGTTCCAGTCCGGCGATGAGGCCGAGAGCGAGGAGATCCGCTTGCAGGCGCTGGCCGAGGTGCTGGCGCGCTACCACGTGAACCTGGTGGTGGACAACCAGGGCCGAGAAGGCGCGCCGGTGATCGTGGAAGACAACCCGCTGTACCGCACGCTGTTCGGCAGCGTGGAGTACCAGACCGAGAACGACGTGCTGGTGACAGACTTCTCGCGCATCCGCGCTGGCAGTCTGCTCAAGGCGAACGGCGGTTTCCTGTTGCTGCACCTGCGAGACCTGCTGGCCGACGAGCCGGTGTGGGAGAAGCTGCGCCGTTTCCTGCGCAGCGGCCGGCTGCAGATCGAGGAGCCGGGCATGATGTACGCGCCGATTGCAGCCGTCTCGCTGCAGCCCGAGCCGGTGGACGTGGACGTGAAGCTGATCCTGATTGCCTCGGTAGAGGAGTACTACGCGGTGCAGGAGGGCGACCCCGAATTCGCGCGCCGCTTCCGCTGTAAGGTGGACTTTGCCGAGAGTTTTACTGCCAACAACGAATCACGCCTGGCCACAGCGATCTTCGTGGCGCACACCTGCCGCAAGATGGGCCTGCCGCACTTCAGCGCCGGCGCCGTGGCGGCCATGTTGGAGGAGGCACACCGCGAGGCCGAAGACCAGACGCGCCAGAGCGCCATCTTTGCCCATACCGAGGCGCTGGTGATGGAAGCCGCCGCCATGGCGCGCGCCCGCGGCGGCGCCCTGGTGGAGGCGCAGGACGTCGAGGCCGCGCGTCTGGCACGGATCCACCGCCACGACTATCCGGAGCAGCGCCTGCAGGAAACCATCCTCGATGGCGAGCGTCTGTTGGACTTGCAGGGCGAGAAGGTGGCGCAGGTCAATGGCCTGACGGTGGTGGACCTGGGTGACTACCGCTTCGGTTTCCCGGTACGGGTGACGGCGCGCACCCATGCCGGCGACGAAGGGCTGCTGAACATCGAGCGTGAGGTGGAGCTGTCCGGCCCCATCCACGACAAGGGCGTGCTGATCCTGCACAGCTACCTGGCTTCGCTGTTTGCCCATATCGCGCCGCTGGCGCTCAATGCAGCGGTGGTGTTCGAGCAGGAGTACAGCGGGGTGGAGGGCGATTCGGCCTCGTGTGCCGAGTTCTATGCGCTGCTGTCAGCGCTGGCCAATACGCCGCTCCAGCAGGGCATTGCCGTGACGGGCGCGGTGAACCAGCGCGGCGAGATGCTGCCGGTGGGCGGCATCAACGAGAAGATCGAAGGTTATTTCCGCAGCTGCGAGCTGATGGGACTGACGGGCCAGCAGGGGGTGTTGATCCCGCGCCGTAACCGCCGCCACCTGATGCTGGACCGCCGGGTGGTAGAGGCGGTGGCACAGGGGCGCTTTCACATCTACACCGCCGAGCTGGCCAGCGAAGGCATGGAACTGCTCACCGGCTTACCTTTCGGTGAGTTGGGCGCGGGCGGTTACCCGCCGGATACGGTGCTGGGTCGGGCGCAAAAAACGCTGCAAGACTACCGCAAGGCCTGTCAGGCGTCGGGTGCCAAGCCGGAGCGCCGGCCGCGCACGCTCAAGTAGCCGGTCTCAGTTGCTTCAGTTGTTTTTGGCCTTGCTGGCCATCTCATAAGCCTTCTTCAGGTCGCGGTATTCCTCGCAGGAGAAGGTGCAGATCTTGTCCAGTGCATCGAGGTGCTGCTTGGCCTTGTCGAGCTGGCCCAGCTCGATGTAGGCCTCGCCGATGTACTCATGGGCGCCGCGGTGCTTGGGGTCCAGCGTCAGGGCTTTCTTGTAGGCGGCCAGCGCATCGTCATAGCGCTTGAGGTGGCGCAAGCTGTAACCCAGCAGGTTGAAGCCGTCGGCATTGGACGGGTTGCTGCGGGTGAAACTGCCCAGTACGTCGGCAGCGCCGGCCCAGTCCTTTTTCTCGATCAGCGCACGCGCCTGCTTCAGTTCGCTGGGCGGCGGCGGTGTGCTGGGCGTGGTGTCAGCGGCCCAGGTGGCCTGGCTGCACAGGATGAGGAACAGGGAGGTGAGAAACTTGAATCGACTCATGGATGCTCCTGCCCGGCGGCGGCGGGAGTGCCGCGTGACAGGGCCGGGGAGCGAAGCATAGTGGCCACAGGCCGGCATGACAAGCGTGGCCGTCTGGCCAGTGCTGGCCCGGAGCCGGTCAGCGCCTAGTGGGTGCCGGCGACGGCCTGGATCCAGCGGATGATTTCGGGTGCGGCGACCGCAGGGGCTTCCAGGTGGGAAGCGTCCGGCTCATACAGCCGGGTCTGCGGATGGCGGGGCAGGGCGGCGGCCGTCGCCTGCTTGAGCCGCAGCAGGGCCGGATAGTCCCGCGTGGGTACAACGAGCAGGATGGGGGTCGCCGGATCGAGGTGTTCCAGCGCCGCCGTCTGGTTCAGGGCGCCCGCCGGGTCGAACCAGTCCACGTAGGCGGCCGGCGGCGTGACGATCGGGTAGGTGCCACGGGAGCCTTCATAGTCCAGTAGCCGAACCTTGTCGGTGCCCTTGCCTTCTGTGACCAGGCGGCGGGCCTCCTGCAGGGTGTCTCCGAGCTTGTCCCCGTACACCATGCTGGCCGGGCTGCCGCCTGGCGCGATGGCGATGAGTCCGTCCTCCTTGAGCTGGCTGCCGAGGTAGAAGGTGAACAGGCCACCCAGGCTGTGGCCGGCGATGAACAGCTTGCGCGCACCCTGCGCACGCATTGCCTGCAGTGCCGCATCCACCTCGGCCACGGCTTGGCGGACGGGGACATCGTAGTTGCGCCGCCCGGACCAGGGCATTTCCAGATTGGCGACCTGCCAGCCCTGCTCCTTGAGCGCGGAGGCCAGCGGGGGGACAAATTTGTTGGGGTCCCCTCCCTTGCCGTGCATGACAACAACACCGATGCCGCCCTCGTGTGGTGTGGGCGTCTGTGCTGTGACAGGACCAGCCGCCAGTGCAGCCAGCAGTAGGCTGAGGGCCCATGCCAGGGCAGGTCGGCGATGCGGTATGTTCATGTCGGTTTCCTGTGGGCGGCGGCGCCCGGACTACTTCTGCTTCGGTACCCGCCCCATCAGATAGAACTCGGGGTTCGGCATCATGTTGCTGAAAGAGGCCATGCGGTTGGACAGGCCGAAGAAGGCGGTGATGGCCGCAATGTCCCAGATGTCTTCATCGCTGAAACCATGGGCATGCAGGGCGGTGAAGTCGGCCTCTTCGACTTCATGCGAGCGCAGGCAGACCTTCATGGCGAAGTCGAGCATGGCGCGCTGGCGCGGCGTGATGTCGGCCTTGCGGTAGTTCACCGCCACCTGATCGGCCACCAGCGGCTTTTTCTCGTAGATGCGCAGGATGGCGCCGTGCGCCACCACGCAGTACAGGCATTGATTGGCCGCGCTGGTGGTAGTGACGATCATCTCGCGGTCGCCCTTGGTCAGGCCCGAGTCCTCTTTGAGCATGAGGGCATCGTGGTAGGCGAAGAAGGCGCGCCACTCGGCTGGGCGGCGTGCCAATGCCAGGAAGACGTTGGGCACGAAACCGGCCTTCTCCTGCACTTCCAGTATCTTGGTGCGGATGTCTTCGGGCAGGTCTTTGATCTCGGGGTGGGGGTAGCGGCTCATGGGTGTCTCCTCGTTGTTCTGCCGCAGATTATGCTTGGCGCTTTACACGCAACTTGCAGCTCATCTCAGGAGAACCATTCATGGACGCCGAGTACGAAAAAGGCCTGGCCACGCGCAAACAGGTGATGGGTGAGGACTTTGTGGCCAATGCCTTTGCCAACGCCACCGAGTTCACGCTGCCGATGCAGCACTACATCACCCGCAACGCCTGGGGTGATGTGTGGCAGCGCGAGGGGCTGGACCGCAAGACGCGCAGCCTCATTACCGTGGCCATGCTGACCGCCCTGGGCAAGCAACACGAACTCAAGGGCCATGTGCGCGGCGCACTCAACAACGGCGCCACGGTCACCGAGATTCAGGAAGTGCTGCTGCACGCCAGCATCTACTGCGGCGTACCCACCGCCGTGGATGCCTTCCGCTCGGCAGCGGAAGTGATCGACGCCAAAAAATAAGGGCCGGATTGACATCCGGTCCTCATCGAATCAGCGCGCAATGCTACTGATTCAGTAGCATTCCAAGCCTGACTCAGCGCAGCTGCAGCAGGCTGCTGTTGCCGGCCACATTGAGCTTGAAGGCGCTCACGGCCTCAGCCAGCAGGCGGGCCTGCTCCTGCAGGCTTTCAGCGGCAGCGGTGGATTCTTCCACCAAGGCGGCATTCTGCTGTGTCATCTGGTCGAGCTGGTTGACGGCGACATTGACCTGGCTGATGCCCTGGCTCTGCTCGGAGGCGGCGGCGCTGATCTCGCCGATGATGTCGGTCACGCGGCTGACGCTGGCCACGATCTCGTTCATCGTGCTGCCGGCTTCCTGCACTTGCTGGGAGCCCGATGCCACGCTGCTGACGCTGGCGTCGATCAGCGACTTGATTTCCTTGGCAGCCTCGGCGCTGCGGCCGGCCAGACTGCGCACCTCGCTGGCCACCACGGCAAAACCGCGACCCTGTTCACCGGCGCGGGCGGCTTCCACGGCCGCGTTCAGGGCCAGGATGTTGGTTTGGAAGGCGATGCCGTCGATCACGCTGATGATGTCGGCAATCTTCCGCGAGCTGGCGTTGATCTCGTCCATGGTGGACACCACTTGCGAGACCACCTGGCCGCCGCGCTGGGCCACTTCGGCCGCGGAGGAGGCGAGCTGGTTGGCCTGCCGTGCCGAGTCGGCGCTCTGGCGCACGGTGCTGGTGAGTTCTTCCATCGAGCTGGCGGTTTCTTCCAGGTTGCTGGCGGTCTGCTCGGTGCGGGCGCTGAGGTCCTTGTTGCCGGTGGCGATCTGCACGCTGGCGGTGGAGACGTTGTCCACCACACGGCGCACCTGGCTCAGCGAGTTCTGCAGTGCTGCACGCATCCGGTCCAGGGCGCGTAACAGATGGCCGGTCTCGTCGTTGGCATAGCTGCTTTGCGGGGCGCCGGTCAGGTCCATGTCGGCAATCGCCTGGGCCATGGTTTCCGCATGGCGCAGCGGCTGGATGATGCTGCGTGCCAGCAGCACAGCCAGCACAATGCCCAGCACCAGGCTGAGCACGCTGCTGACCAGCAGCAGCGTGCTGCTTTGCGAGCGCAGGCCCTCAGCCCGCTTGGCGGCTTCGTCAAGCTGGGCACGCTGGGCATCCACCATCTTCTGCACGCTGGCCAGATAGTCGCGTGACGTCGGCTCGAAGCGTTCGTTGAAGACCTTGTTGGCACCTTCCAGGTCGCCGGCCTGCTTGAGTTTGTTCACTTCTTCGCGTGCAGCCAGGTAGCCTTTGCGCAGCTCGCCGGCCTTGTCGAACAGCTGGCGCTCCTCGGGCGTGTCCATTTTTTCTTCGATGAACTTCTGCAACACATTGGTCTGCTTGATCGACTCGGCCGTCGCCGGTGCGAAGTAGGCGATCAGACTGGGGTCGCTGCTCTTGGCGATGGCGGCGGCGCGCTGCACACCGGCCGTGGTGTGGCGCAGCCAGTCGGCGCCGGCACGCTCGGCCTTGACGTTGTCCTGCACCATGGTGTCGATTTCATGGCCAAGCTGGCTCAGCTTCAGGATGGTGAAGATGCTGCTGGCCATGAACAGGGCCAGAATGGCGCCCAGTACCAGCGCCAGGCGCTTGCTGATCGAGAGGTTGTTCAGAAACATGGTCGTGCTTTTTGAAGAGGATGTTCAGATACCGCGGAAGAAAGAGGTCTTTGGACGGATATCTTGCAACTGTGACAGATGAGGCGAAGTTCAGTGCGCTGATTCGAGACTGCTTTCTGCGGCAGTTTGCGCTTTAGATGTCGGACGACTGGCAACGAACGGCCATGCGTGATGGCTTGGCGGGTCCGAACCAGTGCCGGAATTATAGGTTTGCCCGCCTTGGCGCTGTGTGTCGTTTTGGTGACTTCGCACGTCGCTGGCGTCGGCAGCCAGATGCAGCCTAGGCTGATCCGGCGTTTTCCACAAAGTAGCTGATGTGCTTGCGCGGGCTCAGGTAGTCGAACACCGGCTTGGGCAGTGCCGCGGGACGCAGGGTGCGGTCCACGGAGTCGTCCAGGTCGCGGCGCAGGTTGACGATGGCCGCCTGGTTCTTGGGGATGGCCGCGTCGTACAGCATCAGATTGGGATGCAGCAGGTCGGAGGAGTCGATCGACATCACGATGCCGACCTTGCCGCTCTTGAGCATGACGATGGTGCCAGGCGGGTAGATGCCCATGGACTTGATGAAGGCCGACAGCAGGGTCTTGTCGTATTTGGCGCCCTCCGTCTTGTACATGAAGGACAGGGCTTCCGACGGCGTCTTGCAGCGTGCACTGACACGCTGGTTGCACAGGTTGTCGTAGGTGTTGGCGATGGTGACGATGCGCACGGCCTGGTCGATTTCGTCACCCTTCAGGCCTTTGGGATAGCCGCTGCCATCGGCCATCTCGTGATGGAACAGGATGATTTCCCTGACCCGGCGTGGCAGTGCCTCCACCGGTTGCATGAGCTTGATACCGTAGCCCGGGTGCATTTCCAGCAGCTTGGTTTCGGATGGGGTCAGCTCCTCGTCCTTGAGCAGGACCTGGCTGGGGACCATGACCTTGCCGATGTCGTGCAGCATGGCGCCTTGCGCGATGTCGCGCAGGGTCTGCGCATCCTCGATGCCGACGGCATGGGCCAGGATCAGCGCCAGCATCGTCACGTTGAGGCTGTGGAAGTGTGAGCTGCTGTCGGACGCGTTGTCGCCCATCAGGTGGATGAAGGGGTTCTGTCGGGCAAGAAAAATCTCGCTCAGCTGGGCCGCAATTTCGTTGGCCTGCTCGGCGGCCTGGGCCGGGTTGTTGTTGGCCAGGCGCATGACGTTCTTGACGGCATTGGCAGTCTTGACATATTTGCGCTCGGCAGCCTGGATTTGTGCCATCTCCTGGCGCAAGGACTCGATGCGTTCCTTCTTCTGCTTCATCAGCTCGTCCATCGCGGTGGCCTCGACGGCGGGCGCGGCCGGCGCAGCGGGCTGGACCGGTATCGGGAGCGGCTTGGCATCGCTCTTTTGGGGCAGGTATTCGATCTCCTTCAGCCCCAGGGAGCGCAGGGTGTCGAGCTGCTTTTGGTCCTTGATCTTGAAACTGCTGAAGAGGAAAGGGTGCCCGACCCAACCGTCGAGCTTGACGTGCATGCCGATGCAAAGCTGGTCAATGCCAACCTTCGTTCGTGTGTTCATGGGAGCGAATGCGTAGAAGAAGATGGATGGACGGATTGTCGAGGATGCCGGCGCTTGCAGGAGCGCACCATGGGATTCAAGAGGTCGCCAAGCAGCATGCGTGACGTTGGTTCATCGGCTGCCGTTGGGGCCATCGTGCTGCTGCGACCTAACCGCCCACGAGCTTGTGCACCAGGTCGGCCGTGGTGCTGGCCTTGTACTTGCGCATCAGGCGGGCGCGGTAGATCTCCACCGTGCGGTGGCTGATGGTCAGGGCCTTGCCGATTTCCTTGGAGGTCAGGCCGTCCAGCAGGTGGGCCGCCACCTCGCGCTCGCGTGCCGTCAGCTCGGCCTTCACCGGGCGGTGCGAACTCAGGTCCTGGAAGGTCCAGATGCCGGCGCCGTGCGGCTCGGCCGGGTCGAAAGCGCGGCCGGTGACGTGACACCAGAAGGTTTCCCCCTTGAAACGGCCGTCCATCCGCTTCATGATGCGGTCGTCGGCGTAGGTGCCTTGGCGACTCATGATGGGGACGATGCGCGCGCCAATGCGTTCGAACTCGTCGGCACTGGGGTAGAGCACCAGAAAGGATTGGCCCACCAGGTCGTCACGAGTGGTGCCGAACATTTCGCAGACGTGGCGGTTGCAGTCCACAATCACACGGTTGCGCGATAGCACCAAGCCAATGGGGGCCAGTTCGAAGGCCAGGCGGTAATCGATTTCCATGGGCGCGCAGATCAAGGGGTATCAGGGTTGCAATTTACGCGGAACTACGTAGCTCAGTAGGTAGTATCGTACGCGCATTGTCGCTTCAATCGTTTCTTCCGAGGAGAACAGCGTGAACAAGATTTATCCGAGTGCGGCCAAGGCGCTCGAAGGCGTCATCCAGGACGGCCAGCTCATCGCCGTCGGCGGCTTCGGCCTGTGCGGCATTCCCGAGGCCCTGATCGACGCCGTGCGCGACAGCGGCGTCAAGAACCTGACCGCCATTTCCAACAATGCCGGCGTCGATGATTTCGGCCTGGGCAAGCTGTTGCAGACCCGCCAGATCAGGAAAATGATCTCCAGCTATGTGGGCGAGAACAAGGAGTTCGAGCGCCAGTACCTGGCGGGCGAACTGGAGCTGGAATTCACGCCGCAGGGCACGCTGGCCGAGAAGCTGCGTGCTGGCGGTGCTGGCATCCCGGCCTTTTTCACCAAGACCGGCGTCGGCACCATCGTGGCCGAGGGCAAGGAGCTGCGCGAGTTTGACGGCGAGACCTATGTGATGGAACGTTCCCTGCTGCCCGATGTGGCGCTGGTGAAGGCTGACATCGCCGATCGTTCGGGCAACCTGCGCTTCAACCTGACGGCGCGCAACTTCAACCCGGCCGCCGCCATGGCCGGCAAGATCTGCATCGTGGAAGTGGAGCGCATCGTCGCCACCGGCGAACTGGCGCCCGACGACATCCACCTGCCGGGCATCTACGTGCACCGCATCGTGCACAACCCGACGCCCGAGAAGCGCATCGAGAAGCGCACCACCCGCGACCGCAAAGTTTGAGGAGCAAGACCATGGCTTGGACCCAAGACCAAATGGCCGCACGCGCGGCGCAGGAACTGCAGGACGGTTTCTATGTGAACCTCGGCATCGGCATCCCGACGCTGGTGGCCAACTTCGTGCCCGACCACATCGAGGTCTGGCTGCAGAGCGAGAACGGCATGCTGGGCATCGGCCCCTTCCCGTATGAAGACGAGGTCGATCCCGATCTGATCAACGCCGGCAAGCAGACCGTCACCACCATCAAGGGCTCGGCCATCTTCGGCAGCCACGAGAGTTTTGCCATGATCCGCGGCGGCAAGATCAACCTGTCCATCCTCGGCGCCATGCAGGTGAGCGAGCAGGGCGACTTGGCCAACTGGATGATCCCGGGCAAGATGGTCAAGGGCATGGGCGGCGCCATGGACCTGGTGGCCGGCGTGCCGCGTGTCATCGTGCTGATGGAACACGTGGCGAAGAAGAAGGACGGCACCGAAGACCTGAAGATCCTGCCGCAGTGCACGCTGCCGCTGACCGGCAAGGGCGTGGTGGACCGCATCATCACCGACCTGGGGGTGATGGACGTCACGCCGCAGGGGCTGAAACTGGTGGAGCTGGCCCCGGAGGTGACGCGCGAGCAGATCCAGGCCAAGACGGGTGTGCCGCTTCTTTGAGGTGGCCTGAGGGGGATTGGAGGGTCGTTGCTGTGCTAAGGTTCAGTGCACTTGCGCGCTGACCCCATGTCCTCCGCTCCCACACCATCTACCTCGTCTGAGATCCCGCCCGCGCCGGCCGTTGCGGGGCATGAGGTCTCTTGGCTGACACACTGGCTGACGGGTGAGCGCCTGCGCTGGGTGGTGATCATTTCCAGCGTGCTGGCGCTGGCGCTGGCCTGGGGTGTGATCTTCGTCGAGCTGGGCGGCAAACGGCAGGACGCGATCAAGGCCGAGGTGAGGCAGAACGCCAACCTCGCGCTGGTCTTGCAGGAGCAGACCATGCGTGTGCTGGCCGCAGTGGATCAGGCCACACTGCGTCTACGTGATAGTGTGCGCAATGGCAGTTTCCGGCCGGAGGACTATGCCCGTTTCGCCAATGAGACTGGCCTCGTACCCGACATCCTGACTCAACTGTCCTACGTCGGTGCGGACGGGCGTTTCATCGGCAGCAACATCGATCCCGGGGGTGACAAGACCGGCCATGTGGACCTGTCCGAACGTGAGCACATTCGCGCCCACCTGCAGCCGGAACTCGCACAGGCTGCGGCCGGGCAAATGTCGACCAATGGGCTTTTCATCGGCAAGCCGGTGCTGGGCAAGGTGTCCGGCAAGTGGACCATCCAGCTCACACGCAAGATCACAGCGCCTGACGGCCAGACCCGTGGCGTGGTCGTGGCGTCGCTGAATCCCAGCTATTTCGAACAGGTCTACCGCCAGGTCCGACTCGGTGAGCAGGGCGTGGTGTCGTTGATCGGTGACGATCGCAGTGTGCGGGCCCGCGTTGTCGGTGGCGAAAGCAAGGGGCTGGGGGTCGTGCTGGCGCCCAACTCCTACATCGGAACGAGTGCCGTGCCTGACGAGGGCTTCAACATTCGGGCCAGCGCGGTCGACGGCGTGGAGCGTATCGTGGCACATCGTCGGGTGGGCAGCTACCCCCTCCTGGTTCTGGTGGCCACCACGACCGAGGCGGCCCTGAGCGAATGGCGCAGCACGCGGACAGTGGCATTGGTGCTGACCACGCTTTTCAGCATGGCCGTGATCGGGGCCGCCGTGCTCTTCCTGGCCGGTGTGCGGCAGCTGGAAGCGAAAAACCGGTCCTTGCAGATCAGTGAGGCCCAAGCCCAGGCCGCCAACCAGGCCAAGAGTGAATTCCTGGCAGCCATCTCGCACGAGCTGCGCACGCCGTTGACCAGCATCCGGGGTTTCTCGGAACTGATGGAGCGCAGGCTGGAAGAACCGAAGTACCGCGAGCAGGCGGGCATGATCCGCAAGGCCGCCGAGCACCTGAATACCTTGCTGACCGAGATTCTCGATTTGAGCAAGGTCGAGGCCGGTGCCATGCCTCTGCATCCCGAGCCGCAGGTGCTGGCCGAATTGCTGCAGTCCTCGGCCGACTTCTTTGCTGTCAGCGCGGCGGAAAAGGGGCTGACCTTGTCGGTTCGCATTGCGCCGGATGCGCCACCTACCTTGGTCTGCGACGGCCTGCGATTCAAGCAGATACTGAACAATCTGCTGTCGAACGCGATGAAATTCACCTCTGAAGGATGCGTCACGATCGAACTCGGCGCCACGGCCGATCAGGTGCGCGTGCATGTGGTGGATACCGGCCCCGGCATCCCGGCCGAGCTGCATGAGACGATCTTCGAGAAATTCCGCCAGGGCAACGCGCGCGTCAGCTATGAGCACGGTGGCACGGGTCTGGGCTTGGCATTGTCCCGCGCGCTGGCCCAGCGGATGGGTGGCACGCTCACGGTCACGTCCGAAGTCGGTAAGGGCGCACGGTTCACGCTGAGCTTGCCGCGACGCTGAGATGCGCCAGTCTCTTCACGTTGCAGAATGAAAAACGGCCCATGAGGGGCCGTTTTTCATTCTGGAGCGGGTGATGGGAACATCATCGTGTTCCCAACTCGTTGATTGATAACGAGTTTTCCGCACTCGGCGAACCGAGATGGACATAATTATGGACTGAAAAACCACGCTTGGTCAACGCGCGCTCCGAGCAAGTCCAGTGCGAGCCATGGACAGCCAGCAGTAGCCAATGTACCCGAGCGCTCAACGTCACGAGGCCGGTTCATCTCCCTTTGGCAGGAACTCCTCGCGGGCGCGCTGCAGAAACCGCTTCATGGGCTCAGAGGGTTCGGCGCTGCGGCGCAGCAGGTAGGTGGACAGCATGGGCGGCGTGCCGGCCAAGGGGCGAACGGTTATGTCGGGGCGGTTCAGGGTCTGCACCTGCGAGGCAATGGCGAAACCTAGGCCATAACCGGCACCGACCAGAGTCAGCATCACGCCTAGGCTCGTCACCTGATCTACCAGCTTGAGCGGCTTGGACGCACCTTGAAGCACCGCCTGGATCTGGTGGTGGCAGCCCGATCCCGCGTCCGGATGGCACAGTACCAACGGAAACTTCAAGGCTTCATCCAATGGCACTTCCGCGTGCGCCAACAAGGGGTGGCGCACGGGCACGATCACCGACAGAGGATCGGTCCACACGGGCTCGGCGACAAGGCCTTCGCTCACCGCGTCCGACAGCGCAAAACCGATGTCCAGCAGATCGTTGTGCAGGCCCTTGAGCTGCTGCGCGAAAGGCAGCTCGAAGACGCGAATCTCCAGTTCGGGCTCTTCCTCGCGGCTGCGCGCCAGCAAGGTGGCAATGTGGGGCTGCGCCAAGCTGTCGCAGATGGCGATGCGCAGATAACCCTGATAGCCCTGCGCCGCCGCCTTTGCGGCACTCACCGCCTGCTCCACGGTGGCCAGCACGCGCCGGCACTCACCGAGGAACACTTGACCGGCCCAGGTCAGTCGCGTCTGGTGCGCGCTGCGGTCGAACAACTGCACGCCGAGCGTGGCTTCGAGATTTCGCATTGCGCGCGACACAGGCGATTGTTCTAGGCCAAGGCGCTCGGCCGCTCGCGCGAAATGCAGTTCTTCCGCGACCGCAACGAAATAGCGCAGTAGTCTGAGTTCCAATGCGGCCTCCTGTTTGCCTCGTTCCTGGCCTGCGTCCACCTCATGCGGATTGCGCCTCGCTTTCTCCTTCGATGATTGGCAAGAGGTTCCGGCGTTGCATGCTTGCCTATTCGGATAGGCAGATCGCATCCGAAAATTACGGAGGTTGAGGCGGAACGCTACCTGGCCGAAGACCTGAGAACCTCAATCGCCGCGACGCTGCACTACCGCCTGATCCACAGGTTCAGTTCAATCAATTCCCGGGTTGCAGCTCCACACGCACCTCGCGCGATTTGCCGGCCCGCTCCACTGACAAGACCACCACATCGCCGACCTTCCTGTCGTCTAGCCGCGCGAGCAGCTTGGCCACA
Organism: Curvibacter delicatus NBRC 14919; assembly: GCF_001592265.1. GTDB lineage: Bacteria > Pseudomonadota > Gammaproteobacteria > Burkholderiales > Burkholderiaceae_C > Hylemonella > Hylemonella delicata. The sequence goes on along the minus strand of NZ_BCWP01000003.1, from coordinate 2,479 downwards.
TCGTCCGTCGCCTGGCCATCAACATCGATGATGCGGTCGCCCGGCACGATGCCTTGCGGCGTGACTTCGACACCCGCGAGGCCGGCCTTGTGCGCTGCCGAACCAGGGGTAACACGCAACACGAACACGCCCTTGCTTCCAGTCAGCGCCAGCAGGCGCTGATTGAGCTGTTCGTCCACCTCAATGCCCAGCGCCGGACGGATGTACTTACCGGTCTTGATGAGTTGCGGGACTACGCGCATGACGGTGTCCACCGGCACGGCGAAACCAATCCCGGCCGAGGCGCCGGAGGGGCTATAGATCGCCGTGTTGATGCCGATGAGCCTTCCTGCCGAATCGAGCAGCGGCCCACCGGAGTTGCCAGGGTTGATGGCGGCGTCGGTCTGGATCAGGTGATCGATGGCCGGGCCGCCCGCTTCTCCGGGTAACGAGCGGTCGAGCGCGGAGACGATGCCGGTGGTGAGCGTCCAGTCCAGGCCGAAGGGGTTGCCGATAGCGAACACCTTCTGACCCACCTTGAGGTCGGCACTGGTGCCGACCGGCACGGCCGGCGGGCGCTTGAAACCGACGCCGATCTTGAGCACAGCGATGTCGTGCGCGGGGCTCGTCCCCACCAGTGCGGCCTGGTAGTCGCGGCCGTCGGCCAGTTTGACGGTGGCTTCGGACGCGCCCTGGATGACGTGGAAGTTAGTGACGACGTGGCCGGCGTCGTCCCAGATGAAGCCCGAGCCAGTGCCGCGCGGCACGGAGAAGACGTTGCGCGTCCAGACATCGCGTACCAATTGTGCGGTAGTGATGTAGACCACCGAGGCGCGCGATTTCTCGAACAGTTCGATGGTGGCTTTCTCGTCCGCCGCCAGATCGCCACGCGCCGTCACAGTGCGTTCTGCCGCCTCGCGCGGACTGAACCAGGCCTCGATGGCGGGCAGGAACTGCCACAGCAGCATGAGCGCGGCAATACAGGCGGTGATGAAGAGCCAGCGCCGGACGAAGTGGTCCGGCGCGGGACGTTGGTACGGGTCGGGGTAGGCCATGAGAAGTCTCCTGTTGATAGGCAATCAGCGCCACAGCCCGCTCGGGCGCCAGCGCGGTGGGCGCGGCGTCAAAGCGGATTCCGGCAAGAAATGGGGCGCGTGGAGTGGCAACGCTGATGCTGGCCCAGGCGCCAACGTCAGTAGGCGTGAGATGCGTTCTTGCGTGGCCGGATGCGTGCGCAACCAGGAGGGTTCGGGATTGCCCCATCCCGGCCACAACCAGGCGCGCCAGGAGCGGCTGACCCGCTCGATTTTCGCCAGCGCGGACGCAAGCCCCTGCGGGTCGCCAGTCAGTTCCGCAGCGAGGCGGTCAGCGTCGAACTCACGCACGCGAGACAAGCCGAGCTGTGCGAGCAGGGCCAGCTGGGGCGATGCGGCCAATAACAATAAACCAGGCCAATAGACCTCCGCCGCGCCAACCAGCAGCGCGGGCAGGCTCAGCAGGATCGCGATCTGTCCCATAAGGGCCAGTAGGCTCGTGAAGCGACTGACGGAATCCGCCAGCCCCATGACGCGCAGATCCTCACTGGCGATGTGCGCGATCTCGTGCGCGAGCACACCCGCCAGCTCGCGTGGGCTCAGGCGGCGCAGCAGGCCATCGGTGAGGGCGATCGATGCCTCCTGCTTCGATCCGGTGGCGAAGGCGTTGACGACGGCACTGGGCACGTAGTGCGGCACCGGCGTTGCGGGCAAACCGGCACGGACGGACAGCTCGTGCAACAGGGCCCAAATTTCCGGGGCTTCGTGTGGGTGCAGCGCCCGGGCGCGGTATAGGCGCAAGGTCAAGGCGGATGCGGCTGCCGGTTCCAGCAGCAGCGTGCCTGCAACGGCAAACAGCGCGAGCCACAGGTCGCTTTCCCCGAACAGCAGGCTTCCTGCGGCGGCTGCGATCCCGACCAGGGTCAGGACCAACAGCCCGGTCTGCAGGCGGTTGAGCCAGCGGTGTTGCAACAACGCCGCGCGCGGGTCACTGGGATGATGACGGGTCATGCTCAGATGTCTCGGCGGCGCGGTCGTCGCGCTCGCGCAGCAGCCAGTAAGTGGCACCAAGCGCCAGCGTGGCGCCTGCAAGCGCGGCGATCTTGCCAGGGCTCGCCTCGGGGTCGAGGATCACGAACTTGCGCGCCAGCGCGATCAGGCCGATGAGGATCACGGTCTTGACCTGGATGATGCTGTCCCGACGCAGCGCCACGCGCACGATGGAATGCTTGAACTCCATCGCGATCAAGAGCGTCATGATCATGCCGAACACACTCTGGAATACCTTGTGATCCAGGGGATTGAAGGCATCGAGAACCAGCAGCGTGAAGACGATGGAGATGAGCTGGAACAGCGACACCACGATGATGACGGCAATCACCGCCGACAGCACGAGCGCGACGACCTGCTCGAAGCGCTCGTAAAAACTCATGATGGCCAATTGGTCGCGCAAGACCTGAAATGGG
>NZ_BCWP01000002.1 GCF_001592265.1 Curvibacter delicatus NBRC 14919 | reverse complement strand
CATCCTCGGCGTCATCTACCTTGTCGTCAGGTATCTCTCTTTGAAGTATCGAGACTAAGTACCAGGGTTTGAACAATGCAATCTCGGCGGCGCGCCAATAAGCCTCGCCCGGCGCTCCGAAGAGGCTGTGCGACGCGGATCGATGAGCATCGTTGGTGATGAACATTGCAGCAAAATGAACACTATAGATTGTAGTCCTAAAGGATTCGAAGTGGGCAAATGACGGGATGCCGTCAGCATCCACAATTCAAAATCAGTTTGCGAAAGCTTTGAAGCGCGTGCGTGCGGCAACTGGCCGAACTCAAGAAGACTTCGCCCTTGTTTCCAGCAGAACATATATCAGCTCTCTGGAGCGAGGACAGAAGAGTCCAACGCTAAAGAAGATCGATGAATTGGCGCAGGTGCTGGGCATACATCCGCTCACTTTGTTGACGTTATCCTATGCAGTCGCGGACTCAGAACGCTTTGAGGACGAGATTCTTGATAGCGTGAAGCGGGAGTTGTCGGAGCTTCGCCGGCGTCAATAGTGACGATCCAGATTCAAACCAAATCGCGGCAGTTGAACGTGCGTTATTAATTTCATCTAATTCTCAATGGATTCGATGAAGGTGGCGGAACCGTCATATCAAGATATGTCGTTTCCATCTAAGTATGTGCTCCGTATAATCTATGTGAGCTGTGAACGTGTGTTCCGGCCCGACCTGAACGGGCGGCCGGTGGTGGTGCTGAGCAACAACGACGGCTGTGCCATCTCCCGCAGCAATGAGGCCAAGGCCTTGGGCATCCGTATGGGGGTACCCTGGTACCAGCTCCGGCCGCTGGTGCAGCGACATGGTCTGGTGGCCCTGTCGGCCAACTTTGCGCTGTATGGCGACATGTCCGACCGCATGATGAGCCTGCTGGCCACCCTGGGGGCACAGCAGGAGGTCTATTCCATCGACGAGTGCTTTGTCGATCTGGCGGGTGTGGGCGGCGACCTGACGCAACGCGGCCACCGCATGCGCGAGCAGCTGCTGCAATGGGTCGGCATTCCCAGCGGCATCGGCATCGGGCCCACCAAGACGCTGGCCAAGCTGGCCAATCACATTGCCAAGACCACCGCGCAGCAGCCCGGGCGCTACCCGGCGCAGCTGGCACAGGTCTGCAACCTGGGCGACCTGTCGCCCGGGGCGTTGCAGGCGGTTCTGGCGGCGACCCGGGTGGGGGAAGTCTGGGGAGTCGGCCGGCGGCTGGGAGCCCAGCTTGAGGCCTGCGGTCTTCACAGTGCGCTCGATCTGGCACAACTCGACCCCACCACGGTCCGGCGCCGCTGGTCGGTGGTGCTGGAACGCACGGTGCGTGAACTGCAGGGAACAGCCAGCATCGGGCTGGAGGAGGGCGGCCATGGCAAACGGCAGATTGCCGTGACCCGTTCCTTTGGCCAGCCAGTGACGGCATTGCCCGAGCTGGAGGAGGCGGTCACCGTGTTTGCCAGCCGCGCGGCCGAGAAGCTGCGGCGCCAGCACGGTGCGGCCGCGCAGGTGATGACCTACATCCGCACCAGCCCGTTCCGGCAGGCGTCGCAGTATTCGCGCGCCAGCGTGATGCCGCTGCCGCGGCCGAGCGGCGAGACGGGGGCCATCGTGCGTGCCGCACTTGCAGGCCTGCGCGCTACCTACCGGCCTGGGTTCAGTTATGCCAAGGCCGGGGTGTTGTTGTTGGACCTGCAGGCCGGCGCGGTACAGCAGGGCGAACTCGGGTTTGAGGCGTGCACACCGGAGCAGCGGCATGGCGCGCGCCTGAGCGACGTGCTCGACCGCCTGAACCAGCGCTACGGTCAGGACACGGTTTTTGTGGCCAGTGCCGGGCTGGGCGGCACACAGCGCGTGTGGTCAATGAAGCAGGAACATCGCTCTCCACGCTACACGACCTGTTGGGACGAGTTACCCGTAGCACACGCTTGAGACAGTGTTTAAATTCAATTTTTTTGAACTCAGTCAACAACACTATTCAAAAACAGGGAATCGCTCGCGGCCTAGACTTGCGTCCATGCCATCCAGCAATATTTCCCCAAAGCGCTACAGCGGTGTCGCCATCGTGCTGCACTGGCTGCTCGGCCTCGCCCTGATTGGCCTCTTCATCGTCGGCGTGTACATGACCGACCTGCCGTTTTCACCGCAGCGCCTCAAGCTCTACAACTGGCACAAGTGGGCTGGTGTCACGATCCTCACGCTGTCGTTGCTGCGTTTGCTGTGGCGCCTGACGCATCGTCCGCCGGCACTGCCCGACGCGATGGCCGCCGCCATGCCGCGCTGGCAGCACTGGGCGCACCATGGCACGCACCATGCGCTGTACGTGCTGTTTTTTGCTGTGCCCTTGCTGGGCTGGGCCTACAGCTCGGCGGCCGGTTTTCCCATCGTGCTGTTCGGTGTGCTGCCCCTGCCCGATTTCGTATCGGCCGACAAGGCGCTGGCCGAACTGATCAAGCCCTGGCACAAGTTCAGTGCCTTTGGCATGGCCGCGCTGGTGCTGCTGCACGTGGCGGCGGCGCTCAAGCATCAGTTGATCGACCGCGATGGCCTGCTCCTGCGCATGTTGCCGGGCCGTCGTTGAATTTTCCCCAAGGAGTTGTCATGAACCTCATTCAATCCGCATCCCGCCTGCTGCTGGTGCTGGCCGCACTCGGCGGCACCGGCACGGTGCTGGCCCAGCAGAAGCTGGTGCCGGCACAAAGCGAGATCGTGTTCGTCAGCAAGCAGATGGGCGTGCCGGTCGAGGGCCGCTTCAAGAAGTTTGATGCGCAGATCAGCTTCAACCCCGCCAAGCCCGACACCAGCAAGATCGCCTTCACGGTGGACACCGGCAGCGCCACCCTGGGTGTGCCCGAGACCGATGCCGAACTGCCCAAGCCCACCTGGTTCAATGTGCCCAAGTTCCCGCAGGCCACTTTCCAGTCCAGCAGTGTCAAGGGGCTGGGCGCGGGCAAGTTCGAAGTGGCCGGCAAGCTCAGCATCAAGGGCTTGAGCCGCGACGTGGTGGTGCCGGTGACGCTGACGCAAAACGGCGCGGCCACCACGGCCACGGGCACCTTCTCGCTCAAACGCCTGGCTTTCAAGATCGGCGAGAACGAGTGGTCTGACACCTCCATGGTGGCCGACGACGTGCAGGTCAAGTTCAAGCTCGCGCTCACTGGCGTGGGCAAGCTGTAATCCTTTTTTCAACCCTTCAAACGAGGAGTCTTTCCCATGCGCCAATCCAAGTTCGCTTTTGCTGTTGCCGCCGCTGCCACCCTGCTGGCAGGCGCCGCCCAAGCCCAGACCGCTACCTACGCAATTGACCCGACCCATACTTTCGCGACCTTCGAGATCAGCCACTTCGGTGCCTCGGTCAACCGCGGCCGCTTCGACAAGAAGGATGGCTCAGTGCAATTCGACAAGGCCGGCAAGAGCGGCAAGGTGGAACTGACCATTGACGTCACCTCCATCAACACCGGCACGGCAGCTTTCGACAAGCACCTGCAGAGCGCCGACCTGTTCGACACCGCCAAGCACCCGACCGCCAAGTTCGTGGCCGACAAGTTCAGCTTCAACGGCGACAAGGTGACCGAAGTGGCCGGCACCCTGACCCTGCTGGGCAAGACCAACCCCGTGACGCTGAAGGCCAACCAGTTCAACTGCTACCAGAGCCCCATGCTCAAGCGCGAAGTGTGCGGTGGCGACTTCGAGACCACCATCGACCGTACGGCCTACGGCATGAACTACGGCGTGGACTGGGGCTTCCCCAAGAACGTGCGCATCGTGGTGCAGGTGGAAGCCGTCAAGCAGTAAATTACTGGTTGCGATTTTCCTGGGCCGGCTTGGCAGCAAGCCGGCTTTTCTTTTTTTGATCGGTCACGCGCAGGCATTGGCAGTGCTTGACACCAGCCCGGAACGCGACTCTAATAAGAATCATTCTTATTTATATGCGTCTGACTCAATATGCTGGAAACACTGGTCATCGCCCTGCGTGAGGGGATCGAAGCCTTTCTCATCGTTGCCATCACGCTGGCCTACCTGCGCAAGACGGGCCGTGCGGCCCTGGCTCCCGCCGTCTACACCGGCACCGGCATGGCGCTGGTGCTGAGCGTGGTTGCTGCAGTGCTGTTGCGTGAGATGGTGGTCACACCCTTGTACGAAGGCGCACTGGCCCTGGTGGCCGCCGTATTGGTGGCCACCATGATGGTCTACATGACACGCGCCGCACGGCATCTGAGCAGCGACATCGGCCACAAGATCGAAGCTGCTGCGGCGCGCCAGACGGGCATGGCCTCTTTTGTCGCCATTGCGGGTTTCACGCTGCTGATGATCATCCGCGAAGGCATGGAAACCGCCTTCATGATCGCGTCGCTGATGGGGCAGGCTGACACGGCCTCCATGACCGTGGGCGCGCTGTTGGGGCTGCTGCTGGCTGCGGCCCTGGCCTGGGGCTGGTCGCGCTACGGCCATCGCGTCAACCTGGGCCGCTTCTTCCAGGTCACCACCATCTTCCTCGGCCTGTTCATCGTGCAACTGGCCATCTACGCCTTCCATGAATTCACCGAAGCCGGCGTGCTGCCGCTGGACAACGCCTACTGGCATATTGCGACCGAGCCCTACGGCCCCGAGGGGCAGTACGGCGCCTGGCTGTCCTATGCCCTGGTGCTGGTTCCGCTGGGTTGGCTGGCGCTGACCGTCTGGCGCGACCGCGCATCGGTGCGTTCCCAGGCCTGAAGTCGCACCGTTTCTGGCGCAAGCACCCGGCCGCAGACATGAGCACGCCCGACCTGATGCGCCGAGCCGTCTGCTGGCTGCCCTTGCTGGCCGGCCTGCCGGTCCGGGCGCAGGCGCCGATCGCCGTGTCACTGGGCACGGCCACGCCAGGCGGCGGTTTCCCGGTTTATGGTGATGCAGTGGCGCGCACCGTTCATCGCATCGACGCCGGGCTGCAGGTCCAGACGCGCCATACCAAGGGCAGTACTGAAAACATCCCGTTGCTGGAAGCCGGTCAGCTCGATCTCGGTCTGGTGCAGGGCGAGGCTGTGCATGAGGCCCTGGCCGGCATCGGTCGCGCACCGGCCCAGTTGTCGGTGGTGGCCGCCATGTATTCAACCGCCGGCATGTTCGTGGTGCGCGCTGACAGTCCCTACCGCAGCATCAGCGACCTCCAGGGCCAGCGTATTGCCTTCGGTGCCAAAGGCTCGGGCCTGGTGATCCTGGCGCGCTACGTGCTCGATGGTCTGGGGCTGGATGCGGACAAGGATTTCCAGGCGGTCTACCTTGATCGCGCAGGGGACGGCCCGGCCATGTTGGCGGATGGACGTGTGGCCGCGCTCTGGGGCGGTGGTTCGCAGTGGCCCGGTTTTGTTGCCGCCATGGGTTCACCAGGCGGTGGTCGTTTCATCGTGCCATCGGAGCAGGAGATCGAGCGCATCCTTGCCCGGCATGCGTTCCTGAAGCGGCAGACACTGGCGGCCGGCAGTTACCCGGGGCAGGCACAGGCGCTGGAATCAGTCGGTTCCTGGAGCTTCATCCTGGCCCGGCCCACGCTGGACGCCGAGATTGCCTACCGTTTCACGCGTGCCCTGCACCTGGGCGAACAGGCCTTGGCACGCGAACTGCCACAGGCCAGCGAGACCCGCGCCGTCAATACCGCGCGCCACGTGCCGCAACCCGCGTTGCTGCACCCGGGCACGCGCCGTTACTTGCAGGAAATCGGCGCGCTTTAGTAAGACGGTACGTGCGGTTTACCAGCGGATGCCGAGCTTTTCGAACAGCTTGCTCAGCACGAACAGCGGTCCGACCCAGAGGTACTGGATGTCTTCAAAGAAAGAGGGCTTCTTGCCTTCGAGCTTGTGGCCGATGAACTGGAAGATCCAGGCCACGACAAAGATGCCGGCACACAGCACCAGGCGCTGCTCGCCCATGGCATGCACCAGCGCCAGCACCAGGGCCGAGCCGGCCAGCATGGTGATGAAAAACACCAGCGACAGGCGAACGTAATAGACCATGCTGGCGGCGATGAAGGCATAGGCCACCAACGGGTGCAAGGCGTACATCAGGCCGACCAGGCTGAGCATGATCAGCGGGATGGCGATGAAGTGGATCAGTTCGTTGGTCGCGTGCCGGTGGCTCTCGCTGTAGTGGGCCAGCAATTGGTCAACACGGCGCGCGTTGGTTGGCGTTTCGTGGACAGCGGTGTTCATGGTGTTCTCCTCCAGATGTTGTTGTGTGGCGATTCTCGCACCGCTCAGGCGAGGACGCCAGCGGTGCAAACACGGGTGCCGCGCAGGGGCAATGGCATACGGCCCGGGGTAGTGGAGCGGCTCGGCTATAGTGCCGCGGATGAACCCGCCACCCATGCGCCAGCCGCAGTTCGTCCAGCTGCACCGGGAAGACCGTGCAGCCGTACATGCCGAACTGGTTGCCGGTCTGCTGGCGCCACAGGCCAGCCTGGCGCCCAAGTACCTGTACGACCCATTGGGCTCACGCCTGTTCGACGCCATCACCGCGCTGCCCGAGTACTACCCGACACGCACCGAAGCGGCCTTGCTGGTGGCGCATGGTGGCGCCATCGCAGCCCGGTTGCCGCAGGGTGCCACGCTGGTCGACCTGGGGGCCGGCAACTGCGAGAAGGCGGCACGCCTGTTTAACCTGCTGCAACCGGTGCGTTATGTGGCGGTCGATATCTCGGTGGATTTCCTGCGCACGGCACTGCAATGCCTGCAGCGGCAGTTTCCAGCGCTCGACATGCTGGGCGTGGGGCTCGATTTCTCGTCTGAACTGACGCTGCCGCCTGAGGCCGGGACTGGGCCGCGCCTGCTGTTCTACCCGGGCTCCAGCATCGGCAACTTCACGCCGCGGCAGGCGCTGGGTTTCCTGCGCCAGGTGCGCGCGGCAACCCAGGGCGGCGGTCTGCTGATCGGCGTCGATCTGGTGAAGCCGCTGGACATTCTGGAGCCGGCTTACGACGATGCGCTGGGTGTCACGGCAGCCTTCAACAAGAACCTGCTGCTGCATGTCAACGGCCTGCTCGGCAGCGACTTCCGTGTGCAGGACTGGCAACACGTGGCCTTTTTCAACCAGGCGCATTCGCGCATCGAGATGCATCTGCAGGCGCTGCATGATCTTGTGGTGCGTTGGCCCGGCGCAGAGCGTCGTTTCAAAGCAGGTGAGCGCATCCACACCGAGAATTCCTACAAATACCAGGCGTCAGACTTCGAGGCCTTGCTGCGCGAAGCCGGCTTCAGCCAGACCCAGGCCTGGACCGATGAACGCGGCTGGTTTGCGGTGTTCTGGGCGCAAGCTTGATGGCATGACAAAGCCCCTGGTCCTCATCGTCAGCCCGGCGCTGGCCGATGCCAACAACGGCAACTGGCAGACCGCCTGGCGCTGGTCGCGTCTGCTGGCGGGCCACTACCAAACCCGCATCGTCCAGGACTGGCAGGCCAGCCAGGGCGAGGAGGCCGTTGCCCTGCTGGCCCTGCACGCGCGCCGTTCGGCGGCCTCGATCCAGGCATGGGCGCAGGCGCATCCGGGCCGTGGCCTGGGGGTCGTGCTCACCGGCACCGACCTGTACCGCGACATCCAGACCGATGCCGCAGCGCAGCGTTCCCTGGCGTTGGCGCAGCGGCTGGTGGTGCTGCAGGCGCAGGGGCCGCAGGCCTTGCCGGTGGCGTACCGGGACAAGACGCGCGTCATCTTCCAGTCCACGTCAGCGCGGCGCGCGTGGCTCAAGAGCGATCGTCATCTGCGTGCCGTCATGGTGGGGCACCTGCGCGAAGAAAAATCCCCGGAGACCCTGTTTGCGGCTGCGCGCCTGTTGCGCAACCGCCCTGACATCCACATCGACCACATCGGCGCCGCACTGGCGCCGACCTTGGGTGAGCTGGCGCGGCAGACCGCGGCCGACTGTCCGAACTACCGTTGGCTCGGTGGCCTCGACCATGAGACGACGCGCCGGCGCATCCAGCGCGCCCACGTGCTGGTGCATGCCAGCCGCATGGAAGGTGGGGCGCATGCCATTCTGGAGGCGGTGTGCAGCGGCACGCCGGTGCTGGCCTCGCGCATCGACGGCAACGTCGGCATGCTGGGTGACGACTACGCCGGCTACTTCCCCTGGGGCGATGCGGCCGCATTGGCTGAACTGCTGCAGCGCTGCCGCGACGACAGCAGCATGATTCCTGCCTTGCAGGCACAATGCAGTCTGCGTGCGCCACTCTTCGAGCCGGCCGCCGAACGTGCTGCCCTGCTGGCACTGCTGACCGAATTGATACACACACCATGACTGCCAACACCTCCTCCAAGTCCGAACCTCGCCTGACCTCGCTCTCGCATGGCGGCGGCTGCGGCTGCAAGATCGCCCCCGGCGTGCTGTCGGACATCCTCAAGAGCGGCATTGGCATGCCGGTGCCACCGGAGTTGCTGGTGGGCATCGAGACCGCCGACGATGCCGCCGTCTACCAGCTCAATGACGAGCAGGCGCTGATCGCCACCACCGACTTCTTCATGCCCATCGTCGACGATCCGTTCGACTTCGGCCGCATTGCCGCCACCAACGCCATCTCCGACGTCTACGCCATGGGCGGCAAGCCCATCATGGCGCTGGCACTCGTCGGCATGCCCATCAACGTGCTGTCGACCGACACCATCGGCCAGATCCTGGCCGGCGGCCAGGCGGTGTGCAAGGCCGCAGGCATTCCGATTGCCGGCGGCCACACCATCGACTCGGTCGAGCCGATCTACGGCCTGGTGGCCATGGGCCTGGTGCATCCCAAGCGCGTCAAGCGCAACGCCGACGCGCGTGTGGGCGATCGCCTGATCCTGGGCAAGCCGCTCGGGGTGGGTGTGCTGTCGGCCGCGCTGAAAAAAGAACAGCTGGATGCCGCCGGCTACGCGCAGATGATCGCCACGACGACCCAGCTCAACACGCCGGGGCCGGAGCTGGCCGCACTCGATGGCGTGCATGCGCTGACCGATGTCACCGGTTTCGGCCTGGCCGGCCACGGGCTGGAACTGGCCCGCGGCGCGGGCTGCACGGTGCAGATCGACTGGGCTCATGTGCCCTTGCTCAAGGGCGTGCGTGAACTGGCCGCCCAGGGCATGGTCACTGGTGCCTCCGGCCGCAACTGGGCCGGTTATGGTGCGTCTGTCACGCTGCCGGCCGGTTTTGCTGCGGTGGACCAGGCACTGCTGAGCGATCCGCAGACCAGCGGTGGCCTGCTGGTGTCGTGCACGCCCGAAACGGTGGAGCAGGTGCTGGCGATCTTCCGCCAGCACGGTTTTGAGGCCGCGGCCGAGATCGGCGAGATCACGGCCGACGGTGTCGGCCGGCTGGTGGTGCGTTAAATCAGCGCAGGGCTGGCTCAGCCCTTGGGGGCCAGCACCGCCATGGTGATGCGCGAGGTGCAGGTCATGTCACCGTCTTCGTTGCGCATGTCGATCTGCCAGACCTGGGTGGTGCGGCCGATGTGCACCGGCCGCGCAGTGCCGGTGACCCAGCCGCTCTTCACGCCGCGCAGGTGGTTGGCATTGATGTCCAGCCCCACGGCCTGGTGGCCTTCGGGCGCGGCGAATGCGGCACCGCAGGAGCCCAGCGTTTCGGCCAGGACCACGCTCACCCCACCGTGCAACAGGCCGTAGGGCTGGCGTGTGCGGTCGTCCACCGGAATGCGGCCGACGATGAAGTCGTCACCGACTTCCAGGAACTCAAGGCCCAGGTGCGCGCCTGCCGTGTTGCGCATGAGCCCGTTCAGGATGTCAACGGAGATGGGGGTTTTCCAGATGGCTGGCATGGTGCAGTTTGCTCACGGAGGTCTCAGGCCTTGGGCAGCATGCGCCCCTCGCGTTCGTAGCGGCTGTGCCACGACAGCGCTTCGTCCAGCAGATGCGGCGTGTGCATGCCGGCCAAGCCGTTGAGGGCATGGCGCTCGGCGCGCGCCACATAGTCGCGCAGCGCAGGCTGGAAATCAGGATGGGCGCAGTGCTCGATCACCACCGAGGCGCGCTGGCGCGGCGCCAGGCCGCGCAGGTCAGCCAGACCCTGTTCAGTGACGATGATCTGCACGTCGTGCTCGGTGTGGTCCACATGCGAGGCCATGGGCACGATGCAGGAGATGGCACCGCCCTTGGCGGTGGACGGCGTCATGAACATCGACAGGTAGGCGTTGCGGGCAAAGTCGCCCGAGCCGCCGATGCCGTTCATGATGCGCGTGCCCATCAGGTGGGTGGAGTTGACGTTGCCGTAGATGTCGGCCTCGATCATGCCGTTCATCGAGATCACGCCCAGGCGGCGGATGATTTCCGGGTGGTTGCTGATCTCCTGCGGGCGCAGCACGATGCGCTGGCGGTAGAAGTCGATGTTGGCCAGGAAGTCTTCCATCGCCGTCGGGCTGAGCGACAGCGCGGTAGCCGAGGCCATGCGCATCTTGCCCGAGCGCAGCATCTCCAGCATGCCGTCCTGCAGCACCTCGGTGTAGCCGGTCAGGTTGTTGAACGGCCCCTGGTTCAGGCCCGACAGCACGGCATTGGCGATGTTGCCCACCCCCGACTGCAGCGGCAGCAATTCGCGCGGCAGCCGGCCCTTTTTGACTTCGTGTTCCAGGAATTCCAGGATGTGGCCGGCAATGCGCTGCGACATCTCGTCCGGCGGCGTGAAGGTGGTGTTGCGGTCCGGCAGGTGCGTCTCCACGATGGCCACGATCTTGGCCGGGTCGCAGCGCAGGTAGTTGTCGCCGATGCGGTCGCCAGGGCCGGTCATCGGGATCGGCTTGCGGTTCGGCGGCAATTCGGTGCCGTAGTAGATGTCGTGCATGCCCTCCAGGCCCAGGGGCTGCATGGAGTTGACTTCCAGGATCACCTTGTCGGCCTGCTCCAGCCAGGTCTTGTTGTTGCCGACCGACGAGGCGGGAATCAGCCGGCCGTCTTCCAGGATGCCGGCCACCTCGATCACCGCCACGTTGAGCTTGCCGAGGAAACCGAACCAGACGAACTGTGCCACGTGCGAGAGGTGGATGTCGATGTAGTCCATCTGCCCAGCGTTGATGCGTTCGCGGCAGGTCGGGTCGGACTGGTAGGGCAGGCGCATCTCGATGCCGCCGACCTTGGCCAGCGCGCCGTCCAGTTCGGGCGCGGTGGAGGCGCCAGTCCAGACGCCGATGCGGAAGTGGTTGCCTCCCTGGTTGGCCCGCTCAATCTGGCGCGCCAGCGCCTGCGGAATCACCTTGGGGTAACCGGCCCCGGTGAAACCGCTCATGCCAACGTGGTCGCCGTGCTGGATGAAGGCGGCCGCCGCCTCGGCGGACATGACTTTCTGGCGCAGCCCCGGATGGGCGATGCGTGCGTTCTGGCTCATACGAAAAACTTTCAGGAAAGCAGGGCTTGTGCGAATTCGCGCGCGTTGAAGGTTTCCAGCTCGTCGAGCTTTTCACCCACGCCGATGAAGTAGACCGGGACCGGCCGTTCGCGTGCAATCGCCGCCAGCACGCCGCCTTTGGCGGTGCCGTCGAGCTTGGTCACGATCAGTCCCGTGAGTTGCAGTGCGTCGTCAAAGGCGCGCACCTGGGCCAGCGCGTTCTGGCCGGTATTGCCGTCGATCACCAGCAGCACCTCATGCGGCGCCGTTTCGTCGGCCTTCTGCACCACGCGCTTGATCTTGCGCAGCTCCTCCATCAGGTGCAACTGCGTCGGCAGGCGCCCGGCGGTGTCCACCAGCACCACGTCCTTGCCGCGTGCGCGGCCGGCGCTCACCGCATCGAAACACACCGCGGCTGGGTCGGCACCTTCCTGGCTGATGATCTCCACCCGGTTGCGGTCGGCCCAGACGCCGAGCTGCTCGCGTGCCGCGGCACGGAAGGTGTCGGCCGCGGCCAGCAGCACCGTGGCACCTTCGTTGGAGAGGTGGTGCGTGAGCTTGCCGATGGAGGTGGTCTTGCCGGCACCGTTGACGCCGGCCACCATGATGACGGTGGGCTTGTGCTCGCCGATCACCAGCGGTTTTTCCAGCGGCGCTAGCAGCTCGGCCAGTGCGTCGGCCAGCAGGCCCTTGACGGCGGCGGGCTCGGTGGTCTTGCTCTCCTTCACGCGGCGCTTGAGGTCTTCCAGTAGGTGCTCGGTGGCCTTGACGCCGGTGTCGGCCATCAGCAGGGCCGCTTCCAGCTCCTCGTACAGCGCATCGTCAATCTGCGTGCCGGTGAACACCGTGGTGAGGCTGGAGCCGGTCTTGCGCAGGCCGGACTTGAGCTTGTCGAGCCAGGACTGGCGCGTCGGGGCCGCAATGGGAGCTACGGGCGGGGCTGCGGCAGGCGCGGCCGGAGCTGTCACACTGGGGGTGGCAGCATCGGCAGGGGCCGGTGCAGGGGATTTCTTCTTGAAAAAACTGAACATGTGGGGCGTTCTTAGAATCCCCAATTCTATGAAACGCATCCTTTCCCTTGTTTTCTGCGCTTTTCTGGGCCTTCCGGCCGCCGCGCAGGCGCCGGCCCAAGCCGCGCAATTCACCCTCGCCAACGGCATGACGCTCATCGTCGCGCCCGACCGGCGTGCCCCCACGGCCGTGCACATGGTCTGGCTGCGCGTCGGCGCCATGGACGAGGTGGACGGCACCAGCGGCGTGGCGCACGTGCTGGAGCACATGATGTTCAAGGGCACGCGCAAGCTCCAGCCCGGCGAGTTCTCGCGCCGTGTGGCCGCCCTGGGCGGGCGTGAAAACGCCTTCACCGGGCAGGACTACACCGGTTACTACCAGCAGATCCCGGCCGCGCGCCTGGCCGACGTGATGCAGCTGGAGGCCGACCGTTTTGCCAACAACCGCTGGTCCGACGACGAGTTCCGCAAGGAACTGGAGGTGGTGAAGGAAGAACGCCGCATGCGCACCGAAGACAACCCGCGCGCCCTGCTGTACGAGTCGCTCAACGCCGCCACCTTCCAGGCCGCGCCCTACCGCCGCCCGATCGTGGGCTGGATGAGTGACCTCGACGCCATGACGCCCGACGACGCCCGCGCCTTCTACCGCCGCTGGTACGTGCCGGCCAACGCCGTGGTGGTGGTGGCCGGTGATGTGAATGTGCAGAAGGTCAAGCGCCTGGCCGAGTTGACCTACGGCCGCATCCCGGCCCGCGCCGTGCCGGCGCGCAAGCCGCTGACGGAGCCGCCGCAGATGGGCTTGCGCCGCATCGAGGTCAAGGCGCCGGCCGAGCAGGCCTACGTGGCGCTGGCCTTCAAGGTGCCGGGCCTGCAGTCCCTGACGGCACCCACCGCGCAGGACGACGACGCCCTGGCGCTGACGGTGCTGGCCGCCGTGCTCGACGGTTACAGCGGTGCCCGGCTGGAGCGGGCGCTCACCCAGGGCCCCGATCGCCTGGCCGACGGCGCCGGCGCTTCCAATGGCTTGCTCGGGCGCGGGCCGCAGCTGTTTGTGCTCGACGGCGTGCCGGCTCCGGGCAAGACGGCGGCGCAGCTGGAAGCCGCGCTGCGCGAGCAGGTGGTCCGTGTGGCGCGTGAAGGCATTTCTGCCGCCGAGCTGGAGCGCGTCAAAACCCAGTGGGTGGCCAGCGAGGTCTACAAGCGCGATTCGGTCATGAACCAGGCGCGCGAGCTCGGCAGCCAGTGGGTGCAGGGCCTGCCGCTCGATGCCAGCGAACGCCTGCTGACCCGTCTGCGCGCCATCACGGCCGAGCAGGTGCAGGCGGTGGCCGCACGTTACTTTGGCGACGATCAGCTCACGGTGGCGCATCTGCTGCCGCAGCCGCTCGATCCGAACCGCCCGCGGCGCCAGGCACCGGCCGGCAGCCGCCACTGAGGAATGTCCATGTTTGCTATTAAAAACGTAGCTGTTTGCGCAGTTATCACGGGGGCTGTAGCCTTGTTTGGCATGCAATCCGCGCAGGCGGCGCTGCCCGTCCAGCACTGGGTGCAGCCGTCCGGTGTGGCGGTCTACCTGGTGGAAAGCCCGGCCGTGCCGATGGTGGATGTGCAGGTCGACTTCGACGCCGGCAATCGGCGCGACCCGGCGGAGAAAGCCGGCCTGGCCAATGTGACCGCGGGCATGACGACCAAGGGCGTGCGGGCGATCGGCAGCGTGAGCGCCGCCGGGCCGTCCCAAGGCGCGAAGGCCCCCTCGGGGGGCAGCGTCGTACGCGAAGCGACAAGCGTGGGGGCTTATGACTCGGCGCTGGACGAGAACGCCCTGGGCGAGGCCTGGGCCGACCTGGGCGCCGCCTTCAGTGCCGGTGCCAGCAACGACCGCATGAGCTTCTCGCTGCGCTCGCTCACCTACCCCGACCTGCTGGCCCGGGCCGTTGCGCTGGCAGCGCGCCAGCTGGCCGAACCCAGCTTCCCGCCAGACGTCTGGCTGCGCGAACGTGAACGCCTGTCGGCTGCCATCCGCGAGGCCAACACCCGGCCCGGCACGGTGGCCGGGCGGGCCTTTGCGCAAGCGGTTTATGGTGCGCACCCTTACGGCTACGAGATGACCGAGGAAACGCTGGCCCGCATCAGCGTGGCCGACATGCAGGCCCAGCATGCGCGCCTGCTGCCTTGCCGCGCCAAGGTCAGCATCGTCGGTGCCGTCACGCGCGCGCAGGCCGATGCCCTGGTGCAGCAGCTGTTTGCGCGGCTGCCCACAACCGCCTGTGAGGCGCAGCCGGCCGTGGCTGAAGTGGCGCCACTGGCCGCAGCGGTGGAGCGCATCATTCCGTTCGATTCGGCCCAGGCCCATGTGCTGATCGGCCAGCCCGGCTTCAAGCACGACGACCCGGATTTCTTTCCCCTCACCGTGGGTAACTACATCCTGGGCGGTGGCGGGTTCGTCTCGCGCCTGACCACCGAGGTGCGCGAGAAGCGCGGCTTGAGCTACAGCACCTACAGCTACTTCGCCCCGGCGCTGCATGCCGGCGCCTACACCGTGGGCCTGCAGACCCGGCCCGACCAGGCGGCGCAGGCGGTGCAGGTGGCACGCGAGGTGGTGCGCAAGTTCGTGGCCGAGGGGCCGACCGATGCGGAACTGAAAGCGGCCAAGGACAACCTGATCGGCGGCTTTGCGCTGCGCATCGACAGCAACCGCAAGCTGCTCGGCAGCGTGGCCAACATCGCCTGGTATGGCCTGCCGCTGGACTACCTCGACACCTGGACGCAGCAGGTGGCACGTGTGACGGTGGCCGACATCAAGGCCGCCTTCCTGCGCAAGTTGCAGCCCGAACGCATGGTGACGGTGGTGGTCGGAGGCAAGCCGTGAAGCCATCCCCCCAACACAAGCCCGCCGCCAAGAAGACCACGGCCCGCGTTGCCGCGGGCGAGGTCCGCATCATCGGCGGCCAGTGGAAGCGCAGCAAGCTGCCGGTGGCCGACAAACCCGGCCTGCGTCCCACGCCTGACCGCGTGCGTGAAACCCTGTTCAACTGGCTTGGGCAGGACCTCACCGGCTGGCGTTGTGTGGACGCCTTTGCCGGTACCGGCGCTTTGGGCTTCGAGGCCGCCTCGCGCGGCGCGTTGCAGGTGCAGTTGGTGGAGCAGGACGCGACACTCATTGCCCAGCTCAAGAAGATCAAGGAACAGCTGAAGGCCGAGGCGGTGCAGGTGCAGCGCGGTGACGGCATCACCGCCCTCAAGCAACTGCCGCCGGCCAGTGCCGATCTGATTTTTCTTGATCCGCCGTTTGATGCCGCGTTGTTCGACGCCGCCTTGCAGGCGGCCGCGCGTGCGGTGGCGCCTGGTGGCTACATCTACCTGGAAGCGCCGAGCGCCTGGGGCGACGAGCAGCTCACCCCGCTGGGGCTGACGCTGTACCGCCACCTCAAGGCGGGGGCGGTGCATGCGCACTTGCTGCAGCCGCTGGCCTGATCCGCTTTCATGAGGTGCCTGGTGAACGGACAAGGAACGGCCCAGACCCACTGCCACCGGGAGCACGAATAGCATGCCCACTTTCTTCAAGACAGCGTCTGAGTTCGGTGCCTGGCTTGCCAAGCATGCGGCGACGGAGTCCGAGCTGATCGTCGGTTTTTACAAGCGCGACAGCGGCCAACCGAGCATGAGCTGGCCGGAGTCGGTTGACGAGGCGCTGTGCCATGGCTGGATCGATGGCGTGCGCAAACGCATTGATGAACATGCGTACCTGATCCGCTTTACGCCCCGCAAGACGACCTCGACCTGGAGCGCGATCAACATCGGGCGGGTGCATGTTCTTCAGTGCGCGGGTCGGATGACAGAAGCCGGCTTGCGGGCGTACTCGCATCGGCGCGAGGCCAAGTCGAAGATCTACGCTTACGAGCAGACTGATAACGCCAGCCTGGAGCCAGCGCAAGAGGCGTTGTTTCGCAAGAACAAAAAAGCCTGGAAGTTTTTCGAAGCGCAAACACCGCGATACCGCCACCAGATGATCTGGCGCATCATCAGTGCCAAGCGGGCCGAGACACGCCAAGCGCGCTTGGCCAAGCTGATCGCGGCCTCGGAAAACGGTCTTCGGCTCTGAAACCGCGTACACAGCCCGTTCACCTGTGAGGCCTTGAGTACCTGAAAAACCAGCCTTCTATTGCAAATAGGAATTATTCTCAATAGAATAGAAATCTTTCATCAACCAGCCAGCAACCCAGGAATCTCCGGAGGCAGCCAGCTAACGCCTTTAGGAGTTTCTGTATGCGTAGCTGCGCAAGCTTGGCGCTTGTTTTCCGTCGCCAGCCCCTGGCCGTCCTGATTGCCGCCTTGTGTGCCTCGGGCGCGCAGGCTGCCGATGCCCCCGCCGACAAGGAGGTCAGCCTGAGCACCGTCACGGTGACGGGCAATTCGGACTACCAGGCCCCGACCGAGGGCACCGGGCTTTACACCACGCGCAAGAGCAGGTCGGCCACGGGCCTGAAGCTGAGCCTGAAGGAGACGCCGCAGACGGTGTCGGTGGTATCGCGCAGCCAGATGGATGACTTCGGGCTCAACAGCGTCAATGACGCGCTGGCCGTGACCTCGGGGATCCGGGTGGAAAAGGTCGAAACGGACCGGACCTACTACACCGCGCGCGGCTTCGACGTCACGAACTTCCAGATCGACGGCGTGGGCCTGCCCATGATGTACGGCAATGTCTATGGCGATCTGGACACCGCGCTCTACGACCGCATCGATGTGGTCTACGGCGCCAACGGCCTGAGCACAGCGTCGGGTTACCCCTCGGCGACGGTGAACTTCGTGCGCAAGCGCACGCTGGGCGACTTCGCGGCCAAGGCGGGCATCAAGCTCGGTTCCTGGAACCGCGTCCGCTTCGACGGTGACATCAACACCAAACTCAACGAGGACGGCAGCGTGCGTGCCCGCATTGTGGTGGCCAAGGAGAAGGGCGACTCCTACCTGAACCGCTACAAGCAGGACAAGACCTTGTTCTACGGCGTGATCGAGGCCGATCTCGACAACGGCACCCAGTTGGCCCTGGGGCACACCTGGCAAGAGAGCAAGTCCACCGCCGCCATGTGGGGAACCCTGCCGATGCTCTATTCCAACGGGGCGCGCACCAACTACGACGTCTCCACCAGCTCGGCCGCCGACTGGACCTATTGGAACAACACGACCAGCAACACCTTTGCCGAACTGAGCCGCGAGCTTGGCGAGGGCTGGAAGGGCAAGGCCACCTTCACGCGCACCGAACGCACCAGCCGGGGCGCGCTGTACTACCTGTCGGGGCAGCCGAATCCGACCACTGGCACCGGCCTGTCCAGCCTGGCGTCGCTGTTCGCAACCGACAGCCGCGAGGACACGCTGAGCTTGACGGCCGACGGCAGCTACACCCTGGGCGGACGCCAGCATGAGCTGAACCTGGGCCTGAGCGCCGGCCTGGCCAAGCACCGCGATGCGTCCTACTACACCGTCACAGGCGGCGCAGCGAACCCGCCCGCCGTAGCCCTGGACCGTTGGGATGGCAGCACCAACACGCCGGTTTTCGCCAGCACACCGGGCGGCAGTGCCGATTTCAAACAATCGGTCTACACGGCTCATGCCGCAACGCGCCTGAACCTGAGTGATGGCCTGCACCTGATCGGCGGCGTGCGCCAGACCAGTCTCGAGCAGGACGGCAAGTCGTACGGGGAGAGTCGGCAGACCTCGTATGCGCGCGCCACGTTTTATGGCGGTGCCACCTACGACCTGAGCAAGGACCAGCTGCTCTACGCCAGCTATGCCGAGATCTTCAATCCGCAATACCAGATCAACGTGAACCGCCAGACCCTCAAGCCGGTGGAGGGCAACAACGTCGAGATTGGCTTCAAGCAGGAACTCCAGGGCGGCAAGGGCAATGCCTCGGTGGCCCTGTTTCGCAGCGAGCAGAACAACCTGGCCGATGCGGGCGGCAATTTCGCCGACGGGACCGCCTACTACCGCGGCATCAACGCCGTCGCGCAAGGTCTGCAGGCCGACGTCACCGGGCAGCTCAGCGAACGCCTGCAGGCCGGCCTGGGCTACACCACGATGACGATCAAGGACCCCGGCGGCAACGAAGCACGCACCTTCATGCCGCGCCAGATGCTGCGCCTGAGCGCCACCTACCGTGTACCGGGCCTGGAGCAGCTCAAGGTGGGCGGCAACCTGAACTGGCAGGGCGACACCTATGCCGTGTACCAGGGTTCCGAAATCCGGCAGAAGGCCTACGCGTTGCTCAACCTGATGGCGCGCTACGACATCAGCAAGAAGGTCTACGCAACCATGAACCTGAACAACGTCACCGACCAGAAATACCTCAACAGCCTGTACTGGGGCTCGTGGGGCCAGGGCTTTTACGGCGCGCCGCGCAACATCAGTGTGGCGCTCAACTGGACCTATTGAGCGTCAGACAAAAGGGGAAGACCATGCGCTCCATTCTCGTGTTGCTGCACCGCTGGTTCGGGCTGGCCACGGCCTTGTTCCTGTTCGTGGCCGGTGCCACCGGTGCCGTCATTTCGTGGGACCACGAGCTGGACGAATGGCTCAACCCCCATCTCTACCAGGCGCGGGCCGAAGGCCAGCCGCTGGACGCGCTGACGCTGGCGGCGCGGCTGGAAGCCGCCGACCCGCGCCTGCGCGTGCGTTACCTGCCGCTTCATGTGGAGGCCGGCCACAGCCTGCTGCTCATGGTTGACCCGAAGACCGACCCCGCCAGCGGTAAGCCCCATGTGCTGGGCTTCAACCAGATTGCGCTCGACCCCGTCAGCGGTGAGGTGCTGGGCCGGCGCGAGTGGGGCAAGGTGGCGCTGGACCGCGAGAACCTGCTGCCCTTCCTCTACAAGCTGCACTACAGCCTGCACATCCCCGACGCCTTCGGACTGCCGCTGGGCACCCTGTTCATGGGCATCGTGGCCATCGTCTGGGTGTTCGACAGCCTGGTTGCGTTGTGGATCGCCTTCCCGAACTGGGCCGCCTGGCGCCAGTCCTTTGCTTTCCGCTGGCGCACCGGCGGCTACCGTCTGGTGTTCGACCTGCACCGCTCCGGTGGCGTCTGGCTCTTTCTGCTGGTGCTGATGCTGGCCGTGACCTCGGTGTCGATGAACCTGCGGGAGCAGGTCATGCGCCCGGTGGTGGCGTGGTTCTCCGAGCTGACGCCGTCACCCTTTGCCAGCCGTACCCTGAGCGCACAGCCTATCGAGCCCAAGCTCTCGGCCGCGCAGGTGCTGGTGTTGGCGCAAGCGGAGGCGCAACGCCGGCAGCTCAGCACGCCGGCCGGCGGCGTGTTCCTCTCCTCCGAGTTCGGTCTCTACGGCGTCGGTCTGTTCGAGGGCGACAACAGCCACGGCGACGGCGGCCTGGGCAACCCCTGGCTCTACTTCGACGCCCAGACCGGTGCGCCGCTCGGCGCCGATGTGCCGGGCCGTGGCAGCGCGGGCGACATCTTCCTGCAAGCCATGTTCCCTCTGCACTCCGGCCGCATCCTCGGCGTGCCGGGGCGCGTGCTGATCTCGTTCTGCGGTCTGGCCGTGGCCGCCTTCAGCGTGACGGGCGTGATGATCTGGGCGAAGAAACGGCGGGCGCGACGTCCGACCTTGCAGCGACGTGGCGTCGCCACATCGTTAGGCCAGCAAGCGGTGAAAGTCAGGTCTTGAGCAAGCCGCGTGTCTCGATGAAACTTACCACCTCATCCACCCCCGCCAGTGTCTTGAGGTTGGTCATCACAAACGGTTTCAGCCCTTGCGCATTGGTTCGCATGCGGCGCGTGTCGGCTTCCATCACGTCCAGGTTCGCGCCCACGTAGGGTGCGAGGTCGGTCTTGTTGATGACGAAGAGGTCGCTCTTGGTGATGCCGGGGCCGCCCTTGCGCGGGATCTTTTCGCCGGCGGCCACATCAATCACGTAGATCGTCAGGTCGCTCAGCTCGGGGCTGAAGGTGGCGGCCAGGTTGTCGCCGCCGGATTCGATGAAGACGACGTCGGCATCGGGGAAATCGGCCAGCATGCGGTCGATGGCCTCCAGGTTGATGGAGGCGTCTTCGCGGATGGCGGTGTGCGGGCAGCCGCCGGTTTCCACGCCCATGATGCGCTCGGCCGGCAGTGCGCCGCTCACCGTCAATAGGCGCTGGTCTTCCTTGGTGTAGATGTCGTTGGTGATGGCCACCAGGTCGTACTGGTCGCGCATGGCCTTGCACAGCATTTCCAGCAGCGTGGTTTTGCCGGAGCCGACCGGGCCGCCGATGCCCACGCGCAGCGGCGGCAGGGTCTTGGTGCGATTGGGGATGTGGTGCAGGGTCATGTTGTCAGGAGCGGAACAGGCGTGAATACTGGGTTTCGTGCTGGCTGGACAGAATGGCCAGCATGGGGCTGAAGGCTTGCCAGTCGGCTTCGGGCAACTGGCAGGCGGCATCCACCGCGGCGGGAATCTCGGCCGCCAGCCGGGCCAGGATGCGCTGGCCGGCACTCTGTCCCAGCGGCACGGCCTTGATGGCGGCTTGCATCATGTTCTCGGCCCAGCCGAAGGCGTAGGCCAGCAGGCCGTCGCGCACCGGGGCCTGGATGCTGGCGGCGGCCAGCGCAAAGGCGATGGGGTAACCCGGCTCCAGCGCGGCGCAGGCCTGCAGCTGCGCGGGTTCGATGCCTTCGTGGTTGCGAAGCCATTCCACCAGCGAGCGGCCCATCTGCACCGTCTGCGCCCGCAGCTCGCTGGTTTCGCGCGTCTGCAGCAGCCAGCTGTTGAGCGCGTGCAGGGCGGCGTGGTCGTCGGCGCGCCAGGCGCTGATGGCGCGTGCCAGCACCGGCAGGTCGGCCCGTGCCAGCGTCAGGTTCAGTTGCTCGGTCAGCCACTCGGCTGCTTCTTTTTCTGTAGCGACTCGCGCAGTATCGACGGCGGCTTCCAGCCCTTCCGAGTAGGAAAAACCACCGACCGGCAGCGCCGGCGAGGCGAGCCAGATCAGTTGCAGCAGGCTGGCGGCTGGCAGTGGTGTGTCAGTGCGCATGTCCATGATCGTGTCCGTGGCCATGGTGCTCATGCGGCTGGTCGTGATCATGGTCGTGTGCATGATCGTGCGGGTGGGCATGCCCCGCCTCATGACCGTGCGCGTGGCCATGTCCATGTCCATGTCCATGTCCATGGCTGTGACCACCTTGCGCATAAGCGCCGCCTTCGGGCTCGAAGGTCGCCTGCTGTTCCACCACCGTCAGGTGCATGGCGCGCAGCATGTCGGCCAGCACGTGGTCGGGTTCGATCTTCAGGTGGTCGGGCTGCAGCTCGATCGGCACATGCCGGTTGCCCAGGTGGTAGGCGGCGCGCGTCAGGTCAAACGGCGTTCCGTGCTCGGTGCAGGCGGTGATGCGCAGCACTGCTTGCGGTGCCGCAATCACTTGGATGAGCGAGCCGTCTTCGGCCACCAGCACGTCGCCGCCGCGCACCACGGTGCCGCGCGGCAGGAAGATGCCGAGTTCGCGGCCTGACGAGTCGGTGGCGGCAAAGCGGCTTTTCTGGCGCACGTCCCAGCCGAGTTCCACCGTCGTTGCACGCTTGAGCAGCGGTGCGGCCAGGCCCTGGCCACCGGGAAGAAGTTTGGAAACTTGCAGCATCAGAATAAAAAGTAGCGTTGTGCCATGGGCAGGCTCACGGCTGGTTCACAGGTCAGCAATTGGCCGTCGGCGCGCACCACATAGGTCTGCGCATCCACCTCCATGCGCGGCGCGTAGTCGTTGTGGATCATGTGCCGCTTGCCGATGCCGCGGATGCCTTTCACCGCCGCCAGCCGCTTGGACAGGCCGAAGCGCGAGCCGATGTCGGCCGCAATGCCGGCCTGCGAGACGAAGGTGAGCGAGGTCTGGGCAATGGCGCCGCCAAAGGCACCGAACATCGGCCGGTAGTGCACCGGCTGCGGTGTCGGGATGCTGGCATTGGGGTCGCCCATGGCCGCCATGGCGATGAAACCGCCCTTGAGGATGAGGGCGGGCTTGATGCCGAAGAAGGACGGCTTGAACACCACCAGGTCAGCCCACTTGCCCACTTCGATGCTGCCGACCTCATGGCTGATGCCATGGGCAATCGCCGGGTTGATGGTGTACTTGGCGATGTAGCGCTTGACGCGGAAGTTGTCGTGCCGGTCCGAGTCACCCGGCAGCTTGCCGCGCTGCTGTTTCATCTTGTGCGCGGTCTGCCAGGTGCGGATGATCACTTCGCCCACGCGGCCCATGGCCTGCGAGTCGGAGCTGAACATGCTGATGGCGCCCAGGTCGTGCAGGATGTCCTCCGCCGCAATGGTTTCCTTGCGGATGCGGCTCTCGGCAAAGGCCAGGTCTTCGGCAATCGCCGGGTCGAGGTGGTGGCACACCATCAGCATGTCCACATGCTCGTCCAGCGTGTTCACCGTGTAGGGGCGCGTGGGGTTGGTGGAAGAGGGCAGCACGTTGGCCTCGCCTACCACCTTCAAAATGTCGGGCGCATGGCCGCCACCGGCGCCTTCGGTGTGGAAGGTGTGGATGGTGCGGCCCTTGAAAGCAGCCACCGTGTCTTCCACGAAACCGCTCTCGTTGAGCGTGTCGGTGTGGATCGCCACCTGCGTGTCGGTTTCCTCCGCCACGGTCAGGCAGTTGTCGATGGCCGCCGGCGTGGTGCCCCAGTCCTCGTGCAGCTTGAGGCCGATGGCGCCGGCCTTGATCTGCTCATGCAGCGCGCCCGGCAGCGCGGCGTTGCCCTTGCCGAGAAAACCCAGATTCATGGGGAAGGCGTCGGCTGCCTGCAGCATGCGCTCCAGGTTCCACGGCCCCGGCGTGCAGGTGGTGGCAAAGGTGCCGGTGGCCGGGCCCGTGCCGCCGCCGATCATGGTGGTGATGCCGCTGCACAGCGCCTCCTCGATCTGCTGCGGCGCGATGAAGTGGATGTGGGTGTCGATGCCGCCGGCGGTGACGATGTTGCCCTCGCAGCTGATGATCTCGGTGCCGGGGCCGATGACCATGTCCACGCCGGTTTGCGTGTCCGGGTTGCCGGCCTTCCCGATGGCGGCAATGCGCCCGCCCTTCAGCCCAATGTCGGCCTTGACGATGCCCCAGTGGTCGAGGATGAGCGCATTGGTCAGCACCGTGTCCATGGCGCCGCCACCGGAGGGGCCCAGGCCGTGGCCATCGCGGCTGCGCTGGCTTTGCGCCATGCCGTCGCGGATGGTCTTGCCGCCGCCGAACTTCACTTCCTCGCCGTAGCCGCCGGCGCGCAGGGTGTAGTCCTGCTCAACCTCGACGATCAGCTCGGTGTCGGCCAGGCGCACGCGGTCGCCCACGGTGGGGCCGAACATCTCGGCATAGGCGCGTTTTCCGATCGTTGCCATAACTAGACTTTTCCTTGGATGAGGCCGCGAAAGCCGTACACCAAGCGGTCGCCCGCGTAATCCACCAGCTCCACCGTGCGCTGCTGGCCAGGCTCGAAGCGCACCGCCGTGCCACTGGCGATGTTGAGCCGCATGCCACGCGCGGCGTCACGGTCGAAACCCAAGGCGGCGTTGGTCTCGGCAAAGTGGTAGTGCGAGCCGACCTGGATCGGCCGGTCGCCGGTGTTCTTCACCACCAAGGTCAGCGTGCGGCGCCCGGGGTTGAGCTGGTGCGCGCCTTCGTCGATCAGCAGTTCGCCGGGAATCATGCGGGCCTCCTGGGGGGCGTCACTTGCGGCCCTGCCAGATGGCAACGGCCAGCACCACGCCGATGGCGACAAAACCCCACAGGTCGGTGGCGTGCCAGTGGCTGCCGTGCAAGCCGTGGCCGTCATGAGCAAAAGAGGCGTTGGCGCTTGTCAACAATGCGCCAGTTGCTATGAATTTGATAGCTTTTGGAAAGGTGCGAAACATGGGGGCTCCTGTTCGTGGGGGATCAGACGATGGGCTGGTGCACGGTGACGAGCTTGGTGCCGTCGGGGAAGGTGGCTTCCACCTGGATGTCGGGAATCATCTCGGCCACGCCG
The DNA here is from genome assembly GCF_001592265.1 of Curvibacter delicatus NBRC 14919. Taxonomy (GTDB): domain Bacteria; phylum Pseudomonadota; class Gammaproteobacteria; order Burkholderiales; family Burkholderiaceae_C; genus Hylemonella; species Hylemonella delicata. The sequence goes on along the minus strand of NZ_BCWP01000002.1, from coordinate 149,724 downwards.
TCCATCACGTCGGCGCGCGTGAGCAGCGTGCGCCCTTCGCTCATGAGCTGGGCCACGGTCTTGCCGTCGCGTGCGCCTTCCATCACGGCGGCGCTGAGGTAGGCCACTGCCTCCGGGTAGTTGAGCTTCAGGCCGCGCGCACGGCGGCGCTCGGCCAGCAGGGCGGCGGTGAAGATCAGCAGCTTGTCTTTTTCACGGGGAGTGAGTTCCATATCGCTTCGCTTCAAAATCAGACCGTGCGGCCGCCAAGGCCGGCCGAACACGGGGAGTCCAGTTCCATGGCGTGCGCATCAAGTGTTCATCTGCTCATGCAATAGCCGTGCCGCCTTCTCATGACTGCCATAAGGCCAACAGGATGGCGGTGCAGCGGCCACGCCCGTACCTGGTGCGCACGCCGGCGTGCACCACGGTGGGATGTGCGCCATGTTGGTGCGCAAGGCGAGGTCGGTGCATGGCCCGCGCTCAGAGCGTCGCCAGCCGGTCATAGAGTTCGCCCAATTGGCATGGCAACTGCACAGCGGTCTTGGCCACGCGGTAGTTGCGCCAGCCGAAGATGCGGCGTGCGTAGGCATCAGCCCCGGGGTCAACCACCAGACCATGGCACTGCACGCCCAGGCGCCGCGCGGCCAACACGGCGGCGCGGGCGTCCTCGGTCAGATAGCGGGTGTCGAAGACGTCAATGTCCGACGGCGCGCCGTCGGTGATGAGCACGATGGCGCGCGGGCCGGTGGGCTCGGCCAGCAGGCAGCGCGTGGCATGGCGCAGCGCAGCGCCGATGCGGGTGGACCCGGCAGCGCGGGTGCCCAGGATGCGCTGCGTGTGCGCCGCATCCAGCGGCGTGCCGAAGTCCAGCAGCCGCAGGTAATGCACCGCAGCGCGGGTGTTGGAGGCAAAGCCGTGGATGGCAATGCGGTCCTGCCCGGCCTGTGCGGCACGCGCCAGCAGCAGCGCTGCCTGCTGCTCGACGGCCAGCAAGGGCTGCGTGCTGCCGGCAGCCACGTCGCCGGTGGAGGCCGACAGGTCAAGCAGTACCAGCACGCTGCAGCGTGGCGCCTCGTTGCCCGGGCGCACGAACAGCCGACCATCGGGTGCCAACGCCAGGCGCCGCTCCACCTGCACATCGATGGCGGCGTCGAGGTCGAGGTCTTCGCCTTCCCACTGCCGGCGCAGGCGCTGGTTGCGGCTCAAGCGGCGCCGGCTGCGCCAGGGCGTGGCAGGCTCGGCTGCGGGCGGCAAGCCGTGAAGTGTTGCGGCCGGAGGCACCACCTCGCGCACGGTGCACCAGTCGGTGCGTTCGCGCTGCAGGCGATAGTCCCATTCCGGGTAGAGGTGGCAGATGCCGTCGTCGATGGGTTGCTCTTCGGCATCGGTCGGCGGTGTGTCGGCCGGTGAGGCGTCGGCGGGCGGGGGGGGCGCGGTGGGGACCTGCAGCGCTTCAGTGGTGTCGTCGGCCGTGGCGCCGTGTTGCCAGAGGTAGCTGTGGTCGTCACGGTAGGCGGCCGGCACCACGCACTGCTGCGGGTCCAGCCGCACGCGCATCTGGCCCAGGTCGTTGGCGAGGATGGAGGCCAGACGCCGGAACGCGGCCTGGTCTTCCAGACCGTGGTCATGGCGGGTGGCGGCAAACAGCGTGCGGCCCTTGTGCACCCAGTGGTTGCCGTCAGCGTAGCGGCCGTCCAGCAGTGCGCGGCCCAGACGGGCCAGCAGGCTGGGCACGTCCAGCCCGTGCGGGTCGTGCGCCGGCTGGGCCTGCAGGAACCAGCGACGCACGCCGGGCAGGCGCTGCATCAGCAGCGCTTCAACGCGCGCATCCTCGATCGTTGACGCCACGGCCAGGCCCAGTGGCTTGAGCGTACCCGCGGCCTGGGCCGGTGGCGAGTACAGCAGGTGGGCCGCTGCGTGGGCGATGGCGGCGCGTGACAGCGTGGCATCCTGCATGACCGCCGCCGGCAGCAGCAGGTGCGTGGCACTGAGCACGGCGCGCGGGGCCGTGGACGGCGACGGGGAGGCGCCGGCCAGTGTTTGCAGCGTGAGCGTGCGCCGGCTCAGGGCGCCGAGCAGCAGGCCCAGCGCGGCGAGGGTGGGCGTGTCAGCGTCGGCGCGGCCCATTGCGGTTCAGGGGAAGTGGGCATCCACGAGGTGGCGCAACGCGGCCAGCAGGTCCGGGTCGTCGGTCAGCGCGCGCGTCAGTGTCATCTCGCAGCTGTCGCGCGGGGCCACGCCGTCGCGGATCAGGATGCCGGCGTAGATGAGCATGCGGGTGGAGATGCCTTCGTCCAGGCCCTGCTGGCGCAGCGCGCGTGAGCCCTGCGCCACGCCGACCAGCTGCGCGGCCAGGGCAGCGTCGATGCCAGCCTCGTGCGCCACGATCTCGGTTTCCACCGCGGCGTCGGGGTAGTCGAACTCCAGCGCGGCGAAGCGTTGGCGCGTGGACGGTTTCATGTCCTTGCTGCGGCTCTGGTAGCCCGGGTTGTAGGAGACCACGAGCTGGAAGTCCGGGTGGGCGTGCACCAGCTCGCCCTTGCGGTCCAGCGGCAGCATGCGGCGCGCGTCGGTCAGCGGGTGGATGACCACCGTGGTGTCCTGGCGCGCCTCCACCACCTCGTCGAGGTAGCAGATCGCGCCATGGCGCGCCGCCAGCGTGAGCGGTCCGTCGTGCCAGCGCGTGCCGTCGGCGTCGAGCAGCCAGCGGCCCACGAGGTCGGCCGCCGTCATGTCCTCGTTGCAGGCCAGTGTCACCAGCGGTCGGCCGAGCTTCCAGGCCATGTACTCGACAAAGCGCGTCTTGCCGCAGCCGGTGGGGCCCTTGAGGATGAGCGGCAGCCGGTGCGCGTAGGCGTGCTGGTACAGCGCCACCTCGCCACTGCACGGGCGGTAGTAGGGCGCTTCGGTGATGCGGTAGGCCGCGAGCGGATCGGAGACAGGGGCAGGAGCAGACACGGCGCAGCCTCGGGACAACTGGGGACATGCCGGCCCGGGTGCCGGGCCGGCGGTAGCGGCTCAGCGGTGGCTGGGCGCCTCGTTCGGGATGCCGTCGATCGGGCACTCGGGGGTGCCGACGGTGGAGCGCGTGAACGACTCGACCTGCTTGCGCGTGCCTTCCGGGTCGCTGATCCACTTGCCGTAGAACTCATACGGGCAGGCCGCCACGCCCTTGGCATCGTCGCCGCTTTCGCCGGAATTGATCTTGCCGGTGTAGCCACGGTGCAGCAGCTTGAACAGGTGGTTCTCGCTCTGGCCGTTCTTGCGGAAGTCGCGGATCAGGCTCTTGGACAGCGCTGCGTACTGCACGCCCATTTCCTCTTCACCGCATTCACCCAGCGTGCGGCCGTCGAAGCCGATGAGCGCGCTGTGGCCGAAGTAGCTGTAGACGCCGTCCCAGCCGGTGGCGTTGGCCACGGCCACGTAGCTGTTGTTGGCCCAGGCCATGGCCTTGGCCATGAGCACCTGCTGGTCCTTGGCCGGGTACATGTAACCCTGGCAGCGCACGATGAGTTCGGCGCCTTTCATGGCGCAGTCGCGCCAGATCTCGGGGTAGTTGCCGTCGTCGCAGATGATGAGGCTGACCTTCAGACCCTTGGGGCCTTCGCTGACGTAGGTGCAGTTGCCCGGGTACCAGCCTTCGATCGGCACCCAGGGCATGATCTTGCGGTACTTCTGCACGATCTCGCCCTGGTCGTTCATCAGGATGAGCGTGTTGTAGGGCGCCTTGTTCGGGTGTTCTTCGTGGCGTTCGCCGGTGAGCGAGAACACGCCCCACACCTTGGCCTTGCGGCAGGCCTCGGCAAAGATGGCGGTCTCCTCGCCCGGTACCGCAGCGGCGGTGTCGTACATCTCCTTAGCGTCGTACATGATGCCGTGGGTGCTGTACTCGGGAAAGATCACCAGGTCCATGCCAGGCAGGCCCTGCTTCATGCCGACCACCATGTCGGCGATCTTGCGCGCATTGGCCAGCACTTCGGCCTTGGTGTGCAGGCGTGGCATCTTGTAGTTGACGACGGCAACGCCGACGGTGTCGTTGCTGCTGGAAATATCGCCGTGGATCATGGTTGTTGACTCCGATTCATCTATACAAAAACAGGTGCTGCACGCGCCGGCCGTTTGCCACTCCCGATCGGAGGGACACCGTGGAACCGGCTCAGCCGGGCCACAGGTATCCGCCCCCTGCAAGGGGGGTGGCGAAGCGACACGCCCTTTGCGCAGCCTGGGGGTGAGCCCTTAGTGACTGATCATCCAGGGCCGCTTCGAAGGAAAGGTCTTGGCGCCACTGGGGGCGGTGACGGTGGCCCCGCGCTTGCCGCTGGTCGAGCAACAGCCACACCCCGCCGGGTGCTTGAGCCGCCCGTACGAGCCGTCGCGCGAGGAACGCGGCGCATGCGACGCCCGTTCGTTGGTCTCGTGCGCGCGGCGCGTTTCGCTGCTCAGGCAGGCCAGGCGCGGTGCGGCTACGAACACACGCGTGGAGGCGGTGCCGCAGTCCGGGCAGGCGCAGGGCTCGTTGCGTTGTGCCAGGCTGCGCAGGGTTTCAAACCCTCCGCAGCTCGGGCACGCATAGTCATAGGTCGGCATACGCGTGCTCCCGGCTTACTTGACGTCGGGCGAGATCGGCATCTGCACGCTGCCGTCGAGCATCTTGATCGGGCCGGCCGCCGTGGGGTTGATGTCGAACTCGAAGATCTCGGTTGGCAGCCACAGCGTGGCGCAGGCGTTGGGCACGTCCACCACGCCGCTGATGTGGCCCTGCACCGGTGCCGTACCGAGGATGGAATAGGCCTGGGCGCCGCTGTAGCCGAACTTCTTCAGGTACTCGATGGCGTTCAGGCAGGCCTGGCGGTAGGCGACGTTGACGTCCAGGTAGTGCTGCTTGCCCTGCTCGTCGACCGAGATGCCTTCGAAGATCAGGTAGTCCTTGTAGTTGGGTGTCATCGGGCTCGGCTTGAACACCGGGTTCTTGATGCCGTACTTGGCCATGCCGCCCTTGATCAGGTTGACGCGCATGTGCACCCAACCGGCCATCTCGATGGCGCCGCAGAAGGTGATCTCGCCGTCGCCCTGGCTGAAGTGCAGGTCGCCCACACTCAGGCCGGCGCCATCCACATACACCGGGAAATACACCTTGGAGCCGCGCGACAGGTCCTTGATGTCGCAGTTGCCACCGTGTTCGCGCGGCGGCACGGTGCGTGCGCCCTCGGCGGCAGCCTTGGCTTTGGCATCACCGCTGAGCTTGCCCATGTGGGCGGTGGCGGCAAAGGGCGGGTTGGCCAGGCCGGGCACGCGGTTCGGGTCGGTGGCCAGCAGTTCGGCCTCGCGCGCATTCCAGGCGTCGAGCATCTTCTTGTCGGGCAGGCAGCCGATCAGGCCGGGGTGGATCAGGCCGGCGTATTCCACGCCGGGCACGTGGCGGCTCTTGGTGAACATGCCATTGAAGTCCCAGATCGACTTCTGCGCCAGCGGGAAGTGGTCGGTCAGGAAACCGCCGCCGTTCTTCTTGCTGAAGAAGCCGTTGAAGCCCCAGGGGCTCTCGTCCTTGGCGCCGATGTCCAGCAGGTCGACCACCAGCAGGTCGCCGGGTTCGGCACCCTTCACGCCCACCGGGCCGGACAGGAAGTGGACGATCGACAGGTCGATGTCGCGCACGTCGTCGGCGCTGTCGTTGTTCTTGATGAAACCGCCGGTCCAGTCGTAGGTTTCCAGGATGAAGTCGTCGCCGGGGTTGACCCAGCAGGCCATCGGCACGTCCGGGTGCCAGCGGTTATGGACCTGCTCGTTCTGGTAAGCAGATTGCTTGAGGTCGACTTTGATGAGGGTTTCAGCCATGATGAGACTCCTTGAAGGCGTGGGACAAAAAAAGAGGGAATGACTCGGTGGGTGGGGTCAAACCGAGAGGTAGGACTTGATGCGGTTGACATCGGTCTGGGCGCGCGGGGTCTCGTGCACCAGGCGGCCGCCTTCGATCACGAACAGCCGGTCGGCCACATCCATGGCGAACGACAGCACCTGCTCGGAGACGACGATGGTGATCTCGCGCAGCTTGCGGATCTCGTTGAGCGCCTTCGCGATGTCCTTGATGATGGACGGCTGGATGCCCTCGGTCGGCTCGTCCAGCAACAGCACCTTGGGGTCGGTCACCAGCGCGCGGGCAATCGCCAACTGCTGCTGCTGGCCGCCCGACAGGTTGCCGCCCTTGCGCCGGCGCATGTCCCACAGCACGGGGAACAGCGCGTAGATTTCGTCTGGGATCTGCTTGGTCTTCGAGTTCTCCAGGCCGGTCTGGATGTTCTCCTCCACCGTCAGGGTGGGGAAGATCATGCGGCCCTGCGGCACGTAGGCAATGCCCTTGGCCACGCGCCGGTAGCTTTCGTCTTTCGAGACATCCTGGCCGGCCACCTCGATCTGGCCCGACTTGAGCGGCAGCACGCCCATCAGGCCCTTGAACAGCGTGGTCTTGCCCATGCCGTTGCGGCCCATGATGGCGATGGTCTCGTTCGTGCGGCCCTCGAAAGAGATGCCGTGCAGGGCTTCGCTCTGGCCGTAGGCCACGAACATGTCATTGACTTTGAGCATGGTGTTTTCTCCTGTGGAATCAGTGACCGAGATAGACGTCGATCACCTTCGGATCGGCCTGCACGGCTTCCATCGAGCCTTCGGCCAGGATCTTTCCCTGGTGCATCACGGTGACCTTGTGCGCGATTTGCTTGACGAACTCCATGTCGTGCTCGATCACGATCACCGAGCGGTTCTTGCAGATGCGCTTGAGCAGGTCGGCGGTGAGTTCGCGCTCGCGCGCGCTCATGCCGGCAATCGGCTCGTCCAGCATCAGCAGCTCGGGCTCCTGCATCAGCAACATGCCAATCTCCAGCCACTGCTTCTGGCCGTGCGAGAGCAGGCCGGCCTCCATGTCCAGCGCGTCGGCCAGGCCGATCTCCTCGGCCACCACCTGCACGCGCGCCTTCACCTCGTCGCTGCACTTGAAGCCCAGCGCGCCGAAGACCGAGCGCCCGGCCGGGTAGGACACCTCCAGGTTCTGGAACACCGAAAGGTTTTCGTAGATGGACGGCGTCTGGAACTTGCGGCCGATGCCGCGGCGCACGCGGATGTGTTCGTCCAGCGTGGTCAGCTCCTCGTTCTTGAACTTGATGCTGCCGGCGCTGGCCTTGGTCTTGCCGCAGATCAGATCGAGCAGCGTGGTCTTGCCGGCGCCGTTGGGGCCGATGATCACGCGCAGCTCGTTCTTGTCGATGTACAGCGTCAGGGTGTCGATGGCCTTGAAGCCGTCGAAGGAGACCGTGAGGTCTTCCACGGCCAGGGCGAAGTCGGTGTTGCTCATGGTGTGCTCCTGGTGAACTCGGTTCAGGCGGCCTGTCCGCTCACGTGGCTGGACAGCGGGGCGGTCGGGGTGCTGGTCGTCGCATTCGGCGTCTCGGTGGCGTCAAGGGCGGCGTCAGCCTTCACAGCGCGCCGGATCGCCAGGCGCTCAGCCTGCTTGCGTTGCCACCAGGGCACGACCTTTTGGCTCCACACGCCGGCCAACCCGTCGGGGAAGGCCATGGTCACGCCGATGAACAGCGCCGCCATCAGGAACAGCCAGAGGTCGGGGAAGCTCTCGGAGAAGTAGGTCTTGCCGAAGTTCACCAAGAGCGCGCCGTAGACCGCGCCCACCAGGCTCATGCGCCCGCCCACGGCGGCGTAGATCACCATCTCGATCGAGGGCACGATGCCGACGAAGGACGGCGACATGAAACCCACCTGCAGCGTGAACAGCGCACCGCCGATGCCCGAGAGGGCTGCAGCCAGGCAGAACACGAAGACCTTGAAGCTCGCCACGTCGTAACCGGAGAAACGCACGCGGTCTTCCTTGTCGCGCATGGCCAGCAGCAGCGTGCCGAGCTTGCTCTTCTGGATCCACAGGCACAGCAGCACGCTGCCCAGCAGCACGGCGCTGCAGAGGTAGTACAGGATGTACTTGGCGCTGTCGGTGCGGATGTCCCAGCCCAGCAGGGTCTTGAGGTCGGTCATGCCGTTGACGCCGCCGGTGTAGCCCTGCTGGCCGATGATGAGCACGGTCAGGATCAGCGCCACGGCCTGCGTGATGATGGCGAAGTACACACCGCCCACGCGCCGCTTGAACATGGCGTAGCTGATGATGAAGGCCAGCAGCGTGGGGATGGCGATGACGGCAATCAGCGCGAACGGCAGGTGCTCGAACGGCTTCCACCACAGGGGCAGGGCGGTGAGCTGGTTCCAGTCCATGAAGTCCGGGATGCCGGGGGTGGACTGGATCTTGGTGGTGATGGGGTCGGACGCCTCCAGCTTGAGGAACATGGCCATGGCGTAGCCGCCCAGGCCGAAGAAGACACCCTGGCCCAGGCTCAGGATGCCGCCGTAGCCCCAGACCATCACCAGTCCGAGGGCGACGAAGCCGTAGGTCAGGTACTTGCCTACCAGGTTGAGGCGGAAGATGTCGAAGGCGAGCGGGAAAACCACCAGCAGCAGCACCGCCAGCAGGGCCACGCTGCCCAGGCCGCGCTTGTTGATCCAGGTCGTGAAGTTGTTCATGGTGTTACTCCGTTGTGTTGCGGGCCGATCAGCGGCGCACCTTGCTGGCGAACAGGCCTTGCGGGCGGATCATCAGGATCACCACGATCAGGGACAGGGTCAGCACCTTGGCCATGGAGCCGGTCATGAAGAATTCGGCGATCGATTGCGTCTGCGCGATGCCGAAGGCCGAGGCCACCGTGCCCAGCAGGCTGGCGGCGCCGCCGAAGGTCACGACCAGGAAGGCGTCTACGATGTAGAGCGAGCCCGAGGTCGGCCCGGTGGAGCCGATGGTGGTGAAGGCCGCCCCGGCGATGCCGGCCACGCCGCAGCCGATGGCGAAGGTCAGGCGGTCGGTCTTCTGTGTGTTGATGCCGATGGCATTGGCCATCACGCGGTTGCTCACCGTGGCGCGGACCCGCAGGCCCCAGCGGCTCTTGTAGAGCGCCAGCAGCACGGCGCCGGTGACCAGCGCGGTCAGGCCCAGCACGAACAGGCCGTTGATCGGGATGTCCAGGCCCTCATGCGGTGCCCAGGAGCCCATCAGCCACTCCGGCAATGTGGGGCTGACTTCCTTCGGGCCGATGGCGGTGCGGAACACCTGCTGGATGCCCAGGCTCAGGCCCCAGGTGGCCAGGAGCGTGTCGAGCGGGCGCTTGTAGAGGTGGCGGATCAGTCCCCACTCCACCAGCCAGCCGGCAATGAAGGCCAGGCCGAATGCCACCGCAATCGAGAGCGGGAAGTAATACGGCATGAAACTGGGGGCGAGGTGCTCCACCAGCGTGGAGAACATGTAGACCGTGTAGGCGCCAATGGTCATGAACTCGCCATGCGCCATGTTGATCACGCCCATCTGGCCGAAGATGATGGCCAAGCCCAGGCCCATGAGGAGCAGGACCGAGAACAGGCTGAGTCCCGCGAAGCCCTGCATCAGGGTAATGTTGAGGATTTCCGAAAATTCCATGGCGTCACCTGCCTGTCTGTCTGTGTACGAATCTGGGGTGGCGACCCCTGAACCGCCAGGCGGCCGCCACCTTGTTTCCCTTCAACCGGAGCTGATTACTGGTAACCCTTCGGGAACGGGTTGGGTTCGATCAGCGCGGGCGACTCGGCCACCACCTTGAAGGTGCCGTCCTTCTGGCCCTGGGCGATGCGCGACTTGCTCCACAGGTGGTGGTTCTCGTGCAGCTTGACGTAGCCTTCCGGTGCGGTCTTGAGCTCGATGCCGGGCGAAGCGGCCACGACCTTGTCGACGTCGAAGCTGCCGGCCTTCTCCACGGCGGCCTTCCACAGCCAGGGGCCGAGGTAACCGGCCTGCGTCACGTCGCCGATCACGGCGTCCTTGCCGTACTTGGCCTTGAAGGCGGCAACAAACTTCTTGTTGTTGTCGTTGTCCAGGGTCTGGAAGTACTTCATCGAGGAGTAGAAGCCGGCGAAGTTCTCGCCGCCCACGCCCAGCATCTCGTCTTCCGTCACGGCCAGCGTCAGCAGGAACTGCTTGTCACCGGTGATGCCGGCGGCCTTGAGCTGCTTGTAGAAGGCCACGTTGGAGCCACCCACCACGGCGGTGAAGATGCAATCCGGCTTGGCGACCTTGATCTTGTTGATCAGCGAGTTGAAGTTGGTGTTGCCCAGCGGGTAGTACTCCTCGCCGACCACCTTGCCCAGCTTGCCCACGGTCTCGATGTGCTTGCGCGCGATCTTCATCGAGGTGCGCGGCCAGATGTAGTCGGAGCCGACCAGGAAGAAGGTCTTGGCTTTTTTCTCCTTGGCGCCCCAGTCCAGGCCGTAGATGATCTGCTGTGTGGCTTCCTGGCCGGTGTAGATCACGTTCTTGGACTGCTCCAGGCCTTCGTAGAAGGTAGGGTAGTACAGCAGGCCGTTTTCCTTCTCGAAGATCGGCAGCACGGCCTTGCGCGAAGCGCTGGTCCAGCAGCCGAACACGGCGGCGACCTTGTCGTTGACCAGCAGCTTCTTCGACTTCTCGGCGAAGGTCGGCCAGTCGGAGGCGCCGTCTTCCTTGATCACGCGGATCTTGCGGCCCAGCACCCCGCCCATGGCGTTGATCTGGTCGATGGCGAGCTGCTCGGCCTGGATGGAGCCGGTCTCGGAGATGGCCATGGTGCCCGTGGACGAGTGCAGCTGGCCGACCACCACCTCGGTGTCGGTCACGGCGAGCTTGGTGGTGTTCACCGCAGAGGTCGGCGGCGCGGCGGCGTGGCCCAGGGCCGGCAGGCCGACCATGGACATGGCGCCCATGGCCTGCAGCACGTGGCGACGTTGCAGGCCGGCGGCCGACGGGGTTGCGGAGGGGGCGGGCTGTTTCTTCATGAGGCACTCCTGAAATGAAAGGTGGGAACCAAGAACACCTGCAACAGGTGCTGGGCGACAGGGCGTCACCACGGCCTTGAGATTAGGGAGAACCCGAAAGACAGCCCATACGTCATTCGACGTACGCAGGGGGGTGCGGCCAAGTGAGAACGGTTCTTGCATGTGCACCAGGGATGACCACCAATGCACCAAAACCGCGCGCATGAAAAACGCCCCCCAACGCATCTTTCGCATCCGGCGCGACTACAACTCCTGGGTTGCCAACGAAACCCTGGAGGACTACGCGCTGCGCTACACGCCGCACAGTGCACGCAAATGGAGCGAGTTCCGCGTCGCCAACACCGCGCTGGGCGGCATGTCCTTCCTGGCGCTGGAGGCCATCGGCGGCGCCATCGCGCTCAATTACGGTTTCAGCAATGCGCTGTGGGCCATCCTGGTGATGGGGCTCATCACCTTCCTCACCGGCTTGCCGATTGCCGTCTACGCGGCGCGCTACGGGCTGGACATGGACCTGCTCACGCGCGGTGCCGGCTTCGGCTACCTGGGCTCCACCGTCACCTCGCTGGTCTATGCCTCGTTCACCTTCATCTTCTTCGCGCTGGAGGCGGCCATCATGGCGCTGGCGCTGCAGCTGGCGTTCGACTGGCCGCTGGTGTGGTGTTATGTGCTGTCCTCGCTGATCATCATTCCGCTGGTGCTGTACGGCATCACCTTCATCTCGCGCCTGCAGACCTGGACCCAGCCGCTGTGGGTCGTGCTGCTGCTCTGGCCCTTTGCCTGGTTTGCCGTGGCGCAGCCCGAGCTGTACGGTGAGTTCACCGGCCTGTCGGGCCTGACCTCGGGCAGCAACGGCTTCGAGCCGCTGATGTTCGGCGCCGCCGCCGCGGTGGCCTTCTCGCTGGTGCTGCAGATCGGCGAGCAGGTCGACTACCTGCGTTTTATGCCCGAGCGCACCGCCGCCAACCGCTGGCGCTGGTGGGGCGGCGTGCTGGCCGCCGGGCCGGGCTGGATCGTGCTGGGCATGCTCAAGATGCTGGGCGGCGCCTTCCTGGCCTTCGTGGCGCTGCAGTACGGCGCGGCGCCGGCGCAGGCGGCGGAACCGACGCAGATGTACCTGGTGGGCTACATGCGCTCGCTCGGCGACGCCACCGTGGCGACGGTGCTCACCGTGCTGTTCGTGGTGATCTCGCAGGTCAAGATCAACGTCACCAACGCCTATGCCGGCTCGCTGGCCTGGTCCAACTTCTTTGCCCGGCTCACGCGCAGCCACCCGGGGCGTGTGGTGTGGCTGGTGTTCAACGTCATCATCGCCATGCTGCTGATGACGCTGGGCGTCTTCGGTGCGCTGGAGAAGGTGCTGGGGCTGTACAGCAACGTGGCAATTGCCTGGGTCGGCGCGCTGGTGGCTGACCTGGTCATCAACAAGCCGCTCGGCCTGAGCCCCAAGCACGTGGAGTTCCGTCGCGCCTACCTGTACGACATCAACCCCGTCGGCCTGGGCGCCATGGGACTGGCGGTGCTGTTGTCCGTCACCGCCCATGCCGGGCTGCTGGGCGAATACGCGGCGGCCTTTTCGCCCTTCATCGCGCTGGGCACGGCCCTGGTCGCGGCGCCGCTGATCGCCTGGGCCACACGCGGGCGCTACTACCTGGCGCGCAAGGACGCCTCGCCCTGGGCGCCGGGTCAGGTGGTGCGCTGCTCTGTGTGCGAAAACCAGTTCGAGAGCACCGATATGGCCAGTTGCCCGGCCTACGGCGCGCCGATCTGCTCGCTTTGCTGCTCACTCGAATCGCGCTGCCACGACCGCTGCAAGAGCCAGGCGCGCGTGGCCGACCAGGTGCGCCAGGCCATGGCCGCCATCCTGCCGGCCAGTCTGAACAACCGCTTCAACTTCCGCGTCGGCCAGTACTTCACGGTTTTCCTCTCGCTGTGCGCGGTGCTGGCCTTCGTGCTGGGCGTGGTCTACATGCAGGAAAGCCTGCAGGCGCCGGTGGGGGTCCTGCGCATGCCGTTCATCAAGGTCTTTTCGCTGCTGGCGGTGCTGGCGGCGGTGTGGGCCTGGTGGATCGTGCTGGCCAACGAAAGCCGGCGCATGGCTCACGATGAATCGGAACGCCAGACCCAGCTGCTGCAAAAGGAAATCGATGCCCACCAGCGCACCGACGAGGCACTGCAAAGCGCCAAGGAAGTGGCCGAGGCCGCCAGCCAGGCCAAGACGCGTTATGTGGCCGGCATGACGCACGAGCTGCGCACGCCGCTCAACAGCATCCTGGGGTATGCGCAGATCCTGCTGCGCAATGCCGAGCTCAAGGGTGGCCTGCGCGAGGCGGTGACCACCATCCAGCAAAGCGGCCAGCACATGCACGCGCTGATCGACGGCCTGCTCGACCTGGCGCGCATCGAGGCCGGCCGCCTGCGGCTGGACATGGCGCCGCTGCCGTTTGCCGAATTCCTGTCGGAGCTGGCGCGCATGGTGAAACCGCAGGCCGAAGGCAAGGGCCTGTCGTTCCGGCTGGAGACGCAAGGGCGCGTGCCGGCCTGGGTGCAGGCCGACGCCAAGCGCCTGCGGCAGATCCTCATCAACCTGCTGGCCAATGCGGTGCGTTTCACCGACGCCGGTGGCATCGTCTTCCGTGTCGATTGCCGGCACGAAGTGGTGCGCTTCGAGGTGGAAGACACGGGCATCGGCATTGCGCCGCAGGACCAGGAACGCATCTTCATGCCCTTCGAGCGCGGCAGCGCCGGGCGGCGCGCCAGCGAAGCCGGCACCGGCCTGGGCCTGACCATCACCCACCTGCTGACCGAACTCATGGGCGGCGAACTCACGCTGCGCAGCGCGGTCAAGCAGGGCAGCACCTTCACCGTGCGGCTCTACCTGCGCGAGATCGAGCCGCCGGCCGCGCAGCTGGTGCGCCACCTGCGCCCCATCGTCGGTTACCTGGCGCCGCGGCGCACCCTGCTGGTGGTGGACGACCAGCCCATCCAGCGCCAGCTACTGGCCAGCCTGCTGGTGCCGCTGGGCTTCATCATGCGCGAGGCCGCCAGCGGCCGCGAATGCCTGGAAATTCTGCAGCAGCACAAACCCGATGCGGTGCTGCTTGACATCAACATGGACGACCTCAACGGCTGGCAGACCGCGCAGCTCATCCGCAGCAATGTCGGGCCCGACTTGCCGATCGTCTTCGTCTCGGCCGACCCGTTCGAGAACCGGCCCGAGCTGCTGGAAGCCGTCGGCTGCCAGGGTTTTGTGAGCAAGCCGGTGATCGAGTCCGAGCTGCTGGACCTGCTGGCGCGTGTGCTGCAGCTGGAATGGGTGCATGAGAGCAACCTGCTGCCCAGCCCGGAGGCGCCGCCGGCAGAACGCGAGCCGGCCGGCAAGCTGCCGCTGCCGGATGAACTGCGCCACAGCCTGATCGGCCTGGCGCGCATGGGCAATGCCAGCGGCCTGCGCAGCCTGCTGCGCAGCAGTGCCGAGCAGGAGCCGGCGATTGCCGACGTGCTGCAAAGCCTGGTGGTGCATGTGGACCGCTTTGACTTCTCTGCCCTGATTGAACGCCTGAAAGAAACCGAAGATGAAAGCTGAACCCGTGATGCCGCCTGCCGTCTCCAGTGTCGTCCTGGTGGTGGACGACGCCCCCGACACCCTGCGCATGCTGTGCGATGCGTTGGCCATCGAGGGCTACACCGTGCTGGTGGCGCGTGACGCCATCGAGGCGCTGGAGCGCTTCGAGATGGCGGTGCCCGACGCCGTGCTGCTCGACGCCATCATGCCGGGCGAGAACGGCTTTGCCTTGTGCCGTCGCCTCAAGTCGGAGCCCTCCTGGGCCCACGTGCCGGTGATCTTCATGACCGGCCTGGCCGAGACCGAGCAGATCGTCGAAGGTTTTGCCAGCGGCGGTGTGGACTATGTCGTCAAGCCGCTGAAGATTCCCGAGGTGCTGGCACGCCTGGCCACCCACCTGCGCAACGCGCATGTCAGCCGACTGGCGCGTGAGGCGGTGGACGTGGCCGGCCTCGGTGTGGTGCTGCTCGACTCCCAGGGCCGCATCGCCTGGCGCTCGCCGCAAGCCATGCATTGGCTGGAAGAGGCGCTTGGCCCGCAGGACGACGCGGCGCCGCTGAAGGACTGGCTGCAGGCCGCCGTCACCCAGGGCGAAACACTGACCGCGCTGCCCGACGGCAGCCAGCTGCAGGCCCAGTACCTGGGGCAGACCGGCCCGGGCGAGACCATGATCCTGCTGCG
The DNA here is from genome assembly GCF_001592265.1 of Curvibacter delicatus NBRC 14919. Classification (GTDB taxonomy): domain Bacteria; phylum Pseudomonadota; class Gammaproteobacteria; order Burkholderiales; family Burkholderiaceae_C; genus Hylemonella; species Hylemonella delicata. The sequence continues at coordinate 134,615 of NZ_BCWP01000002.1, read as the reverse complement.
CCAGAGCGGGCCGGCGGTGGATGCCGCGCACAAGCGTTTGAGCGGTGCGGCCCTCACGCCGCGCGAAACCGAGGTACTGTCCTGGCTGGCCAAGGGCAAGACCAACCGCGACATCGCCGACATCCTCGGCATGAGCCCGCGCACGGTGAACAAGCACCTGGAACACATCTTCGAAAAGCTCGGCGTGGAAACGCGCACGGCCGCCGCGGCCATTGCCAGCAGCCTGCTGCAGGACGGCTGACAAGCAATCGGGAACTGACTTGATGCCGAGTGACACGTGCGAAACGAAGGCATCCCGGATTCGTGCGCGTTCCCAAGGGGCTTGCTTCAGATGATTTCTGCATGAACAAATGAAAACATGTTGGTTGGATTCTGGCGGCATGACGCCTAGCATCGCGTTTTCATCATTCCGTTGGGCATCATGCGTACACATAAATTTTCTTTGGCGTTGCAAGCACTCCTTGTCGCGGGCACCGTCCTTGCCTCTGCCGCGTCCTTCGCGGCTGACCAGATCATCAAGATCGGCGCGCCGCTGCCCCTGACCGGCGCCTTGTCGCCGGAGGGCACCAAGTTGCGCCAGGGTTACGACCTCTGGCTGGATCAAGTCAATGCCCAGGGTGGCATCAAGGTTGGCAAGGATCGCCACAAGGTCCAGCTGTTTTTCTACGACTACCAGTCGAACACGCCCAAGGCGGTTCAACTGGCCGAGAAGCTGATCACTGACGACAAGGTGGACTTTCTCTTCTCGCCCTTCGGTTCTGGCGCTACCAAGGCTGCCAGCACGGTGGCGGAGAAAAACGGTGTACCGTTGATCGCCTCCAGCGCCTCGTCGGCCGAGGTGTTTGACCAAGGCTACAAGAACCTCTTTGGTCTGTATACCGACAACAGCAGCCTGACCGAGCCCATCGCCGATCTGGTCAAGACCAATCTGCCGCAGGCCAAGCGCGTGGCCATCCTGGCGCGCAATGACCTGTACCCGCTGTCCCTGGCCCAGGAGTTCGAGAAGTCTGCCAAGAAGCGCGGCCTTGAGGTGGTCTACTTCGAGCGCTATGCCATCGGCACACTGGACCATGCCGCTGCGCTGGCCAAGCTGGGCGCCACCAAGCCGGACTGGATCGTCGCCACCGGCTATATCAACGACCTGATCCTGGTACGCAAGCAGCTCGCCGATGCACGTATCGACGCCAAGGTGCTGACGCTCATCAACGGGCCGGCTTATGACGAATGGGCCAAGGCCGTGGGCAAGCTGGCAGAGAACGTCACCACCGCCAGCTGGTTCCACCCCGTGTTGAACTACAAAAGCGACGACGTCTTCGGCTCCACCAAGAACTTCGTCGAGCTGTTCCGCAAGAAGTACGGTATCGAGCCCGATTTCACCCAGGCTTCCGGTGCCGCCGTGGGCGTGATCATCCAGCAGGCCATTGAGCGCGCTGGCAGCACTTCGCGCGACGCAGTACGTGCCGAGCTGCAGAAGGGCGGCTTCAAGACCTTCTTCGCGCCGATCTCCTTCGACAAGACCGGCATCGCGAATTCCTACATCCCGCCGGTGTACCAGCTGCAGAACGGCAAGGTCACCGTGGTCTATCCGGCCAACATCGCCACCAGCCAGTTCCGCACCGGCCTGGGCAACTGAAGCGGGCCCCAGCCCGGCACCCCGGGGCGCAAGCCCCGGGTGAATCTGCATCGGATCTCACGTGATTTACCTGCAAGTCCTGCTGAGTGGACTGGCGCTGGGTGGGCTTTATGCCTGCATCGCCGCCGGCTTCTCCCTGATCTGGGGGGTGTTGAATATCGTCAACATCCTCCACGGCTCCCTGATCATTCTCGGGGCCTACTTGGCCTATTTCGCCCACCAGCTCTATGGCATCAACCCCTTTGTCTTCGCGCCCTTCGGTGGACTGCTGCTCTTCGTCCTGGGTTACGTGCTGCAGCGCACGCTGATCAGGCGCGTCATGGGTGAGGCGGTGCTGATGACGTTGACGCTCACCTTCGGCCTGAACCTGCTGCTTGACAACCTGATGCTCAAATTTTTCCTGGCCGATTTCCGCAAGATCACCCTCGATCCGCCACTGGGCATCCTGGAGTTGGGCTCGCTGGGTGTGCCGGTAGACCGGCTGCTGGCCACGGGCGTGGGCCTGCTCATTGTGGGGGGGCTCTGGCTGCTGCTGCGCACCACCCAGTTCGGTCGCGCCATCGTGGCCGTGCGCATGGACCGGCAGACTGCTGCGCTGATGGGTGTTCGGGTCGACCACACCTATGCCCTGGCCTTCGGCCTGGGTGCCTTCATGGCGGGTGCGTCTGGAGCCTTACTGGCCGCCATCTTCCCAATTTCGCCTGTGGCCTCCGGGGTCTACCTGGGTAAGGCTTTCGTGATCTGTGTGCTAGGCGGCCTGGGTAGCGTGCCGGGCGTGGTGTTGGGCGGCTTCGCGCTGGGCATCATCGAGAGCTTCGGCACACTGGCGTTCGGCCCCGAGCATGCGCTCACCTTGTCCTTCCTTCTGCTGATCGGTCTGTTGATGTTCCGTCCTTCGGGGTTGTTGGGTCGTCGGGGGTTTCAATGAAAGTACGCAACTTCGTGATCCCCGCCGTGCTGGTCTTGCTGGGCCTGCTGGCCTGGCAGGCCGACAACTACGTGCTGCGCTTGAGCACCACAGTGTGCATGTACGCTGCGCTGGCAACGTCGTGGAACCTGATCGGTGGTTACGCGGGCTACCCCTCGTTCGCAACGGCCGCCTTCTTCGGCCTAGGGGCCTATGTTGCCGGCGTCTTGCAGACCCATGGCCTGGCCTTCGGCTGGGCGTGGACGGCGGCGGCCTTCTTCGTGGCTTTTTTCGCCGGCCTGCTGGGCCGGGCCATCCTGCACCTGCGCGGCCACTATTTCGCCATTGCGAGCCTGGTGGTGGCCGATGTGTTGCGCGAAGTCAGCAACTCCTGGACAAGTCTCACCGGCGGTGGCATGGGGCTGAACCTGCCCCTGCTCAAGCTCGGTAACGTGAACCAGCAAGCCCAGTTCTATTTCGCTGCGATGCTTGTCGTGGCCGCGCTCGCGCTGCTGCTCTCCTGGCACGTGAACCGCTCACGTCTGGGCTGGGCGCTGCGCTGCATCGAGCAGAACGAGGACGCCGCCCTGATCATCGGTGTCGATGCCCGCCGCGCCAAGGTGACCGCTTTTGCACTCTCGGGCTGGATCGCTGGTGCGGCCGGCGCAGTCTATGCCTCGTGGGTGACCTACATCGATCCGACCGACGTGTTCGACACGCTGCTCTCCGTCAAGCCCATCATCATGGCGCTGCTCGGCGGTGTGGGCACGGTCACCGGGCCGGTCATTGGCGCCGTGGTCTACCTCGGGCTCGAGGAATTGCTCTGGCGCAATGTGCTGGAGTTCCATGCAGGCCTGCTGGGTATCCTGGTGGTGTTGCTGGTTTTGTTTCTGTCCGTCGGGCTGCATGACGCCCGTTTGCAGAGGGCTTTTGTTTGGGTGCGTTCCCGTCTGGGTCGACAAGGCGAGGTGAACGCATGAACGCCCTGCTCGAACTCAAAGGCGTGACGCAGCGCTTCGGCGGCATTACGGCGCTGCAACAGCTCGACTTTTCCCTGGGGCAGGGCGAGATCGTGGGCGTCATCGGCCCCAACGGCGCGGGCAAGACCACGCTGGTGAACGCCGTCACGGGCGTGAACCGCATGAGCGCGGGCGAGGTGTTTTTCGAGGGACGCTCCATCACCGGCCTGCGCCCTGACGAGATCGCCCGCCTGGGCATCGCCCGCACCTTCCAGATCGTCCAGCCTTTTCCGCGCATGAGCGTGCTTGACAACGTGGCGTCCGCCGCCCTGTTCGCCGGTGGTAGCCGCACACCGGAAGCTGCGCGCGAGCAGGCCCGTGAATACTTGCGCTTCTGCGGTTTGGACGCCCAGGCCGACAAGCCGGCGGCGGCCTTGACGCTGGCCGGCCGCAAGCGGCTGGAGCTGGCCAAGAGCCTGGCACTCAAGCCACGCCTGCTTTTTCTGGATGAAGTCAATGCCGGTCTCAACCCGGCCGAGGTGGAGCACGCCCTGTCGCTGATCCAACAGATTGCAGCGAGCGGCGTCACCATCGTGCTGATCGAACACCTGATGAAGGTGGTGGTCAACTCCTGCACCCGCGTGATGGTGCTGCACCAAGGGCAGCTGATTGCCAACGGTACACCGCAGGAGGTCGTGGCCAACGAGAAAGTCATCGAGGCTTATCTGGGCCAGCGTTATGCGCGTCGCGCACAGGAGGCCGCAACATGAGTGCAGCACACAAGCCGATCCCGCCACTGCTCTCGGTCTCGTCTCTGGAGGTCGCCTATGGCGACGTGCAGGTGCTTTGGGACGTGAGCCTGGACATCCGCCCAGGAGAGATCGTCTGCCTGATCGGCTCCAACGGCGCCGGCAAGACGACGCTGTTGCGCACCCTGTCGGGCCTGATGCCTGTGCAGAGCGGCACGCTGCAGTGGGGCGGTCAGGATGTCCGGGGTTGGTCTCCGTCCGAGCGTGTCGCACGGGGAATCGCACATGTGCCCGAGGGGCGTCGCCTCTTTTCTGGCCTGTCCGTCTACGACAACTTGCTGCTCGGTGCCTACAGCCGCACCGATGGGCGCGCTGCCATTCAGCGCGACATTGAGCGGATGTATGACTTGTTCCCCCGCCTCGTTGAGCGGCGTCGGCAGGATGCCACCACCCTCTCCGGCGGTGAGCAGCAGATGTGCGCGATTGCGCGTGGTCTCATGGCCTCGCCCAAACTGTTGCTGATCGACGAGTTGTCTCTGGGGTTGGCACCCAAGGTCGTGGACGAGCTCGTCCAGACCCTGGGCCGCGTGCGTGACGCCGGCACCAGCCTGCTGATTGTCGAGCAGGACGTGGCCACAGCCCTGGAACTGGCCGATCGGGGTTATGTCATTGACCAGGGGCGCACCGTGACCGAGGGGCTGGCGTCCGCACTGCAGAACAATCCCACGGTTCGAGCCGCCTACCTGGGGGTCTGAGGCCGGCACACCGCCCCCACTTTGAAGGACATCCAAAGCATGAGCACAACCAAACCGCAAGTCACTTATTACTTCAGCTTCATTTCGCTCTGGAGCTATGTGGGCAGCCTGCACTTCCAGGAACTGGTGGCCAAGCACGATATTGATGTTGTCTACAGACCCATCGACCTGCTGGCCGTGTTCGCCGCCGGCGGCGGCAAGCCCGTGAAGGAGCGGCCCTTGCAGCGCCAAGCCTACCGCCTGGTGGAGATGCAGCGCTGGCGGGCCCAACGCAAGATCGACTTGGTGCTGCACCCCAAGTACTACCCCGCCGATCCCGCACTGGGGCACCGAATGCTGCTGGCGGCCCAGCGTGACGGACAGGACGTGGGCGCCTTTGTTCATGCTGGCTTGCGCGCTGTCTGGGCCGACGAACTCAACATCGAGGACCCCGAGACTTTGGTCGTCCTGGCCGATCGCAGTGGTTTGAAAGGGCGGGCGCTGCTCGCACAGGCCAATGAGCCGGAGTTCTTTGCGCAGTCGGATGCCCTGACGCAGGAAGCGATCGACCGGCAGCTCTTTGGTGCGCCTTTCTACTTCTACAAGGGTGAGCCCTTCTGGGGGCAGGACCGCTTGGACATGCTGGATGCGGCCATCTCCGAGTCCCGCGCTCCTTTTTTGCCGCCGACGCTCTGAATCTGCCATCACTCGCGACGAGACGCCCAAGTTTGGGGTGATGTTCGTCGCAGCCTCCTGGCATGAACCCGCGCACGGCAGCGGCCATTGCCAGCAGCCTGCTGCAGGACAGTTGACTGCGTGCCGGGTCTTGGCGGCGTCACCCGGCTCTGTTATAAGCATTTTTGGCCTCTAACCCTTATTGAATAAGCGGGAGCAGCTATATGTTTGATAGCAAGCCGGGCGCGATCAACCTGGCGCTGCAAGGCGGTGGCGCACATGGTGCCTTTACCTGGGGGGTGCTTGATGCGCTGCTGCAGGACCCACGCCTGCAGTTCGAAGGCATCAGCGGCAGTAGTGCCGGCGCCATGAACGCGGTGGTGCTGGCCGACGGCTGGCTCAAGGGTGGGCGCGAGGGCGCGCGCCAGGCGCTGGCCGACTTCTGGAACGAGCTGGGCCGCCAGATGCCCTGGGGCCTGCTGACGCGCCGCAAGGGCGACGTGATCACCATGGCGCCGGCCAGCCGCTTGCTGGCCAGCTGGGCGGGTTACTTCTCGCCCTCGCAGCTCAACCCGTTTGACCTCAACCCCCTGCGCGACCTGCTTTACCGCCAGATCGACTTCGAGCAGTTGCGCACGCGCTGCCCGTTCAAGCTCTTCATCGGCACCACGCAGGTCAGCACCGGCAAGCTGCGCCTGTTCCGCGAGCACGAGCTCACGGTCGATGTGCTGCTGGCCTCCGCCTGCCTGCCCAAGATCCACCGCACGGTGGAGATCGACGGCGAGGCTTATTGGGATGGCGGCTACAGCGCCAACCCGGCGGTGTTCCCGCTGGCCTACGACTGCCAGGCACGCGACATCCTGCTGGTGCTGCTCAACCCGCTCAAGCGCGAAGGCATACCGCAGACCGTGGAAGAGATCGAGGCGCGCATCGTTGAGCTGGCCTTCAGCGCCAATTTCATGCGCGAGATGCGCATGTTCGCGCACGCGGCCGAGTTTTCCGGCTCGGCCCTGCGGCCCAAGGGCCGGCTGGAACGTCGCCTGCAGGAGCTGCGTTTCCACATGATCGATGCCAGCCAGCTCGACAGCCTGCTGCGCACCGACACCAAGCTGCTGGCACACGGCCCGTTCTTCGAGCAGCTGCAGGAACAGGGCCGTATCTGTGCCGAGACATGGCTGGCAAAGGAGTACCATGCCATCGGGCGTCACTCCAGCATCGATGTAAAACAACTGTTTGGGTAGGGCGAAGAGACCCTGGACGCCACCAAGCTCTGGGAGGAGCCCATGCGTGACGACTCAGCTCACTCTGCCGGCCACGACGCTTCGCGCGCCATGTACCGCTGGCGCGCCTTGTCCTACGACCTGCAACTTGCCCCCTACGAATTCATCCGCCGCCACGCGGTCGAGCGGCTGCAACTGCAGCCCGGCCAGTGCGTGCTCGACCTCGGCTGCGGCACCGGCATGAGCCTAGCCCTGCTGCGCCAGGCCGTCGGCCCGCAGGGGCGTGTGGTGGCGGTGGACCAGTGCCCCGAGATGATTGCGCTGGCGCGCAGCCGCGTGCAACTGGAAGGCTGGGACAACGTCGAACTGCTCTGCGCCGAGGTGGAAGACGCCGCCTTGCCCGAGCAGGCCGACGCCACCATCTTCCACCTGGTGCACGACATCCTGCAAAGTCCGCGTGCTGTGGAACACGTTTTGCACCACCTCAAGCCCGGCGCACGCATTGCCGCCACCGGCCTGAAGTGGACCGCCCCCTGGCTGGCGCCATGGAACGCCTTGGTGGGCCTGTTCGCTGCACAGTCCATCACCAATTTCGACCGCCTGGCCGCGCCCTGGCAGCTCCTGCTCGACCACGGGGCCGAGCTGCAAGTGGAAAGCGTGCTCATGGGCACGCTCTATGTGGCCAGCGGCACGGCGCCGTCTGTCCGCCCGGGCCAGGCACGCCGCACGCATTGATATGCTTGCCGCCTGACAATCAACTTGGCCGGGCCCACCGGCCCACCCAGGAGTTTCCATGCCCTACATGCTGCTGATGATGGAGCCGCCCGGCCAGCGGCGCACACGCACCGAGGCCGAAGGCCGCGAGGTGTACGCACGCATGCAGCGTTTTGCCGAAGAACTGCAGGCACGCGGCCAGCTGCTGGCGGTCGAGTCGCTCGCCTCGCAGGCCAGTGCCGTGCGCGTGCAGGTGCGCGACGGCCAGGCCCAGGTGCTGGACGGTCCCTTTGCCGAAGCCAAGGAAATGGTGGGCGGTTTTTTCCTGATCGACTGCCCGACCCGGGCCGAAGCCGTGGCCATTGCCCGGCAATGCCCGGCGGCCGAGTGGTGCACGGTAGAAGTGCGCGGCGTCGGGCCGTGTTACGAAGACGCGTGAGGTCTGCCGGCTGGCCTAGGGTTTTTACCTAGTTGCCGGGCTGTCGATTTTGCGCCGCGTCGTTCGTCGTGGGAATGCAAGCCAGTGTTTGGCTGAACAACCCCATGAAGGAGTGCAGAGATGCGATACATGATCATTGTCAAAGCCACGCCCCAGTCGGAGGCCGGCGTCTTCCCGCCCAATATGGCCGAACTCATGGCCGTGATGGGCACCTTCCACGAAGAGCTGGCCCGCGCCGGCGTGCTGCTGGACGCCTCGGGCCTGGCGCCCAGCTCGCAGGGCTGGCGCATCCGCTACGACGGTAAGGAGCGCAAGGTGCTTGACGGCCCCTTTGCCGAAAGCAAGGAGCTGATTGCCGGCTACACCCTGATCCAGGTGCGCTCGCGCGACGAAGCACTGGAGTGGACGCGCCGTTTCCCCAACCCGGTGGGTGAGGGCTTGGCTGCCGAGATCGAGGTGCGCCGCCTCTACGAAGAGGAAGACTTTGCCGGCGTCGGCCGCTGAAGGAGGCGCACCATGGTCAGAACCATCCTCATCATCGCCGTGCTGGCCCTGGCCGGCCTGCTGCTGTTTGCCGCCACGCGGCCCGACCGTTTCAGCCTGCAGCGCAGCATCGTCATCCAGGCGTCGCCGGACAAGCTCCACGCGCTCATCAACGATCTGCACCAGTTCAACACCTGGAACCCCTACGACAAAAAAGACCCGGCCATGCAGGGCAGCTACCGTGGCCCGGCCGCCGGCCCGGGGGCGCGTTACGAGTTCAAGGGCAACAAGGAGGTGGGCGAGGGCAGCCTGGAGATCACCGCCAGCACCCCCACCCAGGTGACGATGCGGCTCGACATGAGCGCGCCCATGCAGGCCAGCAACACCATCGACTTCACCCTGGTGCCGCGCGGCAGCGCCACCGAAGTCACCTGGGCCATGCAGGGCAACTGCCCCTTCATCGCCAAGCTGATGGGCGTCTTCATCAACATGGACGCCATGATCGGCCGCGACTTCGAAGCCGGCCTGGCCAGCCTCAAGACCATTGCCGAAAAAACCTGATGCACGGGAGCACACCATGAGCACATCACCCACAGAAACTGCGGCGGCGCAAGCCGCGCGCGAGATTGTCAGCACCCGCCATTTCGCGCAGCCGCGCGAGCAGCTCTGGGCCGCCTTTGCCGATGCGCAGCGCCTAGCGCGCTGGTGGGGGCCGGCGGGGTTTCGCAACACCTTCGAACTGTGCGAGTTCCGCCCTGGTGGCCTCTGGCGTTTCACCATGCATGGCCCCGATGGGCAGGACTACCCCAACCGCAGCGTGTTCCACACCATTGAGGCACCCGCGCGTATCGTGCTGGAGCACGAGAATGCACCGCACTTCCACCTGCACATCACGCTGAGCGACGAGGCCGGCGGCACCCGGCTGGGCTGGCGCATGCAATTCGACGACGCCGCCACGCGCGAAGCCGTGGCCCGCTACGCCGTGCCTGCCAATGAGCAGGTCTTTGACCGCCTGCAGGCGGAACTCACCCACACCACTCACCAGGGAGCACTCGCATGAACCAGCAGATCTACGTCAACCTGCCCGTGCGCGACCTGGCGCGTTCCAGGGCTTTCTTCAGCGCCCTGGGCTACAGCTTCAACCCGCAGTTCAGCAACGAGCAGGGCGCCTGCATGGTCATCAGCGATGACATCTACGTCATGCTGCTGACCGAACCCTTCTGCCAGACCTTCACCAGCAAACCCCTGGCCGACGCCCGCAAGACCACCGAGGTGCTGATCTGCCTGTCGTGCGCCAGCCGCGCCGAGGTCGACCAACTGGTGGCCAAGGCCCGCGCCGCCGGCGGCACGGTGCCGCGTGCCTCGCAAGACCACGGTTTCATGTACCAGCACGGCTTTGAAGACCTGGACGGCCACATCTGGGAACTGGCCTACATGGACATGGCCGCCTGCCCGGCCACGCCGGCGCAGGCCTGAGCGCCCGACCGCCTGATGCACTCCGCCACCCACCAGGCCATTGCCGCCGTCTGGCGCATTGAGTCCGCGCGCATCGTGGCGGCGGTGGCGCGCCTGCTGCGCGACATCGGCCAGGCCGAGGAGGTGGCACAGGACGCCCTGGTGGCGGCGCTGGAGCACTGGCCCACCGAGGGTGTGCCCGACAAACCCGGTGCCTGGCTCATGGCCACCGCCAAGAACCGCGCGCTCGACCGCCTGCGCCGCGACAAGGTGCAGGGCAGCAAGTTCGAGCAGATCGGCCATGACCTGGAAGCGCAGCAGGCGCTGGTGGTGCCCGACTTCGTGGACGCGCTCGACGCCGCGCGTGCCGACGAGATTGGCGACGACCTGCTGCGCCTGATCTTCACCGCCTGCCACCCGGTGCTCAGCGCCGAGATGCGCGCCGCGCTCACGCTCAAGCTGCTGGCCGGCCTGAGCACGCACGAGATTGCGCGCGCCTTCCTGGTGAGCGAGCCCACGCTGGCGCAGCGCATCGTGCGTGCCAAGCGAACCCTGCGCGAAGCGCGTGTGCCCTTCGAGCTGCCGCGCGGCGCCGTGCTGGGCGAACGGCTGGCCTCGGTGCTGGAGGTGGTGTACCTAGTCTTCAACGAAGGCTATACGGCCACCGCGGGTGAGGACTGGATGCGCCCCGCCCTGGTGGACGAAGCCCTGCGCCTGGGCCGCATGCTGGCCGAACTGGCCGCCGACGAACCCGAGGTGCACGGCCTGCTGGCGCTGATGGAACTGCAGGCCTCGCGCACTGCTGCCCGCACCGACGCCAGTGGCCGCCCCGTGCTGCTGCTGGCACAGGACCGCACGCGCTGGGACCACCTGCTCATCCGCCGCGGGCTGGCGGCGCTGGCGCGGGCCGAGGCCTTGTGCGCCGCCCAGGGCCAGTCGCTCGGCGCCTATGCGCTGCAAGGCGCCATTGCCGCCTGCCACGCGCGCGCCGTGCAGGCGACCGACACCGACTGGGTGCGCATTGCCTCGCTGTACGAGGCGCTGGCGCAAACCACACCGTCACCCGTGGTGGAACTCAACCGCGCCGTCGCTGTGGCCATGGCCTACGGGCCGGCCGCTGGCCTGGCCCTCATCGACGCGCTGCGCGAAGACCGTGCCCTGCAAAACTACCAGTGGTTGCCCAGCGTGCGTGGCGACCTGCTGGCCAAGCTGGGCCGGCTGGACGAGGCGCGCGCCGAGTTCGCACACGCCGCCACGCTGACGCACAACCTGCGCGAGCGCGAGCTGCTGCAGGAACGTGCGCAGACCTTGGGCGAGGCCGGGGCCTGAGCGTCTGCACCGTTTCTTGTGTCTTCATCACGAAGGAGCCTCACCATGCTGAACCCGATCAAGATCACGCCCTGCTTGTGGTTCGACCAGCAGGCCGAAGAAGCCGCCGCGTTCTACACCGGCATCTTTCCCAATTCGCGCATCACCGGCGTGAGCCGTTTTCCCGATGTCGGGCAGGAGATCCACGGCCAGCCTGCGGGCTTGGTGATGACGGTGGGCTTCGAGCTCGACACCCAGCCTTTTGTGGCCTTGAACGGCGGCCCGGTGTTCCGCTTCAACGAAGCGGTCTCGCTGCAGATCCACTGCGCCGACCAGGCCGACGTGGACTACTACTGGGAGCGGCTTGGCGCCGGCGGCGACGAGGCTGCTCAACAGTGCGGCTGGCTGAAAGACCGTTATGGCCTGTCATGGCAGGTGGTGCCCACGCTGCTGACCACCTTGGTGCAAGACCCCGACCCGGCGAAAACGCGCCGCGTCATGCAGGCCCTGCTGCAGATGAAGAAGCTGGACATCGCAGGCCTGAAGCGCGCCGCGGCTTGAGGTTCAGGGTGTTTTTGGCCTCCAGAGCTTGCTGAATATGCGCAAACAGCTATAAAATTTGTAGCAATTGCCGGTGGCCAGCTTGCCAAAGCTGGCCCGCTTCAGGAGTCAACCATGAATTACCCGCTGTCTTGTGTGCTGTCCGTGTTGCTCGTGGGGCTGGGCCTGCCGCTGGCGGCCGAGGCCCGTTGCGTCACCACCCGCTACGGCGAAACACTGTGCGCCCCGGCCGAAAGCCGCTGCGTCAATGACCGTTATGGTGATCCCCACTGTTCCGGCAGCGGCGGCGATGCCGTGCTGGACCGCTACGGCGCTGCGGTGTGCGGTGTCGGGCGCTGCGTGATGGAGCGCGATGGCAATGTAATGTGCTCAACCGAGCCGCGGGGCAGCGCAGCGCTGGACCGTTATTCCCAAGCCGTCTGCACCGGTGGCTGCGAACCGGCACAGGCCAGCCGCTGCAAACCACTGACCAAGTAGGCCCGGCGGGGCAAGGGGGCGGCGGAGCGTTCGCCGTGTGAAGAACGGCTTGCTCCGGCCCCTTGCCTGACAGACTTATTTCTTCATCGCATCCTTGCCCATGGCGTCCTTGGCCATGCTGTCCTTTTTCATGCTGTCTTTCGCCATGCTGTCCTTGGTCATGGCGTCTTTTTTCATGCTGTCCTTGCCCATCGCGTCCTTGGCCATGGTGTCTTTCGTCATGGCATCCTTGGCCATGCTGTCCTTCTTCATCGCGTCTTGCGCAAAGGCGCCGCTGCCGGCCAGCAGCAGGGTGACAGCCAAAAGGGTCGAGCTGATCGTTTTCATAGTGAACTCCATTGAAGTGATGATGAGATGGCGTTAGTGCCGATTTTTCAGGGCGTCTGAGCGGTCAGGCTCAGCTGCCTCCGAACCAGTTGTACCCCTGGTCTTCCCAGTAGCCTCCGGGGTAGGTATTCGTGACGAAAATCGCCTGAATGTGTTTTGGATTTTTGTAGCCCAGCTTGGTGGGCATGCGCAATTTCATGGGGAAGCCGTACTTGGGCGGCAGGGGCTGGCCGTCGTAGGTCAGCGCCAGCACGGTTTGCGGATGCAGTGCCGTGGGCATGTCGATGCTGGTGAAATAGTCGTCGGCACATTTGAAGCCCACGTACTTGGCGCTGAGGTCGGCGCCCACCTGGCGCAGAAAGCTGCCGAATGACACGCCGCCCCACTTGCCGATGGCGCTCCAGCCCTCCACGCAAATGTGGCGGGTGACCTGGTCGGTCTGCGGCATGGCGCGCAGTTCGGCAAGCGTCCATTTGCGCTTGTCGGCGACCAGACCCGTCACTTCAAGGCGGTAGCTGCTTTCCTCGATGGCCCGGACCTCATCTTCGCCGTAATAGGCGTTGAAGGGAAACGGGCGCGTGATCATCGACTCGGGGTAGGTCGGCGCCAGCCGGTTGGGGTCAAACAGCCAGCCCTGCACATCGTCGTTCAGGCGCGAAATTCTGGTCAGTGCCGTTTCAACACTGCTTTCATCAACCAGCGAACAACCGCTGAGCATGGTCAGGCCGCCCAGTGTGAGTGAGCGGCGCAGGAAATCGCGTCGCGCGGTCTGGCCGATGCGTTGCACGGCTTCTTTCAGGACGGCATCGCCGTCGATGCGCCAGGCGGACGTGGTGGGTGTGGGGCGGGTGGTCATGGCGTGCCCTCCTTAGCGGCCGCGGAGCATGTGGAGTAGCGTGCGCGGCACCAGCGCCACCATCGCCAGATGAACGGCCACGAACGCGGCCAGTGCCGCCATGGCGAAGAAGTGGACCCGACGGGCGCCTTCATAACCGGCCATCAGTTCGCGCAGCAGCGGGAACTGCACGGATTTCCAGAGCACCAGGCCGGACAGCACCAGCAGGACGCTGTCCAACATCACAAACAGATAAGCGAGCCGTTGCACCGCGTTGTAATGCTGCGGGTCGGCATGGGCCAGCCGGCCTTGGAGGGCTGCCAGCAGGTCGGCCAGCAAGGCGCGCGGGGACAGGGGAAAGAACCGGTGCCACAGGCGCCCGCTGGCCAGATTGAAGCCCAGGTACAACAGCCCATTGCCCGCCAGCAGCCACATGGCGGCAAAGTGCCACTGAAGCGCCCCGCCCAGCCAGCCGCCCAGGGTGATACCTTTGGGAAACGCAAAGCCGAGGAAGGCCGTGGCGTTGTAGATCCGCCAGCCGCTCATCATGAGAACCACCACCGCCAGGGCATTGAGCCAGTGCGTGGCGCGCAACCAGGCGGGGTGAACGACCTCTGTCTGTGAACGCATCAAAAGAGACTCCATGGATTGCCAGGCGGGCGGAATGCCGCTGCTTGAGGGGTAGTTCGTCGGAACTTGGCTGCGGGTTACAGTTCTCAGCAAAGTCCGGCGAAATATTTTTTTCGGCACGCTGTAACCTGAAGCCGCTATGGAACGAATAGAAGAAAGAGATGTTCGGTTCGCGACCAGCGAAAACCAGTTGCGCGAGTTGCTGGTGCAGGGGCTGGACGGTGATGCCGCCGCCTACCACCGCTTCCTGAAAGCGCTGAGCGCGCATTTGCGGGCGTATTTCAGAAAGCGGCTTTTTCAGCGCCCCGACGAAGTGGAGGACCTCGTGCAGGAAACATTGCTCGCCGTGCACAACCAGCGACACACCTACCGCCTCGACCTGCCCCTGACCGCCTGGGTGCACGCGATCGCGCGCTACAAGCTGGTTGATCTGTTGCGGACCCACACGTCGCGCGAGGCCCTGACCGATCCGCTGGACGACGAGCACGAGCTCTTTGCCGTGTCCGACACCGAGGCAGACGAGGCCCGCAAGGACCTGAACAAGCTGCTGGCCGGTCTGCCCGAGCGGCAGCGCCTGCCCATCGTGCACGTCAAGCTGGAGGGCCTGTCGGTGGTGGAGGCGGCGCAGCTCACGGGCATGTCGGAGTCGGCCATCAAGATCGGCGTGCACCGGGGCCTGAAGGCGCTGGCGGCCAAAATCAGGGGAATTGCATGAAGACCGATGAACTTGTTTCGCTGCTGGCGGCCAGTGCCGATCCAGTGCCTGTGAATGCGGTGGGCCGGCGCTTTGCCGTGGCCCTGGGCTGGAGTGTGCCGGCCGCTGCCTTGGTGATGGCCGTCACGTTCGGCATTCGCCATGACTTGGCGCAGGCCATGGCGGGATGGCTGTTCTGGATGAAGCTGGTCTTTGCGGGCAGTCTCGCGCTGGCCGGTTTTGTCGCAACCGAACGGCTGGGCCGGCCTGGCATGCGGCTGACCGGCATCTGGATGGCATTGGCCGCGCCGGTGCTGCTGCTGTGGCTGGCTGCGGCCGCGGTGCTGTTTGATGCGGAGCCGGCGCAACGCGCCGACCTCATTTTCGGGACGACCTGGAAGACCTGCCCTTTCAACATCGCGCTGATCTCGCTGCCGCTGTTGGCGGCAACGCTCTGGACCATGAAGGGGTTGGCCCCGACCCGTCTGACGCTGGCCGGCGCTGGCGCCGGTCTGTTGGCCGGGGCGCTGAGTGCGCTGGTCTATGCGCTGCACTGCCCGGAGTCGGCCGTGCCCTTCATCGGTATCTGGTACGTGCTGGGCATCGCCATGCCGACGCTGGCCGGCGCGCTGCTGGGGCCCCGGGTGTTGCGCTGGTAGTGCGCAAGCATCGGCAAGGGTTGTCGGCGATGCCGTGTTGGACCGCAATGCAGCGGGAGCAGTCGATCGCAACCAAATTACGGGCGACGGGTTTGGAGGGCAAAGCAGTTCTTCGCGAAGAGCCAGCCGAGTCCTTCCGACTAATTGCCCCGCACTTTGATCGGGCACTTGTATACCTTTAAGCGCGTTGCGCAGAGCGTTCCTAACTATGCAGGCCCAGGATCGCCTCCGCGACGCGTCGGGCGCCTGCGATGGGGTTGTTCAAGCTGATCGTCGCGGGAAGTTCCACGCGGAAGCTGAGCGACTGGGCGTCCACATGCTGGTGGGCGACCACGTCATCGTGCCGCAGCACATCGACGGCCGGGGCTGCCATGTCGTAGCCCCGGACGAAGGTCACGCTAAACGGGGTCGTGAACGGAGCCTCGTTGGCCATCGTGGCATGCTCGTATCCAATACCCGACTCCGAGCCGTACATGGCTACGCGTTTGAGAAACTCGTCGACCAAGCCGCTAGCTCCGCTCACGGTGAGTCGCGCGACGATGCTCTCCACCAGGGATGGGATCGACAAGGCAGGCACGTTGGGATCTGTCTGTTGCAGACCGATGCTTACGAGGAGCAGGCGCGATTCCCCAGGGCCGTCATCAGTGGCAGCGGCAGGCTCGATCTGGTGCACGCCATGGACGGCGTGACTTGAGGTACTGCGAGTTGTGGTCTTTATCTCCACGCCCGTGCCCTCCCACGTGAGGTCCCTTGCTGAGCGGCGCCAGCCATCCCAAGCCTGGACGACCGGCCCAACGTACATATCATCTGCGCGGCGGCAGAGAGCGTCGAGAAGGAGCAATTCCCCGAAAAGTCCGATGATGGCGTTCTCGGAGATCTCCAAACGCTTGATGGCGAGTTCGATCAAGGGCTCGGTGACCGCGAAGGCGCGCTCCAGATTGACGTCAGCTTTCTCGCGCAGCAGTTCAGCGGTGATGAATGCACCCACCTGGTCGAAGTGCCCCAGGGCGGGCAAGCGTATGCGGTTGGCGCTCAACGGCGGCTGGTTGTTACGGTGCCAATAGTGGTGGTGCATCGCAGACTTCACGGTGCCAGTCCGCGGCTTCAACTGGTCGCCTGCTAGGAACAACTCCAAGTGCCCGCGATTGTTCCGGGCGATACCGACCACCTGCGCTTCGGTCAACCAGGTTATGGTTCGGTCATCTCCTGTGATGCCTGCCGGGGTGGCGTTGATCTGGTCGAGAACTTCTTCGTAGCTGGTCATGGAGGGCTCCTCGTGATGCTGGCCACTCCAGCGCGGGTAGCTGAGAACTGCTCTGGGCCTCCTGCAGGGATGCAGACTCCAACTGCGATCGTGGGGTGCAGGTCGTCCGGAAGTTGGTTGACGTAGAAGAGAATCTGACCGTCGGAGCCGCTGGGTCGCCATGTTGTGATGTCGCTCGACGGGGCGGCACCGTAGCGGTGGTAGTAGTCGAAGTAGACGTCGCCGCGATACTGGCCCGGGCCGGCGTTGGGGTCGCTCGCTCCCCAAGTCGTCTTGAGTTCGCCTCCGACCACCCTCTTGGTGGTGGCGCGAATGTTGAAAGGGAGCCGTGCCAGCGGACCAGTGGACACAGTGGCACCATCTCCGTAGCGAATGCCGACCCAGAACCGTGGCTGCTCAGCCGTCTTGCGGCCGAGGTCGGCGTAGGACCACAAATCGCCGGGGCGGCCGGTGACAAACAGTCCCGTGATCGAGCGAGCGAGAGCGGCCGACCAGAGTCGAAGGTAGGCGGCGATGGCATAAGGGCAGGCCCGCCGGGTCAAGTCCCCCTCACCGTTCCTCACAGGCGGTCGGTAGAACGGCGGGTCTGGGAGTGGGGTGGCCGCGTGTGCTCGGGCTTCGATGCGGCTCCAGAAGTCCGCTTGGAAACCCTCGCTCCCGGGCCGGTATTTGGCGAAAGTCAGGCGGTCCAAGAGTTCGGCGGCCTCTGTAAGTTTGAGTGGCACGTCCAGGATCCGGCCTCGCTGCACGTTGGCCACAGTGAGATCGCTGGAGGGTCGAGTAAAGAGTTCCGCAAGGACGGTTGCATTAGGATCCGCCTGCTGGCCGTCATTGATGACAGTGACGAAGGGGCGAGCCCCTGGAGACAGGGGAAGGTTGCCGACGCCCGTTATCTTTCCGGTGGCTTCGAAGTTGAGGCCCTGCAGAACAGCCGGTTCAGGGGAGCCGCGCATCATGCGCTCGGTGATAGCTGTGCGCACCGCTTCATCGACATCGTGATAGGCGCGGAAGAGGGCGAGTTGAGCGCTCGAGGCGAAGACGCGGCACAGTTCGATATAGGATCCGCGATACCCGAACCAGCGCTGCATCTGCATCTGAGTGTCGGCTAGTGGGTTGGCCGATGAACGTTGGAATAACGCCGTGGTCATCCCTTCCAGGGTCAGTCCCCGGGCCATGACGTTACCTGAGACGAAGATCGTGCTGATGTCGCGGGCGGCGCTCCACTTGCCGGTTCCCGGATCCTGGCTCGGCGCGTAGGCAGGACGGTCATCAGCGTTGGGGTCGCTATTGACCACGGCGACCCTAGTCCCCGGGATCATCTCGTCGATGAGCAGAGTTTCGATGGTCTTCCAGTCCGGGAAGGTCATCGGAGGCAGTACGTTGAACTCACCCTCAATTGCTTCGGCGGAGGCACGGTACTTGTCGAGCCATTGCGCCCACGGGGTGGGGGCCGCCTGTAGGTCATTCGCCAAACTTTCGGGGAGCCTTGCGTCACCTGCGTCGAGCAAATTCCGAGCCGTCGCCCGGTCCTGGATCCCAGCCCAGAGCAGGATGTTCTCAGCCCCCCGGAAGTGATCCATGATCGCGGCCGAGGGGTGGTAAAGCATCGAGTGCGGCGGAGCCACGCAGGCAAAGGCTTCGTGCTCGGTGTCGAACTGGGTAGTGATGGCGGACGCCGGGCCAAGTTTGCCGGAGCGGTGCAGGCGGATGGCGCCCGCCACCAGGAATGCGCGGACGGCGTCGGCGAGATCCTGTTGCGCGGAAATGGTCGTGGGCACGCACAGACCGGCTGCCTCCGCACGGCGGTAGAAGACCTCGCCGCCGGTGTAATAGGAACGGATCCCCACTGCCTCGGGGTAGGTCGATGAGCGAGGGGCGTTGAGGTTGCCAGGGTCGGTTGTGTCTACTGGATGGCCGACGTCGAGCGGCGTGCGAAGAGAGATCAGGAAGTCTCGCGGTGCCAGGGGGTTGTGGTCCTCCTGAAGGAGGTTGACCTGGGGTGTTGCCGTGTAGGCGATGTAGGTCGTGAATAGGTTGTCAGGGGAACCTTGCGGCGGGTCCCAGAGGTTGGCGATAGCACGTGGGATCTGCTTTAACCGGCCATAGATGGGATCCTGCGAGGACTCAACAAGGGCATCCAGGATCGAACCGTCGTCGGCCTCGTCGTCCAGCACGAGCATGTGGGTACTACGACCGAGTTCCTTGATAGCGGTGAAGACGTTTGTGCGGAGGCTTGCTGCCAAGGCATGCAGATGGTCAGTCTGCTTCATCGCCACGATGATCAGTGGCTTGCCCTGACTCAGGCGTTGGCGAACCTGAGCCGGCGGCAGCCGGTAGGTGGTTGTCAGTGGGTGCGTCTGCTCTGACAGTGCGATGCCAAGCGGTGGGCAGAGCAGGCGGCGCTTGATCTTCTGTGCGTTCTCCTTTCCCGAGTCCAACTGCTGCACCAGCCTCTCATAGGTCTGGCGCCACAAGGAGAGACGAGTCCCGGCCAGTACGACGATGATGTCGAGGCCGTTGTCGATGGCCAGGGCTGAGACACCCAGCATAGAGGCGGTCTTGCCAGACTGGACCGAACCCATGACGAGTCCGGTGCGCGATCGGCGCGATGACCACTCTTCGGTTTTCGCGGTGTCGGCTGCCAAGATTCCGCGCTGGAGAATGTAGCGGGAGTCAGCTTCAACTGAGGCACGCGCTGTGTCGGTCAAGCCGGTGAGTTGAGCCTTATAGCGGGCCCACCACGAGTCCGCCTCCTGGGGAGCGGGTGGATTGAAGTAGACGTGCTCGACGAGTGGGGAGCTTCCTGGCACTGCTATCAACTCTTCGGTTTGATGAGCATCCTCTGCAACGACGCGTACCCGGAGGACCCGAACTGCTGACGTACGGCCTCAGCTGCATGAGACGGGTCGATGTCTAGGTGTTCAAGGAGGCTCTTGCAGATCCTGGCAATGTAGTCCCACTGGGTCTTGGTCTGCGTCTTACTGGGGCGTTCCCAGTCCGCTGATTCTTCGCTGGCCACGCGGATAACATCACCCTTCGCCTCGATGCGGTCCTCGATGTCTTGCGGCGATGCTGCCAAGGCCAAGGCCATGGCCATGCCCACGAGGGTGCCCACGAGTTGGAGTTCCTGCCACTTGACGCCCTTGCCACCGTCCATAAAGTGGCCGGACCACAACTCATCGTGCGATGAGTGGAGTTCGACAGCCTGCAGCAGCAGCGAAAACAGCCTGGTTAGCGTTGAGGACTGGGCCAGCGGGTGGGACGGCTTGTTCTGAATTGCGATCAGCAACTGGTCGATCGTGCGGCTGGTCGATGCCAGGTCCTTTCCAGCGGTGTCGTGCACCAGGACGGAGATGACCCACGCGAGAACTTTAGTGCGCTTGTAGCGCGTGTCGCCGAAACCGTAGTTCTTCAGAGCAACACCGAGACGGCTAAGACCCGGGATACCGGCCAGCGACTCGGCGATTTCAGCGACATCAGTGTTAGGGTCGGCGTCACCGGCGGCGGCGAGAGTCGCTCGGGTGAGTTCGACCTCGTGGTAGACCGCGTTACGGATCTCTTCCGCGTTCAGGTGCACGCCCTGCTTGTTGTAAAGGCGAAAGACCTCATGAATCTGAGCCTGGGTGGCCTGGGTGTACTCGATGACGGGAATGGTGTACTCCACAACGTCTTCGAACAGAGACTCGACGGTGAGTTGCTGGCCAGCGACGTTAATCTCTTGGCCCTTGATCTGCGTGTAATACTTACCGCGGAGAGGCTCAAGGTATGGACCGACCAGTCCGCCGTCTCCGGTCGTGCGCAGCTTGAACGGGAAGTAATAGTCGTCCTCATGCTTGGCCTTGAGTGCGTAACCCTCCAGCGCTTTCCACGCACGACGGAAGGCCGGATAGTCGTTGCTGAACAGATCCGCCAGATTCCTGTCACCGTTGTCGTCGAGACGTCCTTGTTCGTTGAACTTCTTCCCTCTGTGCCGGGCGGTGACCTCAGCAACTTTCTGTTTGGCGACAGGATGCTTTCCTACAAACCGGAGGATTGCCGTGAGCCGCTGCTTGCCGTCGACGACTTCGTGCGGGGTGGACGATCCGGTGCGCAGCAGGATGATCGAGGGCAACGGGACGCCCCGGAGGATGGACTCCATTAGGGACTGCCGGTCACCGTTGCGCCAGACGTCGCCCCGCTGGTAGGACGGCGTTAGGTTCGGCGGCTTCTTGGTGAGTTGGAAGATCGGCCAGACTGCGGCCTTTGCCGTGACCGGTTCCGGGCTCACCGCATCTTCACGCGCGTCGAACTCGGCCCACGCGTCAGCCCAGGATTGGGTGGCCGTCGCACGGCTAGTGCCCTTGGTCTCAAGCTCTTCGAGGAAGTCGGCCTGCAGCCGGCAGGCGGTGTCCACGCGCTCTTTCAGACGCTCCAGCGCGCGGATGGTCAGCGGCGGGGAGGCGGTCCCGGGGGCGAGGAGGTCGGTGGGATCGAGTTCGAGTTCAGCGATGAGCGCCTGAAGGAAGGGTTCGCCACCCGTGAGCGGGAGGTCATCGCTGAGGTTTAGCCAGCCTTGAATCTCAGCCAGTTGGTTCGTCCATGCGCCGGAGGCGAAGTCGACGTCTACGCTGCTGAACATCGAAGACACTGGGGAAACGCCGTTGGGCGTGTCTGAAGCCTCCGAGAGGGTCGCCAACCCGTCCGCGAGGCTCTCCAGCAATTGGACCCGCGGATCCTCCTCGTCCAAGTCGTCGTTCTCGTGTTCGATGTGGTCGGTCATGCAGTAGCCCTCAACGGTTCGAGGTCAGAGTTGATGATCGGGGTAGGACGGATGAGCTTGCACAGCAATCGTTCTGCGATCGCTTTGACGACGTGGGCGTTAACTGCGTTGCCAAGGGCCTTATACGCATTGGTGTCGGACGCTGGCAACTGGATGCCGCCGAGACACTGAAGTTCAGCGCACTCGGCTGGAGTCATGTAGCGACGTTTACCGGCCAGGTTAGCACCGAGGATGGGCACCTGGGTCTCCGTGAAGGCGATGAGACTTGGGGAGGTCGTGGGACGCTTGACCCGCAGCCCAGACGCACGTACCTGCAGCACGAAGTTGTCGATGTTGCGCTCTTCACCCTGTGCGTTCCACTCCAGCTTTTGGAAGCTGGAGGGGAAGTCTTGAGGGCGCCACCGCTCTAGCCAGGGATCAATCCAGGACCGGTTGGCTTGGTAGAATTCACGGTTCTGCCTGATGAAAGTCCGCTTCCATTGTGGGAAATAGAAGTCGCCTGCGCGGTTGGCATGGCTCGGTATCCGCGTGATTTGCTCGTCGATCGTGCACTCGAGGGATTGGCCGAAGCTGCCCTTGAAGCCCATCTGGCGAAGACCCCACACAGGTCTGCTAGCCCAAACCCCTGGTGGAGTTTCGTCTTCGTAGGGGTAGGTCGCCCCGAACTCCATCGCCCAGATCGGGAAGGAAGGCAGCTTCAGCGCAGCCGGCGAGCGGCGCAGGAAGTCGCCCCACATGTCGATGGCTCGCAGCGTCTGTTCCGGGATGGCGCGCCTGGAATGTGCTTCGTGGCGCAGTACCCAGTGGATTTCGGTGGGATCCTTGTGCTTCGCCGGCCACTCGAAATAATCGAGACCCTTGAGTGAACCTACGAAGTAGGCGCGGTTTCGCACCTGTGGAATGCCGAACTCGTGGGGCGAGAAGTGCTCTACGTCGACGGAGTAACCAAGCTCCTCCAGCAAGCGGATGATCGTGGTCCTGGTGCGGCCGCCGTCGTGCTTGAGGATGTTGGGCACGTTCTCCAAGATGAAGTGCAGCGGCCGCTTGACGCGCAGGATGTCGTGCACCTTGAAGAAGAGATTGCCCTGATTTGTGTCCTTGAAGCCCAGTTGGTCTCCTGCTTTCGAGAAGGGTTGACACGGGAAACCCGCAGTAAGGACGTGGTGATCGGGCACGCTCCGGGCGATGATTTCGTCGCTGCTCAGGTCGTTAAGGTCACCCCAGACGTCGATACCGAAATTGACCTTATAGAGGGCCTTCAGCGTGGGCTCCCACTCAGCAGCGAACACGCCACGTCCCCCCAACTCATCGAGGGCGACGTGGAAGCCACCCAGCCCAGCGAAGAGGTCGACGAAACGGAAGACCTCACTAATAGTTCCCATCACTTCGGTCCTGTCCGTCCCCGCCTGATCGGGTGACATTTCTCATGGTTTGTTCAAAAGCTCGCATTGTGTCACTTCTTGCTGTGCGCGGAAACGAGGCAGGGTCATGATAGCCGCCTTAGTGAAAAGCCGCTGCAGGACCGACAGCGGCCATAAAGCGGCTGCACGGGACTGGCTGCTCTCAGCCTGAAGCAGCCACTCGGTTCAAATACAAAAGTGGCAATTACTGGCTGATTGAAGTTCTACCGCATAGCACCCATCAAGACCGAATGAGATGATGCGCTTCGTGTCACATCGCTCTAGGTCGCCCAGACCCGCGGCGGCACCGCCGCCATCTCCCACAACGTTTTCCTCCATTCAGCCCGCGCCTGCTTGAGCAGCTCCAGTGCCGGCTCCACCAGCGGGGCCAGCACGCGCAGCACCAGCACCTGGGGGTGCGGGCTGGTGGCACCGGCCGTGGCATGCAATGCGTGGCCGGCCAGCACGGTGCGCACCACCTCCAGCGCCTGCTCGCGTCGTGTGCGTTCAATCGGGGACCCGGCCACGAAAAACAGCGTGGCCATGCAGCGTTGGCCGGCCAAGCCGAGCGGGCCGTCCATCAGCCGCAGGTCGGTGGCATCAATGCGGCCCTGTTCGCGCCAGACGCCGGGCACTTCGATGTGTTGCGCAAACGTGCCTTCGACGAACGGTAACCCGGCTTCCGGCAGGCCCAGCGCGGTGATGTCCCAGCCCATCAGCTCGGCGCCGGGCGCGAGTTCAAACACGGCCTTGTTCTCGGCACGGCACTGGTTGTAGGCCAGTGCTTCCAGCGGCAGCCACTCCAGCCGCGCACCGGGGGCCAGTTGAGCGTGCACGCTTTGCACGGCGGGTTCGGTGGCCGATTTGTAGAAGCGGGTGGCACCCGGTGTGGTGACGAGGCCATGCGCCTCCGGCTGCACCTCGATCTTGATGGTCAGTGTGTCGCCGCCCACCAGGCCACCCGGCGGGTGCACCAGCACGTTGTGACACACCGCATTGCCTTCCGGGTACAGGCTTTGCAGCACGCGCAAAGGCCCTTTGTGGTGGTGGTGCGCAACGGTGCGCTGGTGCTGCCGTGTGTAGCGCAGGTCGAGGGTGGCGTGCCAGGTCATGAGGGGAGTCTAGAGCGAGTGAGGTAATGGAGCTAGAAGCGCAGGCGCAGGCCCAGCCGCAGGGTGCGCGGTTCGCCGGGGTGCACGTGCAGGTCATCCACGCTGGCGGCTTCGCTGCGCAGGCGCGAGGCGTAGTAGTACTGGATGTCGTTCACCTTCGCATCCAGCAGGTTGAACACGTCGCAGTACAGCTCGGCACGGGCGTGCAGGCGATAGCCCAAGCGCAGGTTCCAGGTCTGGCTCGGGCTGCTGCGCACGCTGTCGTCTTCCTTCAACGGTGCGGCGCCGATGGCGCGCCAGTGCAGGCTGGCCGACCAGGGGCCGCGCTCGCGCACGGTGGCGGCGATCTGCGCCACCTGGCCGACGGCATTCGGAATGGCATCACCGGCTGCAGCGGCATCGGCATAACGCGCCTGGGTCCAGGCAAGGTCGGCGTCCAGCACGAACCAGGGGGCCGGCTGCCAGCGGGTGCTCCACTCCACACCATGGCGCCGGCTGGGGCGGCCGGCTTCGGTGCTGCCGGCGTCACCCAGGTAAACGAGCTCGGAGTCGAAGTCCAGTTGCCAGAACGAGAGCGAGCTTTGCAGGCCGGGCCAGGCTTCGGTGCGCACGCCCACCTCCTGCCCGCGCGAGCCCACCAGGCCAGCCACCGGGGCCTGCGCGGTCACGCCGTCGCGCGGGTCGAGCCGGGCGGTGGTGCCGCGTGCGTCGTTGCTGTGAAAGCCGCGCCCGGCGTTGAAGAAAAACTCCGTCTGGTGCCAGGGGCCCAGCACCACGCTGAACTTGGGCGAGAGCCGGCCGGTGCGGGTGCTGCCGCTGTTGGTCGCCAGCGTGAGGCTGTCCACCGTGGCATCGAGCTGGTCGAAGCGCAGGCCGGCCACGGTACGCAGCCAGGGCGTCCAGGCGATGTGGCTTTCAGCATAAAGGCCGGCCAGGGTCTGGCGCACTTCGTCCTCGCGCACGGTGGTAGTGATGACACGGGCCGCACTGTCGTACAGGCCAACGCGGATGCGGTCGCTGCGCAGTTGCACGCCCAGTGTGTTCTGCATGGGGCGGCCGCCGGGCAGCGATTGGTCCCACAGGCGCGAGGCGCTGAGGCCGTAGACGGTGCGCTGATCCTTCTGCGCGAACTGGTCGCCCTGTGCCGGCCGGTCCAGCGCGTAGGTGAAGTTGGAATAGAGGTCGAGGTCGTAGTGCAGGGCATAGGCGGCCAGCCGGTCGCGCACGGCGCCGCGTGTGCTGTGCCACTCGCCCGACAGGCTGTGCCGGCTGGTCTGGCCGCCGTCGCTGCTGTCCAGCGAATCAAAGCGGCCGAAGGCAGCGCCCTGATAGCTGCCGGCGTCCAGCAGGCGCTGGGGCACTTGGTCGGTGGCGGTCCAGCGCGCGTGGTAGCCCATGACACTGGCCGACCAGCCTTGTGCCGCGGAGCCATCGCTGAGCGTGAGGATGGCATTGGTTTTGCGCAGCCCTTCCGGCACGCGCCACGGGCCGTCGTTGTTCATGCGCTCGAAGGCCATCAGCAGCGTCTGCCCGGCCGTGAGTTCCTGCGAGCCGGCCGCCAGCAGCCGCGCATAACCGCGTTCGCCGGTCGAGACGTCCAGCAGCGGCTGGTCGAGCCGGGTGCGGTAGACGAAGTCCGCCGCCCCGGCGGAAGCAAAGTCGCCATCGGCCGCATGGTAGGGGCCCTTGCGGTAGTCGATGCGTTGCAGCAGTTCGGGGATCAGGAAGTTGAGGTCGCTGTAGCCCTGGCCGTGGGCATGGGTGGGCATGTTCACCGGCACACCGTTCACCCGGGTGGCGAAGTCGGTGCCGTGGTCGAGGTTGAAGCCGCGCAGGAAGTACTGGTTGGCCTTGCCGTCGCCCGAATGTTGCGTGACCACCAGGCCGGGCACGAACTCCAGTGCCTCGGCGGGGCGCTGCAGGGCCCGGTCGCGGATCAAGGCCGGGCCGACGCTGCCTTGCGAGGCGGCGTCGCTGCTGCCCACGGCATTGTCGTAGTGGCCGGCAATCTCCACCACCGGCAGGCTGGCCACCTGCTGCGCCTGTGCCGCTTGGCACAACAGCAGCCCGCCCAGGCAGGCCAGGGGGGGTATCCATGCACGACGAGCGGGAAATCGCATGCAAGGGGCAACGCAAGTTCCATACCCAAAATGGTGCAGCGAGGCCTGATGGGCACTGCATAATGCACTGCAGGAGAAGCCCACCATGTCCCGCAATGTGATTGCCGTCTACCCCGGCACCTTCGACCCCATGACCCTCGGCCACATCGATGTGGTGCGCCGGGCCGCCCAGCTGTTCGACCGCATCATCGTGGCAGTGGCCGCCGGCCATCACAAGAAGACGCTGTTCACGCTGGCCGAGCGCATGGCCATGGTGCAGGAGCTTGTGAAACCGTACCCGCAGGTGTCGGTAGAGACGTTCTCCGGCCTGATGCGCGACTTCGTGGTGGCGCGCGGCGGCAAGGCCATGATCCGTGGCCTGCGCGCCGTGACTGACTTCGATTACGAGTTCCAGCTCGCTGGCATGAACCGCAGCCTGATGCCGGACGTGGAAACCGTGTTCCTGACGCCGAGCGACAAGTACCAGTTCATCTCCAGCACCTTTGTGCGAGAGATCGCCACCTTGGGCGGCGAGGTGGACAAGTTTGTCGACCCATTGGTGGCGCAGCGTCTGCAGGAAAAAGTCCGCAGCCTGGGCCGCGAATAAGCGCCACAGGTCAGCGCCAGCCGGACCTGCCGCGTCATCACAGGCTGGCCGCCGGTAGATCGGCATGGGAGTGACATGAACGAACGCATCCGCGACCTGCTGGGCCAGATCTCCTCGCTGGAAGACGACTTGCGCACCGCCCTGCATGAACAGGAGCAGCGCGTGAGCTTCACCATCAAGGGCAAACGCGTCGAGTTCGAGCAGTCGGTGAAGCAGATGCACCAGCGCCTGAAGACCGGCATCTTCCCCTGGCTGCTGAGCATCCGGCCGCTGAACCTGCTCACCTTTCCGATCATCTACGCCATGATCTTCCCCTTGCTCATGCTGGACCTGTGCGTGAGCTTCTACCAGGCCACCTGCTTCCCGATCTACCGCATTGCCAAGGTGCGGCGCGCCGATTATTTCGTCTTCGACCGGCAGTACCTGGGGTATCTGAATGTCATCGAGCGCTTCCAGTGCGCCTACTGCGCTTATGCCAATGGTCTGATGGCCTATGTCACCGAGATCGTGGCGCGCACCGAGCAGTACTTCTGCCCCATCAAGCATGCGCGCAAGATCCTCGGTACCCATGAACGTTACGCCCGGTTCCTGGAATATGGCGATGCCACGGACTACCCGGCGCGGCTGGAAGAGTTTCGTCGTGCTCTGGAAAGGAAAACACCATGAAGATCCTGTTGCCTGTGGATGGTTCGGACATTTCGCTGGAGGCGGTGCGCCGGGTGGTGCAGCTGACCTGCGAAGGGCTGCGTGCCCATGTGGTGCTGGCCAACGTGCAGGAGCCGGCTTCGCTGTACGAGATGCTGGTGGCGCACGACGCCGAGGTGCTGGACCGCATCAGTGCCGAAGCCGGTGTGCACGCGATGATGCAGGCCGAGGCGCTGCTGCAGCAGGCCGGCATCACCTACGAACGCGAAGTGGCCAAGGGTGATCCGGCGCATACCTTGGTGGACATCCTGGAAAACTACGGCTGCGAGCTGGTGGTGATGGGCGCACGCGGCCAGGGCACGCTGCGCAGTGCGCTGCTGGGCTCGGTGTCGCACGAGCTGCTGCATGCGGCCGGCGTGCCGGTGATGATCGTCAAGCCGCCGCAGGAGGACTGAGCTTGGCGGAACGCCCGTCCCCGCGCCGCGACTGGCACCTGCGCGACGCGCATGAGCTGACACGCGAACACGGTGTGGACCCGGCCCACGGCCTGCCGGACGACGAGGCCGGCCGGCGTCGCGCCGACCACGGCCCCAATGTGCTGGTGCAGTCGAAGGCGCGCGGGCCGCTGGCCTTGCTGGCCGACCAGTTCCGTGACTTCATGATCCTGGTGCTGGTGGCGGCAGCGCTGGTCTCCGGCTTTCTGGGCGACTGGATCGACACGCTGGCCATCCTGGTCATCGTGCTGCTCAATGCGGTGATCGGTTTTGTGCAGGCCTGGCGCGCCGACCGCGCCATGGCGGCGCTGCGCCAGCTTGCCGCCATGCAGGCCACGGTGCTGCGCGGCGGCCAGGTGCAGGTGCTGGCCGCCAGCGAATTGGTGCCGGGTGACATCGTGCTGCTGGAGGCCGGCAACCAGGTGCCGGCCGATCTGCGCCTGCTCGACATCGCGCAGCTCAAGGTCGATGAATCGGCGCTCACCGGCGAGTCGGTCACGGTGGAAAAACACACGCATCGCCTGCAGGGCACGCACCATGTGCTCGGCGACCGTCTCAACATGGCTTTCAAGGGCACCACCGCCACCCACGGCCACGGGCGTGGCCTGGTGGTGGCCACCGGCATGGCCACCGAGCTGGGGCAGGTGGCCCGCCTGCTGCAGACAGGCCGCAGCGCCGACGGGGAGGGCGAGGCGGGCGAGCGCATGACGCCGTTGCAGCTGCGCCTGGCCGACTTCGGCCGCCGGCTGGCGCTGGCGGTGCTGGGCATCTGCGCGGTGATCTTTGTGGTGGGCGTGCTGCGCGGTGAAGACCCGGTGCTGATGATGCTCACTGCGGTCAGTCTGGCGGTGGCTGCCATTCCCGAGGCGTTGCCGGCGGTGGTGACGGTGCTGCTGGCGCTGGGCGCGCGCCGCATGGCGCGGCAGAACGCGCTCATCCGTCGCCTGCCGTCGGTCGAGACGCTGGGCTCGGTGACCTTCATCTGCTCCGACAAGACCGGCACCCTGACGCAGAACCGCATGCATGTGGAGCAGGTATGGATGGCGGATCGGGTGTGGCATGCCGGGCAGCCGCATGACCCGGCCATGGCGGAGGTGTTGCGTGCGGCGGCGTTGTGCAACGATGCCCGCCACGGCCGCGGCAACGCCTGGCATGGCGACCCGACCGAAACCGCGCTGGCGCAGACCGCGCTGGAGGGCGGGTTGGACAAGACGGTGCTGGAGCAAGCGTGGCCGCGGGTGCAGGAGCTGCCGTTTGATTCCGAGCGCAAGCGCATGAGCACGGTCCACCGCAGTGCGCAAGGTGATCTGGTGGTTTTTGTGAAGGGGGCGCCGGAGTCGGTGTTGCCGCTGTGCACGCGGCAGTGGTCTGCCGATGGGACACAGCCCCTGCAGCAGCAGGGGGTGCTGGACCAGGCCATGGCGCTGGCCGCGCAGGGCCTGCGTGTGCTGGCGCTGGCGCGGCGCGACCTGGACGCGCTGCCTGGGGACGACGAGATGGCAGCGGTGGAGCAGGGCTTGAGCCTGATCGGCCTGGTGGCCATGATCGATCCGCCGCGGCAGCAGGCACAGGCGGCGGTGCGTGATTGCCTGTCGGCCGGCATCACGCCGGTGATGATCACCGGCGACCACCCGGCCACCGCGCTGGCGATTGCGCGCCGCCTGGGCATCGTGCACGACGGGCATGACGTCGAGGTGCTGACCGGAGCCGAACTGGCCACCATGAGCGAGCCGTTGCTGCACGAGCGTGTGGCGAGCGTGCGTGTGTATGCGCGCGTCGACCCGTTGCAGAAGATCCGCATCGTCGAGGCGCTGCAACGCCACGGCGAGTTCGTGGCCATGACGGGCGACGGCGTCAACGATGCACCGGCGCTCAAGCGCGCCGACATCGGCGTGGCCATGGGGCGCGGCGGTACCGACGTGGCGCGCGAGGCGGCCAGCCTGGTGCTGCTGGACGACAACTTCGCCACCATCGTGCGTGCGGTGCGCGAGGGGCGGCGCATCTACGACAACATCCGCAAGTTCGTGCGCTACGCGCTGACCGGCAACTCGGGCGAGATCTGGGTCATCTTCCTGGCGCCGCTGCTGGGCCTGCCGATTGCGCTGCTGCCGATCCATATTTTGTGGATCAACCTGGTGACCGACGGCTTGCCGGGGCTGGCGCTGGCGCGCGAGCCGGCCGAGCGCGGCATCATGCAGCGGCCACCGCGCCCGCCGCAGGAAAGCCTGTTCGCCCACGGCCTGTGGCAGCACGTGCTGTGGGTCGGCCTCCTGATGGCCGGGCTGTGCCTGGGGCTGCAGGCCTGGGCGCTTGCCGATGGCAACGCGCACGGCCCGAGCATCGTGTTCACCACCCTCACGCTGGCGCAGATGGCGCATGTGCTGGCGATCCGCTCCGAACACGACTCACTCCTCACACTCGGCCTGCGTTCCAACCTGGCGCTGCTGGGCGCCGTGCTGCTGACGCTGGTGCTGCAGCTGGCCACGCTGTATGTGCCGCAACTCAACCCGATCTTCAAGACGGCACCGCTGAGCGCACTGGAGCTGGGCCTGTGCTTCGGTGCTGCCGCGCTGGTGCTGCTGGCGGTCGAGCTTGAAAAATTTCTGAAACGTCGTCGCCGTATCATCTCTGCATGACCGAACTCATCCTCCTGCGCCACGGCGAGACCGACTGGAACCGTGAGCTGCGCTTCCAGGGCCAGCTGGATGTGCCGCTCAATGCCATCGGCCACACGCAGGCACAGCGCCTGGCCGCGCGGCTGGCGGGCGAGGAAGTGCAGCATCTGGTCAGCAGCGACCTGCTGCGTGCGCGCCAGACCGCCGAGCCGGTGGGTGTGCAGCGCCTGCAGCCGTTGCCCCTGGCGCCCGAGCTGGATGCCGCCTTGCGCGAGCAGCACTTCGGTGTGGCCGAAGGCCTGCGGGTGGCTGACATCAAGGCGCAGTACGCCGAAGCCTGGGCGCAGTGGATCCGTTTCGAGGAGGACTACGCCTTCGAGGGCGGCGAGAGCACGCGCCAGTTCCACACGCGCGTCATCGCGGCGCTGCGGGCGCTGGGGCGCCGCCATCCGCATCAGACCCTGGTGGTGGTGACGCACGGTGGCGTGCTCGACATGGTGTACCGCACCGCCCTTGGGCTGCCGCTCTCCGGCCCGCGCCAGAGCGAGATTCCCAATGCCGGCCTCAACCGTGTGCGCCTGCAGGGCGAGACGATCGAGATCGTCCAATGGGCCGACACCGCGCACCTGGTCGACCTGCCGCCGCAGCCGGTTTATGACCAGACCAAGCTGGCGCAGCCCCGGCCAGCGCCGGACCTGGCCGGCTCGCAGTAGGGTCTTGGCCGCAGCCCCGATAATTGGGGCTATGCGAATCCGAGTGCAAATTCCTGCTGGTCAGACGGTGGAGGCCCTATGGCGCTGATGATCACCGACGAGTGCATCAACTGCGATGTCTGCGAGCCCGAGTGCCCGAACGAGGCGATCTACCTCGGCAAGGAAATCTACGAGATCGATCCGAATCGCTGCACCGAATGCGTCGGCCATTTTGACGAGCCGCAGTGTGTGCAGGTCTGCCCGGTGGCCTGCATTCCGGTCAACCCCAACTTTGTGGAAGACCGCGAGACCCTGATGCAGAAATTCCACCGCCTGCAGGCCGAGGCGCAGCAAGCGCAGGCCGAGGCCGCTGCCCGTAAGGCGGCGGGTTAAGGCGCGGCGCTTTTCTCGCTTTTCTTCTTGTCCGCTTTCTTGTCGCCGGCGGTTCTGGCCGTGAAGTAGGCGGGTTCTTTGTGTTTCTTCTTGCTGCTGGAGTGCGGTGCGGCAGCGGCTGCCGGCGCCTTGGCTGCTTCGGCCTTTTGCGTGCTGGCGTTGGCCGCCGCTTCCTGCTTCAGCCGTTCCTTTTCCAGCGCCTGGGCGGCTTGTCGGTCGCGTTGGGTGTCTGCATCGGCTTGCGCTTTCTGGCCCTTCGTGCGGCTGTCGCTGGCATCGATGGCCACGCCGCCGGGGCAGGGTGACTGGCTGTAGCTGTCGCCGCAACGATAGACATTCTGGGCCTCTGCCCTTGTCAATAATGCGCAGACAGCTATGAAAAAGATAGCAAAAGAACGGATGCGAATCATGCGCTGTCTCCTTCGGCGGGGGCTGGCGTGGGGGCGGGCCGTGGTGGTTTCGGCCGCGGCGGTTTGCTGGTGTGGATCAGCATGGTGGCTTTTTCCATGTCGCCGGCCAGCAGTTCGGGTAGCGCCTTGAGTGAGCGGGTGATGCAGTCTTCGATGGCGGTGCGGTGCTCGGGCGAGGGCTTTTTCAGTACCCAGTTGACCACTTCGGATTTCACGCCTGGATGGCCGACGCCGATGCGCAGGCGCCAGTAGTCGTCGGTGCCGAGCTGGGCATGGATGTCGCGCAGGCCGTTGTGGCCGGCATGGCTGCCGCCGAGCTTGAGTTTGACCTGGCCCGGCACGATGTCGAGTTCGTCGTGCGCCACCAGGATTTCGTTCGGCTGGATCTTGAAGAAGCGCGCCAGCGCCGCCACCGACTTGCCCGACACATTCATGAAGGTCTGCGGCTCCAACAGCCAGACCGTCTGGCCCTTGACCGAAGTGCGTGCCACCAGGCCGTGGTAGCTCTTGTCCATCACCAGGTTGGCCTTGAGTTCGCGCGCCACGGCGTCGATCCACCAGAAGCCAGCGTTGTGCCGGGTGGCTTCGTATTCAGGGCCCGGATTGCCGAGGCCGACAAACAGTTTGATCATGCGCGGATTATCAATGCATCGCCCCGGCTGCCTGGGTTACCAAAAGAAACGGCCCACCGAAGTGGGCCGTTGCAGTTCAGGCAGCGGGGCCTGGACTTACTTCTTCTTGGCCGGAGCCTTCTCAGCAGCCGGAGCTGCTTCAGCGGCAGCGGCAGCAGGTGCAGCTTCGGCTTCTTCAGCCGGAGCCACCACCGACACCAGCACCGGGTTGGCCTTGCCGTGGGTCACGGCGGTCACGCCCTTGGGCAGCTTGATGTCAGCCAGGTGCAGGGACTCGCCCTTCTTCAGGCCGCTCAGGTCCACATTGATGAACTCAGGCAGGTCCTTGGGCAGGCAGGACACTTCGAGTTCGGTGATGACGTGGTTCACCAAGCACAGGTCCAGCTTGACGGCGGGAGAGTTCTCTTCACCGCTGTAGTGGAGCGGCACCTTCATGTGCAGCTTGGTGTTGGCGTCCACGCGCTGGAAATCGATGTGTAGCACGAGTTGCTTGAACGGGTGCATCTGCACGTCGCGCAGCAGAACCTTGCTTTCCTTGCCATTCAGTTCCATGTCGAGGATGGACGAGTGGAAGGCTTCCTTTTTCAGGGCGTGCCACAGTGCGTTGTGATCGAGTTCGATCAGAAGCGGCTCACCGGTGCCACCGTAGACGATGGCCGGCGTACGACCCGAATTGCGGAGACGGCGGCTCGCACCCGTGCCCTGCTTGGCGCGCTCAAAAGCGACGAATTTCATAGTTCACTCCATTAAGAGTCCACCGCGACCAGTGTGACTCCGGTTTAACAAGGACCCGGCACGACGCAGTGGTGTGCGGGTCCACTTTTTGTCTCAGAACAGGTCTTCCTGCTCCGAGAACAAACTCATGACCGACTCGCCCTTGGCGATGCGGTGGATGGTTTCCGCGATCAGCGGTGCCACGCTGAGCTGGCGAATCTTCGTGCAGCCGGCCGCGGACGGGCTCAGCGGGATGGTGTTGGTCACCACGACTTCGTCCAGGGCCGTGCCCTTGGCGATGCGCTCGATGGCCGGGCCGGAGAAGATCGGGTGCGTGCAATACGCGTAGACCTTCTTGGCGCCACGTTCCTTCAGCACTTCGGCGGCTTTGACCAGCGTGCCGGCGGTGTCGATCATGTCGTCCATGATCACGCAGTTGCGGCCTTCGATTTCGCCGATCACGTGCATCACTTCGCTCACATTGGCCTTGGGGCGGCGCTTGTCGATGATGGCCAGGTCGCAGCCGAGCTGCTTGGCCAGGGCGCGCGCGCGCACCACACCACCGACGTCGGGCGAGACCACGATCAGGTCTTCGTATTTCTTCTGGCGCAGGTCGCTCAGCAGCACCGGCGAGGCGTAGATGTTGTCGACCGGGATGTCGAAGAAACCCTGGATCTGGTCAGCGTGCAGGTCCATGGTCAGCACGCGGGCCACGCCCACGGCCTGCAGCATGTTGGCCACGACCTTGGCCGTGATTGGCACGCGGGTGGAACGCGGCCGGCGGTCCTGGCGGGCATAACCGAAATAGGGGATGACGGCGCTGATGCGTTCGGCCGAGGCGCGCTTGAGCGCATCGACCATGATCAGCAGTTCCATCAGCGTGTCGTTGGTCGGCGCGCAGGTCGACTGGATCACGAAGACGTCGCGGGCACGGACGTTCTGGTTGAGTTCGACCGTGACCTCGCCGTCAGAGAAACGGCCCACGGTGGCAGCACCCAGCGAAATGCCGAGGTACTTGGCAATGTCAGCGGCCAGGCCAGGATTGGCATTGCCGGTGAAAAGCATGAAATCAGGGGAAGGAGCGACCTGCATGAACGACGTCCCAGCGATTAATACCCAGAAAAATTTGGCAGGGGAGGAAGGACTCGAACCCTCGCATGCCGGAATCAAAATCCGGTGCCTTGACCAACTTGGCGACTCCCCTACACTGGTTGACAGCTGAAACAGCTATCGACCGACAACTCTATCGCTGGTCGCCCAACCTGCAAGAGGATGAGCATCCAGGTTGCTGCACAACCTGACCTCCATCGCGTCCGGCGCCTTCGGAACACGCAAAGAGGGCGGTGCCCATGCAAAAACGGCGCTTCCTGAACCTGTCATCCTTCCCTGCAATCCCAATGTGGCCAGCCAGTCGATGGCTTGGGTCACACCAGGGCAAAGTTTCTGGGCAACAGGCTGCAAGTCGTTGTGGCCGAAGCTGTACGGGTCTGCAGCAAAGCCTGAGATTATAGCAGCAATACTGTCGCGCTTCAAGGTTGGGTCAGAAAAAATTGCAGCGGTTTCGAGTCCGGCGTCGGGTTTGACCACCAGCAGCTGGCCGTGCGGCACGTCCAGCGGCGTGATCTGCTCGCCGATGCCTTCGACCCAGGCGTTGCGGCCATGCAGGAAGAAGGGCACATCGGCGCCCAGTGTCAGGCCAATGGCTGCGAGCCGTTCCAGGCTGAAATCCAGTTGCCACAGCCGGTTGAGCGCCAGCAGGGTGGAGGCCGCATCGGACGAGCCGCCACCCATGCCGGCCTGGGCCGGCAGGCGTTTCTCGACGCCGATGTGCGCGCCTTGTGTCGTGCCGCTGGCGGTTTGCAGCGCGCGCGCAGCGCGCAGGACCAGGTCATCTGCCGGCAGCGGCTTGAGCAGGTCCTCGCGGCTGAGGGTGCCATCGGTGCGGCGCTCGAAGTGCAGGGTGTCGGCCCAGTCGATCAGCATGAAGGCCGACTGCAGCAGGTGGTAGCCGTCAGCGCGCCGGCCCGTGATGTGCAGGAACAGGTTGAGCTTGGCCGGTGCCGGAATGTCGTAGAGCGCCTTCATGGCCTGATTATCGGTGGCGTCCTCGCCGGCGCGTCAGCGTTCCAGGATGAGGCGCAATTCGGCGGCCGGCAAGGGCTGCGAGCGCCGGGCCGTCAGCCGGCCGCTCTCCAGCTGCGAGAGATCGGCGCTCCAGCCGGCCGCACCGGTCTGCACGCCTGTCAGCCACTGGAACAGGGCCGCAATCGGGATGGCGGTGCCGGTGGCCTGGGTGGCCAGGGCGTCGAGCGACTCGAACTGCCGCGTTTCGCCATTGTTCGACAGGGTGGCCGACTGGGGTGACCAGCGCAGGTCCGACAGGGTAGTGCCCAGCGGGCTGAAGAGGCGCAATGTGCCCTGGTCGGCATCGCCGCTGAGTTCGAAGCCGGCGGAGAAGGATTGCGGCGGCTCGCTGTCAACGCGCAGGCCCAGGCGACCGCGCCAGAATTGCGATTCAATGCCGCTGGGGCTTTCTACCCTCGGTGGTTGTGCGCAACCAGCTATCAAAAAGATAGCAATCAGGAGCAGGCCGGCTGCCGTTCGGCTCAGCAGCTTCACGGGTTCACACGCAGGCGCTTGAACGTTTCCAGCAGGGTCTCGTTCTCGGGATTGAGTGCGCGGCCTTCCTTCCAGACGCTGAGGGCCTGTTCACGCTGCCCCAGACTCCACAGCACTTCGCCGAGGTGGGCAGCGATCTCGGCATCGGGCCGTTTCTTGTAGGCATCCTGCAGGATGCGCAGTGCTTCGGCCGTGTTGCCGCTGCGGAACTCGACCCAGCCCAGGCTGTCGGCAATGAAGGGGTCGCCCGGTGCGAACTCCAAGGCCTTGCGCACCAGCTGGCGTGCTTCGTCCAGGCGGATGTTGCGATCGGCGAAGAAATAACCCAGCGCGTTGTAGGCGTGGTGGTAGTCGGGCTTGATGACCATGATCTGGCGCAGCAGGCGCTCCATCTCGGTCGCGTTGCCCAGCTTTTCCGCCAGAGTGGCCTGGTCATAGAGCAGGTGCACGTCTTGCGGTTCACCGCGAATGGCCTCAGCCAGCAGGTCGTAGGCGGCCTGGTACTGCTTGTTGTCACGCAGCAGCTGGACTTCGGCGCTGAGTTTCAGCCGTGCATCGGCCGGGTTGCGCTCGGGCAGGCTGCGAATCAGCTGGCGCCCTTCTTCCAGTTTGCCCTGCCGTGCCAGGATGGCAGCGCGCCGGCTCTGGGTGCTGACCATGTCTTCCGCATTGCTGATCTTGGCAAGCCAGCTTTCGGCCTGGGCGTAATCCTTGCGCTGCTCGGCAATCTGCGCCAGCAGCAGGTAGGCCTGCGTCAGGCTGCGGTTGCGCTCTTCACGGGTGGCCGGTGGGTTGGTGGTGATCAGGTCGACATAACGCCGGATCGAGCTCTCCGCGGCGCTCAGGCGGTTGTCCTGCAATTCCAGCGTACCGCGCAGCAGCCAGGCGGGTGCTGCGTCCGGCTGATCGGTGGTGACGATGCGCAACTGCTCAAAGGCTTCGCTGTGGCGTTGGGCATTGAGCAGCACCCGGGCGTACTCCAGGCGCAGGTCGTTTTGCGGTTTGCCGGCCAGATAGGTGAGCACCAGGCTCTCGGCCTGCGGCTGGGACAGGCTGAGCAGGGCCAGGGCCAGCAAGGCGGGGCCTTCAGCCTGCACGTCCAGGGCCTGGCCGCGGCGGGCGGCGTCCAGCGTGCCGGGCAGGTCCGCTGCGGCCAGACGCAAGCGGCCCATGGCCGTCCAGGCGGCCGCACCGGTGGCGGGGCTGGTCAGGTGGTCGGCCAGTGCCTGCTCCAGCACCTGGGCCGCGAGTTTCTTGTCATTGGCACGCGCGAAGTAGTTGGGCAGCAGGTTGATGAGGACGCCGCGTTCGGGCGCATCGGCCAGCGCGATCTCGCGCTTGAGCGGCTCCACGGTGTCGCCCAGGCGGTTCAGGGCAATCAGGATCTGCAGCACATAGCGGTTGGCTTCCTTGGAGGCCGGCTGTGCCTGGCGCCAGGCGCGTGCGGCCTGCAGGGCCGATTCGCCGGAGCGTGCCTGCAGCGCAATGTCGACGCTGCGCTTGTACAGTTGCTCGTCACCTGTTTTGCGTGCCGCATCCAGCAGCAGGGCATAACCCGTTCCGGGGTCGCCGCCCTGGGTGGTGAGTTCACCGAGTAACAGTTGGTAAAAGAGTGCTCCGTCGAGCGCCGAATTGGCCGGTGGGGCGGCGACGGTGGGGGCGGTGTCCTGAGCCTGCGCGCCGAGCGCGCCTGCCAGCATCAGGACGGCAATGCTTTTGGATGGCGACATCGGACCATAATAATCCAAGCCAGCCCCCTTGTAGACCATGCCCGAACTACCGGAAGTTGAAGTCACCCGCCTGAGTTTTGCCGACCGGATCGCCGGTGCGCGCATCGGTGCGGCCGTGCTGGGAAAGCCGCTGCGTTGGCCCTTGGGCATCCCGGTGCAGCAGTTGACGGGGCGCACCGTGCGCGGCGTGCGCCGGCGCGGCAAGTACCTGCTGCTCGATCTGGATGAGGGGCTGCTGTTGCTCCATCTGGGCATGTCGGGCAGTTTGAGTTTTGGCCCGCAGCTGCCGCCCCGCGGCGTGCACGATCACTTCGAACTCGTGACCACGCGCGGCACCCTGCGCCTGCACGACCCGCGCCGTTTCGGCGCCGTGGTGTTCGTGCCGGACGAGGCCTCGCCGCAGGCGCGCAAGCTGCTCGGCGGCCTGGGCATGGAGCCGCTGTCGGATGACTTCGATGTGGTCGCTTTCCATGCCGGCCTCAAGGCACGCCGCGCGGCCATCAAGCAGGTGCTGCTGGCCGGCGACGTGGTGGTGGGGGTGGGCAATATCTACGCTTCCGAAGCGCTGTTCCTGGCCGGCATCCGCCCCACGCTGAGTGCCGCCCGTCTGAGCCGGCCGCGCGCGGCCAGGCTGCATGCCGCCATCCGCGATGTGCTGGCACGGGCGGTGGAAAAAGGTGGCAGCACCTTGCGTGATTTCTCCAATGCGCACGGTGAAAATGGTTACTTCCAGCTCGACGCCATGGTGTATGGTCGGGAAGGTCAGCCTTGCAGGGTGTGCGGCACCCCGATCAAGGCCATCCGGCAAGGCCAGCGGTCGACGTTCTACTGTCCGACCTGTCAGAAAAATTAACGGCCTGGATGCTATATTGAAAAGTTCATCGGGAGAGATTGTGGCAACCTCATTCAACGAGAAGTTCGATCAGCACGGCACATGGCGGCGCGAGTTCGCCCTGCGCCTGAAGCTGCTGGCCGAATGGATGAAGGACCATGACCTGCTTGACGCAGCCGTCGAGGAACGGTTGCGCAGGCTGGAAAACCAGGTGCGTTCCGACAAGGTCATGGTGGCCTTCGTCGCCGAGTTCTCGCGCGGCAAGTCGGAGCTGATCAACGCCATCTTCTTTGCCGGTTATGGCCGGCGCATCATGCCGGCCAGCGCCGGGCGCACCACCATGTGCCCGACCGAGATGGGCTACGACGCCGAAGTGCCGCCTTGCCTGCGCCTGCTGCCGATCGAGACCCGACTGCAGACGCAGTCGCTGATGGAATGGCGCATGGTGCCGGAGAAGTGGACGCGCATCGATCTGGACGTCAACGACCCGCAGCAGCTGGCCGTGGCGCTGGAGAAGGTGGCCGAGACCCTGCGCGTGACCCAGGACGAGGCCCGTGCGCTGGGCTTCTGGGATGGCCAGACGCCGGAAGACAACCCGCTGACCGATGCCGAAGGCATGGTGGAGGTGCCGCGCTGGCGTCATGCGCTGATCAACATCGCCCATCCCCTGCTCAAGCAGGGCCTGGTGATCCTGGACACCCCGGGGCTCAACGCCATCGGTGCCGAGCCGGAACTGACCGTCAGCCTGGTGCCGCAGGCCCATGCCGTGGTGTTCATCCTCGGCGCCGATACCGGCGTGACCAAGTCCGACCTCGCCATCTGGCGCGAGCACCTCATCACCGAGTCGGCCGACGTGGACACCCGGCTGGTGGTGCTCAACAAGATTGACTCATTGTGGGATGCCCTGAGCTCGCCCGCGCAGATCCAGATGCAGATCGAGCGCCAGTGCGAGACCACGGCCGAGATCCTCGGTATTTCGCGCGAACTGGTTTTCCCGGTCTCGGCACAGAAGGGGCTGGTGGCCAAGGTCACCGACGACCAGGCCCTGCTGCAGTCGAGCTGCCTGCCGGCGCTGGAAGATGCCCTGGGCCGGCGCATCATGGGGCAGCGGCAACGCATCCTGGGCGCCGCCGTGGCAACGGGCATTGCCGATCTGCAGACCGAGACCGGTCGCGTCTTGAACATTCGCCGCCGCGACCTGGCCGAGCAACTGCTTGAGCTCAAGGGCCTGCGCGGCAAGAACAGCACTGTCATCAAGCACATGCGCACCCGCATTTCACAGGAGCAGGCGGAATTCGACCGCAGCGGCGCCAAGATCCATGCCGTGCGCTCAGTCCA
This sequence comes from Curvibacter delicatus NBRC 14919, assembly GCF_001592265.1. GTDB lineage: Bacteria > Pseudomonadota > Gammaproteobacteria > Burkholderiales > Burkholderiaceae_C > Hylemonella > Hylemonella delicata. The sequence continues at coordinate 94,801 of NZ_BCWP01000002.1, read as the reverse complement.
CCTCAAGCTGCTGCGTGATGTGTTCGGCCTGCTCGGCTCCACCACCTTGCGCCAGGAGATGGCCCAGCTGACGCAGGCACTGCAGCACAAGGGGCTCAAGCTCGGCGTCAAGAAGGCCTACGGTGACACGTTTGACCGCCTGCGCGAGAACCTGCGGCGCGTGCAGTCGCTGACCGGTGAAATCCAGTCCATGCTGGCAGCGACATTCCGCCAGCTCAACGCCGAGCACGGCTTTTCCCTGCAGGCGCCGACCGAGCCGCAGATGCAGGACTACCTGAACGATCTCGACAAGGTCGAACACGGCCATCTGCAGTACCTCGGCATCGGCAATGCCTTCCGGCTGGCGCAACCCGAGTTTGCCGACCGGCTGGTGCGTGCGCTTTCCACCCGCTTGCGCAGCGTGCACCAGATGGCGCTGGGTGATGTCGAGTTGTGGAGCAAATCGGCGGCAGCCCAGCTGGACGCGCAACTGCGTGAGCGCCGCCGCAACTTCAGCCGCCGCATCGAGGCGATCGACCGCATCCAGCAGGCGGCCGGCGGGCTGGATGAGCGGATTGCAGAAATCCAGGCCCAGACCCATGCGATCGACCAGTTGGATGGCAAGCTGCAGGAGCTGACCAACTACCTCGTCCGGTCGCCTGAGACCGCGTCGACGGCGGCCCGCGCCGAGCCGGAACTGGCGCAGGCCTGAAACCGATGGCAATCGATCTGGCCACGCCAGTGGTGCGCTGGCAGCAAAGCCATGGCCGCAACGACCTGCCATGGCAGGCCACGCGTGATCCCTACCGCGTCTGGCTGTCCGAGATCATGCTGCAGCAGACGCAGGTGGTGACAGTGCTGGACTACTTCGCCCGCTTCCTGCAGCGCTTTCCCGATGTGCGTGCGCTGGCGGCGGCGCACCTGGACGAGGTGCTGGCCCTGTGGAGCGGTCTGGGCTACTACAGCCGCGCGCGCAACCTGCACGCCTGTGCCGTGCAGGTGGTGGCATTGCACGGCGGAGAGTTCCCGCGTAACGCTGAAACCTTGCAGACCCTGCCGGGCATCGGCCGCTCCACGGCAGCGGCGGTGGCCTCGATCTGCTTCGGTGAACGGGTGGCCATCCTGGACGGCAACGTCAAGCGGGTGCTGACACGCGTGCTGGGCTTCAACGCTGATCTGGCCGTGGCCGCGAACGAGCGTGCGCTGTGGGCGCAGGCGACCGAGCTGCTGCCTCAACGCGACTTGCAGCGTGCCATGCCACGCTACACCCAGGGTGTGATGGACTTGGGCGCAACTGTGTGCACGGCGCGCAAACCGGTGTGTGATGCCTGCCCGGTGGCCAAGCTGTGTGTGGCACGACGCGAAGGCCAACCGGAACGCTACCCGGTGAAAACGCGCAAGCTCAAGCGCAGCGCGCAGTCACTCTGGCTGTTGTGGGCGCAGACGCGCGACGGCGCCGTCTGGTTGCGCCAACGGCCCACGCCCGGCGTCTGGGCCGGCCTGTATTGTTTTGAGCTGTTCGACAGCCGTGAGGCGCTGGAGGCGACCGTACCGGCGAAATACCGGGCTGCATTGCAGGACGAGGCGGTGTTCACCCATGTGCTGACGCACAAGGACCTGCATCTGCACCCGGTGCGTGTGTTACTCCCGTCCCGCGCCTTGAACACGGCAGGCAGCTGGCATGCGGCGGATGCCTGGCCGCAACTGGGGCTGCCGGCGCCGGTGCGCAAGCTGCTCCAGCAAGGCTGAATGCCCATGGGGCGGCTGGCAGCCTGATGGGCAGCGTCAGCCGGCGTCGAGTTCGCGGTGCCGCTTGAGTGTGGTCCAGCGCGCACTGAAGCGTCGCGCCAGCTCTTCCACCAGATAGACTGAGCGATGCTGCCCGCCGGTGCAGCCGATGGCCACCGTGACATAGCTGCGGTGGTTGCGTGACATGGCATCGAGCCAGTGATCGAGAAACTGCGAGATGTGCTCGCACATCAGGTCGACATCGGGCTGCGCCTTCAGGAAGTCCACCACGGCTGCATCCTTGCCGGTCAGCGGCCTGAGTTCCGGCTCGTAATGCGGGTTGGGCAGCATGCGGATGTCGAACACGTAGTCGGCGTCGACCGGGATGCCACGTTTGAAGGCGAACGATTCAAACACCAGCGTGAGCTGGCTACCCGGTACCGAGATCACTTCCTTGATGTAACCCTGCAGCTGTGAAGGCCGGATCAGGCTGGTGTCGATCACATGGGCCTGTTCGCGCAAGTCGTTCAGCAGCTCGCGCTCCAGTTCGATGGCATCGACCAGGGCGCGCGTGAGATCGGGCGAGGTGGCTGCCGGCATGGTCTGCGACAGCGGGTGCTTGCGCCGCGTTTCCGAGTAGCGCCGCACCAGGGTGTCGGTGGCGGCGTCCAGGAACAAGGGCTTAATGATGATGCCTTGCTGGCGCAGCTTGGTGAGCAGTGCTGGTACCTGTGGCAGGGAGGTGGCACTGCGCACGTCCATGGCAATCGCCAGGCGGCTGGCCCGGTGCTCCTGCTCCAGCGTGACAAAAGGCAGCAGCAATTCAGGTGGCAGGTTGTCGACGCAGTAGTAGCCGGCATCTTCCAGCGAATTGAGCGCCACCGATTTGCCGGAACCGGACATGCCGGTGATGAGGACGATTTCCATGGGCATCGTGAAATGTCCTTCTTCTCAACCCTGCGACTGCAGCATTTCCTTGGCATGTGCCAGCGTCGTGCCCGACAGGCGCTCGCCGCCGAGCATGCGCGCGATCTCGGCCACCCGTTGCTCGCCCAGCACGGTCGCCACGGTGCTGAGCGTGGCCTGGCCTTGCCGTTGCTTGGCCACGACCAGGTGGTGGTCGGCACAGGCGGCAACTTGCGGCAGGTGGGTCACCGCCATCACCTGACGGTCACGGCCGAGTTGCTGCATGAGCCTGCCCACCGTCTCGGCCACTGCGCCGCCGACGCCGGAATCCACTTCGTCGAAGATCAGGGTCTGCGCGGTGCCGAGCTGGCTGGTGGTGACGGCAATGGCCAGGGCAATGCGCGAGAGCTCACCGCCCGACGCCACCTTGCCCACCGGGCGGGGTGTGCTGCCGGCGTGTCCCGCCACCAGAAAGGCCACGTCTTCCAGCCCGTTTTGCATCGGCTGGGCCGCTGGGGTGAGCGCCACTTCGAAGCGGCCGCCCTGCATGCCCAGGCCCTGCATGGCTTGTGTAATCGCTTTGGCCAGTTGCGGGGCGGTCTTGTTGCGGGCCTTGGAAATGGCCGTCGCTTCTTCCATGTAGGCACCGCGGGCTTTCTGCTCGGCCGCTTCCAGGCCCGCCAAGTCAGCGGCGGCATCGAGCCGGGCCAGCTCTTCTTTCCAGTCGGCCAGTGTGGTGACCAGCTCTTCGGGTGTTCGTTTGTAGCGCCGTGCCAGTGACACCCACTGCGTCAGCCGGGCATCCAGCTCGGCCAGACGTTCGGGGTCCAGATCGGTGCGGCGCAGGTAGCTGCGCAGCGAATGCACGCTGTCTTCCACCTGGGCCAGGCTGGAGGCCAGCACCCCGGTCAGTTCCTTGAAATCAGGCTCCAGATGTTCCTGCTGCTGCAGCGCTTGATGGGCGGCCGTCAGTGCGGATGCGGCGCTGCCTTCCTCGCCCTCCAGGGCATCGAGCGCGCTTTGGGCGGCATCCAGCAGCGCTTGGGCATGGGCCAGGCGGCTGTGGTCGGTGTTGAGTTCTTCCCATTCGCCGGCTTGGGGGGCCAGTTTCTCCACCTCGCCAATCTGCCAGCTCAGGCGCTCCCGTTCGCGTTGCAAAGAGTCCTGTGCACTGCGTGCCTCGCTCAGTGCGGTCTGCGCCTGGCGCCACTGTTGCCACAGCGCGGTGAGCCGGCTGGTCTCGATGCGGGCATAGGCGTCGAGCAGGCCACGCACGGCGTCCGGGCGCGTCAGGCTTTGCCAGGCGTGCTGGCCATGGATGTCGAGCAGCTGCTCGCCAATCTCGCGCAGTTGCGTGGCGGTGGCCGGGCTGCCATTGACCCAGGCGCGGCTCTTGCCTTGTGTGTCCACCGTGCGTCGCAGCAGCAGGCTGTCGCCGGGCTCGAAACCGGCCTCTTCCAGCCAGCTTTGCAGGGACGTGCTGCTGTCGAACTCAGCACTGACTTCGGTGCGGCTGGCGCCTTCGCGGATGACCCCCGTGTCAGCACGTGCGCCGGTGACCAGTTGCAGGGCGTCAATGAGGATGGACTTGCCGGCACCGGTCTCGCCGGTGAGCGCCGTGAAGCCTTGGGCCAGATCCAGCTCGAGTTCGCTGACGATGACGAAATCCCGCAGGACGATGCGCTTGAGGCTCACGGTCAGGCCACTCCCAGATTCCAGTGCAGCTTTTGCCGCAACGTGTCGAAATAGGTCCAGCCCCTGGGGTGCAGAAAGCGAACCTGGTGCTGCGAGCGTGTCACGATGATGCGGTCACCGTGCTGCAGCGAGGCAAGCGACTGCATGTCGAAGTTGACACTGGCGTCACGGCCGGCCACGATTTCGATGGCGATTTCCGAGGTGTTGGAAAACACGATGGGCCGGTTGGACAGGGTGTGCGGTGCGATTGGCGCCAGCACCCAGCCGGCAATTGACGGATGCAGGATGGGGCCGCCGGCCGACAGCGAATAGGCGGTGGAGCCGGTCGGGGTGGCGATGATCAGGCCGTCGGCGCGCTGGTTGGCGACGAAGTGGCCGTCGACCTCGACACGCAGCTCGACCATGCCGGAGATGCCGCCGCGGTGTACCACGACGTCATTCATGGCCAGGGTGTCAAAAATGCATTGACCGCCGCGCATCACGCGCGCCTGCATCAGGCTGCGCAGGTCTTCCTCGAATTCGCCGCGCAACATGGGCGTGAGTGTGGCCTCGACGCTGCCGAACGGGATGTCGGTGATAAAGCCCAGGCGGCCGTGGTTGATGCCGATCAGCGGGACTTTGTAGCATGCCAGCTGGCGGCCGATCCCCAGCATCGTGCCGTCGCCGCCGACCACCAGACCGAGGTCGCAATGCTGGCCGATGGCCTCCACGTCCATCACCGGGTAACCGTTCATGCCGGTGTTGTCGGCAGTCTGCGCTTCCAGGACGACCTGGCAACCCTGGGCCTGCAGGAAGCGCGCAATGTCCTCCAGTGCCGGGCGCGACGAGGCGCCCGTACCTGCTGTCGATGCGGACTGGTATTTACCGATCAAAGCGACTTGCTGGAATTTGGAACTCATGCGCAAATTACAACATTAAATTCGGTCGCTTGAGGGCACTCTGTTGTCAGGCGGAAATTGACCAGAAGCCGCGGTGGGGGCGGATTGGTCTCGGATGGCTCAGTGCGCGTTTTCTCGGACGGTGTTCACTCTTCCTGGCGCCCGATCCATAAGCGCTGAGGGCCTGGTCCTTTGGTTGCCAGCTTGTCGAGGGGGTTGCGCAGCCGGCATCGATCAATGGACAGGCAACCGCAGCCGATGCAGTCATCCAGCGTGTCGCGCAACTTCTTGAGTTGAGCCATGCGTTCGTCCAGATCGGCTCGCCAGGCGGTAGACAGGCGTTGCCAGTCCTCACGTCCGGGTGCCGCTGCTGTGGGCAGGGTCGCCAAGGCCGCCTCTATGTCAGACAGTGCAATGCCTACCCGCTGCGCCACGCGGATGAACGCGACCCGACGCAACACATCGCGCGCATAACGACGTTGGTTGCCTTGGGTTCGCGAACTGCTGATCAGGCCCTTGGTCTCATAGAAATGCAGGGTTGACACGGGTACACCGCTGCGACGCGCCACCTCGCCGACAGAGAGCGTTGGAAAAATTCCGGCTTGTTCCAGTGTGGTTTTCATCGGACACCTCTTGACCTTAAGTTTACTTGAGGTTTTAGAGTGTGGTTTCCGCGAGCATGTCGCACGCGAATCATGGGAGTTTTCCAGATGTCAATCAGACCTTCATCCAATCCTTCGGCGCCGGTGTTCCGGGTCGACAAATTTGTGGTGCCAGCGGATGCGCTGCCAGCGTTCATTGAGCAAGTGCGCCGGACACAACAAGCACTGGGTGTTTTGCCGGGATGCCGGCAGAACCTGGTCCTGACCCAGACCGGCGGTCCCGGTGAGTTCAATGTGGTGACCCTGGTGGAGTGGGCGAACACCCAGGCCATCGCTGCAGCGACGGCAGCCATGCAGCAGAAATACGCGGAAGAAGGTTTCGATCCGTCGGCATTCATGCGGGGCTTGGGCGTGCGGGCCGATCTGGGGCTGTACAACCATGCCTGACTTGAACTCTAGCGTTGAGCCTCGACTTTGGAGGAACATCATTAGAATGAAGCCATGCTGGATGATCGTGCCAAGTTGTTGTTGAAAGCGCTGGTGGAGCGCTACATCGCCGAAGGGCAGCCTGTCGGCTCCCGGACGCTGTCGCGCGCCTCCGGGCTGGAGTTGTCGCCGGCCACCATCCGCAACGTCATGGCTGATCTGGAGGACCTGGGGCTGATCGCCAGCCCTCATACTTCGGCCGGGCGCATCCCGACTGCGCGTGGTTACCGGCTGTTTGTCGACACCATGCTGACCGTGCAGCAGGGGCAGTTCGCAACGCACAGCCTCGCACCCGATCAGCCGCAGAAGGTGATCTCCAGCGCGGCCAACCTGCTGTCCAACCTGTCGCAGTTCGTCGGCGTGGTGATGGCGCCGCGGCGTGCCTCGGTGTTCCGGCATATCGAGTTCCTGCGCCTGTCGGAGCGGCGCATCCTGGTCATTCTTGTATCTCCCGACGGCGATGTGCAGAACCGCGTGATCTTCACCGAGACGGATTACTCCCAATCCCAGCTCGTCGAGGCTGCCAACTACCTGAATGCCCATTACCTGGGGCTCACCCTGGAGCAGGTGCGCGAGAAACTGCAAGGGGAGGTCGAGACGCTGCGTTCCGAGATTGCCTCGCTGATGCAGGCGGCGGTTCACGTCGGTACCGAGGCCATGTCCGAGGCGCAAGAGGATGTGGTGATTGCCGGTGAGCGCAATCTCTTGTCTGTCACCGATTTTTCCAGTGACATGAGCCAGCTGCGGCGCGCCTTCGACCTGTTCGAGCAGAAGGCCCAACTCATGCGCCTGCTCGACATCGCCGGCCAGGCCGAGGGTGTGCGCATCTTCATCGGCGGCGAAAGCCAGGTGGTGCCGTTCGAGGAGCTGTCGGTGGTCAGCGCGCCTTACGAGGTGGACGGCCAAGTGGTGGGCACACTGGGCGTGATCGGTCCGACCCGCATGCCGTACGACCGCATGATCCAGATCGTGGATATCACTTCCAAGCTGCTCGGTAATGCGCTGAGCCACAGCAAGTAGGCCCTTACAATCACGCCTTCGGTCGGGGCGTTAGCTCAGTTGGTTAGAGCAGGGGACTCATAATCCCTTGGTCGCAGGTTCAAGTCCTGCACGCCCTACCAAGTATTCATGCGGGTTTCCAGGGGGATTGGGGATTTTTCATGAGTGATGAATTCCTATCAAGGCTCCCCCAAGGCTCCGCCAGATTGAGGGAAATTGAGGGAAATGAGCACAAAGAAGGCCTCTGCCGCCCCCAGCGCTACGGCGAAAGACGATCTATCGCCCACGCCAGGCGCGAAGAAGTCCCGCTCTCGTAAGACCGAGCAGGCAGCTACTCTGCCGAGCCTGCCGGACGCGGCGCTAAATGACATCATTGCGCCTGAGGATCGATGGTTTTCGCCCAAGGTAATCGCGGCTATTCTCGGTGTTGACGAGAAGTGGTTGAGCAGCCTACGGGAGGGATTGAAGGGTGTGGAAGGGCCGCCCTACAAGAAGTTGGGCGAAGGTAGGTCAGCGCCTATCCGCTACAACTATGGCGAGTTCAAGAAGTGGCTCGACGAGTTCCCGCACTTGATCAACACCCACGGCAAAGTCGTCTCTCGATTTGTGAGCGCTGGGGCGTTCTTTTCCGGTACTGACTTGAATGGTTCTTGGCTGTTCGCCCAGAATGGTGACGAGCTGGAAGACATCGTCATTGCCATCAATAAGGGGCTTTTTGACGGTGAGAACGAGCCAGAGGTGTGTTGGTTGACCTTCTGGGAGTGGCTGCAAAGGGCAGCAAACTCCCAGAGCATGGGTAAGGTGATCAAGAAGGCTATCGGCACAGTCCGCGAAGATGCATTGGCTCGGTATGAGGCGGCCTGTTTCGAGCAAGAAGCGAAGCCCGGGAAGAAGGCCAAGCGGAAATTGATTGATGATTGACCGGTGGAAAATAGACAGCCGGCAATGAAAGGAACTCAGCCTGGCTGACAAGAACGAGAACGACCGTCAGCAGCCGGATAACTAGGGAGACAAGTGCATGGCGACAACCAACGAAGCATTCGCCCGCGTCAAGATCGATACGCTTCTGGCCGCGCAAGGCTGGAACACGCAAGACACCAACGCGGTCCGCTTCGAGGTGGTCATGCCCGATGGCAAGCGCGCGGACTACGTGCTGTGTGATCGCCATGGTCGCGCTCTCGCGGTGATCGAGGCCAAACGCTTCTCTGTGAATCCCGGCGATGCTGCCACCCAGGCCAAGAACTATGCCCAACAGATAGGCGTCCCCTACGTCTTCTTGTCCAATGGCGCCGAGGTGCAGTTCTGGGAGTGGGAGCGCGAGGCCTTCCCCCACGCGGTCAAGACCTTCTTCAAGCAGGACGACTTGGAGCGCCGCTTTGCCTCGCGCCAGGTCCGGCGTGACCCCTTAGACGTCGCGATTGATCGGCGCATCGTTGAGCGCGACTATCAGATCGCCTGTATCGACACCCTCTGCACCGAGATCGACGGGGGCCGACGCAAGCTGCTGGTGGAGATGGCCACCGGGACCGGCAAGACCCGTACCGCCGCTGCTTTCATCAAGCGCCTGTTCGAGGCCAACGTCTCCACGCGCGTGCTGTTTCTGGTGGACCGTATCCCACTGGCCAAGCAGACCGAGGACGCCTTTGCCGAGCACCTTCCCGACTACCCGGCCTACGTGCTGCGTGCTGGGCGCCGGTTTCAGGACGAGAAGCGCATCACCATCACCACGCTGCAAAGCATGGTGAACCTCTATGCCGAATATTCGAGCGGCTACTTCGACCTCATCATCAGTGATGAGTGCCACCGCAGCATCTACGGGCAGTGGAGCGGCGTGCTCAAACACTTCGACGGCATACAGGTCGGCCTCACTGCAACCCCTTGCGTTGCCAACGTGGAAGACGAGAACAGCGACGAGGAAGACCGGGCTTTCGTGCGCGACACGCTGCGCTTCTTTGAGGTGGATAAGCCCACCTTCTCCTACAAGCTCAAAGACGCCATCCGCGATGGCCACCTCGTTCCCTACCAAATCTACAAGGCACAGACCGTCAAGACTGCAGCGGAGGGCGGCTTCGAAGTGAAGAAGTCTGAGTTGGACTGGACATCGATGGATGCGCAGGCTCGCGCCGAGCTGGAGCAGGTGTTTGGCGACAAGGACAGCGTGATCATCGACCCGTCAGCCTTGGAGCGGCGCTTCACCATCCCCGAACGCAATCGGGCCATCGTGCGCGAATTCAAGGGCGTGCTCGACAAGGGCTATGTGGATGCCAAGGGCGTGCTACGCAAGCCCCTGCTGGGCAAGACCATCGTGTTTGCCGTCAACAAGCGCCATGCGGAAACACTGGCCAGGATGTTCGATGCCGAGTTCGCTCACCTGAAGCCTTCGCCTGATGTGCGCGTGGCCGACTATGTGGTTAGTGGCTTTGGCAGCGACGACACCGTGGATGGCATGGCCAAAATACGGCGCTTCAAGAAGGAGCCATTCCCGCAGATTCTGGTGTCGGTCAACATGCTCGACACCGGCTTTGACTGTCCCGAGGTGGTGAACCTCGTTTTCGCGCGTTTCACGCGATCCAGCATCCTCTATCAGCAGATGCGTGGCCGGGGCACGCGCAAGGCCAAGGGCAAGCCCGCCTTCACCATGTTCGACTTCGTGGGGGTGTGTGACTACCACGGCGACGATGACGATTACGCCGAGGGTGGCCCCGTCCTCGCGAAGATCGCTAAGAAGAAGTATCAGCCGCGCCGTCTGCTGTCGCTGGACGTGGACGACCACATCGACCCGACCACTCGCGAATGGATCACGGTGGACGAGAACGGCAACATGGTCTTCCCCGAGGCCTCCGAGCAGCACGCCGCCGAGCTGGGCGCCAAGTTCGAAGCCTGGCTGCTGGCCCGGCTCGATGCGGGCGAGGTCAACCCTGGAGAGGAGACCTGGCTGCGCATGATCGGCAGTCAGTTCCGCGCCAACCCCGAGCAATACAGTGCCCCCGATGCCGAGTTCATGGTTGAGCAGTTCGCGTTTCATCCTTTCCAGCAACTTGGCGGCATGGCCCAGGCCGTTCGGGTGTTTGGGGACCAGACGCGCCTGCAAGCTCTGTTGGACAGCCTGAACGAGCACATGTTCGCCGATAGCAGCGGCAGCGCCGGTACGGACGCAGCGGGCACCACCTCCCGCCCGGCGCCACTTCATTGAGAGCAGCCAGCCCACTGCGGCGGCTTGCATAGCAACAAGAACAAAGGAAATCCCATGCCATTGACCCCCGACATGCGTCGGTCCATCGACCAGATTCGCGATTACCTCTTCGGCGGTGGCTACCCCGATCCGGTGAACAACGCGGAGCAGTTGTCCTTTTTGTTCTTCTTCTACCTCGTCGAGACCATCGACGCGGAGAACAAGATGCGGGCGAAGGTGTTGAAGAAGCCATACACCAGCCTCTTTGAGGGGGAGTGGACTCTGCGCAACCCTCTCAATGCACCGAAGGCTGGCGTGACCGTGATCCCGCGTGATCAGTTTCGTTGGTCGGTCTGGGCTAAGGCTTTGTCGGGTGAGTCCTTGGTGCGCTTTGTGCGTGATGAGGTGTATCCGTTCTTCGGCGAGCTGGGACACCAAATATGCAGTGGGCGTTTCAGCCCGTGCACAGATGCCAAAGGTAAACCGCGAAACGCTGTTCGCCTATGAACATCCGTTGCCACCTCTGTCATTGCAGAAAGTGTTTGCGGAGCGTGTTCAGGCAATCGACTCAATCGCCAAGCAACAATACAGCGCCACCCGCGGAGCGGAACAAGTCTTCGAGTCACTGCTTGCGCGTAACTTTTCGACCGGAGGTTAGATGGCTGATGTGTTCATTTCACACGCAACAAGCGAGCTTGGCTTTGCCCAGTTTCTGAAAAGGCACTTGGAGACTGAAGGTCATAGCGTCTACGTAGCTGCCTTAGACATGAAGCCTGGGGAGAAATGGATGCCGGCGATCATGGAAAACCTGAAGTCATCCCAGTGGGTCTTATGTCTTGCGAGTCGCAGTGCATGTGCGTCGCCCTGGGTCATGCAAGAGATGGGGGCGGCGATTGGGTCGAATAAGAAGCTGGTCCCAATTGTTTGGGACCAGCGCCCAAGCGAACTCCCAGCATGGATGCGACAGTACCAAGCCGTCGAGCTTGGACATGATGAAGCTACGGCGAAAGCTGCAATTGCACGCATCGCTGAGCAGATTAAGGCAGACAAACAACGAGGTCTATTAATCCTGGCGCTCCTGGCAGCGGGGCTTCTGATATTCGGAGGGAAGTAGATGGCTACCTATCCACCCTACGGCATGAGAACCTCAGGAATCCTTGGGGCAGCCATGCAGCCGAGGATTCGACGCAAGATTTTTGTCAGCTATCACCACGGCGGCGATCAGTGGTATTACAACGAGTTCTCACGTCTCTTTCATGATGAATGGGAGACTGTTTACGACAACTCCTTGGAGCGACAGGTCGATAGCGATAACACCGACTATGTGATGCAGCGCATAAGGGACAACCATATCTCTGGCACCTCTTGCACCGTGGTTCTGATTGGGGGACAGACCCATCAGCGCAAGTATGTTGATTGGGAAATCAAGGCCACGCTGGACAAGGGGCATGGGTTGTTAGGCGTCATGTTGCCGAACCACCTTAGGACCAGGGAGGGGAACATTATTGTCCCTGACCGCTTTCATGCAAATGTGTTGTCCGGCTATGCCTCGTTTATTCACTGGTCTGATCTGAATTCCCAGTTGCTCGCCAGGGCTGTCGATGCCGCGACCAAGAAGCAACAGGGTTTGATCGATAACAGCCTTCCAATGAAGGCGCGAAATGGATAGGAGTCGATCATGGCGGTAATGAAGAAGGGCAACTTCGCCATCGATATCGGGTTCATGAAAATTGGCGCCGATTTCGAGGAAACTGATCGTCAGTGCGCCTGGGAGCTTTATACGGAGTTGGCAACTCGCGTAGCTTTGACAGGCAAACCGAAAGACCCTGAGTGCACTGACTTCACGGGTGAAATCTATGCGGAGAGCTTGGTCTCGCTCTACACGTTTTTTGGGGAAGCGCGGAAGATCATGCGTCAGTTCCCTGTCGGGACCATCGGCGGTATGAAGATCGAAAACCACCTTGGGGCGTTGATTCATCGCTCGATGCGAGACGTGCTTCGCCCTTTTCTTGAAACATGGCAGGCAGACTTCCGATATTGGTGGGAGGAGAAGTCCGACAAGGCGCTCCCACCCTTTGAACGGCAGGCTCAGTACCCGCGAGTTAAGGACATGCTCTCTCAGTGGAGTGATCTGAGAGCCATCATGCGCGCCATTCAAGATCAGCTCGTTACGACATACAAGCTGATCGACGTTTCAAAGTTGCAGTGAGGCTGCGTGAAAGCGGAGCGTATTAGGGTAAACCCTAGTGTTTTGTATATATAGGCAAAACCTACTGCCGATTGAAAATAATAGTTTTTATTGACTTCTGGGGCGCATTTCCGTAAGATGAGCCCTATGAACCAGCACGTAGGAAGCATTTCGCTAAGCCTCAGAAGTAGCTCGCACCGGTCGCTGCACCGGCTTGTGTGGGCACTGGTTCATTCGTGTTCGATTTCATCGACGGATCACAGCGTTGGCTCTTCGAGCCATCGTGGGGCAACCCCACACCTGAGGACGGGCTGTTTCCGAAAACTCTCAACCCGTGTTGGGGTTGCAGAAGCTGGACAAGGGTCCGTGCCCCCCAGCGTCCTCAAAAGCAACTTCGTGACAGGCGGCACCGCCGCCTGTTGCGTGCTTTTGAGACGCGACCATGCATACCCTTTCCACTACCAAATCCAACACATCTAATTCCCAAAATCTCGCCCAGCCTGGGAACCCCAGCCACACTGCTTGCAAGAACGCGGTGGGCTTTGCCGTTTCTGTAAAAAACACTGACTTTTCCCACGCTGACGGGGGTGCCCAAAACCCATCCGTCGGGATTTCGCTTGCACTGAGCAAGCACCAATTCATCAACGACAAGCTCCGTGGCCTCACGCCACGCGAAACCTGCCGCATGCACGGCTTGCCTGACTGGTTTGAGCACGACCCGGACACCCGGCGCGCGCTCAAACAGGCCGGCAACGCCCTCGCTTACCCGCTGTTCCGAGCACTCGGAACCCAACTCGCCGGCGTGCTGAAGCCACGCCCCTGACCGCTTTCCTGGTCCGTAACCCGAGTACGGACCAACCCGGGATGCGTTCAGGTGCCGCAGCCAGCACGGGGGAAATCCGCGCCTTGTTTTCCCAACTTTCATAGGAGATCACCATGGGAAATCGCAAAAACGCCAAGTCCGTCGCCATCAAGTTCGTTGATGACCATCTGCCCGCCGTCGTGAAGCTGATTCGCGACAAGAGCCCGCAATTGGTTCCGGCCACACGGGCATTGCTCAATCTGAGCCGTAAACCCATCGCAGTGGATGCTAAGGGCTTGACCTTCGGCGCGGGAACTGCCGCGCCGTATCGGATCGAGATGTCGAGCAAGACTGCTCAGTGGGTCATGACCGAGCTGGTGGGCAAGTTCGATGTGTGCAATCCAGCGGTCGTCCAGGCCTTCATCCGCAACCAGTGGTCGCATTATGTGCCCAAGAGCGACAAGGAGGCACGCGGGCAGTATTTCACGCCCGCGAATGCGGTCAACGCCATCACCAAACTGATCACTCCAGTCTTGCAGGGCATGCCCAACGCGGTGTTGCTTGACCCCGCTGCGGGTGCGGGTGCTTTGCTGGCACCGTTCGACGCACACCGTCGCATCGCAGCGGACATCGACCCCGTGGCAACGGCCTTGCTCAATGAGCTGGGCTTCGCGGAGGTCATCACGGGCAACAGCCTGGTCGGGGCCAATCGCGCTAAGTTCGGTCTGAACGCGCAAGATGACTTGGCAGTGATGCTCAATGCTCCGTTCAACGGCGGCAACAAGAAGAGCATTGCCTGCGACCCCGCTTTCAGGGCGACGGATGAATGCGTATCTTTCTTGAAGATGGTGGCGTCGCTCAACCCGAAAGCGATCCTCAGCATTCAGCCGCTCACGACGCTGATCAAGGAGCGCAACTTCAAGGAGCTGGGTAACTTCGCCAAGTCCTACTGCATCCAGTCGGGCTTCGTCATGTCCAGTGATGAATTCGCCCTGGGTGGTGAGGAGTTCCCGCTGGCTGTGATGGTTTACACACCAGGCAGCATGACATTCGCTGATGTCGAGCAGTTCGCATTTCCGATTTTCCGGAACGTCGGCGGCGTGCTGATGGACAGCGGCGAGCGTCTGCAACTCTCCAAGGTGGAGACCACCAAAGGCCTGATCCGCAACATGCCGCCCAAGCAGGGGGTGGAAAAGCAGTCCGAGCTGGGCATTTATCAGTTCAACTTCCGCCACATCAACTTCGTGAAGGCCAAGGGCAATCTGTCTGACAAGACGTCCCCGAGCATGATCCCGGTGCAGATGGCGGATTTCTGGCAATACGCCTACATCAACTGCTTCAAGCGGCACTTCCAGACCGACTTTGTGTTCGGCAATCTGGACCCTCTGTGCCGGAAGGCGGATTTCACGAGCATGGACTTCGTGGATGCCTGCATCTACGACACGATCATGGCGAACAGCCATCGTCTCACGCCGTTCGATCGTGCCAATGCCAATTCCGTGGTGCTCACCCACCGAATCCTCGCAGACGCCAAGGCCAAGGCTGTCTCCTTCAAGGGGGCGGGCGTGAACCCACATCAGGCCTTTGTGGACTTCTGGACCAAAGGCACCGGCAAGGACGCTCTGACGCCGTTCTTTCAGGACTACTTTGCCAAGTTGAAGGCGGCGACTCTGGCCCAGCCCACTGCCGCCACAGCTACTCCGGTTGTAGCAGCCGCTGCTATCTGAACAGTCCGATGGCCGAGTACGGCCTGTCTCGGCCTCAATTTAATGAAAGGAAGAATATGTTTGACTATTGCGGTGAACTTCAAGCGAGCCTCAGCGACTATCGCGACCTTCTTGAAAAGGTTATCAGGGAGATGTTTCCAAAAGCTCAGATGATCGTCCGGGTTCATCAAACCAAGGCGATGCGGGTGCCTAGGATATCGATTTCGATTATCGATGGGCCAAGCCCGACGGACCTCGTTAAGGCCATCCCAATGCTCTCCGAACTCAGATTGCGCACACGTTGGGCATATCGCGGGAAGATATTGCCAAGGCTTGGCTATTCGGTGAGAACGAAGGCCCGCTCACCTCAATACATTCGAGCACAAGAGATTTGGAAAATGCTCGAAGAGGAGTTCGGAAGTTCCCGCTTCATCGAGTATCGAAAAGGGAGCCGACGCTGGAATCCAGCACTGGTTCGACAAGTCGAAGAGCGCATGTCGGCGGCTGGCCGGCTGAATCATCCGGTCCAGCACTCGCCTACCTTGGCGCTACTGTGTCAGGGTCATGATGCCAACATCGAGCGGATTGCTGTTGGGCAGAGGCGAGACTATCTCGAACAAGCTGCACTCCAGGCGCCCACCAAAGGCCTTGGGCAGCAGCAAGCGCCACGGCGAAATCGGCTCTAACGGGCCGCACTTGACAACCGGGCCAGGCTTTGAGAGGTATAGAGGGACCGGCTTGTAGCGAGCAATGTCCTTCCCCGGTTAAAAGCCGGCTCAGAACGCTCGTGCCTGCCGGCCTCTCTTGGAGACCGCTCGATGCCTGCACCTCTCAAATCCAGCCGCGACCTACGTGAACGCTTCGACCTCTACCTCAGCCCGGTCGAGTTCGAGCAGGTCCGAGCCAACGCTGCCGCTGCCCGCCTGCCGATGTCCACCTTCGTGCGGCGGCTGCGCTTGATCCGTTGCCGGCCCCTGGCCGCAAGTTGATGGGCAAGGCAGTTCTTCGGGATGAAGACTTCGCGGGCGACTTCTCCCCTCGGGCGGCAGCGAAAGTCGGCCGGGTCTTGCTCAAGCATGTTGAACTGCACCCGTTTTGGCTCAGAACCTGGGACGCCCTCGCTGAAACACGTTTGGCTCAAGGCACATTGAATCCTCGGCTGGACCGCGACCTTATCGTCAGGCAATTCCACGCTGACTACGGGCATCTTGACCATCCGACCGGCGGCGGGGTGGGGAGGGCGACTCAGCGGCGCCGCAAGAACACAGACTTGATCGACCTGATCGGAGCCGCCATTGGCTCTTCCGCCATGGTGCCGAATTGGCGGGCGCGCAGCGAGAAGTACATTGAGGAAAGCGACGACGCCTTCCGGCAGATCGTCGCCATGGCCTTCGCGATGAAGGCAGGTTGACCGGGCTTCAGGGCGGTGATGCGGCACGCGATAGACGCATCACGAGCCTGGTCAGCATTCAACGGCTTCCGCATCGTCATCGTCGCCCCACAGTTCGGGCGGCGGCTCCACCGCATTGGACAGCGTGAAGATGTCGCCCAACGGGATTTCCTCGCCGCTCACGGGCGGTGGCGTCGTGATGTCGAAGCCGATGGACTCGAAATAGGCCACCTGACGCTTGTAGGCCTTGGGCTCCAGCAGAACCTGCAAATCGTCGCCGTGTTCCCAGCAGCGGTAGGTTGTGCGGTACATGTGCTTCACGTCGCGGAGGTCCAGCGCGCTCAAACCCGCACGCACTGTCCCGCTGAGATGCAACCTGTCGAAGGCGCTGACCAGTTCGGCCTTCAGCTTGGCGAGGGTCCAATCGCGGGGCTTGGTCATCTCCAAGATTTTCATCTTTGGATAGCGGAGCACGATCTCGGACCGAATCACCGTTTTGGCGAACTCCATGATGGCGTCCCGATTCGGTAAGTTAGACGGCAGGCCTCGCGTGTCGTACAACTGCTTGGCCTTGTCATAGAACTTGTGCGAGGAACTCTGCGAGTGCTGGCTCCGGTAGACCGTTTCGCCGTAGCCATAGGTGGACGTGTCGATTCCCGCGTCAACCATCTTGTGTGCCAGTTCGACCAGCACGCGGCTGATCGGCGTATCTGGCGGCAGGGCCAGATTCACCCCAACGTCCAGACGCTTCAGTGTCATGCCTTCGTCTGCTTCAATTCGGCGCTTTTCCTGTTCGGAGAATTCGTAGCACCACTTGCAGTGCGTACCGACGAGTGATGAGAGCGGCGTTGCTTGCAAGGTTTACGCAGCATCAAAACTTGCGCAGACGCCTTTTGGCTATGTGTTGCTCCGTCGCCGTGGCTGACTTACCCGGTGGCTTGGTTGAGGAAGTCGCTGCGATGCTGTAGCAAATACGAGCCGGTCAGGCGACCGGCTCGGCAACCAACTCGCTCATGGTCACACCCAGCGCACGGGCAATCCGCTCAATGTTGCAGATCGAGATATTGCGTTCGGATCGTTCGACGGAACTGACGTAGTTGGGATGAAGGTCAGCAAGCTCCGCCACCTTCTCCTTAGTCAGTTTCCTTTCCAGTCGGATGCGCCTCATGTTGGCGGCGAACAGTTGCTGCGCACCACACCCGTGGACTTGATTGCGCATTCAATGAGTCTTCTCGAACCAAACTCAAAGTTCCACAGCCTTTGAGTTTGGTTTTGCGTAGACTCGCCGATTTACAAAACTCAAAGTGTGATTTCATGCCGCGCAAATGTCCAAATGATCAGAAAAGGAAGAAATGGTTTGGCCTAGTGCCGCTGGACCGAAAGGCGGGAATAGACATGCTCAGCCGAGTTCTCGTACCACTGTCCATCGCGTTTGCAGCCTGCACTGTCCAGGCGGAGGGCTCACTGTTCAAGGTGCCTACTCGCGATGGCGTCGTGACCACGCTGTTCTGGGAGGCCGCGCCCGACGCCAAAGCCACGGTCTTCCTGTTTCCAGGCGGCGGTGGGGGCTTTGGCAAATTCGAGGACGGCAAGGCCACTGGCGGCAACTTCCTGGTGCGCTCCGCGCCGTACTTTCTTGCCAACGGCTTCAATGTCGCGATCTTCGGGCGCCCCAACGACATGGAAGAGCTGGGATGGACAGAGCGAACCGAACCCAAACATATGACCGACGTAGCCAAGGTACTGGAATTTGTCAAACAAAGAAGTGGCTTACCTGTCTGGATCGTGGGCACCAGTCGCGGCACTGTCTCGGCGACCGCGATGGCGATAAATGTTCATGACCCGGCCATAGCAGGGCTGGTGCTGACCTCCAGTGTGGTGCGCTATGCCACGCCGGGAGCTGTTCCGCGCCAAGACCTCAAGGCCATCACCCTGCCGGTGCTGGTCTATCACCATGCCAAGGACGCCTGCAAGCACTGCCAAGCCAGCGAAGCCCCTTACATCATCAAGGGGCTGAGCACCGCACCAATCAAAAAGTTGATGGTGGTGGATGGCGGTGCGAACCCCAGCGGCGATGAATGCGCTGGCCAGCACTGGCACGGCTTCATTGGCATGGAGCAGGAGGCGATTTCCCAGATCGCAAGCTGGATCAGAAGCCCAGCGAACTGAGGCACGACTCCATCTGATTGGTTCGCTGGTCGGATCAAGACCTCTGTCCAAAGGCTCATCTGCTGAGCCAGCCAACAGAAACAATCACAAAGGAGCCAGTCAGACCGCCAACCTTGAAAATTTTGCACTATCCTGTCGTGGTTTGCCCTAATCTGGTTGCCGCCATGTCATCAAGTACCCGTGAGGGCGAAATCCTCACCATCAAGCAGGTAGCCGAATACCTGAAGGTCACCGAAAGGACGATCTACAGGTTGGCCGCTGCCAAGAAGATCCCCGCCTTCAAGGTCGGGGGCACTTGGCGGTTTTCGCTGGCCGACATCGACAGCTGGATCAAGCAGCAGTCGATGGAGGGCTTGGACACGGGGCGAGATTCGGCCGGCGAAGCCGGAGAGCAAATTCAGGACAGGGAGAAGAAGTAATGCTGGGACTGACGCTACGCGAGGAATTCCGGGGCAAGCGCCTCAAGGGAACACCGTTACTGACTGCGTGAGATTCAGCGGAAGCCATGGATGATGTGGGCTAACTCAATGTATCCCGCAAACCCTGCGGGATAAAACGGACGATGCAGGATATTTTGGTCACGATTTCCTCCTGTTTTCTCTTTTAAATCAATCACCTGTCGGCAGCCTGCTGAGCCGTCAGCTCAATAAAAAGACCTGCAAACCACAGCACCATTCTGCCGCACAGCCTGCCCGGATCTGGCGCGCCATCATCATTTCAAAATTCATAGCTGCTTACGCTTTACAAACAAGCGACAGAGCCATTTTTTCTTCACAAAATTCACCCCTCCCCACCCTTGGCCTTGTCCAGGATGAAGTCAATGCAGGTCCGCACCGCGCGGGTGTGGTGGCGGTTGGGCATGGTCAGCAGGTACATGCGGGTGCCGAAGATGCTCAGGCGGTAGTCGTCCAGTGCGGTCACCACGTCGCCGCTGGCGATCACGTCGTGCACCACGTAGTCGGGCACCAGCCCGATGCCCAGGCCCGCCAGCACGCCTTGGCGCAGAAAGGGGTAGTGGTCTGAAATCAGCGTGGGGGCCAGCAGCACTTCGTGCCTTTCGCCGTTGCGGTAGCCGCGCAAGGACAGCTGTCGCCCCACCACGTTGGCGGTGATCAGGGGCAGGGTGCTCAGTTGGGCCAGTTCGGTGGGCAGGCCGTGGGCCTGGGCGTAGGCCCTGGAGGCGCAGGCCAGGTAGCGCACGGTGCCCATGTCCCGCGCCACCAGTTGCTGGGGCGGCTCGGGCAGGATGCGGATGGCAATGTCCACTTCGTCGCGCAGGTTGTCCACGCGGTTTTCAAACACCACATCCAGCACGATGCCGGGGTACAGGGCCTTGAACTCGATCAGCCAGTGCGACACCACCATTTGCCCGTAGCCGCTGGGCACGCTGATGCCCACGCGCCCTTGCAGGCCCTGGCCCAGGCTGGTGATGGTTTCGCGGGCGGCCCGCATCTCGTTCTGGATGTTGCGGCCATGTTCGTACAGGCGCAGCCCCACCTCGGTGGGCTCCACGCGCCGGGTGGTGCGGCGCACCAGCTGCACCCCCGCAGACTTTTCCAGTTGCGCCAGGTGGTAGCTGACGTTGGCGCGGGTCATCTTGAGCTTGCGGGCCACCTGGCTGAGGTTGCCGCATTCCACGATCTCCACCAGCAGGTTCAGGGCTTGAATGTCCATGGCTTTGTCAAATAGTGTTTGACAGTTTGTCAACAAAGTTTGGAATTGTAAAAAACCATGCGCTGAAAAAGAATGCGGGCTGCCTTTCAAAGAGAACCCTGGAGACATTCGCATGGCGAACGAAGCGCAGTCACCCGCAGTGACGACCCAACGGCATGGCCACGTTCTGGTGGTCACCGTCAACAACCCCCCCGTCAACGCCTTGAGCGCCGCCGTGCGCCAGGGTCTGTTTGCCGCCATCGAGCAGGCCGACGCCGATGCCGATACCCAGGCCGTGCTGATCGTGAGCGAGGGCAAGACCTTCATTGCCGGGGCCGACATCCGCGAATTTGGCAAGCCGCCCGTGCCCCCGGCCCTCCCCGATGTGTGCAACCGCATTGAGGCCTGCACCAAACCCGTGGTGGCCGCCTTGCAGGGGGCCGCGCTGGGCGGCGGCTTGGAGGTGGCGCTGGGCGCCCACTACCGCCTGGCCCTGCCCGCCGCCAAGGTGGGCCTGCCCGAGGTGGACCTGGGCCTGATGCCCGGTGCCGGTGGCACGCAACGCGCCCCGCGTCTCATGGGCGTGAAGGCCGCGGCCGAATTCATGCTGAGCGGCAAGCCCATGGGGGCACAGGCGGCACTGCAAGCGGGGTTGTTGGACCGCATCGTGGACGGCACCCCCGAAGGGGCCAGCGAGGGCAGCCGCCCCGCGCAGGAGGCCGGGCTGGCCTATGCCAACGAGCTGCTGGCCAGCGGCGCACCCGTGCGCCGTGTGCGCGACATCGCCATTCCGAATGCCGAGGCCGCCTTGGCCGAGCTGAGCGCCCTGGCTGACGACACGGCCAAGAAGTCGCGCGGGCTGTTCTCGCCGCTCAAGATCATCGAGGCCGTGCGTGCGGCGGTCGAATTGCCGTTTGACCAGGGCATGGCGCTGGAACGCCGTTTGTTCCTGGCCTGCATCGACAGCCCGCAACGTGCCGGGCTGATCCACGCCTTTTTTGCCGAGCGCGAAGTGACCAAGGTGCCCGAGGCCCGCGCTGCCGCACCGCGTGCGGTGGCCAGCCTGGCCATCATCGGCGGGGGCACCATGGGCGCGGGCATTGCCGTGTCGGCGCTGGACGCGGGCTTTCCTGTGGTGATGGTGGAGCGCGATGCCGAGGCGATTGCCCGTGGCGTGGCCAACGTCACCAAGGTGTACGACGGCCTGCTGGCCAAGGGCCGCATGACCGAGGCGCAAAAGGCTGCGGTGCTGGCCCGCTTCACCCCCAGCACCAACTACGCCGATGTCGCCGCTGTGGACTTGGTGATTGAAGCCGTGTTCGAGGACCTGGAGGTCAAGAAAGCCGTGTTCCAGCAGCTGGACAAGGTCTGCAAACCCGGCGCGGTGCTGGCCACCAACACCTCTTACCTGGACATTGACGCCATCGCGGCCAGCACGTCGCGCCCGCAGGACGTGATCGGGCTGCACTTCTTCAGCCCGGCCAACATCATGAAGCTGCTGGAAATCGTGGTGCCCGCCCAGGTCAGCGCCGACGTGGTGGTGACCGCGTTCGAACTGGCCAAGCGCATGAAAAAAGTGCCGGTGCGCGCCGGGGTGTGCGACGGTTTCATTGGCAACCGCATCCTGGCCACCTACAAGCAGGCCGCCGACTACCTGATGGAAGACGGGGCCAGCCCCTACGAGATTGACGCCGCCGTGCGCGGCTTTGGCTACCCCATGGGCCCCTGCCAGGTGACCGACCTGGCCGGTGGCGACATTGGCTGGGCCACGCGCAAGCGCCGCGCCGCCACCCGTGACCCCAAGGCCCGCTACGTGGAAATTGCCGACCGCATTTGCGAACGCGGCTGGTTTGGCCAGAAAACCGGGCGCGGTTTCTACCTGTACCCGCAGGGTGCTCGCACCGGCCAGCCCGACCCCGAGGTGCTGGCCATTGTGGACGCCGAGCGGGCCAAGAAAGGCATCACACCCCGCAGCTTCACGCCCGAAGAAATCATGCGCCGCTACATGGCCGCCATTGTCAACGAAGGGGCCAAGGTGCTGGCCGACGGCATTGCGCTGCGCCCGCTGGACATTGACGTGACCTTCCTCTATGGCTATGGCTTCCCGCGTTTTCGCGGTGGCCCCATGAAGTACGCCGACACGGTGGGCCTGGACCAGATCCTGGCCGACCTGCGCAGCTTTGCCCAGGAAGACCCGCTGTTCTGGCAGCCCGCGCCGCTGCTGGAACAACTGGTGGCCGAAGGCCGCAACTTCGACAGCCTGAACCAGGCTCAACGCTGAACCCCGCTCACAGAACACCCCCCGGAGACTCACACCCATGCGCCAAGCCGTCATCGTTTCGACCGCCCGCACGCCGCTGACCAAATCGCACCGCGGCGAGTTCAACATCACCCCCGGTCCCACGCTGGCCAGTTTTGCCGTGCGCGCCGCCGTGGACCGCGCGGGCATTGACCCGGCGCTGATCGAAGACGCGATTTTGGGTTGCGGCTACCCCGAAGGCATCACCGGGCGCAACGTGGCGCGGCAGACCATCATCCGCTCGCAACTGCCGCTGACGATTGCGGGCACCACGGTCAACCGCTTTTGCGCCTCGGGCCTGCAGGCCATTGCCATTGCCGCAGGGCGCATCGTGGTGGACGGTGCCCCGGCCATGATTGCCGGTGGGGTGGAAAGCATTTCGGGCATTCGCAGCCGCCAGGACGGCCAGAGCGGCCTGGACCCGTGGATCGTGGAGCACAAGCCCGCGCTGTACATGGAAATGATCGACACCGCCGACGTGGTGGCCCGCCGCTACGGCATCAGCCGCGAGGCGCAGGACCGCTTCTCGGTGGAGAGCCAGCGCAAGGTGGCCGAGGCCCAGGCCGCAGGCCGGTACGCCGAGGAAATCGTGCCTTGCACCACGGTGATGGCCGTCACCGACAAGGAAACCGGCACGGTCAGCCAGCGCGAAGTGACCGCCACCGCGGACAACTGCAACCGCGCGGGCACCACCTACGAGTCGCTGGCTAAGCTGGCCCCGGTGAAGGGGCCGGAGCAGTTCATCACCGCGGGCAATGCCTCGCAGCTGTCCGACGGTGCCAGCGCCTGCGTGCTGATGGAAGCCGCCGAGGCCGAGCGCCTGGGCCTGCAACCGCTGGGGGCCTTCCACGGCATGGCGGTGGCCGGTTGCGAGCCGGACGAAATGGGCATTGGCCCCGTGTACGCCGTGCCCAAGCTGCTCAAGCGCCACGGCCTGACGGTGGATGACATTGACCTGTGGGAGTTGAACGAGGCCTTTGCCTCGCAAGCCCTGTATTGCCAGCAGACGCTGGGCATCCCGGCCGAGCGCCTGAACGTCGATGGCGGTGCCATCGCCATCGGCCACCCCTTTGGCATGACCGGGGCGCGGCTGGCCGGCCACATCCTGCTGGAAGGCCGCCGCCGCAAGGCCGCGGGCCAGCGCGTCAAGTGGGGCGTGGTGACCATGTGCATTGCCGGGGGCATGGGTGCCGCCGGGCTGTTTGAAATTTTCTGAAGCAGGGGAGCTGCCGAAATGGACCTTCAATTCACCCCGCAGGAGCTGGCGTTCCGCGACGAAGTGCGCGCCTTCCTGAAAGACAAGCTGCCCGAACGCATTGCCCACAAGGTGAAGGCCGGGCAACGCCTGACCAAGGCCGACCAGGAGGAATGGCACGCCATCCTCAACGCCCGTGGCTGGCTGGCCAACCACTGGCCCAAGGCCCACGGCGGCCCGGGCTGGGGCGCGGTGGAAAAGTTCATTTTCGACACCGAGTGCGCACTGGCCGGTGGCCCGCGCATCGTGCCCTTTGGCGTGAACATGCTGGGCCCGGTGCTCATCAAATACGGCAACGAGCAGCAAAAGGCGTACTGGCTGCCCCGCATCCTGAGCGGGGAAGACTGGTGGTGCCAGGGCTACTCCGAGCCCGGCGCGGGGTCGGACCTGGCTTCGGTGAAAACCACGGCAGTTCGCGAGGGTGACCACTACATCGTCAACGGCCAAAAGACCTGGACCACCCAGGGCCAGCACGCCAACATGATCTTCTGCCTGGTGCGCACCGACCGCGAGGCCAAGGCCCAGTCGGGCATCAGCTTCCTGCTGGTGGACATGAACAGCCCCGGCGTGGAGCTGCGCCCCATCCGCACGCTGGACGGCGACCGCGAGGTGAACGAGGTGTTCTTCACCGACGTGAAGGTGCCCGCCGAGAACCTGGTGGGCGAAGAAAACAAGGGCTGGACCTACGCCAAGTTTTTGCTCACCTACGAGCGCACCGGCATTGCGGGCGTGGGCTTTTGTGTGGCCGCGCTGGCCAAGCTGAAGGTGATTGCCGCCCGCGTGTTGAAGAACGGCCAGCCGCTGGACCGCGACCCGCTGTTTGCCGCCCGCATGGCCCGCGTGGAAATTGACCTGGAGAACATGAAAACCACCAACCTGCGGGTGATTGCCGCCGTGGCCGGTGGTGGCGTGCCGGGGGCCGAAAGCTCCATGCTCAAGATTCGCGGCACCGAAATCCGGCAAGAGATTTTGTCGCTCATCCGCCGGGCCATGGGGCCTTACGCCATTCCGTTTGTGGAAGCCGCGCAGTACGAAGGGTATGCCGAGCCGCCGCTGGGCGAGCCTGAAGCGGCCACCGCTGCGGCCAACTATTTCAACTACCGCAAGCTGTCGATCTTCGGTGGGTCCAACGAGATCCAGAAAAACATCATCTCCAAGATGATTTTGGGCCTGTGAGCCGCGCCAGAAGGACACACACATGAACTTCCAACACACCGAAGACCGCCGCATGCTGGCGGACTCGCTGAACCGCTACCTTTCTGAAAACAATAGCATCGAAAGACGCCACCAAAGCGCGGAAGGCACTTTTGGCTATTCAACATCGCTGTACGCCGGTCTGGCGGAACTGGGGGCCATTGGTGCCCTGTTCCCGGAAGAGGCGGGCGGCTTTGGCGGCTCGGGTTTTGACGTGAGCCTGGTGTTCGAATGCCTGGGCCGCAACCTAGCCGTGGAGCCCATGCTGGGCGCGCTGGTGGTGGGGCAGGCGCTGATCGCGGCGGGCACCGACGCACAGCGGGCGCAGCTGGAGGGCATCGTCAGCGGTGGCACCGTGGCCGCGCTGGCGCACGACGAGCCCGGCAGCCATTACGAGCTGAGCCATGTGGCCATGACCGCTGCACAGACGGCTACAGGCTGGGTGCTGAACGGCACCAAGGCCGTGGTGCCGTTGGGCGATTCGGCAGACCTGCTGCTGGTGTCGGCACGCACCTCGGGCGCTGCACCGGATGCAGACGGCATCAGCCTGTTCCTGGTGCCGGGCACGGCGGCGGGGCTGTCCAAACGGGGCAATGGCCGCATCGACGGGGGCCGCACGGCGGAGCTGACCTTGGCCAGCGTGGCCGTGGGGGCCGACGCGCTGCTGGGCACCGAGGGCCAGGGCCTGGCGGTGCTGGAGCGCATCAGCGGCTATGCGCTGCTGGCGCTGGCATCTGAAAGCCTGGGTGCCATGGACGTGGCCAAGGACCAGACGCTGGAGTACCTGCGCACCCGCAAGCAGTTCGGCGTGCCCATTGGCAGCTTCCAGGCCTTGCAACACCGCATGGCCGACCTGCTGCTGGAGGTGGAGCAGGCCCGCTCGGCGGTGATCAACGCGGCAGCCGCGGTGGACGACACCGACCGCCTGGCGCGGGAAAAAGCCTTGTCGGCTGCCAAATACAGCGTGGGCCGCATCGGCACGCTGGTGGCGGAAGAAAGCATCCAGATGCACGGCGGCATTGGCATGACCTGGGAGCTGCCTCTGTCGCACTACGCCAAGCGGTTGGTGATGATCGATCACCAGTTTGGCGACGAAGACCACCACCTGGCGCGCTTCATCGCGCTGTCCCAGGCCACGGCAGAGGTCTGAGCCATGAGCACGCAGACCGCAGCTTCCGATGCCCTGCTGACCCGCCGCGATGGGGCCGTGCTGGTCCTGTCCAACAACAACGTGGCCGCGCGCAACGCGCTCACCCTGGAGTTCTACCTGGGCGTCAAGGCCGCGCTGCAAGCCGCAGCGGCCGACCCCACGGTGGGCGCGGTGGTGCTGACCGGGGAGGGCGGCCACTTCTGCGCCGGGGGCGATTTGCGCCAGCTCATCAAGCGGCGCGAGCTGCCGGTGAGCGAGCGGCGCGAACGGCTGGAGGGCCTGCACGACCTGATCCGCTCGGTGCGCGACTGTCCCAAACCCGTCATCGCCGCCGTGGAAGGCGCGGCGGCGGGCGCGGGCCTGTCGCTGGCGCTGGCTTGCGACATGCTGGTCGCCGCCCGCAACGCGGTGTTTTCGGTGGCTTATGTGAAAGTGGGCCTCACGCCCGACGGCGGGGCCACGGCCTTTCTGGCCGAGTTCGTCTCGCGCCAGGTGCTGACCGAGCTGTGCCTGACCGGCGAGCGCGTCAGCGGCGAGCGCCTGCATGCGCTGGGGCCCGTCAACCGGCTGGCCGAACCCGGGCAGGCGTTGGACGCCGCGCTGGCGCTGGCCCGCCAGGTGGCCGATGGCCCCACAAAGGCCATGGCCCGCATCAAGGACCTGTGCCGCCACGCCCACCGCGACGGGCTGGAAGCCCAGCTGGAGCGCGAAGCGGGCCACATGGTGCTGGCGCAGGAAAGCGCCGAATCGCTGGAGGGCATTGGGGCGTTTCTGGACAAACGCCCGGCCGATTTCGTCAAGCTGCGCCGCCCCGCTGCCTGACCCCATCCCACGCATCACACGACATGGCACAAACCTCTATCGATTCCGACACCCCCGATCTGCCGCTGAGCGGCGTGCGGGTGCTGGACCTGTCCCGCGTGTTCGCCGGGCCGCTGTGCGGCCAGGTGCTGGCCGACTTTGGGGCCGAGGTCATCAAGGTGGAGCACCCCGGGCGGGGTGACGACACCCGCGACTGGGGCATCCGCATCGGCAAGACCGAGACCACCTACTACAACGGCATGAACCGCAACAAGCGGTCCATCACGCTGGACCTGCAAAGCCCCGAGGCCTTGCGCATCGTGCAGCAACTGCTGCCGCAGTTCGACGTGGTGATCCACAACTTCAAAACCGGCGGGGCCGAGAAGCTGGGTCTGGGATACGAGCAGCTCAAGGCCCTCAAGCCCGACCTGATCTACTGCGCCATTGCGGGTTACGACAGCAGCGGCCCCGAGGCCAAGCGGCCGGGCTATGACCTGGTCATCCAGGGCGAGGCGGGCCTGATGGCGTTGAACGGCGACGCGGGCATGCCTCCGCTGAAGTTCGGCGTGGCCGTGGTGGACATGATGACCGGCATGTATGCAGCGCAGGCCGTGCTGGCCGCGCTGTTCC
This sequence comes from Curvibacter delicatus NBRC 14919, assembly GCF_001592265.1. GTDB lineage: Bacteria > Pseudomonadota > Gammaproteobacteria > Burkholderiales > Burkholderiaceae_C > Hylemonella > Hylemonella delicata. The sequence continues at coordinate 67,119 of NZ_BCWP01000002.1, read as the reverse complement.
GCCGCGAGCGAACCCAAAAAGGCCAACTGATCGAGTTGGCGCTGTACGACTGCGGCCTGATGGTCACCGGCTACTACGGGCTGGACGCGCTGATTCTGGGCAAAGACCCCGCCCGCTACGGCAACGCGCACCCCTCCATCGTGCCCTACGGCATGTTCGAGGCGGCGGACGGCCCGCTGATCATTGCCGTGGGCAACAACAGCCAGTTCGACAAGTTCTGCCGCCAGGTGGTGATGCGGCCCGACATCGTCGAAGACCCCCGCTTTGCCACCAACGTGGAACGTGCCCGCAACCGCCTGGAACTGGCACCCATGGTCACCGAGCTGATCCGCCAATTCCCGCGCGACGTGCTGCTGGAGCGGCTGACCGCGCACGGCATACCCTGCGGCAAGGTGGCGGGCCTGCACGAGGCGCTGACCAGCGAGCGCACCCAACGCGGCGGGCTGGTGCAACACATGCCGCACCCGGTGGCGGGCAGCACCCATGTGTTTGCCCCACCGTACCGGCTGGACGGGCAGCGCCTGCCCATCCGCAACGCACCGCCCACGCTGGGCGAAGGCACCCGCGAGGTGCTGACCCAGTTGCTGCACATGAGCGACGAACAGCTGGAAGCCCTGCGCGCCCAGGGCGTGCTGACGCTGCCGGATTGAGCCCCCCAGCCTTCGACGCCCACACCGTTCCCTTTCCACCACCCACAGGAGACATTGAGATGAACGCATTTTTTCAACGCCGCACCTTGGCCACCGCGCTGGCTGCTGCCAGTGCCCTGGCCGCACTGGGCATGACGGGCACTGCGCACGCGCAAGCATGGCCCAGCAAGCCCATCAAACTCATCGTGCCCTACGCGGCAGGCGGTGCCACCGACATCACGGCGCGCACCATTGGCGAAAAGCTGTCCACCCGCCTGGGCCAGCCCGTGCTGGTGGACAACCGGGGCGGGGCAGGGGGCGTGACGGGCACCGACGCAGCGCTCAAATCACCCGCAGACGGCCACACCCTCCTGGTGTCGTTGGGCACCACCATGCTGATCAACCAGTTCCTGTACGAAAAGCTGCCCTACAACCCGCAGAAAGACCAGGCGCTGATCACGCAGATTGCCCTGGCGCCTGTGGTGTTGCTGGTCAACCCGCAACTGCCGGTGGCCACCGCGCCCGAACTGCTGGCTTACATCGAAAAGAACAAGAGCAAGATCGCCTACGGCTCGTGGGGCATGGGCTCATACGCCCACCTGGCCGGCGCCTGGCTGTCCGACAAGCTCAAGGCCGACATGAACCACGTGGCCTACAAGGGCGAAGCCCCCATGCTGCAAGACCTGGTGGGCGGGCAACTCCAGATGGCGTTTGCCAGCCTGCAGTCGGCACGGCCCTACATCGAATCCGGCAAGCTCAAACCCCTGGCCGTGACGGGCACCCAGCGCATGGAGGCCCTGCCCAAGGTCAGCACCATGTCCGAGCAGGGTGTGAAGGACGAGGTGTTCCAGGTCACCGGTTGGCTGGGCATGAGTGCGCCGGCTAAGACCCCGCCCGAGGTGGTGGCCCGCCTGGGCAAGGAAGTGCAGGCCGTGCTGGCGCTGCCTGAGGTGCGCGAACGCATCCAGCAAATGGGCTTTTTGCCCGTGGGCAGCAGCCCCGAGCAGTTTGCCGCCCAGTTCAAGAAGGACGCCCTGGTGTGGGAACGCGTGGTGAAGGTGTCCGGCGCCAAGCTGGACTGATCCCCGCGTTGTTTGACGTTGTTTGAGTCCAAGGCAAGGAACCTGAGCATGAACCCGACTTCCCTCCCTTTCGCGCCGTCCCGGTTGGGGCGCCGCACCTGTTTGGCGGCCCTGGTGGGCGTGGCGGCCGCCCTGGTCGGCCCCTCCGCGCTGGCCCAGGCCTGGCCAGCCAAACCCATCAAGCTGGTGGTGCCGTTCCCGCCCGGTGGTCCCACCGACACGGCCGCGCGCATCGTGGGCCAGAAGCTGGCTGAGCGGCTCAAGCAGCCCGTGGTGGTGGAAAACCGCGCCGGTGCGTCCGGCTCCATTGCCGCGGTGCAGTTCATGAAGGCGGCCCCCGATGGCTACACCCTGATGATGCTGGCCACCCCCACGCTGCTGGCCCCGCACCTGTACAAGAAGGCGGGCTACCACACCGTGAACGACTTCACGCCCGTGGCCACGCTGTACGACCTGCCCATCGTGGTGGTGGTCAACCCCACGCAAATGCCCACCGTCACCGACGTGCAGCGCATGATCACCCACGCCAAGGCGCAGCCGGGCAAGCTCAACTACACCAGCTCGGGCCCGGGCAGTTTCGGCCACCTGAGCATGGAGCTGCTCAAGCAAATGGGCGGTTTTGACATGCAGCACGTGCCCTACAAAGGCGGTGTGCCCGCCATCACCGACATCATTGGCGGTCAGGTGCCGCTGATGTATGCCGACTTGGTGGCGGCCCTGCCCCACATCCAGTCGGGCAAGCTGCGCGCCATTGCGGTGGGTTCGCCGCAGCGGGTCAGCGTACTGCCCGATGTGAAAACCATCGCCGAGCAGGGGTTCAAGGGTTTTGAGGCGGTGTCCTGGGGCGGCTTGCTGGCTCCGTTGGGCACGCCCAAGGCCATCGTGGACCGCGTGGCGGCCGAGTGCAGCCAGATCCTGGCCGAGAAGGACACACAAGACAAACTGCTGAATGCGGGCGCCATTGCCCGGTATCAGAACCCCGCTCAACTCGCCCAACGGGTGGAGCAGGACTACACCAAGTGGGGCAAGGTCATCCAAGACAAAGGCCTCGCTGTCGAATGACCCCCGTCCCTGCCATCCACCCGGACACCCCGTTCATCCCGCTTCCCGAACGGCTGCGCACGCTGGCCGCTGCGCAACCCGCTGCCCTGGCCGTTCAAGACCCCGAGCGGTCGCTGACCTACGCCGAGTTGGACGCCCGCATGGACCGGGTGGCCGCCGCGCTGCAACGCGACGGTGTGCAGGCGGGCCAGGCCATTGCGGTGTATGCCAACGCCAGCGTGGACTACGTTGTGTTGTTCCTTGGGGCTTTGCGCGCGGGTGTGGTGGTGGCGCCGCTGGCCCCGTCCGTCACCCCTGACACGCTGGTTGCCATGCTGCGCGATGCGCAGGCACAGCACCTGTGGGTGGACGCCAGCACCCAGGCCCTGGTGCCTGCGGACCACGGTGTGCCCCAGGTGTCTTTGCTGGCGGACCTGGGCACCTGGATGGCTCCTGAAGGTTCACAACCCCAGCCGGTGGCCATCGCGCCCGAGGCACCGTTCAACATCATCTATTCGTCGGGCACCACCGGGACGCCCAAAGGCATCGTGCAGTCGCACGGCATGCGCTGGACCCACGTGCGCCGGGGGCTGGCCTACGGCTACGGCCCCGCCAGTCGGGCCCTGCTGTCCACCCCGCTGTATTCCAACACCACGCTGGTGGTCTTTTTCCCCACGCTGGCCTTCGGCGGTGCCGTGGTGCTGATGCCGAAGTTCGATGCACGGCGTTACCTGGAACTGGCGCAGCAAGAGCGCATCACCCACACCATGCTGGTGCCGGTGCAGTACCAGCGGCTGATGGCCGTGGCGGACTTTGATGCCTTCGACCTGTCGGCCTTCCAGATGAAGTTCTGCACCAGCGCGCCGTTTTCGGCGGCGCTCAAAGCCGAGGTGCTGCGCCGCTGGCCGGGCGGGCTGGTGGAGTTCTATGGCATGACCGAAGGCGGTGGCACCTGTTTGCTCAACGCCCACGAACACCCCGACAAGCTGCACACGGTGGGCCGTCCAGCCGAAGGGCACGACATCCGCCTGATTGACGAGGACGGCATTGAACTGAACCTGGCCGTCAACCCCGATGCCGTGGGCGAGGTCGTGGGCCACTCCCCCGGCATGATGACGGGCTACCACAACCAGCCCGACAAAACCCGCGAGGCCGAATGGTTCGATGCCCAGGGCAAGCGCTTCATCCGTACCGGCGACGTGGGCCGCTTGGACGCAGACGGCTTCCTGGTGCTGATGGACCGCCGCAAGGACATGATCATCAGCGGCGGCTTCAATGTTTACCCCAGTGACCTGGAGGCCCAGTTCCGCCAGCACCCTGCCGTGCAGGACGTGGCGGTGGTGGGCATGCCCAGTGTGCAATGGGGCGAAACCCCGGTGGCGTTTGTGGTGGTTCGCCCTGCAGCCGATGCCGGTGATGCCAGCCCCGAGAGTCTGAAAGACTGGTTCAACGCCCGCGCGGGCAAAACCCAGCGCGTGGCCGCTGTGCATGTGGTGGGCGAACTGCCCCGCAGTGCCATCGGCAAGGTGCTCAAACGTGAACTGCGCGATTCGCTCGCTGGCGAAGCCTCGCGCACATCCTCCAACTGAATGAAAAGGTGAAAACCATGAAAGTACTGGTCGCGGTCAAGCGAGTGGTGGACTACAACGTCAAGGTACGGGTCAAGTCGGACGGCACGGGGGTGGACATCGCCAACGTGAAGATGAGCATGAACCCGTTTGACGAGATTGCCGTTGAAGAAGCCGTGCGCCTGAAAGAAAAAGGCGTGGTGACGGAAGTCATCGCGGTGTCGTGCGGCGTGAGCCAATGCCAGGAAACCCTGCGCACCGCCATGGCCATCGGAGCCGACCGGGCCATCCTGGTGGAGTCTGCAGACGAACTCCAACCCCTGGCCGTGGCCAAACTCCTCGCTGCTCTGGTGGCCAAAGAACAACCCGGCCTCGTCATCCTCGGTAAACAAGCCATCGACGACGACGCCAACCAAGTTGGCCAGATGCTCGCCGCCCTGACCGACCTGCCCCAGGCCACCTTCGCCTCCAAGGTCGAGATCGCCGAAGGCAAAGCCACCGTCACCCGCGAAATCGACGGCGGCCTGGAAACCCTGGCCCTGAGCCTGCCCGCCGTCGTCACCACCGACCTGCGCCTGAACGAACCGCGCTACGTCACCCTGCCCAACATCATGAAAGCCAAGAAAAAGCCCTTGGAAATCGTGACCCCGGCAGCCCTGGGCGTGGACGTTGCCCCGCGCCTGAAGACCGTCAAGGTCAGCGAACCCGCAGGCCGCAAAGCCGGCATCAAAGTCCCTGATGTCGCCACCCTGGTCGACAAACTCAAGAACGAAGCGAAAGTGATCTGAACGGCCGCCACGTCACATCGACCCAGCCCCCCATTCAGACCACCCACCCGATTCAAGGAAACCACACCATGACCGTTCTTGTCATCGCCGAACACGACAACGCCAGCCTCAAAGGCGCCACCCTCAACACCGTCACCGCCGCCGTGGCCTGTGGTGCCGGTGACGTGCACGTGCTGATCGCCGGCCACAACGCCGGCGCTGCCGCTGCGGCCGCGGCCCAGATTGCGGGCGTCGCCAAAGTCCTGCACGCCGACAGCGACACCCTGGCCCATGCCCTGGCCGAGAACCTGGCCGCCCAAGTGCTCGCCGCCCAGGCCGCCAACGGCTACAGCCACATCCTCTTTGCCGCCACCGCCATCGGCAAAAACGCCGCCCCCCGCGTCGCTGCCAAACTCGACGTCGCCCAGATCAGCGAAATCACCAAGATCGTCAGCGCCGACACCTTCGAGCGCCCCATCTACGCCGGCAACGCCATCGCCACCGTGCAAAGCGCGGATGCGGTCAAAGTCATCACCGTGCGCGCCACCGGCTTCGACGCCGCTGCACAAGGCAACACCGCCCCGATTGAAACCACCGCAGCAGCGGCCGACAGCGGCAAGAGCGCCTACAAAGGCAGCGAACTCGCCAAGAACGACCGCCCCGAACTGACGGCGGCCAAGATCATCGTCAGCGGTGGTCGGGCGCTGGGCAGCAGCGAAAAGTTCACCGAAGTCATGACCCCGCTGGCCGACAAGCTGGGTGCGGCCATCGGGGCCAGCCGTGCGGCGGTGGATGCGGGCTACGCGCCCAACGACCTGCAAGTGGGTCAGACCGGCAAGATCGTGGCGCCGCAGCTGTACATCGCGGCGGGCATCAGCGGGGCCATCCAGCACCTGGCGGGCATGAAGGACAGCAAGGTGATCGTGGCAATCAACAAGGACCCCGAAGCCCCCATCTTCAGCGTGGCCGACTATGGGCTGGAGGCGGACCTCTTTGCCGCTGTGCCTGAGTTGGTCAAGTCGCTCTGAAATGAATAGCTGACTTTTACCGCCAATCAGGCGGTAAAGACCATTTTGTTCAATAAAAAGGAGACAAGCCATGTCCGCCAACCTTTCCCGCCGCATCGTGCTTCAGGCCACGGCAGCAAGCCTCGCCTCTGCCGCCGTGCCCGCCATGGCACAAACCGCGTGGCCTACCAAACCCATCAAGATCATCGTGCCTTACACCGCGGGCGGTTTCACCGACCAGATGGCCCGGCTGGTGCAGGCCGGTTTGCAAAAGGCGCTGGGCCAGCCGGTGGTGATCGACAACAAGCCGGGCGCCAACAGCATCATCGGGGTGGACATGGTGGCCAAGGCCGCGCCCGACGGGCACACCTTCGGCGTGGTGATCGCCGCCTATGCGGCCAACACCACCCTGTACCCCAAGCTGCCCTACAACCCGCGCAAAGACCTGGTGGGCGTGTCGCTCATGGGCGTGTCGCCCCTGCTGGCGGCGGTGCCCAACAACGCGCCGTTCAAAAACACCAGAGAGCTGGTGGCCTACGCCAAGGCCAACCCGGGTAAGGTCAGCTTCGGCTCGTCGGGCACGGGCTCGGCCGCGCACCTGACCAGCGAGTTGATGAAGGCACTGACGCAGACCTACATGGTGCACATCCCCTACCGGGGCGCGGCCCCAGCGTTGACCGACTTGCTCGGCGGCCAGATTCAGCTGTTCTTCGACGCGCCCACGGGCCTGATCCAGTCAGGCAAAAGCGGCCGGGTGCGGCTGATCGGCGTGTCCAGCGACAAGCGTCTGCCCGCCGTGCCCGACGTGCCCACGTTCGTGGAGCAGGGCATCCCTGGCCTGATCGGCAGCACCTGGGCCAGCATGATCGCCCCGGCCGGCACGCCGCGCGACGTCGTCAAGCGGATGTCGGATGCCGTCAACGCCATCATCCACAGCGACGACACCCGCGCCAAGCTGGAGGCCATGGGCACCTTTGCCGAGGGCACCAGCCCCGAGGCTTGCGATGCGTTCATCGCTGCCGAAACCACCAAGTGGGAAAAGGTGATCAAGCAGGCGGGTGTGACGCTGGACTGACCGTTGACGGATTGGTTTCTCAAAAAATTTGAAATCAATCGTCAAATACGGTCAATTTTCGTGAATGGTGCCATGCCTAAACTGCTGGGCATGGCACATAAGCAACCCCTTTCATCCTCGTCGGCCGGTGCTTCGGCCGGCCGCTACACCCCGGTGGCCATGCTGCTGCACTGGGTGATGGCGCTGGGCCTCATCGGCCTGGTCGGCTTTGGCCTGTACATGACCAGCCTGCCGTTCTCGCCCACCCGCCTCAAGGCAGCACTACAGAGACAGAAGCATGGTTGGCAAGGGCACCGGCTGCCAATTTGCGATAGCCAATGTGTATCAATGAAGTGAGTGCAACACCATGCCAAGCAAGCTGTCGAAATGGGGTAACTCGCTCGGTGTTCGAGTGCCGAGCCATATTGCCGAACGGGCCGGTCTGCAATGCGGCGACCACCTCTACATCCGTCTGCTCGATTCGGGCGACATTCTGGTGAGGGCGGCTCGTCCGGGCGCGGTCCCATCGGGCTACGCTGTCCCGAATGGCGCCGCGTCCAACCTTGCGGACAAATCGTCCGATGACGGCAGCTGGGATGTGTGGTGATTTCTGGTTCGTCTGAAGCGAAGTCACACCGAGATTGCGGCCGGTTTCGCCCCGCGCTACTGTGACGACGCGGCAGTGGCTGGCTTCAACTGGTCAGCCGCGCCGCACAAGCAAATCTGCCGACCGCTGTCGGTCACCGCCAAGGGCTGAGACGTTTTGTCTCAGCCCTTTGTCGTTTCTGGCGGGCAGGTTGGCGCAACCCCATCTGAAGGAACCCCCATGTCTCAAGAATCCGCCATGCCGCCGAAGGCAGGCCCTGCATCGCCCAACGATCCACTGCCCATCGCCATCCATCCGCCCGTGCTCTTTGAGTTGGGCGATGTCGTCGCCACGCCGCCCGCGCTGCGGTTGATCGAGAAGCGCGGCGCAAACGTCCTCGACCTGCTGCGCCGTCACCAGCGGTGCGAGTGGGACGCCATGTGCGCGGAGGATCGCGATGCCAACTGGCAGGCTGTTTTGTCTGGCGAGTCGCGCATCTTCTCGTCGTTCGACATCGGCAAGGAAGGCGCCCCGGCAGTCGTGTGGGTCATCACCGAGTGGGACCGGTCGGTCACCACGGTGCTGCTGCCCAGCTGCTACTAACTCCAAATCACCGTCCGCAGGCCGCAGCGCAAAGTTGCGGCCAGTTCATTCCGCCGTGCCGCGTTCGCGCCGCACGGCTTTTTTGTCGCTGCGTTCGTAGCGATAGCACGCACTTATCACTACCAAAATGACCACCAAAAAGCCGCACGCATCGGCTGGCACCAAATCGCCAGCGTCGAGCGAAGAATCCACCGCCAGTACCGCAGCCAAAACGGCAGAGAAGCCGCCGACCGGCTCCGTGGCTGGCTATGTCGCCTCTGCCAGCTCGAAAGCCACCAAGCGGGCCTATGCCAGCGATGTGCGCCATTTCATCCAACACGGCGGGGCCATACCGGCAACACCGGCCATGGTGGCGGAGTACTTGGCGAAGTTAGCCCCGGCCATGAAAGTGGCGACGCTGGAGCGGCGCTGCGTGTCCATCGCTCAGGCCCACCGCGACCAAGGGCTGAAGTCGCCGACGCGGGCCGATGTGGTCGTGGCGACCATGAAAGGCATCCGCCGCCAGCACGGCACCCGCCAGCGTGCGGTGAAGCCAATCACCCGCGACGTGCTGCTGGAGATGCTGGCCGTGCTCGACCAGCAGAAGTCACACCCCACCAAGGCAGCGCGAGACAGGGCCTTGCTGCTGGTTGGTTTCGCGGGTGCGTTCCGCCGCGCTGAGTTGGTGGCCTTGCGGGTTGAGGACGTGACCTTCCACGAGACCCATGCCGAGGTGCTGCTTCGGTTTTCCAAGACCGATCAGTTTGGCAAGGGGCGTTCGGTGTTTCTGCCGCAGGCCAGCGGCGAGCGGTGCCCCATCCAGAGCCTTAAGGCGTGGCTGGAGGTGGCGGGCATCGAGACCGGCTTGCTGTTCCGCTCGGTGACCAAGGGTGGCGTGGTGTCTGATGACCCGCTGACGGCGCAGTCGGTGGCATTGATCGTGAAGCGCGCGGCCAAGGCCATGGGGCGTGAGCCGGAAGAATTCTCAGGTCACAGTCTCCGCGCAGGCTACGTGACCACAGCGGCGATGGCGTCTCTGCCCACATGGCTCATCCGCGAGCAGACTGGGCACCGCAGCGATGCCGTGCTGGCCCGCTACATCCGGCCGGTCGAGAAGCGGAAGATTCCGTCGCTGCTTTGAAGATGCCCGAAGCCGTTGCAGGTTGGGCTAGACCCAGCGCAGGGCTTCGGGACGCCATGTGGCTGTTGCCTGACTGCCAGAAGCCGCAACCTGCGTCGGTGGCCACAGCAGGTCGTCCAGCAGTGCGACGGTCTCACCCAGGCTCGCGGCTTCGATGCGGTTCTTGTTCAGGAAGGCCTGCCACTGACGCAGCTTTGCGGCGTCTTCACTGAACTGCTGGGTCAGTGCCAAGGGCCGCTCGGTGGGCAGGGCGGTCTGGCGTCGGGCAAAGGTGGCGGCAATGGCCGCTGCCAGTGTGGCACCGTCCAGTTCCGTGCGCCGTGCGATCACCGCCAGGTCGAAGAAGTCCTTCATGCGGCTGTTCGCTTGCCCCAGCATGACCATGGCCTGGTACTTCTCGGCGATCACGGTGTAGACCGGATAGACCCGCAGCGTGGGGGCTGGGAAGTCGCCCAGCAAGGTGGGGTAAGCCACTGTTTGTGGCCCCGGCGTGACGGCATCACCGAAGCCCACGTCGATCTGCAGGGCGCAGCGTGCGGAGCCGATGCGTGCCACCAGCGTGATGCGGGTGCCGCCGTAGGTGTTGTCCTCGCGAATGGCGCCGGCCTTCACGGAGCCGGGGTCGAACACGATGCCGTCGCCCAGGTCCATGGCGGCGATGTCGCGGAAAGTGGCGATCAGGTTCGCCTCATCGTCGGGGCCGAAGGCCAACAAGTCGGCGTCCTTGGTCGGTCGGTGCGGGGTGTCGTACCAGAGTGCAAAGAGCAGGGCGCCCTTCAGCAAGAAGCGGTCGGCATGCGGTGAGGCGCTGACGCGAGCCAGCAGGCGCTCCATGCCGAAGCGGTGCAGCAGCAGGCTGTAGTCGTCGCCGCGCTGTTTGGCGAGGGTCAGCAGTCGGGCCAGGATCGACGCGGACAGGTTGCCGGTCATTGCGCCACCGCCTCTAGATAGGGCTGCATCACGCGTTCGACCCGGTTGATCTTGGCGAAGTGGCTTAGTTCGGCCATGGTGACCTTGCGGCTGTGCCATGCATCTTTCAGCGCCTCCAGCGCCACGTCCAGGCCGATCTTGTTGCGGAACTTGAAGCAGTCGGTCACCGTCTTGGCGGCGCTGTACACGCGGATGGGGGCGCCGTGGTCGGTCACGGTCTGGATACCGTCGCTAAAGGCAGTGCCGCGCAGGCGCGTGATGCGCAGCGTGGGGTAGCTCAGCGCCGGGGTCTGGGTGCCTTCAGGCAGCGCAATCCACACTTCGTGCGGCAGTTGCGTACCGATCTCATGGAATTGCAGCGCACTCAGCAGGCACAGCACGGCCTTGGGCACGCGTTGGCAGACCTCGATCAGCGTCTGGTGCTCGGTGACTTCAGCATCGGGCAGTCCATACAGGCCACGGTCCAGCCGTTGCAGCTTGCCGGCGTGGTGCAGCCGGATCAGCAGCTGCGGCGACCAGCCGTGCTCGCGCACATCCGCCGCCCGCAGCACGCGTCGGTGCCGGGCCAGTTCGAGGATGTGGTCAGACTGGTTCATGAGGAGTGAGTTTAATATCCGCACTACTTTTGTTCAAGTGATGCGAAATTCAATCGGCCCCGCGCCGTGGGGTTCTACTGCTCGCCGATCTTGCGCATGGCCGCCGTGGCTTCTTCCATGGCGTTGCGAACCGGGGCGACGATCAATCGAGCGTAGACCTTGGTGGCTTCCGGGGTCTTGTGATTCAGAACCCTGCCGATGATGGGTAGGCTGGTGCCGCTGCTGGCAAGCCAAGATCCCAGTGTGCGGCGCAGGTCATGAATGTGCAGGTCACGCATCTCGTAGTGCTGCAAGTGCAGCCCGTGCTTCTCCGCCAATGGCGTGTAGCGTTCGATGGTCTGGACCGGGAAGTCGATGGCCTCTTCCAGGGCCAGTTGGTAGTCGAAGGTCTTGGCCGTTGCCTTCTCCGCCAACGCCTCAACCAAACCCAACGCCGTGCCGCGCGCCAGCATGCGCTCCCAAGCCCCTCGTGGCTCCACCAAATGACCGCATTCGCCGGAACCAGGGAACACGAAAAGAGAATTGCTGCCTTCGGCTGCCTTCTTTCTTCGCTTCAGAACCTCGATGGCCTCGGGGGTCAGCAGCACGGTCTGTGGCTCGCCATTCTTGGTTCTCTCGATGCTCCATTCCTTGCGTTCAAGGTGCACGTCTGGCCATTGCATAGCCAGGACATTGCTGCGGCGTGCCCCCGTGTACAGGGCGAGTTTCACGAAGTCACGCACCAGCTCGTTCGTTTCATGCTCCATGGCCAGCATGAGGCGGGGCATCTCATCGGGGAGTACGAATCTTGAGCGGGACTTCTCCCTGTACTTGTCCATTCCCCGGCAGGGATGGTTGCCGTCGAAGTAGCCCCACTGGATGGCACGGCTGTACATCGAGCTGATGAGTGCGATCACGCGGTTGGCCGTCGTCGGGATGTGGCCCATCTTTGCGTGATGGGAGATCAGCTGAGCACGCGTGATGTCCGACAGCCGCAGTTTTGCAAGGTTGACTCCGTAGTTATTCGTGTCGATGTGGCGCTCGAACTTCTCGAGGTCTTCCTTGTGGGAGATCTTGCGGACGGATGCGTGGCGCTCGTAGTACACCTTGAAGAAGTCGGCCAGCGTCATCTCATTGCGTCGGTCGCGCATCGACTCGGCAGGATTGAGGTCCTGCGCGATGTCTGCATTCAGCGCCGCGACGGTCTTGCGAGCTTGCTCAATGCTCACATCCGGGTAGCGCCCGATCTTGATGCGCTCCGGTCTGCCCTGGATGCGTCGGTAGAGCAAGAAACTCTTTCGGCCGGTCTTGCCGACGCAGATCGCGAGTCCTTTGGTGTCTGTGTCGTAGAAGTAGGCCACACCTTCGGACGGCAGCGTCAGCCGGTCGAGGACTCGTTTGGTGAAATTTAGGCGGTTGCTGGGGGTTGGTTGGTCTTTGTGCATGCGGGAAATCTTGCTACGCGGTGGCTACGAGCCACGTGCCTTTTGCAGAGATAGATCGCACGCTTGCTACGCCGAGCGTTGATCGAGGCCGGTCACGGTTTACCGAGACTTGCCGTTTGACCCGCAGGGCTGTTGAGGTTGTTAACGTCCGTTGTCCGCAGATGGCGACGAGTGGCGAAAAACAACATTAGCCGTAACCATGCTCATAATCCCTTGGTCGGGGGTTCAAGTCCCTCACGCCCTACCATTTCTCTGCCTTTTTCTTGTGCAATGTTTGCCGGCTCAATGCCGGTGCGGGTCGCGCGAGTTGTTCTTCAAGTTGTCCACAACTTAGGCCACAGGCATTGGGGGTAATTTGTTCGATTTGCGACCTCCTTTCGGAAGTCATCAAAGATCGTGCTATAATTTCATTTTTAGCGGCTGTAGCTCAGCTGGATAGAGTACTTGGCTACGAACCAAGGGGTCGTGGGTTCGATTCCTGCCAGCCGCACCAAAATAAAAAGCCTGCAACTGAAAAGTTGCAGGCTTTTTTCTTGTACCCACAATTCTGGTTCGAGGGGAAACGCCATGAGCAAGGCCTTTACCAGGGAATCTGACGCTGCGGACGACGACGATCCGCAACTGCCCTCATTGCCTACCGGCGGCAAGAACTACATCACACCGCAGGGTTACGCGCGTCTGCGCGCGGAGTTGCTGGATCTGATCGACAACGAACGCCCGAAGGTGGTCGACATCGTGCATTGGGCCGCCAGCAACGGTGATCGTTCGGAAAACGGGGATTACCTTTATGGCAAGAAACGACTGCGCGAGATTGACCGACGCATCCGTTTCCTGACCAAACGGCTGGAGATTGCCGAGGTGACGGATCCGAGCGTCCATCACGGCAGCGACCAGGTTTTTTTCGGTGCCACCGTCACTTATGTGGATCAGGCGGGGGTGGAGCGCACCATCACCATTCTCGGTATTGATGAAGCCGACAGCTTGCAGGGGCAGGTGAGCTGGATCGCGCCGATTGCGCGTGCGCTGCTCAAGTCGCGCGAGGGCGACGTGGTCAAGCTGGTCACGCCGCTCGGCGCGGAAGAGGTGGAGGTGCTGGCAGTGCGTTACCCCGCGCCAGCAGCCAGCTGAGATTTCTCAGGCCGCCTTGTTGCGTTCTGCGTGCAACACAGAAGGGGTGCGGCGCAGGTTGCGCAGTGCCGCTTCCAGGTGCGCCCGATCGCGCACCGAGATGACAAAACGCAGATCGGTGGTCTCCTGGGCGGCTTCCTGTCCCATGTCGATGTGGATGATGTCGGCTTCCGATGCGGCCAGTGCCGATGCGACGCGTGCCAGCACCCCCTGGCCATTGGTGACGGTGACCACCAGACCGGTTTCGAAGGCGCGGACAGGCTCGTCCGACCAGTCGACGCCGATGAAGCGTTCGCTGTCCTTGTTCAGAAGCTTGCGGGCGACGGCGCAATCCTCGATGTGAACGACCAGACCTTCGCCGCGGCCCAAGTAGCCGACGATGCTGTCACCCGGGACCGGCCGGCAGCAAGTCGCGAACTGGACGGAGGAGTTTTCGCTGCCGTCAATGGTGACCGCACCTTGCACGGCCGATTCGCGTGCCATCAGCCGCCCGCGGGTCAGTGTGAGTGCATCCGGTTTCTCGCCACTCTCGACCAGCAGGGTGGCGAGGCGTTTGGCGACAATGTTGGCAATGCGCTTGCCCAGCCCGATGTCCGTCAGCAATTCGGCGCGGCTGCGGTTGCCCGTGAAGCGCAACAGTTTGTCCCACAGGCCGGAGCGGATGGTTGCATCGTCATCGGTCGGGAATTTGTCGATGCCTTCGGCGCGCAGCGCCTGCAGCAGCAGTTTTTCGCCCAGTGCCTCGGATTCGGCATGCGCCATGGTCTTGAGGTGGTGCCGGATCTTGGAGCGCGCCCGCCCGGTGCGCACGAAGCTCAGCCAAGCCGGATTGGGCGTCGAGACCGGCGCTGTGACGACCTCGACCACATCGCCGCTCTTCAGCTCGGTGCGCAGCGGCACCTGCTCGCCGTTGATCCGCGCCGCCATGGCCCGGTCACCAATATTGCTGTGGATGGCGTAGGCGAAATCCACCACGGTGGCACCGCGCGGCAGCGCCATGATCTTGCTCTTGGGCGTGAAGACGTAGACAGCTTCCGGGAACAGGTCGACCTTGACGTGGTCCCAGAACTCGGCGGCATCGCGTGTCTCGCTCTGGATGTCGAGCAGAGACTGCAGCCACTGGGCCCCCAACCGTGCGGTGGTCGGGCTGTCGGGTTCCTTGGCCTTGTAGAGCCAGTGGGCGGCCACGCCCGATTCGGCCACGATGTGCATGGCCTCGGTGCGCAACTGGAATTCGACGTTCACGCCGGACGGCCCCACCAGTGTGGTGTGCAGCGACTGGTAACCGTTGACCTTGGGGATGGCGATGTGGTCCTTGAACTTGCCCGGCACCGGCTTGTAGAGCTGGTGCAGGGTGCCGAGCGCGGTGTAGCAGTCGCCGAGTGTGGGGACGATGACGCGAAAGCCGTACATGTCACTGATCTGGGCAAAGCTCAGGTGTTTTTCGTCCATCTTGCGGTAGATGGAGTAGAGCGTCTTCTCCCGTCCGGCAATGCGCACCGGCATGCCGATGGTGGCAAAAGCGCCTTCCACTTCCTTCTGCACTTTCTGGATCAGGTCACGCCGGCGGCCGCGCGATTTGGCGATGGCCTTGGCCAGAATGGCATAACGCCAGGGGCGCAGGTGCCGGAAGGCCAGATCCTGCAACTCCCGGTAGGTCTGGTTCAGCCCCAGCCGGTAGGCGATGGGTGCGTAGATTTCCAGCGTTTCCGACGAGATGCGTCCCCACTTGCTGCGCGGAACGTCGGACAGCGTGCGCATGTTGTGGGTGCGGTCGGCCAGCTTGATGAGGATGACGCGCACGTCGCGCGCCATGGCCAGCAGCATCTTGCGGAAGGATTCGGCTTGGCTCTCTTCGCGGGTGTTGAACTGCAGCTTGTCCAGCTTGGTCAGGCCGTCCACCAGCTCCGCCACAGGGGCACCAAAGCGTTCGATCAGTTCGATCTTGGTGACGCCGCAGTCTTCCAGGGCATCGTGCAGCAGGGCGGCCATCAGTGCCTGGGCGTCGAGTTTCCATTCGGCGCACTGCGCCGCCACGGCGATCGGGTGGGTGATGTAAGGCTCGCCACTGTTGCGCAGCTGGCCCAGGTGGGCTTCGTCGGCAAAACGGTAGGCCAGGCGCACCTGTTCCAGATCGGAGGGGGACAGGTAGTCCAGCTTGGCGGTGAGGCCGGCAAAACTGGCCGCAGTCGCATTGGCTGCGGCCGGGTTGGACGCAGCCTCCTGTGCGCCGGCGGGCAGACGCACCGGCGTGGTGGAGGTGGATTTGAGCAGGCTACTCACCCCCCAAATATAGCCTGAGGTCGACGTGGCTGCCGGGCCATAAAAAAAGCACCGCGATGCGGTGCTTTTTCTGTCTGGCGAATCCTGTGGTCAGGTCGGCACTTTCTTGAGCATTTCAATGCCAACCTTGCCGGCGGCAATTTCACGCAGGGCTGTCACGGCCGGCTTGTTCTTGCTTTCGATCTTGGGCGTGTGGCCCTGGCTCAGCATGCGCGCACGGTAGGTCGCGGCCAGCACCAGTTGAAAACGGTTGGGGATCTGCTGCAGGCAGTCTTCGACGGTAATACGGGCCATGAGAATTTCTCCGGAAAGCCAAAGGAGGCGGCAATTAAGGCAGTTGCAGCGCCTGGAAAGTTTCTGCACGGACGCGGCGCTGGGTCGGGTACCTGAGCCGCTGGGCGTGCACCACCGACTGGATGTCGGCAAGCGCGCGATCGAACAAGTCGTTGATTATAACGAAATCGAATTTTTCGGCCTGCGCCATCTCGGTGGCGGCGTTCTGGAGCCGCAGTGCGATCACTTCCGGCGAATCCTCGCCCCGCTTCTCCAGCCGGGCGCGCAACTCGTCCCAGCTCGGCGGCAGGATGAAGATGGTGATGGCATTGGCGAACTGTTTCTTGATCTGCATCGCGCCCTGGAAGTCGATTTCCAGCACGATGTCATCGCCCGCCAGGATCTTGTCCTCCACTGCCTGGCGCGAGGTGCCGTAGCGGTGGTTGTGCACATGCGCCCATTCGACGAAGGCATTGGCCAGCACCATGGCGTCAAAGGCGGCAGGCGAGATGAAGAAGTACTCCCGGCCGTTCTGTTCCTGGCCGCGCGGCGCGCGCGTGGTGTGCGAAACCGAGAGCTGGAGCTTGGGATCGCGCTCCAGCAGCGCCTTGACCAGGCTGGACTTGCCGGCCCCACTGGGGGCGGCGATGACAAACAGGTTTCCGGGATGATGATCCATGTGGGGGGGCGGCTGCAGGAGGATCGGCCTATTCTATGTTCTGGACCTGCTCGCGCATCTGCTCGATCAGCACCTTCATGTCGACCGAGATGTGGGTCAACTCCAGCGCGGCAGACTTGGAGCCCAGGGTGTTGGCCTCGCGGTGCAGTTCCTGGATCAGGAAGTCGAGCCGCTTGCCGATCTCGCCGCCTTTTTTGATCAGGCGTTCCAGTTCGTCCAGGTGCGAGTTCAGGCGTGTGATTTCTTCCGCCACGTCGATGCGGATGGCGAAGGCGGTGGCCTCGGTCAGCGCACGGTCCTGCGCTGCTTCGGGCAGGACGGCGCCATCAGTCAGGGCCATGGCCTCTTTCCAGCGTTCCAGGAAACGCTGGCGCTGCTGTTCCACCAGCTGCGGCACCAGCGGGCCGGCTTGCGCTGCCAGGGCTCGCAACTGGCCGATGCGCTCCAGCAGCATGGCGGCCAGGCGCTCGCCTTCACGCTGGCGTGCGGTCAGCAAGGCCTTGAGGGCTTTCTCGGCCAGCGGCATGACGTCCTGGCTCCAGTCGCGCGTGCCGGACTGCTCGCTGGCCGCCAGCCGCAGGATGTCGGCCACACTCAGGGCTTGAGCCTGCGGCAGCCAGGCCTTGATGCTGTCCTGCACGGTGTTGAGTCGCTGCATCAGCCGCGGCGAGGGCTCGCTGACGGCAGTGGCTGTGCCGCTTTCGATGAAGGCCCGCACTTCCACCTTGCCGCGCTTGAGCTTGGCGGTCAGCAGTTCACGCAGCGCCGGTTCGAAGGGGCGCAACTCCTCGGGCAGACGGAAAGTCAGGTCCAGGAAGCGGCTGTTGACCGAACGGATTTCAAGGCCGAGCCGACTGCTGGCCGCGTTGCGCGGCTCGCTTTCGCTGGGGGTGTTGGCTGCGCCGTGCTGGGCACTGGCATAGCCAGTCATGCTGTAAACTGGCATTGCGATGTCTTAATCTGTGGAATGTGCCCAAGAATAACCGGGTTGCGCCCGATCATCGAGCGCCTGCCGCTCTGAATTATGTCAAAGCTCAAACCCGCGCCCTTGCCTCCGGACACCCTTCTTGGGGGTTACCGCATATCCCGCAAGCTGGCCGCCGGCGGGTTTGGCGTGGTCTACCTGGCACAGGATCCGGACGGCCAGCAGGTCGCCATCAAGGAATACCTGCCTGCCTCGCTGGTGTCGCGCGCGCCGGGCAAGCTGTTGCCGGAGGTGCCACCGGAAAAGCTCTCGCTCTACCGCCTGGGTCTCAAGAGTTTTTTTGAAGAGGGCCGCGCTCTGGCGCAGATCTCCCACCCTTCGGTGGTGAGCGTGCTCAATTTCTTCCGCGAGAACGAAACCGTCTACATGGTGATGAACTACCTGGAAGGGGCGTCCCTGCAGGAATTCATCATCACCGCGCGCGACCTCAAGCAGCAGAAGGTATTCCGCGAGTCCACCATCCGCTCGCTGTTTGATGAGATCCTGCGCGGTCTGCGCATCGTGCACCAGCACAAGATGCTGCACCTGGACATCAAGCCGGCCAACATCTTCATCACCGACGACAACCGCTCGGTGCTGATCGACTTCGGCGCCGCGCGCGAGGTGCTGAGCAAGGAAGGCAACTTCATCCGTCCGATGTACACGCCCGGTTTTGCCGCGCCCGAGATGTACAGGCGTGATGCTGCCATGGGGCCGTGGACCGACATCTACGCCATCGGTGCCTGCATCTACGCCTGCATGCAGGGTTATCCACCCAACGAGGCGCCACAGCGGCTGGAGAAGGACCGTATCGGCGTTGCGCTTTCCAGGCTGCGCGGCATTTATTCGGACAACCTGATCGAAGTGGTCGAGTGGTGCATGGCGCTGGACCCGCTCTCAAGGCCGCAGTCGGTGTTTGCCCTGCAGAAGGAGCTGAGCCGCGAGAGTGAGCGTCGTTACACCAAACTCACCATGGGCGAGAAAGTGCGCCTGCAGTTCGACACCATGGTGGCCGACACCAAGAAGAGCGTGAAGGGCATGCCTGGACTGGGCGGAAAACAACGATGAGATTTTCGGTTTACCAAGTCAGCCGCAAGGGCGGCCGGGAGATGAATGAAGACCGCATGGGTTATTGCTACACGCGCAATACCGGTCTTTTCCTGTTGGCCGATGGCATGGGCGGCCACCCCGAAGGCGAGATTGCTGCCCAGATGACGCTGCAGGTCATGGCGGCCATGTTCCAGAAGGAAGCGCGGCCCGAAATCGCCGACCCGCGTGCTTTCCTGGCATCGGCGGTCATGGCGGCGCATCGCCAGATCCTGCGTTACGCTGCCGAGAAGGGCATGCTCGATTCCCCGCGCACCACGGTGGTGGCGGCCCTGATCCAGGGTGGCAGTGTGACCTGGGTTCACTGCGGCGACTCGCGCCTGTACATGGTGCGCGACGGCGAAATGCTGGCGCGCACGCGCGACCACTCCTACATGGAGCAGCGGCAGGACGAAGTGCCGCTCACCAAGGCCGGCGAGAAGATCAACCGCAACATCCTGTTCACCTGTCTGGGTTCGCCGGCCAACCCGGTGTTCGACATCACCGGTCCGGTCAGCCTGCAGCAGGGCGACAAGATCCTGCTGTGCTCCGATGGCCTGTGGGGCAGCCTGAGCGACGTCGAAATCGTCTACGACCTGGGCCTCAAGCCGGTCTCGCACGCCGTGCCGGACCTGGTGGAAAAAGCCTTGGCCAAGGCCGGTACCAGCAGCGACAACGTGACCGTGATTGCCCTGGAATGGGAAACGCCGGACGCCTTCGAGGCCACCCAAGGCGGCGTGACAACCGACAGCATCAACGAAGGCGTGTTTGCCTCCACGGTGCAGGCCAGCCTGCTGGACAATGTGGTGGAAGACCTGGATGACGAGGCGATCGAGCGCTCGATTGCCGAAATCAACGAGGCCATCCGCCGTACCGCGGCCCGTCGCGGTAGTGAACCGAAAGAACCATGAGCAAATACATCCGAGGCGGCGGGCGTGCCGCTGACCAGTTGCGCCCGGTGCGCATCACGCGCGGCTACACCATGCACGCCGAAGGTTCGGTGCTGATCGAATTCGGCAACACGCGCGTGCTCTGCACCGCCTCGGTCGAAGACCGGGTGCCGCCGCACAAGCGCGGCAGCGGCGAGGGTTGGGTTACGGCTGAGTACGGCATGCTGCCGCGCGCCACCCACACCCGCAGTGACCGCGAGGCCGCACGCGGCAAGCAGAGCGGCCGCACGCAGGAAATCCAGCGCCTGATCGGCCGTTCCCTGCGCGCCGTGTTCGACCTGACCAAACTCGGCGAGCGCACCATCACGCTCGACTGCGACGTGATCCAGGCCGACGGCGGCACGCGCACGGCCGCCATCACTGGCGCTTTTGTGGCGGCGCAGGATGCTGTCAATACCCTGCTGGCCGCCGGCAAGCTGAGCGAGTCGCCCATCACCGGCCACGTGGCTGCGGTGTCGGTGGGGGTCGTGCAGGGCACGCCGCTGCTCGACCTGGAGTACACCGAGGACTCGGCCTGCGACACCGACATGAATGTGGTGATGACCGGGGCCGGCCACTTTATCGAGGTGCAGGGCACGGCCGAAGGTGCTGCCTTCAGCCGCCAGGAGATGGATCTCCTGCTTGAGCTGGCCGACCAGGGCATCCGCGAACTGGTTCGTCTGCAAACCGAATCGCTATCAAAATAATAGCTGTTGGCGCAATATTCACGAGGCGTAAGGCCTGATTTGATGATGAAAATCGTATTGGCCTCCAACAACCAGGGCAAACTGCGCGAACTGCAGGACATGCTGGCACCGCTCGGGCTGGAACTGGTGCGCCAGGGCGAACTGGGCATTCCCGAAGCCGAAGAACCGTTTCGTACCTTCGTCGAGAACGCGCTGGCCAAGGCGCGCCATGCGGCCAGCCTGAGCGGCCTGCCGGCGCTGGCCGACGATGCCGGTTTGTGTGTGGATGCCTTCGGCGGTCTGCCGGGGGTGGACACGGCGTTCTACGCCACCCAGTTCGGCTACGCCAAGAGCGACGACAACAATGTGCGTGCGCTGCTGGAGCAGATGCAGGCCATCGACAACCGCCGTGCCGCCATGGTCAGCACCCTGGTGGCGGTGCGTTCGGCCGACGACCCGGAGCCGCTGATTGCGGTGGGTCGTGTCACGGGCGAGATCGCGCGCGAGCGCCGCGGCACCAATGGCTTCGGCTTTGACCCGGTGATGTTCATCCCCGAGTTCGGCAAGACCTTCGCCGAGTTGCCCACCGATGTGAAGAACGCCAACAGCCACCGTGGTCGCGCCGCGCGGCAGATGGTGGAGCTGATCCGTCAGAATTGGCTTTGAGCAACGTGCAACAGCCCGACATTCAACACTACCTGCGCCCCGGCACGCTGCAACTCAGCAGCCTGCCGCCGTTGGCGCTCTACGTGCACCTGCCCTGGTGCATCCGCAAGTGCCCGTATTGCGACTTCAACTCGCACGAGATGCGTGCCGGTGACATGCCCGAGCAGCGCTACATCGATGCGCTGGTGGCTGATCTGGAGGCTGCGCTGCCGCTGGTGTGGGGCCGCACGGTGCACAGCATCTTCCTGGGTGGCGGCACGCCCAGCCTGTTTTCGCCGCAGGCGATCGACCAGCTGCTGGCCGCCATCCGCGCGCGCCTCAAGCTGTCGGCCGACTGCGAGATCACGCTGGAAGCCAACCCCGGCACCTTCGAGAAAGACCGCTTCCGCGCCTTCCGCAGCGCTGGCGTCACGCGCCTGTCGGTCGGTGTGCAGAGTTTCAACGACGAACACCTGAAGGCCATCGGCCGCGTGCACGACCGCGCCCAGGCCATCGCGGCACTGGAAGAGGCCGCGCGCAGCTTCGACACCTTCAACCTTGACCTGATGTACGCGCTGCCGGGTCAGACCCAGGCGCAGCTGCGGCAGGATGTGGACCAGGCGCTGGCCTTTGCGCCGCCGCACCTGTCGATCTACCACCTCACCATCGAGCCCAACACCTGGTTCGCCAAGTACCCGCCCCAGGTGCCGGAAGACGACGAGGCCTATGCCATGCTCGACATCATCACCGAGCGCACCGGCCTGGCTGGCCTGCAGCGCTACGAGGTGTCGGCCTACGCACGCAGCGGCCACCACTGCCGGCACAACCTCAACTACTGGCAGTTCGGCGACTATCTCGGCATCGGTGCCGGTGCCCACAGCAAGCTCAGTTTTGCGCACCGCATCGTGCGCCAGGTGCGCCTGCGCGAGCCACGGCTTTACATGGACAAGGCGCTGCAGGGCTTGCCGATAGCGCAGGAAGAAGAGATCCGCCGCGCCGACCTGCCCTTCGAGTACATGCTTAATGCGCTGCGCCTGCGCCAGGGCTTTGCACTGGCCGAATTCAGCGAACGTACCGGCCTCGCCCTGACCGCCATCCAGCACGGGCTGGAAGAGGCGGAACGCAAGGGCCTGGTCACGCGCGACCTGGCCCGCGTGATGCCGACCGAACGCGGCTTCGATTTCCTGAGCGATCTGCAGTCCCTGTTCCTGGCCGGCGATTGATCCTGGGGGCGCCTTTCCACGGGCCGGTATATTGCGCACTATCGACAGCGCAAAGAGGCAAGCAACATGTTCTCGGTTTACGGCGTCACGGGGCGAGTGTTCAAAGGGGCGATGGAGGAGTTGCGGCAGGTCACGGCCGTGGGCGCTGTCGCACGCACGCGCGGCATCGAACCGCTGAGTCCGCAGGTCATGCCTGAGACGACCGCGGGCAGTACGGCATCCCATGCGGCAGCATCTGCGGGGCGTCGCAGCCCACTGGCGGCCTATGCGCAGGCCGGCGCGGCACAGACGCAGCGTCACCCGCTCAGCAAGGTCGTCGACGTGATGAGTCGTGGCGTGACGTCCGTGCCGGCCGACATGCCGGTGCTGGATGCCTGGCAGCTGCTGGCCGCACAGGGGCTGGGGCAGGCGCCAGTGGTCGACGCGCGGGGCTGGCTGGTCGGCCTGCTCACGCGTGCCGACCTGCTGCAGCCTGACAAGCTGCCGCTGCCCGGCGCCAACTCCCTGGTCTGGCGTGCCATGCTGAACCAGCCGGTGGCCGACATCATGTGGACCCCGGTGCCCGCCGTCGGCCCCGATACCGATCTGCGCCGTGTTGCACGTGTGCTGCTCGACACCCACCTGCCTGGTCTGCCGGTGGTCAACGATGACGGCACGGTCACCGGTTTCGTGTCGCGCACCGACATCCTGCGCGCCGTGGTGAACGACCCGCCGCTTGACCTCTGGAGCTGAGCCAAGAAGAACGCCATGCTTGGTGGGCATGACGTTGGTGTCAGTCGGGGGATGGCTACGGCGTGGGCATGAGCCCGAGCCGCATTCCCGTGTCGCGCTGAGGCCCGATGTTCCAGGCGGTTGCAGGCTTCGAACTCGATCCCCATGCACGCGGGGTGTCGACCACTTCACTGACAAAGGCGTGCAGCTCCACGAGTTCTGCATTCGTCAGCTTGAAGAGTTCACTGCCATCCGCCATGGCCGCGCGAATACCGTAGCAGATGCAGGCCGGGTCTTCGATGTTGGCCCGGACGTATGCTTTGGCAAGTTCAAGGCTGTTGTGCATGGCAGACTCCTTCATGGGTGTCATTTGTACTCACCTGCAGCGATCCCAAACACCGTAATAAGACGGAAAATCCCGGTCTTTTGCGTCGTCCGCTGGCAGCTTGCCCGCTGGGGTGAGTGCAATTAATGGGATGATCGGCCAGGACGAAAGCGTTGGGTCCAACAACAAAAAAGGGTGAAAGTGTTCAAGAATTTGATGGTGTATCGAGTCGGACCCGATTGGTCCGCAACCCTGGCGGAGATGGAAGACGGTCTGGATGGCGCCCGGTTCACGCCTTGCGGCGCCAGCCAGGAAAAGTCGGTGGGCTGGGTCGAACCGCGCGGCGAGGCCCACGGCCCGCTGGTGGAATCAGTCGGCAGGCAGCTGATCCTGAAGCTGAAGATTGAAACCAAAACGGTGCCCGGTTCGGTGGTGACCCGCAAGGCCAAGGAGCGTGCGGCCCAGATCGAGGAGAGTACCGGACGCAAACCCGGCAAGAAGGCCATCCGCGAACTGAAGGACGACATCAAGCTGGAATTGATGCCCATGGCCTTCGCCAAGGAGGCCTCGGTTTTTGTCTGGATCGATCCGGATGCCAGGCTGCTGGTGATCGATGCCGGCAGCCAGGCCAAGGCCGACGATGTCGTCACGATGCTGGTGAAATGCCTGGAGGGACTGGCCGTGACGCTGCTCCAGACCCAGCAAACCCCGACGGCGGCAATGTCCGAGTGGTTGATCGCCCAGGAGGCACCGGCCGGTTTCAGCGTGGACCGGGAGTGTGAACTCAAGGCCGCGGATGAATCCAAGGCGGTCGTGCGTTACACCCGCCACCCGCTGGACACCGAAGAGGTCAAGCAATACGTGCAAAGCGGCAAGCTGCCCACGCGGCTGGCCCTCACCTGGAACAGCCGTGTGTCATTTGTACTGACCGAGGGGCTGCAGCTCAAGAAGCTGGCGTTCCTGGATGTGGTGTTTGAAGGGGCCTCCACCGACAAGGACGACGGCTTCGATGCCGATGCGGCAATTGCAACCGGAGAACTGTCCAAACTCCTGCCGGATTTGATCGACGCGCTGGGTGGTGAGATGCCGCTTGCGTGAAGATGGTGCGTCAGTTGGCGCATCCAGGATTCGTGTTGCCACTTGATGCTGAACGGCACAAGGACCATTGTGGCAAGCAGTTGACTCGCTGGCGGAAGCGGTGAGATTCGAACTCACGGACGGTTGCCCGTCGCCGGTTTTCAAGACCGGTGCAATCGACCACTCTGCCACGCTTCCGGGAGTCGCTGGATCGAAGGCGTCATTCTACCGTTGAACCTGCCACGGCTTCGTCGGCGGGTTCGACCGAGCGTGAGCCGGTGCGCAGCCGCAGGGCGCCGGCTTCGCGCTTGGGTTCGCCCAGCGTGGGGCGTACGCTGGCAGGGCCGAAACGGGTGCGCAGTTCCTGCACGACGGCGGTCAGTTGCTCCAGGTCTTCGACCTTGGCGGCATAACGCTGCAGCACCAGATAGGCGGTTTCAACCAGCTTGGCGTTTTGCGTTTCCTCGCCATGGGCAATCAGGTCCTTGACGGCCGCCGTGGGGTTGCCGCCCATGCTCAGTGTCATGGCGTTCTCGGCGTACTTGAGGACTTGGGCGTTGCGCAGCCGGATACGTTCCGCATAGGTGGGATACACCGCAGCCGAGCCGGCCAGCAATTCGGCCAGCGAGCGGCTGGTGCAAAAGCGCATGCCCAGCGTGTCCACCACCCGGTCGACTTCGTCGAGCTGGATGGCTTTGTTGGCCAATTGGCCCATGAGGGCCAGCAGGTTGGATGCGGATTCGAAGTCGAAGCTGGGCTCCATGACCCGGGCGGCCATGTCGCGCACCGCATCTACCGAACGGGCGAACTGGCGGTCCAGGATCAGGATCAGGGCGTCGACGATCGCCGCCAGCCGTCGGTAGCGCGGATTGTCGCCATGGCGTTCCAGCAGTTTGATGAAGTCGTCCTGGCAGTGCTGCACACCTTTGCGGTCGTTGTTTTCCAGACGAGCAAAAGCCAGCAACACCAGGGTCTGGGGGTCGAACATCTTGGAGTCCAGGCCCACGCGCGCTGTTTTGCCCAGGATTTTTTCCGCCTCGGCCCGGTCGCCGCTGTAGTAGGTCATCATGCCCAGGTTCTGCAACCGGACGACGGAATGCGGGGTCATGGTGCACGCCATCTTGTAGGTGTCGAGCGCACGGTCGAAGCGGCCGAGTTCGAACTGGGCGCGACCGAGCACGTCGTAGGCATCGGCATAGGTCGGGTCTTCGGCGATCAGGTTTTCCAGCGTGCTGATGGCGCGTGTCGGCTCACCACTGCCGAGCAGGGAACGCGCCACGCCCAGCTTGGCCCAGGGCACCGTCTTGGCGGCAACCACAGCTTCATACAGGCGCTGGGCATCGGCGTATTTTTCGATGCGCATCAGCAATTCGGCACCGATGCGTGCGGCATAGAGCCAGAACTGGCCGCGGCTTTCGAAGCGTTCCATGCACAGCGTGGCCGCGCGCTTGAAATCGTCGACCTCAATGGCGGCAAAGATGTCCTGCAGCGAGATCTTGCGCTGGCGCGCCTGGAACAGACGGTCGCCCAGGTTGGTGGCCGTGTGCGGTTTGAGCAGGTAGCCGTCGAGTGCCGATTCGGCCGCTTCGGCCACCTTGGCGTAGCTGGCCTCGCCCGTGACCATGACGAATACGGTGGAGAACGGCAACAGCTGGTTGCGGCGCAGATCGTCCAGCAGGTCCTGGCCGGTGGCGGAGTCCTTGCCGAAGTGGTGTTCGCACAGCACGATGTCGAAAGTCTTGAACTCCAGCTGGCGCCGTGCATCCACCACGCGTGTGCACTGGGACACCGAGCCCACGCCGAAATCGCGCAGCTGGTTGACCAGAATCGCCCGGGAGGTGGGGTTGCTGTCGACTACAAGTGCGCTTGCCGAGGAGAGGTCGTCTTCAATCTGGGCAGATTCAAGATTCGTCAAAGGCCACAACGACGTTCTCCATTCTGGGTGTTAGGCATGCTTGTGATCGGGACAGGCAAGGACAACGGTCAGGCGGAATGGCCTGCGGTCTGCAAGTGCTTGATGACTTATATCGGCAAAAATGATAACACCCTGAGCCCTTTCTGAAAAGAGCGCAGGGTGTCTGCCGTGCAAGACGGTGGGGCTGTTTCAGGCGTCAGGTGCCACCGGATGCTGGGCCAGCGCTTCCAGCGCTTTCACCAGCGCAGAATGGTCGGCCTGACCGTGGCCAAGGGCGGCGCAGGCCTGCATCAGCTGTGCAGCGTTGGCGGTCTGTGGCAGCGCCACGTTGAGCGCCTTGGCGCCCTGCAAAGCCAGGTTGAGGTCCTTCTGGTGCAGCGCAATCCGAAAGCCCGGGTTGAAGGTGCGCTTGATCATGCGCTCGCCGTGCACTTCCAGGATGCGCGAGGAGGCGAAGCCGCCCATCAGCGCTGCACGCACCTTGGCCGGGTCGGCGCCGGCCTTGGAGGCGAACACCAGCGCTTCGCTCACGGCGGCAATGTTCAGCGCCACGATGATCTGGTTGGCCACCTTGCAGGTCTGGCCGTCGCCGTTGCCGCCGATCAGGTTGATGTTCTTGCCCATCAGGTCGAACAGCGGCTTGACGCGGTCGAACACGGCCTGCTCGCCGCCGACCATGATGGTGAGCGAGGCCGCCTTGGCACCGACTTCACCGCCGGAGACCGGGGCGTCGAGGTAGTCGCAGCCGAGTTCGTTGATCTTCTTCGCGAAGGCCTTGGTGGCGATCGGGTCGATGGAACTCATGTCCACCACTACCTTGCCCTTGCTCAACCCCTTGGTCACGCCGTTGTCGCCGAACAGCACTTTTTCCACATCGGGCGTGTCGGGCACCATGATGAAGATGATGTCGGCGCGCTCGGCCACACCGGCCGGGGAGGTGCACACCGTGGCGCCGGCTTGCGCCAGTTCCGGCGCAACCTTGCTGCGCGTGTTGACGAACAGCACGTGGCCGCCGTTGATCAGGTTCATGGCCATGGGCGTGCCCATGATGCCCAGGCCGATGAAGCCCACTTTGAGTCCGGATTTGGTCATGTTGTCTCTCTGTCTCTCAATCGCTTTTACTTGTTCAGGGTCTTGATCCAGCCCAGGCCTTCGACCGTGCTGGTCTTGGGCTTGTACTCGCAGCCGATCCAGCCGGTGTAGCCGATGGCGTCGAGGTGGCGGAACAGGAAAGCATAGTTGATTTCTCCCGTGCCGGGCTCGTTGCGGCCGGGGTTGTCGGCCAGCTGGATGTGGGCAATGCGCGGCAGGTATTTCTGCACCGTGGCGGCCAGTTCGCCCTCCATGCGCTGCGCGTGGTAGAGGTCGTACTGGATGAACAGGTTGTCGCTGCCCACCGCGTCGAGGATGGCAGCGGCCTGTGCCGTGGTGTTGAGGAAGAAGCCCGGGATGTCGTAGCTGTTGATCGGCTCGATCAGCAGCTTGAGGCCGGCGGCCTTGAGCTTGTCGGCGGCGAACTTCAGGTTGGTCACGAAGGTGGCCTGCGCCTGCTCGCGGCTCACGCCGGCGGGCAGCTTGCCGGCCAGGCAGTTCAGCTGCGGGCAGCCCAAGGCCCGGGCGTAGTCGATGGCGCGGTCCACACCGGCGCGGAATTCGTCCACGCGGTCGGGGTGGCAGGCGATGCCGCGCTCGCCGGCATCCCAGTCGCCGGCCGGCAGGTTGTGCAGTACCTGCTTCAGGCCGTGGGTCTTGAGGGCTTGCGCCAGTTCGTTCTTGTCAAAAGCGTAGGGGAACAGGTATTCCACCGCCTCGAACCCGGCCGCCTTGGCAGCAGCGAAGCGCTCCATGAAGGGCACTTCGTTGAACAGCATGGTCAGGTTGGCTGCAAATTTGGGCATCTCAGTCAGTCTCCATTGTCTCTGTCTTAGTCCAGCATCGAGGCGACGGCGGTCGGTGCATCGGCACGCGTTTGCGCCAGGTCCTCGAACTCCATGATATTGTCGATTTCCGTGCCCATGGCGATGTTGGTCACGCGTTCCAGGATGACCTCGATCACCACCGGCACCTGGTGCTGCGCCATCCAGGCCTCGGCCTGCTTGATGGCCGAGGCCAGCTGCTCCGGCTTGTGCACGCGGATGGCCTTGCAGCCCAGGCCTTCCACCACCTTGATGTGGTCGATGCCGTAACCTTTGGCCACCGCGTCGGTTTCGGTGTTGATGTTGTCGAAGCCGAGCTGCACGCAGTAGTCCATGTCGAAGCCGCGCTGCGCCTGGCGGATCAGGCCGAGGTAGGAGTTGTTGACCACCATGTGGATGTAGGGTAGCTTGAACTGCGCGCCCACGGCCAGCTCCTCGATCATGAACTGGAAGTCGTAGTCGCCCGACAGCGCCACGATCTTGCGCGTCGGATCGGCGGCGCGCACGCCCAGAGCGGCCGGCACCGTCCAGCCCAGCGGGCCGGCCTGACCGCAGTTGATCCAGTGGCGAGGCTTGTAGACGTGCAGCATCTGCGCGCCGGCGATCTGCGACAGGCCGATGGTGCTGACGTAGCAGACGTTCTCGCCGAAGGCCTCGTTCATGGCCTGGTAGACGCGCTGCGGCTTCATCGGCACGGCATCAAAGTTGGTCTTGCGGTGCAGCGTGCCCTTGCGCTGCAGGCACTCGGCGGCCCAGGCGCTGCGGTCGGTCAGTTTGCCGGCGGCCTTCCATTCCCGGGCCACCTGCACGAACAATTCGAGTGCGGCCTTGGCGTCCGACACGATGCCGTAGTCGGGTGCGAAGACACGGCCGATCTGGGTCGGCTCGATGTCCACGTGCACGAAGGTGCGGCCCTTGGTGTAGACCTCGACCGAGCCGGTGTGGCGGTTGGCCCAGCGGTTGCCAATGCCCAGCACGAAGTCGGAGGCCAGCATGCTGGCGTTGCCGTAGCGGTGGCTGGTCTGCAGGCCGCACATGCCGGCCATCAGCGGGTGGTTGTCAGGGATCGAGCCCCAGCCCATCAGGGTCGGAATCACGGGCACGCCGGTGAGTTCGGCGAACTGCACCAGCAGCTCGGAGGCGTCGGCATTGATGATGCCGCCGCCGGCGACCAGCAGCGGACGGGCCGACGCGTTGAGCATGGCCAGCGCCTTCTCCACCTGGGCGCGCGTGGCGGTCGGCTTGTAGACCGGCAGGGGTGAGTAGGTGTCGGGGTCGAACTCGATCTCGGCCATTTGCACATCGAACGGCAGGTCGATCAGCACCGGACCGGGGCGGCCCGAGCGCATCAGGTGGAAGGCCTGCTGGAAGGCGCGCGGCACCTGGGCCGGCTCGCGCACGGTGACCGACCACTTGGTAACCGGCTTGGCGATGGATTCGATGTCCACCGCCTGGAAGTCTTCCTTGTGCAGGCGCGCGCGCGGTGCCTGGCCGGTGATGCACAGGATCGGGATGGAGTCGGCCTGCGCCGAGTACAGGCCGGTGATCATGTCGGTGCCGGCCGGGCCCGAGGTGCCGATGCACACGCCGATGTTGCCGGCGTTGGCGCGGGTGTAGCCCTCGGCCATGTGCGAGGCACCCTCCACGTGGCGCGCCAGGATGTGGCTGATGCTGCCCTGTTTGCGCAGCGCCGCATAAAGCGGGTTGATGGCGGCGCCGGGCACGCCGAAGGCCTGCGTGATGCCTTCCTTTTCCATCACCCAGACCGCAGCTTCGATTGCTTTCATTTTGGCCATGTCTTGTCTCCTTGGATTCCATCGAACAATGGGCGAACTGTATGAACCCCTGTGCGCTTGCGGAAGACGGCTGCGCTCCATAACATCTATTCCAGATTGGAATGAATCAGGAGAAGGTGATGGATCGACTGCAGGCCATGAATGTGTTTGTGCGGGTGGTGGAAACCGGCAGTTTTTCGCGCGCGGCGCGCGAGTTCGCCATCACGCAGCCTACTGTGACCAAGCTGGTGGCCAGCATTGAAGAGCGACTGAAAGTGCGCCTGCTCAACCGCAACACGCGCGGTGTCAGCGTCACCGAGTCGGGCGCGCTGTACTACGAGAAATGCAAGGTCATCGTGCGCGAGTCGGACGAGGCCGAGAACATCGTACGTCTGCGCCAGACCCAGGCGCAGGGGTTGCTGCGCATTGGCACCTCGGTGGCGTTCGGGCGGCGCGTCATCACGCCGTTGGCGCTCGAGTTCATGGCCAAGCACCCGCAGGTGCAACTCGACCTCAGCTTCGAGGACCGCTACACCGACCTGGTGGCCAACGGCATCGATCTGGCCATCCGCATGGGCAAGCTGGCGGATTCCGGCCTGGGCGCGCGCTTTCTCGGCGTCAACCCCTGGCTGATGGTGGCAGCACCGAAGTACCTGCGCAAGCACGGTACGCCGAAGCAGGCCATGGACCTGAGCCAGCACCCGGCGCTGATCTACAGCAGCGTACTGGGGGACGACGTCTGGCGACTGACGTCACCAAAGGGCGAGACGGTGACGGTACCGGTAAGCGGTCGGTTGCGCTCCAACAACCTGTCGGCCGTGCTCGCGGCAGCGCGCAACGGCTTCGGTATCGCGGCCATGCCGCGTTATGTGGCCAGCAACTCGCTGCAGTCCGGCCATGTGGTGGAGGTGCTCAAGGGCCATACGCTGCCCGAGCAGGAAATTCATGCCGTGTTTCCTTCGCCCAAGCTGGTGCCGGGCAAGGTGCTGGCTTTCATTGCCTTCATGCAGGGGCGTCTGGGCGAGCGCTGGTGGGACAGCTTGGCGAGGGTGTGAGTATTGGCATACCCCCAGGCTGCGCGCACTTCGTGTCGCTCATCGCCGTGGGGCCTCGGCCAGAGTCCGAAGCTCTTCGACCTGTCCAAGCCTGCGTATGCAGGCTTGGAGCCGCAGGTCTCGGCCCCCTTGCAGGGGGCAACGCCAGTGGCCCGGCAAAGCCGGTTCCACGGCGTTTTCTGGTTGGAACCCTTCACTCGGCGTGGTTTGTGGCGCTTGGGAGCGCTTGCCTATGTCAAAAAAACGGCCCGCATCAGGCGGGCCGTTGTGTGTGTGCCAAGTCAGACGATCAGGCCTGGCCTTCGGTCAGGGTGTCGAGCTGGAAGCGGCCGCTCTTGTGCCACAGCCAGGTGTCGGTGTAGGTCACGCGGCCCATGCGTACCGGGGCCGGGAAAGGCGCTGCCTGGCGCACGGTGCGCTCAATCTCGGCCATCACTTCAGGGGCATGGCGCGGTGCGCGCATCCAGCTGGTGCCGATCACCTGGCCGCGGCTGTCCACTTCCACCTGCAGCACACCGACTGCGTAAAGCAGGGGAGGCATTCTGCCTTTGAAGATGCGTTCGCCGTTTTTGCCATACAGGTGGCTGGCCGCGTCGCGGCGGTAGGCGCGCGGTGTGGTGGCGGCTGATACCTTGTCGGGCGGCGGCAGGGTGGCGACCGGCTCAGGCGTGGGCGTCTCGGCCTTCTCGACCGGGGGCGTGGAACAGGCGGCCAGCAGCGTGGCGATGCCCGTGGCCGAGGCGGCCAGCAGCAGCTGGCGGCGTTCAGTGGACTGTTGCATGGGGGCTCTCCTCATCCGGTGGGCCGCCCAAGGGTGAGGGCGGCAGTTCATGAAGAGGAATTTGCCACAAATCGCGGTGCTTGTGGCACGAAATTACGTGTCCAGAGGTGACAGTTTGTGCCTTTAGGTGTCACCGCCCCGGCTGCCAGGCCAGGCCAGGGCGGCAGGCTCAGTCGGCCGTGATGCCGGCGCTTTTGATGGTTTTGGCCCAGAACTCGGTCTCGCGTTTCACCAGGGCATCGAGCGCGGCGGGCGGCAGGTAACGGATTTCAATACCGGCGGCGTTGGCGCGGGTCTTGGTGTCAGGCTGTTCCATGGCCTGCTTGATGCTGCTGCTCAGCTTGGCGATCACCTCGGGTGGCGTGCCGGCCGGTGCAAAGATGCCGACCCAGGCCTCCAGCTCGAAACCCTTGAGGCCGGCCTCGGCGGTGGTCGGCACGTTGGGGATGCCGGGGTGGCGCGCCTTGCCGGCCACGGCCAGCCCCTTGAGCTTGCCGGCCTGGATGTGGCCCATGATCGACGGCGGCGTGGTGATGAACACCTGCACCTGGCCCGACAGCACGTCCTGCACCGCCGGACCGGAGCCGCGGTAGGGGATGTGGACCATGCTGGTGTGGGTCTGCATCTTGAACATCTCGGTGCCGATGTGCGAGAGCGAACCGTTGCCTTGCGAAGCGTAGCTCAGCTTGCCCGGATTGGCCTTGAGGTAGCTGATGAACTCGCCCAGGGTGTTGGCCGGGACCGAGGGGTGGATGGCAATCACGTTGGTGGCCACGGTGATCAGGGCCACCGGGGCCAGGTCTTTCTGCGCCCAGGGCAGCTTGGGGTTGAGGTTGGGATTGCCGACGTGGTAGGCCGAATAGGAGGTCAGCAGGGTGTAGCCGTCAGGGGTGGACCGTGCCACCAGGCCATAGGCCACATTGCCGCTGCCGCCACCCTTGTTGTCCACCACCACGGACTGGCCCAGCACACGCGACAGCGGTTCGCTCAGCAGCCTGGCCGAGGCATCCACGAAGCCGCCCGGCGGGTTGGGCACCACCAGCGTGACGGGCTTGCTGGGAAAGCTCTGGGCGGCGGCCAGTCCGCTCAACAAGACGGTGGCGGCGGCCAGGGTGCGCAGGGAATAACGGCGTGTGGTCATGAACATGTGTCTCCGGGTGAGGTGTGCGTGGCTGAACGCACGGCAGTTTTTTTTGATCAGTTTAGTGGGTTTGCCAAGGGTGCTGCGGTTCAAACTGTTTTGCCGGTTCAGCCGCCGGTTCCTGACCACCCACAGCCGGCACAATGGCAGCAGGAGACACCAAGAATGACATGCCCAGATCCCCGCACCCAACCGCGCGAGTTCCTGACCCATCTTTATGAAACCGCGGTGCGGCGTGCCCTGCCGCTGCACAACACGGCCGCTTACCTGCCCTCGCCACCCAAAGGCCGCACCATCGTGATCGGTGCCGGCAAGGCAGCCGGCTCGATGGCGCAGGCGGTCGAGGCCTTGTGGCCGGTCGATGCACCGCTGTCGGGTGTGGTGGTGACACGCTACCACCACACGCCGCAGCGGCCGGCCGGACTGCCGCACCGCATCGAGGTGCTGGAGGCATCGCATCCGGTGCCCGATGCCGCCGGGCTGGCGGCATCGCAGCGCATCCTGTCATTGGTGCAGGGGCTGACGTCGGACGACCTGGTGCTGTGCCTGATCTCCGGTGGCGGCTCGGCCCTGCTGACCTTGCCGGCCGAGGGCCTGACCTTGCAGGACAAGCAGCGCATCAACCGCGACCTGTTGCACAGTGGCGCCAACATCGGCGAGATGAACTGCGTGCGCAAACACTTGTCGCGCATCAAGGGCGGGCGGCTCGCCGCGGCCTGCGCACCGGCGCGCGTGGTGACGCTGACCATCAGCGATGTGCCGGGTGACGACCCGTCGGTGATCGCCAGCGGGCCGACCGTGCCGGACGCCACGACCTGTGCCGATGCGCTGGCGATCCTGAAGCGCTATCGCATTGATATTCCGGCGCCGGTGCTGGCCCAATTGGAACAAGGTACGCTGGAAACACCCAAGCCCGGTGATGCGCTGTTCACGGGCCATGCGGTGCACATGATTGCCACGCCGCAGCAGTCGCTCGAGGCAGCCGCAGCTGCCGCGCGCGCCGCGGGTCTGGCGACCTACATCCTGAGCGACGAGATGGAAGGCGAGTCGCGCGAGGTGGGCAAGGTGCAGGCCGCCCTGGCACGCGCGGTCGCGCAACGCGAGCAGCCGTTTGCCAAACCCTGCGTGATCCTGAGCGGCGGTGAGACCACCGTCACGGTGCGTCCGGTGCCGGCCGGTGAGACACGTGGCCGTGGCGGCCGTGCCGGCGAGTTCTGTCTGGGGCTGGCGGCGGCATTGCAGGGGCAGCCGGGCGTGTGGGCGCTGGCGGCCGATACCGACGGCATCGACGGCATGGAAGAGAATGCCGGTGCCTGGGTCGAACCCGGCACGCTGGCGCGGGCGCAGGCCTTGGGCATGAAGGTGGACCGCTACCTGGACCGCAACGACGCCTACGGTTTCTTCCAGCCGCTGGGCGATCTGGTGGTGAGCGGACCGACCCACACCAACGTCAACGATTTCCGTGCGTTGCTGATCATCTAGGGCCTGATCAATGTGAACAGGCCCTAGTTCGCGCCATTCCCGACTGATTTCGTGCGTTTTGTTTGATTTTGCTCAAGGTCAACGAGCGGCAAGGAGCGCACAGTTGCGTCCATGCTACCCGCCGAATTCATGGACCAATCTGCCGAGCGACGCGTTATCGCGCCCGGATCGGTACTGCTCAAGCGCGGCGCTTCGCCAGCGTGGGCCATGTACATCGAAAGCGGTCGCGTGGCACTGGGCGTGATGGAGGGCGACGCCATGGAGCATCAGCTCGGTGAAGTCGAAGGCCCGTTCTGGCTGGAAGCCACTGCTGCCGTGCTGAACCTGCCGAGTGCGGTGGACGCCGTGGCCGAAGGCGAAGTGGTGATGCGGCGCATTGCCTTGCCCAAGTTCCGCCAGTCGCTGGCGGCCATGCCGGTGGCAGCACGCACCGTGCTGCAGGACGTGGCCACGGCGCACCGGCGCCAGACCGAACTGGCGGTGAGCCGGCTGGCCAAGGACGCCGAGGCGCGCTGTGCCGAATGGCTGCTGCGCCATGCCAAACCGGGTGAAAAAGGCTGTCAGTCGGTGCTGCTGCAGCAACGCAAGCGCCTGATTGCCGCCCAGCTGGGTATTGCGCCGGAAACACTGTCGCGTGTGCTGCGTCATCTGCGTGAACGCAGCCTGATCAGCGGCACCGGACGGGTGCTCAACCTGCTCGATCCGGGTGGCCTGCGCATGCTGGCCGGCGTCTAGCGCTGCATCCACTCAAAAAAAAGCCGCCTGATGAGGCGGCTTTTTGTTTACGAGCACAGCGCTTTTATCTCTGCCGGGACTGGGATGGCGCGGATGCCCTTGCCGTCTTCCCGGTGGGCGGCAAAGATGCGCACTTCGTCGCATTCCATGATCAGGTCGCCGCCGCGCATGACCCGATAGCGTTGCACATAACTCTTGTCGCGCCATTCGGCCACGCTGGTGTGAATGTCCAGCGTGTCGCCATAGCTGGCGGTCTTGACGAACTTTGCATGGGTGTCGACCAGCGGCGTGCCGATCAGGCCCATGGTTTTTTCCGTTTCGTGCCAGGGCGGTACGCCGCACTGGAGGAAGAAGTGGCGCGAGGCCGCATCGATCCAGCGGAAGAAGTTGGGAAACCACACGATGCGTGCCGGATCGCAGTCGCCGAACTCGACGCGCACGGTGTAGACGATGACCCGCGAGGTGGCGGGTGTTGCAGAGGTGTCAGTCATGGGGTCAGGAGCCCCTCTCCGTTCATGGACGAGGGGCGCGGGTGATAGCTTAATCGCCAACGATCTTGCGTTCCTTGATGATGGCACCAAAGCGCTTGGAATCTTCCATCGCCTTGGCGTGGAACTGGGCCGGGGTCAGCGGCAGCGGTGCGCCGCCCAGGCTGTTGATGCGCTCCTTCACCGCCGGCTGGCTCAGGGTCTTGTTGATCTCGCTGTTGAGGCGGTTGATGACGGCTGCCGGTGTGCCGGCCGGGGCGTAGAAGCCGAACACGGTGTCGGCGTCGAAGCCCTTCAGGCCCACTTCGTCGAGCGTCGGCACGTCGGGGAACAGCGGCGAACGGTGCAGGCTGCCCACGGCCAGCAGCTTGAGCTTGCCGGCGCGCACCTGGTTCAGGCCGATGCCCGGGTCGAAGGCGTAGTCGATCTGGCCGGCCAGCAGGTCCTGCAGGGCCGGCGCGGCGCCGCGGTAGGGTACGTGCACGGTGTAGAGGCCGGCCTGGCTCTTGAACATTTCACCGGCCAGGTGCGGCGAGCTGCCGTTGCCCGGCGAGCCATAGGACAGCTTGCCCGGGTTGGCCTTCACGTAGGCCATGAATTCCTTGATGTTGTTGACCGGCAGCGTCGGGCGCACCGTCAGGTACACCAGCACGCGCGCGGCCGAAGCCACGGGCACCAGGTCCTTGGCCGGGTCGAAGGGCATCTTGGGGTAGATGTGCGGGTTGACCGACACCATGCCGCCCGAGCTCATCAGCAGGGTGTAGCCGTCGGCCGGCGACTTGGCCACCACGTCGCCGCCGATGTTGCCGCCGGAGCCGCCACGGTTGTCGATCACCACCGGCTGGCCCAAGGCCTCCTGCAGCGGCTGCGCCACGGCGCGTGCCAACTGGTCGGCGGCGCCGCCGGCCGGGAAGTTGACCACGACCTTGATCGGCTTGCTCGGCCAGCTTTGCGCATGGGCGGCGGGCAGCACACCGGCGCTGGCCACCAAGGCGGCCAGCAGCGTGCGACGCAGGGGATTGAGGTTCAGTTTCATGAGGTCTCCTTTGCTTTGTTGTCTCAACTGGTTTTGTTCAATCGCGGATTGCGCACCCAGCGGATCGGCTGCGGCTTGATGGGCCGTGCCGGTACGCCGTGTTGTACCAGAGTCCGGTCCAGCGCCTGGCCGGCATCGTCGGCCAGTGCTGCGGTACGGGCGGCGGCAATCGCCTCAGCCCGGATATCGTCCGAGGCGAAGCTGGTGGCCGCAGCCAGGTGCTCGATGACATGCAGCAGGTTGTCCTTGCCGCGTTCGTTGGTGCTGCCATAACCTTTGATGAGGCGGCCGCACTGGGCGATCTCCAGGCCGGCTTGCCAGTGGCGGCGCGTTGTGCTCACCACGGCTGCCAGCCATTGCTCGATCAGCGCCTGCTCGGTGGCGAAGCGGCTGCCCAGCGGGCGCAGCCATTTGAGCGAGGCCAGCCCGCGCAGCGCGATCATGCCGCCCACCGAGTGGGTGCCGATCTTCAGCGGCAGGGCCCATGAGGCCTTGCCGTCGTTGACGCGCCGGCGGTCCCAGGCCAGCACGTGCTGCGCCAGGCTTTGCGGCAGCAGGGCGGCGAACTCGGGGGCACCGGGCTTGAAGTGGTCGTAGACCTTGAGCAGGTCGTCGCTGCCGGCTTTCACTTCGCCCTGCACGCGCTGCCAGCGGCGGGCACGGCTCTTGAGGTCGGCCACGCGCACGATGTCGTCGAACGCCATCCACAGCGCCAGCCAGCGTGCGGTTTCTCGGGTGACGGCAAAGCCGTGGGCGCCGGCCGGGTCGCTGCTGCGTTCGGCCAACAGCACCTGCTGCAGGCGATCGATGTAGCGCTGGGCGTAGGCCGTGCCCTGGTACTCGACCAGACGCGCATGGCCCAGTGCCACGATGTCCTGCACCGCCGGCGGAAAAATTTGAGCCAAATCAGGCTGCAGGGCAGGTGGTTTATGCGCCAGATGCTCTGAATCTGATAGCAGTTCCTTGACCAGGCGGGCCTGCGACTGCTGGCCCTGCACCAGCTCGAAGCCCTTGGCGAAGCCGCGCAGGCTGGCGGCCGTGCCCTTGCCCCCGGCCTCGATCACGCCTTCGTAGGCGGCACGCGTGAAGGGGAACAGGCCGCTGCCGGCAATCGCGCCCAGCATCACGGCGCTGACGATGGTGCCGCTGCTGCGTGCCAGCTCGCCCATGTCGAACACATGGTGCTCGCGGCTGTGCGTGCGCACCAGCTCCAGCAGTGGCGCGGTGTCGGTGCGGCCGTCGCCGAGCTGCATGCGTTCCTGCGTGGTGAGGGTGCGGTTGCTGGAGGTGATGACCAGCGTGCGTTCGGCCGCGCTCATGCTGTTGCCGATCTGGCGCGCCGTCTCCAGCAGCTCGGACGAGACGATGGCATCAAGGCTGCCGGGTGCCGGGTAGAGGCTGAACACCGGGCACTTGCCGCCGAGCTCGGCCAGCGGTACCGGAAACACTTCGACGTAATAGGTGGTGGCGCCGGTGCGCTGGGCCACGCCGGGGATGGAGGTGCTCTGCGCCGGGTAGCCGCTGGCGCGCGCGACGTCGATCAGCCATTCGGAGAGCACGCCGCCGCCTTCGCCGCCGAGGGCGCAGATCAGCAGGGTGATGGGTTTTTGCTGGTGCATGTTTTTTTTAAATGGGTTGCAGCACGCGGACGAAAGCGGCGCGCAAAGAGCCGAGCAGGCGCTCGTGCCACTTGGGGTTCTGGATCACTTCGGCGCGGTAGAACGACGGGCACAGCGTGGCCGCATGCGCGTTGGCGCCGCACAGGCCGCAGCCGACGCAGCCGTCGATCACGGTTGCCACCGGGTCGACCTTGAGCGGATCCGGGTTGTCCTTCAGCGTGAGCGTGGGGCAGCCGGAGAGGCGGATGCAGGCGTGGTCGCCGGTGCAGACGTCCTCGTCCACGCCGTACTTGACGCGTACCACACGCTCGCCCTTTTTGAGCAGGCTGGCGATCCAGGGCTTGATGCGGCGCTGGCGCTCCAGCTGGCATTCGCCTTCGGCCACGATCACCTTCAGGCCGTTGAACTCGGTGGTGAAGGCCTCGTTGAGGGTCTTGCGCATCTCGGCCACTTCGTAGCTGTGCACGGTGCGCAGCCACTGCACCCCCATACCCTTGAGCGTGTTCTCGATCGCCTGGTTGGTGTGCACGATGCTGGTGCTCTTGTCCTGCGCGTCTTCCTTGGCGGCATGGCTGGGGGTGGAGATGATGTCCTGCGTGCCGGTGGCCGAGGTGTAGCCGTTCTTGAAGATCATCAGCACGGCATCGTCGCCGTTGAACAGCGCACTCTGCACGCCGGTCAGCAGACCGTTGTGCCAGAAGCCGCCGTCGCCCATGATGGACAGGGTACGCCGCTGCATCATGGGTGAGACGCCGGCGCGGCTGGCCAGACTCATACCGTAACCGAGGATGGAGTGGCCGAAGGAGAAGGGCTCGAAGGTGCCGAAGGCATGGCAGCCGATGTCGGCCGCGATGTGCACCGGGCCGACGTCCTGCTGCGCCAGCTTGAGCGCCGAAAACACCGGCCGCTCCGGGCAGCCGACACAAAAACCCGGTGGGCGGGTGGGCAAGGTGGTCTGGGCCTGGGCCAGCTGCTGTGCCGCGGCGCTGCGGCGCTCGCCATTGCCCTTGAGCCAGGCGCTGGCGGAGGACGCGTCCACATCGCTGGCGTGCTTGGCCAGAAACGTGATCAGGCCGGCGGTCAGTGTCTCGACGTTGTATTCGCCGCCGGAGGGCAGCATGTCCTTGCCGTGCAGCGCGGTGTTGATGTCACGCCGGCGCAGGAAGGTGGCGATTTCCTGCTCGATGTACTCGGGCTGGCCCTCTTCGACCACCAGCACGGCGCGCTTGTTCAGTGCGAACTCGGCCACCTGCTCCGGCACCAGCGGGTAGGTGACGTTGAGCACCAAGAGTGGAATGTCGCTGTTGCCGAAGGCATCGGCCAGGCCGAACTGCTGCAGCGCGCGAATGAGGGCGTTGTAGATGCCGCCCTGCACGATGATGCCGAGCTCCTGGCGTGGGCCGTCCATCAGTTCGTTGAGCTTGTGCTCGACGATGTACTGGCGCGCCGCCGGAATGCGCTGCTCCACCTTGAGTTTTTCCTGGCGGAAGGTCACTGGCGGATGCGCCAGCTTCATGTAGTCGAACTTGGCCGGTTCGGCCATCAGATGGCGGGTGGAAACGGCCGGCGGCACGTTGTCCTTGCATTCGAAGCTGCCGCGCACATGGCAGGTGCGGATGCGCAGCTCCATCATGGCCGGCATGTTGGAGGCTTCCGACAGGCGGAAGCCCTGTTCCACCATCTCGACCATCTGGCCCAGCTCGGGCCGCGGGTCGAGCAGGATCATGCCGGACTTGAGCGCGTAGGCATGGCTGCGCTCCTGGATCACGCTGGCGCCTTCGCCGTAGTCCTCGCCCACCACAATGAGCACGCCGCCGGTGACACCGGGTGAAGCCAGGTTGCTCAAGGCGTCTGCCGCCACATTGGTGCCGACGATCGACTTCCAGGTGACGGCGCCGCGCAGCGGGTAATGGATGGAGGCGCCCAGCATGGCGGCGGCCGAGGCTTCGTTGGAGCAGGCTTCCACGTGCACGCCGAGCTGGTCCATGTAGTCCTTGGCCTGCACCATCACGTCCAGCAGGTGCGACACCGGCGCGCCCTGGTAACCGCCGACGTAGGCCACGCCCGATTGCAGCAGCCCTTTGGTGATGGCCAGGATGCCTTCACCGTGAAAGGTGTCGCCCTGGCCCAAGGCCAGTGATTTGATTTCCTGGCTGAATGAAACTTCCACGCTTGTCTCTCGATGTTCTGATGGGGGTGGCGCAGTGTCGCGTGCAATTCAATATCAATCAATAAAATAAAGTGACTAATTAATATTAGATATATGAATATCAAGGACATCGACCTCAACCTGCTGCGCGTCTTTGATGCGGTCTACCGCACGCGCAACGTCAGCCGCGCTGCCGACACGCTGGACCTGACGCAGCCGGCGGTCAGCCAGGGCCTGACGCGCCTGCGCCTGCTGATCAAGGACCCGCTGTTCATGCGTGCGGCCGGTGGCGTGCAGCCGACACCGAAGGCCGATCGTCTGGCGCCGGTCGTGCGCACAGCGCTGGGCCTGCTGGAGCAGGCGCTCAACGAGTCGGTGCAGTTCGACCCGCTGCAGTCGCAGAAGACCTTTCGCATCCACATGAGCGACATTGGCGAAGGCCGTTTCCTGCCCGACCTGATGGCCCACCTGCGCCAACAGGCGCCGGGTGTGCGCGTCGAGACCCAGGCCCTGCCGCTGGCAGCCATTGCCGATGCGCTCGACAGCGGCCAGATCGACTTTGCCTTCGGCTTTCTGCCCAGCGTCAAGGACACACAGCGCCGGCAGCTGCTGAAGGACCGCTACATCGTCCTGCTGCGCGAAGGGCACCCGTTTGCGGCCGAATACCAGCGGCGCCGGCGCAGCGGCAAGGCCCTGCTCGACGCCCTCCAGCAGCTGGAGTTCGTCGCCGGGCGTACCCACTCCGACGCGCTGCGCATCCTGCAGCTGCTCAAGCTGGAGGACCGCGTGCGCCTGACCACCGAGCACTTCATGGTGCTGCCGGCCATCGTGCGAGCGACCGACCTCGGGGTGGTGATGCCGCGCAACATCGCGCACGGTTTTGCCGAGCAGGGTGGCTATACGCTGATCGAGCCGCCGTTTCCGTTGCGCGATTTCACGGTGTCGCTGCACTGGAGCAAACGCTTCGAGACCGACCCGGGCAACCGCTGGCTGCGCCAGACGCTGGTGGCGCTGTTCGGCGTCGCCTGAGCCAGATCAAGAATGCGGTGGCCCCCCCCCCCGCTACGCAGGTCGGGCGGCTGCCAAGGGGCACTGAAAGCCTGCCTACAATCAACGGATTCCCAGGAAACCCCATCATGAGCATCAAGAGCGACAAATGGATCCGCCGCATGGCCGAGCAGCACGGCATGATCGAGCCCTTCGAACCGGGCCAGATCCGGCAGGACGCTGCCGGCCACAAGATCGTGAGCTACGGCACCAGCAGCTACGGTTACGACATCCGCTGTGCGCCCGAGTTCAAGGTCTTCACCAACATCCACAGCACGGTGGTGGATCCGAAGAACTTCGACGAGAAGAGTTTCGTCGACATTGAGAGCGACGTCTGCATCATCCCGCCCAACAGCTTCGCGCTGGCGCGCACCGTGGAGTACTTCCGCATCCCGCGCAATGTGCTGACCATCTGCCTGGGGAAAAGCACCTACGCGCGCTGCGGCATCATCGTCAACGTCACCCCCTTCGAGCCCGAGTGGGAAGGTTATGTGACGCTGGAGTTCTCCAACACCACGCCGCTGCCGGCCAAGATCTACGCCGGCGAGGGCTGCGCCCAGGTGCTGTTCTTCGAGAGTGACGAGGTCTGCGAGACCAGCTACAAGGACCGCGGCGGCAAGTACCAGGGCCAGCGCGGCGTGACGCTGCCCAAGACCTGAGGCTCAGATCGGCAGCGCCAGCCGCGCCGCCGCCAGATCCCAGCCGGCCCAGCCGCAGCTCTTGAACAGAACCGGTCCGACTTTCGAGTCCGACCGGTTTTTCTTTTCCCGCAGCACATCCTGCAGCGTGGCGAAGCGTGTCAGGTCCAGCTCGGCCTGCAGCAGGTCGCCGGCTTCGTGGTCGGCGTCGCGTGTGTCCAGCACCACCGTGCCTTGCGTGGCGATGTGACGGCACAGCTCGGGGCTCAGTTCCACCATCTTCGGCGTGAAAGCGCCCACCGCCGCGATAAAGGCGTCCGGCCGCGGCAAGGCCTGCAGCACAACGCCGCTGGCCGGGGTGCAGGTGACCACCAGCGGGCAGTCGGCCAGCACGGCATTCGGATCGGCCACGACGCGGGCACGCAGGCCCAGGGTGCGGGCGTGGTCGACCAAGGCTTGTGCGCTGGCGGCGCTGCGCGAGGCGATCATTACTTCCCCTACATCCAGACCAGCGGCAAACGCTTCCAGGTGCGCATGGCCCTGGACGCCGGCACCGACGATCAGCAGCGGGCCCTGCGTGTTGGGTGCCAGGGTTTGCGCGGCCAGCAGCGAGACGGCAGCGGTGCGGTGCGCGGTGACGGTGGGTCCGTCCAGCACCAGCCGGCGCTCGCCGGTGGTGATGTCGAACACCACCACATCGCCCTGGATGGCGGGCCGATCGGTGCCGGCATTGGCCGGGGTGTAGCTGATGAGCTTGGTGATGGCAAGGCGGCCATCGAGCGCCGGCATCACGAACAGGCAACCGCCGCCGGGCAGGGCCTGTACCAGGCGTGGCGGTACCTGGACGCTGCTGTCCTGCAGCAGGGTGCTGATTTCGCGCGCGAGTTCGGGGTAGGGCAGGCGGGCGGCGGTGTCGAGGGCGTTGAGCAAGGGCATGCCGGCACTGTAGCCGAGCCGTCCTGCGTTGCCGGGCGTTCAGCCCGGCACGTTGGCCATGGCTTTTTTCAGTGCAGCGTAGCAGTCCGGGTCGAGCGCGGTACCGACTGTTTTGGCCATCATCTCCAGCGTCTGCGGGATCGGTACCGCGCCGCGGTAGGGCCGTTCGGCGGTGATGGCGTCGAAGATGTCGGCCGTGGTGATGATGCGCGTCTCCATGCAGATGTCTTCGGCCTTGAGGCCGCGTGGGTAGCCGCCTCCGTCGAGCCGCTCATGGTGGGCGCCGGCCACCACGGCCAATTCACTGAAGGCCTCGATGCGCGACAGG
Source organism: Curvibacter delicatus NBRC 14919 (assembly GCF_001592265.1). GTDB lineage: Bacteria > Pseudomonadota > Gammaproteobacteria > Burkholderiales > Burkholderiaceae_C > Hylemonella > Hylemonella delicata. The sequence goes on along the minus strand of NZ_BCWP01000002.1, from coordinate 23,662 downwards.
ATGGACTCGGTCAGCGCGGCATGGGCCTGCACCGCCTTCCATTCCTCGGCGTCGAGTTTGCCGGCCTTGTCGAGCACGCTGTTGCTCACGCCCAGCTTGCCGACGTCGTGCAGCAACGCACCGCGCTTGAGCCAGCGCCGCCGCTCCAGGTTGAAGCCCAGCGCCTCGCCGATCAGGTCGGTGTAAAGCGCCACGCGGGCGCTGTGGCCGCTGGTGTAGGGGCTTTTCGAGTCCACCACCTGGCCGAAGGCGGCGGCGATGTCGTCCAGGTAGTCCTCGTCCAGCGGCACCTCGTAGCGACCCGGCTCCAGCGCCAGTACGGCGCGCTGGATGTCTGGCGCGGCTAGCGTGGTCCAGAAAGCCTCGGATTGCGCGACGGACTGGAAAGCCTTGACCTGTGCCGGGTCGAACCATTGGCCGGAGCGGGCACTGACTTCATCAAGCGCGGCCTGGCGACCGCCGGCGGTGTGGAAAACGTCGATCACCTGGGCCAGCAGCGCGATGCGGGCGTAGACCGGAATCGCCTCGCCGGCCAGGGCGTCTGGCTTGCCGCCGCCATTCCAATGTTCGTCCAGGCTGTAGATGCCGCCGGCAATGCCTTCGGAAAAACGCAGCTGGCGCGCGATGTCGGCGCCGCGTGAGCAGCGGGTCTGGATCAGTTCCTGGGCAATCTCGCTGCCGTCGCGGAAGATGTGCAGCACGCTGTGGAAGCGCTCGGCCAGGCCGGCCTTGAGGCCGGTATGCTGCAGCACGAAACGCACCACCTGCGGCAGGCTGTCGCCGACCTGCTTGAAGTCGCGCTTGAACTGCAGGTCGTCGGTCAGGTAGAGCTCGCAGATGCGTGCGGCGTTGCTGCTGCAGCCAAGGTCCTTCAGCAGCAGTGTGTAGTAGAGCTCCCACAGCTGCTGCTCGCTCAGGCCGATCTCGCGCCCGACGTGCATGCCGATCCAGCAGCAGCGGATGCAGTGGCCCTCGGGCTGGCCTTCCGTGATGTCCAGCGCATGGCTGAGGGCCGCCATCAATTCGGAGAGTTTGAGCCCCGCGGCCACGGGGCTGAAGGTCGCTGGGTGGGCGAGGTACATGCCGGCCATTCTAGGAAGGCCCGGATGGGCTTGTTGCCGGTCCGGGCATTGGCCGCCGGACCGGATCAAGCCGCTTTGTGGTAGATGGGGGATAATACGGGCTGCCCCAAGTTTCGGGCACCTACCGCCGGCCACCGGGCCCTCCGGACTACTGGCGACACAATCCCAGGTATCGATGACCCAAACCACCCCCGAATCCAGCACCCCCGAGCTTCAGCGTTATGCCGATCTGACCCTGGCCGAACCCCTGCGGCGCGCCGTGGCCGAGATGGGCTACGAGACCATGACGCCGATCCAGGCGCAGGCCATCCCCGTGGTGCTGACGGGCAAGGACGTCATGGGCGCGGCCCAGACCGGCACCGGCAAGACGGCCGCCTTCTCGCTGCCGCTGCTGCAGCGCCTGCTCAAGCACGAAAACAGCTCCACCTCGCCGGCGCGCCATCCCGTGCGCGCCCTGGTGCTGCTGCCCACGCGCGAGCTGGCCGACCAGGTGGCGCAGCAGGTCAAGCTCTATGCCAAGTACACCAACCTGCGCAGCGCGGTGGTGTTCGGTGGCATGGACATGAAGCCGCAGACGCTGGAGCTGAAAAAAGGCGTCGAGGTGCTGGTGGCCACGCCGGGCCGCCTGCTGGACCACATCGAAGCCAAGAACGCGGTGCTCAACCAGGTGGAGTACGTGGTGCTGGACGAGGCCGACCGCATGCTCGACATCGGTTTCTTGCCCGACCTGCAGCGCATCCTGAGTTACCTGCCCAAGCAGCGCACCACACTGCTGTTCAGCGCTACCTTCTCGCCCGAGATCAAGCGCCTGGCCGGCAGTTACCTGCAGGACCCGGTGACGATCGAGGTGGCGCGCTCCAACGCCACCGCCTCCACCGTGGAGCAGCATTTCTACAGCGTGGGCGAGGACGACAAGCGCCATGCCCTGCACCAGATCCTGCGCCAGCGCGGCATGAAGCAGGCGTTCGTGTTCGTCAACAGCAAGCTCGGCTGCGCCCGGCTGGCCCGGTCGTTGGAGCGCGAAGGCCTCAAGACCGCCGCCCTGCACGGCGACAAGAGCCAGGACGAGCGCCTGAAAGCGCTGGACGCCTTCAAGAAGGGCGAGGTCGACCTGCTGGTGTGTACTGACGTGGCCGCACGCGGCCTGGACATCAAGGATGTGCCGGCGGTGTTCAATTTCGACATCCCGTTCAACGCCGAAGACTATGTGCACCGCATCGGCCGTACCGGCCGCGCCGGTGCCTCCGGCCTGGCGGTGAGTTTCGTCTCGGGTAAGGATGCCCGCCTGGTGAGTGACATCGAAAAGCTCATCAAGACCAAGATCGAGCTCGAAGCCGTGGAGTTCGACGAGGACACGCCGGACATCCGCAAGCAGGGCCGCATCAACGACGGCCGGCGCCTGTACGAGCAGAGCGAATCGATCGTGCGGCGCGAACGCCGTTCGGCGCCGCGTGACTACGCCCGCCCGGCACCGGCACCGAAAGACCCCTTCTTCGACAAGCCCTACGAAGCGCCGGCTGCCGAGGCAGCACCGGCCTGGGAGGCGACGGCCAAGCCGGCGAGCCGCCTGTCGGCCAACATCAAACCCAAGCGCAAGGTGGCGGCCCTGTTCAAGGCCAACGAACCGACGGCCTAAGCCTCAATCACCGCGCACCCTTGGCGTTTGCGCGGCGACACACTTCACCTGGATCAGTTCATGCGCCCGGGCCGCGCCCAGGCGTACGGCACTCAGGCAGCCGCCCCAGACGCAGCCGGTATCCAGCGCCAGCACATCGGGCCGGTCCAGCCAGCCCAGCGTGGACCAGTGGCCAAAGGCCACCGTCACATTGGCAGTCTGCCGCCCTGGCACTTCGAACCACGGCAGGTAGCCGGCGGGTGCCGCCCCGGCACCTTCCTTGGTGGCGAATTCCATCTCGCCTTCGACCGTGCAAAAACGCAGCCGGGTCAGTGCATTGACGATCACGCGCAGCCGTGCGGTTCCCGTGAGCGCATCGTCCCAGTGTGCCGGTTCATTGCCGTACATCTGGCGTAGAAAGTCCGGCAGCTCGGGGCTTTGCAGAACGGCTTCCACTTCGCTCGCAATTGCTATTGTTTTTTGTAGCTGTCCACGCAGGCAGGACACCAGCGTGGACCATCAAAACCTCTTCATCGTGGCAGCGCTCCAGCAACGCCAGGTGCTGCCGGCACAACCAGTCCAGCAGGGCGGGGCGGTCCGGGGCCTGCAGCACGTCGTCCAGCGTGTCGCTGCGGCTGGGCCGACGCACGCCGTGCACGATGGCCAGCAGGTGCAGGTCGTGGTTGCCCAGCAGGCAGCGCGCTGAAGTGCCATAGCCCATGAGGCGGCGCAGCACGGCGGCCGAGTCCGGCCCGCGGTTGACCAGGTCGCCCAGCAGGAACAGTGTGTCGCGGCTGGGCGAGAAGGAAATTTCGTCGAGCAGACGCTGCAGGGCGGCATCGCAGCCCTGCACGTCACCAATCAGGTAAAGTGCCATGGTGTTTATTCTCGCTCGGGTTTCATGGAAGTCTTTCTGATCGCGCTGTTGACCCTGCTCAACGGCGTGTTCGCCATGTCGGAGCTGGCCCTGGCGGCCAGCCGCAAGGCACGCCTCATGGCCATGGCCGAGGCGGGCGACGGCGGCGCACAGACGGCGCTGATGCTGCTCGACAACCCGAACCAGTTCCTCTCCACGGTGCAGGTCGGCATCACCTCGATTGGCGTGCTCAACGGCATCGTCGGCGAGGCAGCCTTCAGTGACAACCTGGCCGGCTGGCTCGTGAGCCTGGGTGTGACGGATCGGGCGGCATCGATTTCCGCCACGGCGCTGGTGGTGACGGCCATCACCTTTGTCACCATCATCTTCGGTGAGCTGGTGCCCAAGCGCATCGGCCAGCTTTATCCCGAGGTGGTGGCGCGCTGGACGTCACGCCCCATGCACTGGCTGGCCCTGGTGGCCAAACCGTTCGTGAAGCTGCTGGCGGCCACGACCCAAGGCATTCTCAAGCTGCTACGCATCCCGACCGACGTGGCGCGCAGCATGACGGAAGAAGAGATCCGCCACAGCCTGGAAGAGGGGGTGGATGCCGGCGTGATCGAAGCGCAGGAGCACCAGATGGTGCAGAACGTGTTTCGTCTCGATGACCGGCCGTTGACTTCGCTGATGGTGCCGCGCAGTGATGTGGCCTGGCTGGAAGCAAGCCACAGCGTGGCGCAATGCCTGCAGCTGGTCGGTGAAGCGGGTGAGCGCAGTGCGCATTCCTGGTATCCGGTGTGCCGCGGCTCGCTCGATGACGTGGTGGGCCTGATCAGCGTCGGCAAGCTGCTGGCGCTGGGTGTCGGGCAGGAGGGGCTGATCGAAGCCCACGTGCAACCGGCCGTCTTCGTGCCCGAGACGCTGTCGGGCATGGAGTTGCTGGAGCAGTTCCGCTCGCGCTCCGGGCGCATGGTGTTCGTGGTCGACGAGTACGGCGTGGTGCAGGGCCTGGTGACGCCGGGCGACCTGCTGGAGGCGATCACCGGCGAATTGCAGCCGGTGGCGCAGATCGATGCCTGGGCGACGCCGCGCGAGGATGGTTCCTGGCTGCTCGACGGGCTGATGCCGGTTGATGAGCTCAAGAGCCGGCTCAGCATTCGTGACCTGCCCGACGAGGGCCGCGGCCGCTACAACACGGTGGCCGGCCTGCTCTTGGCCGTCAGCGGTCATCTGCCAAACACCGGGGAGCGCATCGAGTGCGCCGACTGGCTGTTCGAGGTGGTGGACATGGACGGCCGTCGCATCGACAAGGTGCTGGCGATGCCGCTGGCCGTGACGGAGCCGCAGCTCACTCCCACCTGACGATGCGATTGCGCCCTGCGCGCTTGGCCCCGTAGAGGGCTTCGTCGGCCTGCTTGATCAGCGTTTCGGCGCTGGCCTGGTCTTGCAACTGGGCGAGCCCGGCGGAGAAGGTGGCACTGAACCAGGTTTCATTGAACGGGTGCTTGATCAGGCTGAAGTCGCGCCGGATCCGGTCGAGTATTTCGGTGGCCAGGTCGGCATCGGCCGCAGGCAGCAGCAGCAGGAATTCTTCGCCGCCGTAACGGCCGATCAGGTCGGTCTTGCGCAGGCGCTGCTTGAGAAACCAGGCCACGCTGCGGATCACCTGGTCGCCGGTCTGGTGACCGTAGCTGTCGTTGATTTTCTTGAAGTGATCGATGTCGATCATCGCCACCGACAGCGGCTGCTGTTCGGCCACGGCCTGCTGGATGGCGGCGGCCAGTTTTTCCTTGGACGCGATGTGGTTGAGCAGGCCGGTCAGGCTGTCGTGCTGCATGGCGCGCCGCAAGGCTCGGTAGCGTTCGATCTTGCTCTGGACAATGGCGTTGAGCACCACCGGATTGAACGGCTTGGTGAGGAAGTGGTCGCCCCCGAGGCGCAGCGCTTCGATCTGCATGGGGACATCGGTGTCGCCGGACAGATAGACGATCGGGGTGGAGAGGAATTCGGGGTGCTGGCGAATCACCCGGGCCGCTTCGACGCCGGTACACCCCGGCATGAACATGTCCATCAGGATCAGGTCGGGCTGAAAGCGCGTCAGGCACTCCAGCACTTCATGCGGCTTGGAGATGGCGTGGGTTTCAATGCCGCACATGGCCAGGGTGCGCTGAATGGATTTGCTCGCCGTGGGTGAGTCTTCCACCACCAGGGCGCGATAAGGCGCTTCCTCCTGGTTGCCGCACAGCTCGATGATCTTGGCCAGAATGCCCGACGGGGCGCTTGTGTGGGTGAAGCAGAAATCGCAGCCCGCTGTCAGTGCAGACTTCAGGCTGTCAAAGTCGATTGGCAGTCGAGCGACCAGCAGGGTGCTGGCGGAAAAGCGTGCACGCAGCTGTTGAATTTCGATGCTGACCTGCTGGGTGGTCAGGCCTTCGGCGTCCAGCAAGACAATCGCCGGTTCGTCAGCATGGCTGGGCAACTCCTGCGTCTTGTGGAACTCGGCGTCGATGCTGAAGTAGCCGAGTTGCAGCACCAGTTCCTGCCATGGTGCGGCCTGGTTGCCGACCAGCCAGACACGATGGCGCGGCGTGATGTCCATGGCGGCCGAACTGTCCGGGTGCGCACGCCGCTCCACGATCGGGCGGCTGTTGCTGTCGATGAAATCTGCCACCCGCATGCCCAGTTCCCGCACGCGCAGATTCAGCTCAACCAGGGTGGTTTGGGGAACGGCCCCGCCAGTGTCCACCTCAAACAGGGACATCGCCTGCTGTTCCAGATTGCGTGAAATCTGGTGCAGGCCCGACAGCCCCTTGCCGTGCAGGAACTCGGTGAAGCTCGAGACCGAAACGGCAAACTCCAGCAGATGATCGGTGGCGGGCAGGTCCTGAAAGGACTGCCATTTGGATGCCACGGCATCGCTTCGCTTTTTCAGCTCTTCTGGCGAACAGGACATGTGGGCAGACTCAAGCCAGAAGCGGACGGCAGGACGGGAGGTGGGAGACTGGCGGCATCGTCATGGTGGCCTCGGCATGAAGGAGACTTGCGTGCCATGTGTGCCGGGTTGGAGACGATTGCATGCGCCGAAGTATAGGGGGAGCGCTTGTATCAATTCGTATCAAAGGTACGCGTTTCCACCCCTCAGAGATGGCGTGTGCGGGACGCCGTCAGCAGGACCCGTGCCTAGGACTTCCCGCTCAGACGATAAGCCAGCAACCCCAGGTATTCGTGCAGCGCCAGATGCCACTTGTTGGCAGCTCTGGCGAGCGAGTAACGCGTCCACGGTGTTTCAGTGCCGGTGCGGAAATCCACTGGATAGGCAGTCACATTCCAGCCGGCTTTCTCGAAGGCCGCCATGGCGCGCGGCATGTGCCAGGCGGAGGTGAGCAGCAACCAGGGGCGGGTCTTGTCGACCTCCGGCAGTTGGGCACTCAGCACCGCGTTTTCATAGGTGGTGCGCGAGGCTGGTTCGAACAACAGACGCTGTGGCGCAACACCCATGTCGGCGTAGAAGATGCGCGCGCGCTCGGCTTCAGTCCAACCTGGTTCGAACAGCTCACCCGAGCCGCCGGTGAACAGCAGTTGAAGGTGGGGGTGGCGTTGCAGAAGTGGCAGGGCACCGGTCATGCGCTCGGCGGCCTCATTGAGTGCCGGCTGGCCATGTCCTTGCCAGGCATAGGTAGGTTCGAGCGCACCGCCCAACACCACGATGCCGGCGTAGCGCTGTGCATCCGGCAAGCTGCTCGTGGCAGGATAGCGCGCTTCGAGCCGACGTAGCAGCGCATCCGGCAACGGCTCCCAACCTTGCAGCAGCAGCGTGCCCAAGGCCAGCCAGATCAGCCCCAGGCCGCAACGGCGCCAGCGGCGCTGGGTCAGCAGGCCCAACAACAGCAACAGGGCGACCCAGGCCAGAGGCTGAGTCACAAAGGCAAGCAATTGGGCGGCGATGAACATGGGGCAGGATTGTCACCCGATTTGTCACGCCGTCATCACGGGGCTGGCTATGATGGGAGAAAGACATCCAGACCAAGATGACCCGCCCTTCCTCCTCATCACCCGAGCCTGCCATCCCCGCTGCCGTGAGTTTCCGAGAGGCGTTCTATTTCTGGCTCAAGCTCGGCTTCATCAGTTTCGGCGGGCCGGCCGGGCAGATTGCGGTCATGCACCAGGAGCTGGTTGAACGCCGGCACTGGATTTCGGAAAGACGCTTTCTGCATGCGCTCAACTACTGCATGCTGTTGCCCGGGCCGGAAGCCCAGCAACTCGCCACCTACATCGGCTGGCTGATGCACCGCACCTGGGGCGGCATTGTGGCGGGCGTGCTGTTCGTCCTGCCTTCGCTCTTCATTCTCATTGCGCTGTCCTGGCTCTACGTCGCCTTTGGCCAGACGCCGCTGATGGCCGGCTTGTTCTATGGCATCAAACCGGCGGTGACGGCCATCGTGCTGCAGGCGGCGTGGCGCATTGGTTCGCGCGCCCTGAAAAACAGTGCGCTATGGGCCATTGCGGCGGCTTCCTTTGTTGCCATCTTCGCGCTCAATGTGCCGTTCCCGGCCATCGTGGCGGTGGCGGCACTGGTCGGTTATGTCGGGGGGCGCATCGCGCCGGGCCGCTTTCGCCTTGGCGGACACGGGCCTAAGGTGAAGTCCTATGGCCCGGCCCTGATCGATGACGAGACACCCACACCGATCCATGCGCGCTTTCGCTGGCCACACCTGCTGCGGATCCTGCTGTTGGGGGCCCTGTTGTGGTCCGTACCGATGGCTGCACTGAGCCTGATCGGGGGCTGGAACCATGCCTACACCCAGATGGGCTGGTTCTTCACCAAGGCGGCGCTGTTGACCTTCGGCGGTGCCTATGCGGTGCTGCCTTACGTCTACCAGGGGGCCGTCGGCCACTACGGCTGGCTCACGCCCGAGCAGATGATCGACGGCCTGGCGTTGGGAGAAACCACGCCCGGGCCGCTGATCATGGTGGTGGCTTTTGTCGGCTTTGTGGGGGGGTATGGCCAGGCCTTGCTGGGGCCGCAACAGCTGTTTCTTGCGGGCGCTCTTGCGGCCGTGCTGGTGACCTGGTTCACCTTCCTGCCCTCTTTCCTGTTCATCCTGGCCGGTGGGCCTCTGGTCGAATCGACCCATAACGACCTCAAGTTCACTGCGCCATTGACCGCCATCACAGCGGCCGTGGTTGGCGTGGTGCTCAACCTGGCGTTGTTCTTCGGTTACCACGTGCTGTGGCCGCAGGGTTATGCCGGGGCGTTCGACTGGGTGTCAGCCCTGATCGCCTTGGCCGCTGCCGTGGCCTTGCTGCGCTTTCAGCGTAATGTGATGCACGTCATTGCCGCATGCGCCCTGCTGGGTCTGCTGCTGAAAAGCGCGGGGCTCTGAGCGCTCGTATTTTTCTTTAGCTGACAAAAGTGGCGCGCGTTGGTGCGGCGCAATATATGTTTCCTATCGATAGCATAGATAAAACATAAAAAGATTATCAATAGTTTGGATCTATAATTCCTCATCGGTTCAAAAAACCGGTGGCTCAATAACCAAGTCTTATCCATCTAACGGAGTTAATTCATGTCTCTGATCAACACCCAGGTTCAGCCCTTCAAAGCCAACGCTTTCCACAATGGCAAGTTCATCGAAGTGACCGACGCCAGCCTGAAGGGCAAGTGGTCCGTGCTGATCTTCATGCCGGCTGCCTTCACCTTCAACTGCCCGACCGAGATTGAAGACGCTGCCGACAACTACGCCGAGTTCCAGAAGGCCGGTGCCGAGGTCTACATCGTGACGACCGACACCCACTTCTCGCACAAGGTGTGGCATGAGACCTCGCCCGCTGTCGGCAAGGCCAAGTTCCCCCTGGTGGGCGACCCGACCCACGCCCTGACCAACGCTTTCGGCGTGCACATCCCGGAAGAAGGCCTGGCACTGCGCGGCACCTTCATCATCAACCCCGAAGGCACCATCAAGACCATGGAAGTCCATGACAACGCCATCGCGCGTGATGTCAAGGAAACCGTGCGCAAGCTGAAGGCGGCTCAGTACGTGGCCAACAACCCCGGCCAAGTTTGCCCGGCCAAGTGGAACGAAGGCGCCAAGACCCTGACGCCCTCGCTGGACCTGGTGGGCAAGATCTAAATCTTGTTGATGAATGGCCCGCAGGCGCACAACGCCTGCCGGCTTTCGTGCAAGGCTGCCCGGCACACCGGGCGGCCAGCTCTCAGTGTTGCTTAAATACCAAGGACAGACATCATGTTGGACGACAACCTCAAGGCACAACTCAAGGCTTACCTCGAGCGGGTGACCCAGCCGTTCGAAATCGTGGCGTCGCTAGGCGACAGTGAAAGCTCGCGTGACATGGAAGGGCTGCTGAAGGACATTGCCGCACTGTCCAACCAGATCACCTTGCGCACCGACGGCACCGATGCGCGCAAGCCCTCCTTCGCGCTCAACCGCCTGGGCTACAACATGGGCCTGCGTTTTGCCGCCATTCCGCTGGGGCATGAGTTCACCTCGCTGGTGCTGGCGCTGCTGTGGGTCGGCGGCCATCCGCCCAAGGTCGAGCCCGAGGTGATCGAGCAGATCCGCAACCTCGACGGCGACTACAACTTCGAGGTCTACATGTCCCTCAGCTGCCACAACTGCCCGGACGTGGTGCAGGCGCTCAACCTCATGGCGGTGCTCAATCCCAAGGTGCGTGTGGTCACCATCGACGGCGCGCTGTTCCAGGACGAGGTCAACGAACGCCAGATCATGGCCGTGCCCAGCATCTACCTCAACGGCGAGCCGTTCGGCTCCGGCCGCATGGGCGTGGAAGAGATTGTGGCCAAGCTCGACACCGGCGCGGCGGCCCGTGATGCCGCCAAGCTTTCTGCCCGCGCACCGTATGAGGTGCTCATTGTCGGCGGTGGCCCGGCCGGTGCCGCAGCGGCTGTGTATGCGGCGCGCAAGGGCATCCGTACCGGCGTGGCGGCCGAGCGCTTCGGCGGCCAGGTGAACGACACCATGGCGATCGAGAACTTCATCTCGGTGCCTGAAACCGACGGCCCGAAGTTCGCGGCCGCTCTGGAGCAGCACGTCAAGGCCTATGACGTGGACATCATGAACCTGCAGCGTGCCGACAAGATCATTCCGGCCAGCGAGCCGGGTGGTTTGATCGAGGTCCAACTGGCCAACGGCGGTTCGCTCAAGAGCCGCAGTGTCATCCTGTCCACCGGCGCGCGCTGGCGCAATGTCAATGTGCCGGGCGAAGAACAGTACAAGAACAAGGGCGTGGCCTACTGCCCGCACTGCGATGGTCCCTTGTTCAAGGGCAAGCGCGTGGCGGTGATCGGCGGCGGCAACTCGGGTGTCGAGGCCGCGATCGACCTGGCCGGTATCGTGGCGCATGTGACCCTGCTCGAGTTCGGTGACGCCCTGCGTGCCGATGCCGTGTTGGTGGCCAAGCTCAAGAGCCTGCCCAATGTCACCATTCACACCCAGGCCCAGACCACCGAGTTCACCGGCGACGGCAACAAACTCAACGGCCTGACGTACACCGACCGCGCCAGTGGTGAGTCGCGCCATGTCGAGCTGGAAGGTGTGTTCGTGCAGATCGGCCTGGTGCCCAACACCGAATGGCTCAAGGGTACGGTGGAGCTGAGCCGACACGGCGAGATCGTGGTCGATGCCAAGGGTGCCACCAATGTACCGGGCGTGTTCGCGGCCGGCGACGTGACCACGGTGCCATACAAGCAGATCATCATCGCCACCGGCGAAGGTGCCAAGGCTGCACTCAGCGCCTTTGATTACCTGATCCGCACCCCGGTGCCACAGGTGGTGGTCGCCTGACAGTGCTTGTCAGATGACAAAAGGGGCTGACCTTCATGGTCAGCCCCTTTTCTTTTTCATAAGGGTGTTCAGACCCGTTCGAAGATAGCGGCAATACCTTGGCCACCACCGATGCACAGCGTGACCAGGGCGTAACGACCGCCGGTGCGGTGCAGCTCGGCAATCGCCTTGGTGGTGATGATGGCGCCGGTGGCGCCCACCGGGTGGCCGAGCGAGATGCCGGAGCCGTTCGGGTTCACCTTGGCCGGGTCGAAATTCAGTTCCTTGATGACGGCGCAGGCTTGGGCCGCAAAGGCCTCATTGGCCTCGATGACGTCGAGATCGCTCACCTTCAGGCCGGTGCGTTCCAGCACCTTGCGCGTGGCCGGAATCGGGCCGATGCCCATGTAGGCCGGGTCGACGCCGGCGTGGGCGTAGCCGACCAGGCGTGCCAGCGGTTTGAGGCCGAGCGCCTGCACGCGGCTGCCGGCGGCCAGCACCACGGCACCCGCGCCGTCGTTGATGCCGGAGGCATTGCCGGCCGTGACCAGACCATCCTTCTTGAAGGCCGGCTTCATCTTGGCCAGCGTCTCAACCGTGGTATCGGCCCGCACATGTTCGTCGGTGTCGAACAGCACGACGCCCTTGCGGGTCTTGACCTCCACCGGGACGATCTGTTCCTTGAAGCGGCCCTCGGCAATGGCGACGGCCGCACGGCGCTGGCTTTCGGCGGCCAGTGCATCCTGCTGCTCACGCGAGATGTTGTAGCGTGCCGCCACGTTTTCGGCCGTGACGCCCATGTGCATCTTCTCCCATGGGTCATGCAGGATGCCGAGCATGTAGTCCACCAGCGTGGCGTCCCCCATGCGCATGCCATAACGCGCCGAGGTGTCGAAGTAGGGGCCGCGGCTCATCGATTCGGAGCCACCGCCGATGGCGATGTCGCAATCACCCAGGGCAATGGCTTGTGCCGCCGACACGATGGCCTGCAGGCCCGAACCGCACAGGCGGTTGACGTTGAAGGCGGGCGTCTCGATCGGGCAGCCGGCATCGATGGCAGCAACGCGGCTCAGGTAGGCGTCCTTGGTGTCGGTCGGGATCACATTGCCCATTACCACATGGCCGACGGCGTCCGGTGCCACGCCGCTGCGCTCGATGGCGGCGCGCACCGCAGTGGTGGCGAGTTGAGTGTTGGGCACGTCCTTGAGCGCACCACCGAAGGTACCAATGGCGGTGCGGGCCGTGCCGACGACGAAGATGTCGCGCTGGTTCATGGAAATTTCTCCTGTAGGCAAGTCAATGTCAGTCACCCCTGAATTGTGCCGGCTGTTGGGTGAAGAAGGCGTGGATGCCGGCACGAAAATCTGCGGTTTGGGTGCATTGCCCAAAGGCGGCCCGTCGCAGGTTCAACGGTACAAGGTTTCGATTTCCACCGCGTAGGTCTTGTAGATGCTGGAGCGGCGCACTTTCATGGTGGCGGTGACTTCACCGTCGTCATGGTCGAGTTCTTTGGTCAGCAGGTGGAACTTGCGGATCTGCGAGACCTGGGCCAGGCGTTCATTGCCGCGGTCGATTTCAGTCTGGATCAGCTCGCGCACCTGCGGCGTCTCTACCAGCGAGCGGAAATGCGTGAACGGAATGCGGCGTGCCTCGGCCCACTTGCCCACCGTTTCCAGGTCGATCTGCACCAGGGCCCCGACGAACTTGCGCCCTTCGGCCACGATGATGCACTCCTTGATGTAGGGGCTGCCCTTCATCGTGTTCTCGATCTCCGAGGGCGTGAGGTTCTTGCCGCCAGCGGTGATCATGATGTCCTTCAGGCGGTCGACGATCTTTAGCTGGCCGCGTTCTTCGCGCACCACGTCGCCGGTGTGCAGCCAGCCGTCGCGGATGCTGGCGGCGGTGGCTTCCGGGCTCTTGTAGTAGCCGGCAAACACCATGTCGCCACGTACCTGCAGTTCACCCTCGGCGCCGATGCGGTGTTCGACGCCCAGGATGGGCACACCCACGGTACCGATGACCACGTCGTCGCGGCGGTGGCCGGTGATCATGCCGGTCGATTCGGTCAGGCCATACACCTCCACCAGCGGGACGCCGAGCACGCGGAAGAAGCGCACCACGTCGGGTGGAATCGGGGCTGCACCGGTGAGCGCCACCTGGGCGTTGCGCAGGCCGATGAAGTTCTGCAGCGAGCGGAAGATGCTCCAGTAACTGAGGCAGTAGGCGGCTTTGTCGCTCAGGCGCCAGGCCTTGCGCGGTTTCTCGGCCAAGCCCGAACAAGCCGCGTAGGCCCAGCGGAACAGGGCTCGGCGCAGGCCACCGGTTTCCTGCAGCTTGATGCTGATGGCCGCGTGCAGTTTCTCCCAGATGCGCGGCACGCCCAGGAACATGGTGGGGGCCACCTCGCGCAGGTCTTCCTGCACGGTGCGGATTGATTCGCCGAAGTTCACCTGCGAACCGACATAGACGGGCACGAAGGTGGTCAGCATCTGCTCGGCCACGTGGCACAGCGGCAGGTAGGACAGGTGGGTGGTGTCCGCCGACAGGCCGAGCCGCTCCACGATGCCGGGCACCACGCCGCGGATGTTGCGGTAGGAAATCATGGCGCCCTTGGGCTTGCCGGTGGAGCCCGAGGTGTAGATCATCAGGCCGATGTCATCCAATGTCTGATGAGTCAGGGCTTCGTCGATCAGGGCACTGTTGCCGCTGGCGGCGCCGAGCTGCTCGACCTCGTCGAAGGTGGAGATCAGCTGGCGCATCTCGGGCGCGAAGCTGCGCAGGCCCTTGGTTTCCATCACCACGATGCGGCGCAGGCGTGGCAGCTCATCCAGTGCCGCCAGCACCTTGTCGGTCTGCTCCTGGTCTTCGCAGACCATGACCTCGATGTCGGCATGGGCGACCACGTAGGCCACTTCGGGCGTCGGGCTGGTCGGGTAGACGCCGACCGTCACGGCACCGACCAGGCCGGCGCCCATCTGCGCCAGCACCCACTCGATGCGGTTTTCCGAAATCACGCCGACGTGGCCGCCGGCCAGCAGGCCCAGGGCGCGCAGGCCCAGACCGAAGTGGCAGGCACGCTGGTAGTAGGCATCCCAGCGCACCGGTTTCCAGATGCCGAAGTCCTTCTGGCGGATGGCGATGCGCGCCGGCATGGCCTGCGCCTGCTGGCGCAGCATCTGGGGCAGGGTCAGTTCGGGAAGGGCTGTGGGTGTCATGACAACCAGCGTTTGCGACGCTTGTAATGTTTGATGTCCTTGAAGCTCTTGGCTTCGCCACCACCACCCATGCCGAGGTAGAACTCGCGCACGTCGGGGTCGGAGGCCAGCCGCTCGGCGCTGCCGTCGATCACGATCTTGCCGTTCTCCATGATGTAGCCGCTGTGCGCCACGGCCAGCGCCACGGTGGCGTTCTGCTCCACCAGCAGCATGGAGACGCCGCGCTCGGCGTTGATACGCGCGATGATGGTGAAGATGTCTTCCACCAGCTTGGGCGACAGGCCGAGCGAGGGCTCGTCCAGCAGGATCAGCTCCGGTTGGGCAATCAGCGCGCGGCCGATGGCCAGCATCTGCTGCTCGCCGCCGGAGAGGTAGCCCGCCAGCCCTTTGCGCCGCTCGTGCAGGCGCGGGAAGTAGGTGTAGACCAGGTCGAAGTCGGGCTTGGCCCCATTGCGGCCGGTCAAGGCATAGGTGGCGGCCACCAGGTTTTCCTCCACCGTGAGGTCTTCGAAAACGCGGCGGCCTTCCATCACATGGCTCAGGCCCTGGCGCACCAGTTGCTGGGGTGCCAGCGCGCGCGTGGGCTGGCCGTTGAACAGGATCTGCCCGCCCTCGAGCTCGCCGTCTTCCAGCGTCAGCAGGCCCGAGATGGCCTTGAGCGTGGTGGACTTGCCCGCCCCGTTGCTGCCCAGCAAGGCCACGATCTGGCCGCGCGGCACGGCCAGCGACAGGCCGCGCAGGGCCTGCACCACCTTGTTGTAGACGACCTCGATGTTGTTGACCTCGAGGACGTGGTTTGATGCAGCGGAAGTCATGGTGTTGCGGAGGTGAAGGGGGTTCAACCCAGGGCACCCGTGGAACCGGCTTCGCCGGGCCACTGGGTGCGTCCCCCCTCCCGCGCGCAGCGCGAGAGAGGGGGGAAGGCGCGCAGCGACTCAGGGGGGTGACTCATCTCAATGCGGGTGATTCATCTCACAACGAAATCCAGTCGGAGGCCGGTACCATCTTCTGCGCCTTCATGTCGGCCTTGTAGACGCGTCCCACCGGGATGGAGTTGCCCTTGATGGTGATCGGCACGCCGATCAGGCCGCCGGTGTCGAAGTCCTTGATACTGTTGAGTGCGGCCTTGAGGTTCTTGCCGTTGAGCTCCTTCTTCGCGTCCAGCGTGCGCTTGGCCGCCTCGGTGAACAACATGGCGGCCAGGAAGCCCTGGATGTAGGCCGTACTCTGGTACTCGGGGCGCATCTGGCGGATCTTGTCGAGCATCGGCGCCTTGGCCGAGGTGTCGTAGTAGTAGCGGTAGGGCATCACGCCCATGAAACCGTCGCCGGCCTCGCCCATCTTCATGACGGTGGAGCTGTCCATGGTCCAGAAGGTGCCCATCCACTTGCTGGTCATGCCCTGCTGCTTGCCCTGGGTGATGAACTCGGGAATCGGCGCCAGGATGTAGCCGTGGAAGATGGTGTAGTCGGGTGCCGCGCGGCGCAGCTTGATGACTTCGGTCGACACGTCCACGCTGCCGGGCGGTGTCATGATCTTGATGACGACGTTCAGGCCGAGTTTCTTGGCCAGCGCTTCGCTGCTTTCGACCGGGTCGCGGCCGAATTCGGAGTCGGAGTAGACGAAGGCCACCTTGGCACCGGGTTTCTCCTTGGCGATGTGGCGTAGCAGGATGCCGAACATCTCGGTGTAGTCAGGGCCGACCAGGAACTGGTTCGGGTACTTCTGTGGATCGTTCAGTTCAGTGGCGAACGAGGCACCGGCCATCAGGATGTTGCCATTGCGGTCCAGCTCCGGGTTGATGGTCTTGGAGAAGGCGGTCGAGTCGCCGTAGTAGAGGCTCACCTTGTTCTGGCTGGTGATCTTCTTGTAGGCGGCCACCGAGACGTCCACCTTGTAGCCGGTGTCTTCCGGCACGTAGCGCACCTTGCGGCCCTTGATGCCGCCGCCGTCGTTGAGGATCTTGACGTAGTCGGCGATGCCGGCATTGATGCCGACGCCGGCAAAGGCAAACACACCCGTCATGGGGATGGAGCCGCCGAGAACGATGTCTTCACCGCCGGCTTGGGCATGCGCGGCCAGCGGCGCGGCCAGCGAAGCGCCTGCTGCGAGCAGCAGGGAGCGACGATTTTGGGAAATGCGTGAGTTCTGCATGCTTGTCTCCTTTTCGTTTGCGTTGCCCATGGGTCCGCTCAATTGCGGAACGGCCACAGATGGAAAAAACGGCGAATGCGCCGCCACACTTCTGCGAGCCCGTGCGGCTCGAACACCAGAAAGCCGATGATCAAGAGGCCGAAGATGATGGTGCGCACGGGCGACAGGAACACCGTGAGTTCCGTGCTGTTGGGCAGCAGATCGAACACCAGTTTCAGCAGTTCGGGCATCATGGTCATGAACACCGCGCCCAGAATGGCGCCCAAGATGGTGCCCATGCCGCCGACGATGATGGCGGCGAGGAAGAAGATGGACATCAGCAGCGGGAAGCTCTCGGGTGTCACCACGCGGAAGAAGTAGGCCCACAGGCCGCCGGCCACGCCGGCATAGAAGGACGACAGACCGAAGGACAGCAGCTTGTAGCGCAGCAGCGGAATACCAAGAACCTCGGCCGAGATGTCACGGTCGCGGATGGCGATGAAGGCGCGCCCGACGCGGGTGCGGAACAGATTGGCGGCGCCCAGCAGCATCAGCACCGTGACCGGCACGATCACCCAGTACAAGCGGAACGAGGTGTCGAGCAACACGCCGAAGGCGCTGGCCGGCGGCAGTGTGAGGCCGCCGGTGCCGCCGGTGAAAGACGTGTTGGCGAAGATGAAGTGGGTGATGAAGGAGGCGGCGATGGTGGCAATCGCCAGGTACAGCCCTTTCACGCGCAACGAGGGGATGCCGACGATCAGGCCGCCCAGCATGGCGACACAGCCGCCGGCCAGGATGTTGAGCAGGAAGGGCGTGCCCAGGCGCAGCTGCATGATGGCCACCGTGTAGGCACCCAGCCCCATGAAGGCGGCCTGGCCCAGGCTCACCAGCCCGGTGTAGCCGGTCAGGATGTTGAGGCCGGTGGCGCTGGCCACGTTGATGCAGACCAGACAGGCCAGGTACAGCCAGTAGTCGCTGGCCACAAAGGGAAACAGAAGCAGCAGGATGGCCGCGACCGCCAGCCAGATTTTCTGCGTGCGTGAGTCAAACAGCGCCGCGTCGGCGATGTAGGACTCCTTGAGGGTACCTATTCTCATCAGAGTCTCTCGATCTCGTGGGTGCCGAACAGGCCGTAGGGCCGGATCATCAGGATCACGACCAGCACGATGAAGGTCGCCAGCAGCTTGTACTCGCCGCCCAGGTAGGCGCCGGCCAGTGCCTCGACCAGACCGATGAACAGGCCACCGACCAGCGCGCCCAGCACGCTGTCCAGGCCACCAACGATCACCACCACCAACACCGACAGACCGAACACGCCCATGGTGGAAGAGATGCCGCCGATCGAGCCGACGATGATGCCCGACAGGGCCGCCAGCATGGCTGACACCACCCAGGCCAGCGAGAACACGCGCGGCACGTTGATGCCCATGGAGTAGGCGGCCGCTTGGTCGGAGGCGGTGGCGCGCAAGGCGACGCCGCCGCGCCAGAAACGGAACACCAGCAACACGGCGGTTATGAAGACCACGGCGATCACCGCGCCCCAGAAGATCTTGGGCGCCAGGAACGCATCACCGACCATGATGGCCTTCGTGAGCATGAAGTCGGGCAGGCGCTTCTGGTCCGCTGTCCAGATCATTTCGACCAGGCCCACCAGCACCGAGGCCAGGCCCACGGTGACCATGAAGACAGAGATCGGCGGCTCGCCCAGCAGCGGGCGGATCACGGTGCGCTCGATCACCGCACCCAGCAAACCGGCACCCAGCACGGCAGCCGGAATGGCCAGCCAGATCGGCAACGCCAGCATCGAGGCGAAGGTGAAGAACAGGTAGGCGCCGGCCATCAGCATTTCACCGATGGCGATGTTGACGACGCGCGTGGCCTTGTAGACCATGACGAAGGCGAGCGCCGCCAGCGCATAGAGGCCGCCACTGGCGATGCCGGTCAGGCTGATCTCGAACAGGTAGGCCCAATCCATCAGACGGCTCCCGCTGTTGCATGCAGCTTGCGCCGCAGATCGCCGACATCGCCGGAGCCGAGGTAGGCGCGGATCACTTCCGGATCGGCCTGCACGGTGGCCGGGGCGCCCTGGGCAATGACCTGGCCGAAGTTGAGCACCACCACGTGGTCCGACAGGTCCATCACCATGCCCATGTCGTGTTCCACCATCAGCACCGTGACGCCCCATTCGGCGCGCACGTCGAGGATGAAACGCGCCATGTCCTCGGTTTCCTCGCGGTTCATGCCGGCCACCGGTTCATCGAGCATCAGGATCTCGGGCTGCATGGCCAGCGCGCGCGCCATTTCCACGCGCTTTTGCAGCCCGTAGGACAAGGCCGACACCGGTGCATGGCGGATGTGGTCGATCTCCAGGAAATCGATGATGCGTTCCTCGATGTCGGCACGCAGTTCGGCTTCCTCGCGGCGCGCCCGGCCGATGTAGAACAGGGCGTCGAGCACGTTGCTCTTCAGGTGGGCATGGCGGCCGAGCTTGATGTTGTCCAGCACCGTCATGCCGCGAAACAGGGCAATGTTCTGGAAGCTGCGGCCCAGGCCCATCTTTGCGCGCCGCGGCGCAGGAATACGCGTGATGTCCTGCCCCTGGTAGCGCACGCTGCCGCTAGTGGGGCGGTAAAAGCCGGAGATGGTGTTGAACAGCGAGGTCTTGCCGGCACCGTTGGGGCCGATCACCGCGGTGATGGAGCCGGGCGCCACGTCGAAACTCACGCCGCTGAGCGCCTTCACGCCGCCAAAGGCCAGCGTGACGCCATCGACGCTCAGCAGAGGCTGAGTCTGGGGGGGCCTGCAGGCGTGTTCTCCATCGGCGTCACTACGGGTTTGTGCGAATCGGAAAATTTCTACTTATGCGTAAACTTTTTACTCACGAGTAGATTCTGGAATTTGCCAAGCCTTCGGGCATCAGGACTTTCCCGTAGCACCTGTCATGACAACGACACGTCCGCAACGCCGCAAGATGGCGGCCCCCGCTGCCGCGGCTTCGCCCTGGGCGCCACCGTCCATGCGCGAGCAGCAGCGTGAGGCCAAGCGCAATGCCGTGCTGTCGACCGCGGCGCAGCTGTTCAACGAGAAGGGTTTTCACGCCACCTCGCTGGACGACATCGCGGCCCGGCTCAATGTCAGCAAGCCCACGCTCTACTACTACGTCAAGAACAAGGACGAGATCCTGATTGCTTGCGTGCGGCGCGGGCTGGAGATGATGCACGAGGGCATCGAGGCCAGCCGCGAGGCGGGCGGCTCCGCGGTCGAGCAGCTGATGGCCTGCATGCGCGTCTACACCCGCATCGTCACCATGGATTTCGGCATGTGCGTCATCCGCATTGCCGACGACGAGTTGCCACCCAAGAGCCGGAAGGAGCTACGGCGCCTCAAGTCCGGCATCGACATGGAATTCCGCCGTCTGGTGGCGGCCGGGGTGGAAGAGGGGGCGATTGCCCCGTGCGACCCCAAGATGACGGCCTTCCTGATTGCCGGTGCGCTGGGCTGGATCGGCCGCTGGTACCAGCCGGACGGCGAGTACGAACCTGAGCAGATTGCCGATCAGTTCATTGCCACGCTTTGCCACGGGGTGCTGCGGCCTGTCGATGAAGGTCTGACCAAAGGCAAGCAGAAACCCCTGGCCAGCCGCAAGCGCAAAAGCATTGCCGCTTGACGGTACGCAAGCATCTGCTGTGCAGGAATGGTGTGCCGGCTTGCAACTTGGGGCGAAGCAGTTCAATAATGAGCAGCCTCCCTGATCTGCATCCGGTGTGATACGGAATGCCGATCGCGAAGGGACGGCACCGAATCTTGAGGGGCTGTATGCAAGCAGGCGAATTGAACGTGTCGGCAGTGCAGGCTCATGCGGTTGCGCGGAACAACCGCATCGCCAGTGAGTTGCTGCTGCTGGCCTATCGCAACAACCGGGCCAGTGTGCTGGTGAATCTGGCGGCCACGGTGGGGGTGGCGATTGCGTTCAGCGGTCAGGGGCAGGTGTGGCCTTGGCTGTGGCTGGGCATTGTGCTGTGCATCAGCCTGCTGCGCCTGGGGCTCGATCTGGCCTTCTCGCGTCAGTTCGGCACTGGGGCACTGCTGACATCAACACAGCGCTTACGCTGGCAGCGGCCCTATGAAGTCGGCTTGGTACTGGGCGCCCTGATGTGGGTTGTGCTGGTCTGGACCCAGCTCGACAAGCAACCTGCCGAAGGGCAGTTCGTCATGCTGATTGTGGTGTCCGCCTTGGCCGGTGGGGCCACCGGCGTGCTGGCGCCCTTGCTCGGGGTCGGTCGTATTTATATCGGTTTGCTGTTGGTGCCCGCGTGTCTGAAGCTGTATTGGCTGCCGCATTCAGAGCCCGTGTTGGCCACACTGGGACTGATCTTCTTTGTTGTCATGCTGGTCGGCCATAAGAACAACCACAAGATTGTGGTGCGTTCCATCGCCTTGCAGGAAGAAAACACCGATCTGGTGGCCCGGCTGACGCAGCACAACCACGAGGTCGAGGCGCTCAACGCCAGCCTGGAGAAACGCGTTGCCGAGCGCACGGAGGCTTTGCAGACCATGGCCCATCGTGATGCGCTCACCGGCTTGTTCAACCGGCGTGGCCTGCAGCGTTGGATGGATGAACGCATTTTGCAGGCCTCTCCCGAGGGCATTGCCGTGCTGTTTCTCGACCTGGATCGCTTCAAGCAGATCAACGATGGCCTGGGGCACGACCTGGGTGACCGCGTGTTGCAGGAAATCGCCCGCTGCTTCGAGGTACGTATGCCGGCGGATGCGGTCGTGGCACGCTGGGGCGGTGACGAGTTCGTGGTGGCCATTCCTTTGCTGCCGGATGATGCCGACCGGGGCATGCGTCTGGCCATGACGCTGCGCGAACGTGTGATGGCGCCGTTGCAGGTGGACGATGAATTGCTGCATGTCGGCGTCAGCATCGGGGTTGCACGCTTTCCGCGTGATGGCAAAACGCCGTCAGACCTGATCCGGGCCGCTGATCTGGCCGCGACCGAGGTGAAACGCTCCGGGCGAGGTCATATCCTCGCCTACCATGAGCTGCTTTCCCGTGTGCAAAGGCGCCGGCTGGAAATCAGCCAGGCGCTGCGTGATGCTACCGTGGATGGTTCGCTGAGCGTGGTCTATCAGCCGATCGTTGATGCCAGTAGCGGCGAAGTGGCCGCCCTGGAAGCTCTGCTGCGCTGGGAGCATGCCGTGCTGGGGGTGATCCGGCCCGAAGAGTTCATCCCGATTGCAGAAGATTCGGATCGCATTGTGGAGCTGGGTGAATGGGTGCTGAAACGGGCCTGTACCGACGCCATGGTCTGGGGCGCAGGTCATGATGCCCCTGCCGTGGCTCTCAACGTTTCCATCCGGCAATTGCTGGTGGCTGGTTTTGCGGACATGGTCGCCGAGGCATTGGCCACGGCCGGCTTGCCGGCGGCGCGCCTGGATATCGAAGTCACCGAATCCATTTTCGGCGAACAGCACACGACGCCGGCGCTGGAGACCCTGGTTCGGCTGCGCAAGCTCGGCGTGCGTGTGCATGTGGACGATTTCGGTACGGGTTATTCCTCGCTCTCGCGCCTGCACGAGTTCCCGCTCGATGCCCTGAAAATCGATCGCTCCTTCGTGCATGCCATCCATGGACATGGACACGCCATCATCGAAGGGGCGATCCTGATCGCACGGCGTTTTGGCCTGCGCGTGATTGCCGAGGGCGTGGAAAACTTCGAACAGGCCGCGGTGCTTCAGTCGCTGGGGGTGGACCTGCTGCAGGGGCATGCCTTGGGTGAAGCTTCCGCCGCCCCGCGGATCGAGGCGGTCGATCCGGTCTGGGTCGCTTCGGGTGCGAAGGCGTCGGCCTGATGAAGTGGGGCGTGCGAGTTCAGCATCACATGCCATAGAGCCAAGAAAAAACCCGCCAATCTTGCGATTGGCGGGTTTTTTAACTGGTGCCGGAGAGATGAATCGAACACCCGACCTTCTCATTACGAACCGGTCTAGGGTAGGTCTGGCGGGGCTTTTACCCTTGGCGTGTAACTCATGTTGGCTGTCATTGGCTACACAGGAGTTACGCAAATGTTCGCTATCTGCCACACCCGGCAGTCGCGCCGCTTGACGTGCGCGCGCAGTCGGTATCACAATAAAAACGCTTGTCCACCCGCCACCAATATATTTCGGGCAAGCCATAGAACCAAATACGGCGGTTTTTTACTTTCGGGCATAGCTCCCACACATTCGGCCATTGCGCCTGACCTAGCAGGATTCCCGACCAATCGGGCTTCTGGTCCCTGCACTCCTACTTTCGTTGCGCCGTTTTCGAGTTTTCAACTCGGATCGGCTGCGGCGTGTTCACAACCGAACCGTGTGGAGGCCTGCTATGGCTAAGTCAATTTTCAATGGGGATGCTTCGTCGGCTCCGGCTGGGGATGCGCTAGCGCCCCTGCCGGGGCCGGCGAAGCCGGCCCTAGATTTATCACTAGGACACTTTGGAACAACAAGGAACGGAAAACGTTCTTTTCGCAGCGAAGAACAGGTGTTCCGTTTGGTCGTTGACAAGGCGTCACGAACTGCTGTCCTTCATGTGAATGCCGATGCCTTCGAGAGCAGGGCTGAGAGGCGTCGTGCTCAAAAGGCTTTTCTCAAAGAAGCTACTCAGCTGATTGCAGGTATGAACTTGCGAATGGATGAGGGGGGCAGGAATGGACTTTGATTCCAACCCCTACCTTGATCGTGTTGTCGCCCGTATGAGAGCTGATAACGCGGTCGGAAAGCTTCAGGCGCACTGGTCGGCTCGCTCCCAGCGCCATCTTTATCGAGTTGGCTACTGGATTGAGCATGCGGGCTTTTTAAGGCTGTCGGCTCGATACGAGTCGTGGATGGGGCCGTTGCATAACTGGCTGGCTGAGCGCCAGCGGGTCTTTCTTCGGAGGTACTTGTAATGAGTGCCTTCACTAACCGCCTCTATG
>NZ_BCWP01000001.1 GCF_001592265.1 Curvibacter delicatus NBRC 14919 | reverse complement strand
TGTGACGCGCAGATGCAGCCGGCTCAAGGCGGCATCTGCGCGGTCAGCAGGCCCCTCTATTGGAGCCAACATCATGAAATCACTCCTCATCCTTTCGGCCATGACGCTGGCTTTCGGCGCACAAGCGGCTGCACCGGAAGACGCCATGAACAAGGCAGGTTGCATGGCCTGCCACGCCAAAGACAAGAAACTGGTCGGCCCCTCATTCAAGGACATTGCTGCCAAGTACAAAGGCCAGGATGCCGTAGCCAAGCTGATGGAAAAAGTCCGCAAGGGCGGGTCAGGTTCTTTTGGCCCCATTCCCATGTCACCGAACGGTCCCGACAAGATTAACGATGCCGACCTGAAGGCATCGGTTGAGTTCATCCTCAAGTCGTGAACGGACTTCGGTTGAGCGGGTCGCTTCAACGACCTGTACCGGGTGGGCTGTGGCCCACCTTTTTTTTGTGGGTCGCCGGCCTGCTCACCCTGCCTGTCACGCTGGCACAAACCCCTTGGCGTGATACCGACCAGTCCCCCCGACTGGAGCCAGACTGGTGTGAACGTCTCCCTCACCAGCAGCCCCCTGCCGCACTAATCGCCGTCGTGCAGGCGGCAGGGCAACAGCTGCTATTGCTTGACGCTGCCCAGGGAACCACCTACAGCCGTTGCCGTTTGCCTGTGGCGTTGCAAGGGGCACCGCGGCCCAGCCCGGACGGGCGTTGGCTTTATTGGGCCGCCAGCGACGGCTGGGTGATCCGTTTCGACCTCCAGTCGGGCGCCACTCTGCGCACACGGACGGGCCTGGCACTGCAGGGCCTGGCCTTATCGCACGATGGCCGTTGGCTCCTGGCCGGGCATGCGGCACCCCACTCCGCCGTGCTGCTGGATACCGACTTGTCGCGTGTGCGGGATTACAAGGCTCAGGCCTTGTCGGGCGGCCTCAGCTCTGCCGTGGACCATGTGGTGACGGCATCTGCGCGCAACAGCTTTGTGCTGACTTTCACGTCATTGCCGGAGGTGTGGGAAATCTCGTACAGCCCCAGTGCCGAACCCATATTTGATGGCCTGGTGCATGACTACCGTATGGGCGAGGCCATTGCCAGCCCGGGTTTTCTGGGCGTGCGTCGCACGCCCTTGCCGCAACCGCGGGAATTCATCCAGATAGATTCCGCCATGCGTCATGTACTGTTGACGGCACCAACGGGCAAGCCTTCTGCGGATGAGCTGGACATTCTCAATCTGGACATCCGCAGGCGAATCACCACGCTGGCCTTGCCGCAACGCCCCCGGCGCGCCGCAGGTGACACATTCACCCTGCAAGGCGCCCCCTGGGTCGCGCTCGTGAATGAAGCTGACGGCTGCGTGCTCCTGCTCGATGCCCGTCAATGGCGTACCGATACCCGGCGCCTGGGGCCGGTGTGCGGCGTTGCCAGCGTGCGAACCCATGCTGCCACGCCCTGGCTTTGGATCAGCCATGCGGCTGACACCACAACACAGGACAGCCTGTTGCTGGTGGATCCCACCGATGGCCATACGGCACACACCCTGCACGCATCAGGCGCCGCGTGGACGCCAGTTCAGTTCAGTGCCGGCGGACGTCACGCCCTGCTCAGCGCGCGGGGAGCGGCCGGCAGCGTGCGGGTGGTGGACAGCCGCTCTTTGCTCCCCCTGTGGCAACGGTCTTTGCCAACGATGGAGGCCGCCTATTTCCTGTGGGGGGCTCGCCCCGAGGCAACACCCTGAAATCTCGGAACTGAATCAGCACGTCAAGATTGCCCAGGCTTGTGTCAGGCGGTTCACCAAGTCTTCCGGACGACGTACCCAGGCATAACCGTGCTGACCGAAGAGCTGCGGCAAGTAAGCATGGGCTTCGCTGTCGATCGTCACGCAAAAAGGCGTGAGCCCTGCATCACGCGCAGCCTGCACGGCATGGCGCGTATCTTCCAAGCCGTAACGGCCTTCATACACATCCAAGTCATTGGGTTTCCCGTCAGTCAGCACCAGCAACAGACGCTGATGCTCAGGCCGCGCACTCAGGCGGCGCGTGGCGTCACGAATCGCCGCCCCCATCCGGGTGTAATAACCTGGCTTCAAGGCGCCAACACGGGAGCGCACCGTATCGTTCCACGGCTCATCAAACCCCTTGAGGTGCTGGATCCGGACATGCTGTCGCCGCACGGAACTGAAACCCAGGATTTCATAGACATCGCCCGTGCCTGCCAGCGCTTCGCCAAAAACATACAAGGCATCGCGGATCACATCAATCACGCGTGCCTGGGAGTTGGCATACGCATCGGTGGACAGGGACAGGTCGGCCAGCAACAGCGTGGCCAGGCTGCGTCCGTTGCGCCGGCGGCTGGCGTAGACGGAGGGGGAATCGCTATGCGGTTGACCTGCCTGCGTTTCGGCATGAAAGCGCACCCACGCGTCCAGATCCACCGCCTCACCCTGTGTTTGTCCTGTTTGCCAGCGGGGCGCGGCGCGCAGGACTTCAAAACGCCGGCGCATCTTGCGCGCCGTGGCCTGCAACGCAGTGGCTGCGCTGTAACGCTCGCCGGGACGTGCCACCACCGACTGCAATGAACAATGGTCCGGTATCAGAATGCCTCGGCGCCAATCCCATTCCGGCGTCTTGCGGCCTGGCCCCAAAGGCAGATCATCCGCCTGGGCGCTGGGAAGATCCAGATCGAATTTCACACGAGCGACGGTGGTCTTGTCACCCTTTGCGATGGACAGTGCATCCATGTCGTCAGCCGCCGGAAGCGCATCCGCATCGGGCTCGTCATCGGTGGCACGGTTCACGCGCAGGTATTCGGCCCAGGTGCGAATGGACTCAACCCTGGAAGGAAGGATGAAGGCATGGCTTTCATCGGGGGTGTCAACTTGGTTCGTCTGGCGTCGCTTGGCACTTTGCACCTGCATGGGGGTGTCTGGCCGCTGCCCCCCTGGCCCCGAACTCGTCTGATCGGACGCGGTGGCGGTCGCTTGTGCTTCGATCCAGAGACAGACCGGCGCCACCTGGATCGCGTCAACCGGCACGGGCGGATGCTCCATGGCACGTAGCGCCGCCTGGACAGCGCCTTCCCACAAGGCCGCGGGCCCCCGAAGGCCTTGCAGCGCGGGACGTTGCGCCAGATGCGCCTGGACCAGACGCTGGTGCCGCGCGCGCAGGCCTGGAAACCGTTGCAAGGCACGGCTCGTCGCTACACGGTTGTCGTCGATCCAGTCACCACGGGGCTCATAAACGCTCGCCAATGCCGCCAGCCACAGGTACAAATCGCGGTTGAGCTGGCGCTGGTCAAACACGGCCACCACTGGTGGCAAGGCCAGGACCTGGGTGTCCAGTGTTGACGGGGCTGCACGCAGCCCGCTACCTGCCACCCGCTGCAACCAGCCACGCGGGCCGCCATGTCGACGCTCGGCCGAGGAGGCAACGCGTATCGAGGGTGCTCCCCCACCGGCCATGAACAGCAGATGCAGGCTTCGCCTGACCTCATCCAGTGCCACGGCACTTTGCCCATGGGAACGGTCTGCCGCGCGCGTGACCGCTCGGTGCCACCATAAACCGACCCACTCCTCCATTACTGGCGATCCTCTTTGCGCTGCCGCAATGTCTCACGCACGGCATCCAGGCCAACAACCCACTCCAGGCTGCTGCTGCGATTCTGGGCACCTTGGGATGTCTCGCAGGCACTGAGGCATTGACCACATTGGGCACATGAAAACATCATCCGTTTGATGTTCCGTGGGTTGAGGCGCATCGGGCAGGCATGGTCGCAGGCGCTTCCATGCGGTGCATCGCAGGTTCGGCATTCGCGCGCACGTTCACGTGCAAACGCAACCACCATGCCTTTGGGATTGGCCATCCAGGCCAAGCTCTGGAACAAACCGACAGCACAGCCAAAACGACAGAACAGATGCCTGGCCAGCAAGAGTTCGAGGCTGAACACCAAGGTTCCGATACCCAGAAACCGGGCTTGATTCGCGGTCAGCGAACCATGCACCAGATTGCCCCAGATCACTGCAGGGGGCAAGAGGTAGGTCAGTAAGGTGATGGCCCAGACAAATCCCATCACGGCACAGAGCAGTACATACACCGGCCACCAGTGCGCCTGTGGCTGCCGTTGTCCGCGGGGCGTGGGAGATGTATCCCACAAACTCAGCTTGCCGCTGGCCCTGTGCAACACATCGTTGAGCAACTCGACCAGTGAGAAATGAGGGCACAACCAGCCGCAATACAGGCGTCCGAACCGGTAAGCCACCAGCAGAAACGTGACCACCAAGGCAATGGCTGGCAAAAAACCGCGTACCAGGATGGAGGCCGCCGTCTGCATGGCTGTCGCCTCGCCCCGGGTCAGGGCTTCAATCCCGAGTGACCAGCGAAAACCAAGCACCCAGAGTTGCGTTTCGTACAAATCGAAGCGCAACAGGTTCAATGCTGGCGCAACGAGGAACAGTGCAAAAAAAGCCAGCTGGAATCTCCGGCGTCGGCGCTGCAACGCCCGGGCAGCATCGCGCATCCCGCTGACACCTACGGCCACAGCAGGGCTGTCAGTCGCCATCGCCCACCACCGCGGCGACCACCTCGTCCAAGGCCGAGGCCGTGTCCGCGTCGTCCGTCAGGGTATCCACAATCGCGGCGCGGCACGCGGGACGCAAGCCCAAGCCCGACACCACCAGACGCGCGGCCATGACCAGCAGACGTGTACTCACCGTTTCTTCCAGGTCATGTTCCGTCAAACGACGCAAGGCCTGTGCCAGTTGCACGAGTTGCGTCGCCAGCGCCGCTGATGCCCCACCCTCCTGCGCCAGGATGGCCTGCTCTACCGCGGCACTGGGGTAGTCCAGCGCAAGGGCAACAAAACGCTGCCGGGTGCTGGGCTTGAGGCCCTTGAGCAGATTCTGATAACCCGGGTTGTAGGACATGACCAGCATGAACTCGGGCGGCGCTACCAGGAGTTCACCGGTTCGCTCAATCGGCAGAATCCGGCGGTCGTCTGCCAGCGGATGCAGAACCACTGTCGTGTCTTTGCGTGCCTCGACCACCTCGTCCAAGTACAGGATGGCGCCCTCGCGCACGGCACGTGTCAAGGGACCATCTGCCCACACCGTTTCAGCCCGACCGATGAGGTGACGCCCCACCAGATCAGCGGCGCTCAGATCGTCGTGGCACGACACCGTGATCAGCGGGCGACGCAACCGCGCGGCCATGTGCTCCACGAAACGCGTCTTGCCGCAGCCTGTCGGGCCTTTGATGAGCAGAGGCAGGCTTTTCTCATGGCAATGCTGGAACAGCTCGCATTCACTCCCCTGGGCTACATAAAAAGGGGGCAAGCCTCCCCCACTGGTTTCGGCCGCTGCAGTTACGCCAACACTGTCCACGCGTCTCATGGTGTCGTCCCGCTACGGTTCAGGCTTGGCGTACGCGCATGTTGGCTGCGGTGTCGGTCTGCTCGTGAGATGCTGCCCCCACAAAGAAGCTGCTCAGGTACATCAACAAGCCCAACAGGAAGCCCACACCGCCGGCCACACGAATCCAGTAGAAGAAAACCAGCTGGTCTTGCGTCGCCATGAACGACATGGCACCGGTTGTCGGCATGCGCTGCAGCCAGATCTGCAGAACACCGGCGCCCGTCAACGCCAGCACCATCACACCCATGCTCACGCTCATTACCCAGAAACTCCACATCTCGACCGATTGGGCGCGACGCGGGTTCGCCTGGCGCCCACGCAACATGGGCATGGCGTAGCTGATCATGGCGATCACCACCAGCACATAAGCCCCATAGAAGGCCAGATGGCCGTGCGCTGCCGTCACCTGACTGCCATGAGTGTAGTAGTTCACCGGGCTCAGTGTGTGGATGAAACCCCACAAGCCTGCCCCGAGGAAACCGATCACCGCAGTACCGACAGCCCACAACACCGCTGCTTGATTGGGATGTTCACGGCGGCGACGCTGCACCATATTGAAGGCAAACATGGTCATGGCAAAGAAGGGAATGGGCTCCAGGGCGGAGAACACGCTGCCCACCCACTGCCAATAGCCGGGCAGACCGATGAAGTAGAAATGGTGCCCTGTCCCCAAGATGCCCGTCACCAGCGCCAAGGTGATGATGACGTAAAGCCATTTGTCAATCACCTCACGGTCCACACCGGTTGTCTTGACCAGCACGAAAGCCAGCATGGCCCCCATGATCAGTTCCCAGGTGCCCTCAACCCACAAGTGCACCACGAACCACCAGTACATTTTGTCGCGCACCAGATTGCTGGGGTTCACGAAGCTGAAAAGGAACATCAAGGCCAGACCCCACAAGCCCATCAGCAGCACGAGGGACACGGAGGTTTTGCGGCCCTTGAGCACAGTCATGCTAATGTTAAAGAGAAAGCCCAGGGCCACCACCACAATGCCAAGCTTGGTTGGCAGGGGTTGCTCCAGAAACTCGCGCCCCATCGTGGCTAGCAGGTCGTTCCCCGTCATCTCGGCCAGAGTGGCGTAGGGCACCAGCAGGTAGCCCAGAATGGTCAAGGCACCGGCAACCAGGAACACCCAGAACAGCACCTTGGCCAGCAAGGGGCTGTAAAGCTCTGTCTCGCTCTCTTCGGGAATCATGTAATAGGCGGCCCCCATGAAACCGAACAGCAGCCACACAATGAGCAGGTTGGTATGCACCATTCGCGCGATGTTGAACGGAATAAGGGGAAAGAACAGATCACCGATCACATACTGCAGACCCAAGGTGAGTCCAAAAATGATCTGCCCAGTGAACAGGCCGAGTGCCGCAATGAAATACAGTTTAGCGACAGCCTGTGATGAATATTTGAGGGTTGCGTTAGGCATGAATTTCTCCTCGTGGAATGTCGATGTCGAGTGGCCGCGTGGACAACTTGCTACCCTTCAATATTGGGTGGCCACTTTTCGGTGTTGACGCCGTTGGTCCACTTCAGGAACTCCACCAAATCGTCAAGCTGAGCCTCCGTGAAATTGAACTGTGGCATCTGCCGGCGACCGGGCGCATGCGTCGGTTGTGCCTTGATCCAGGCCTTGATGAAATCAGGGCCACGCCGTTGGTACACATTACCCAACTCGGGTGCGAAATACGCACCCTCACCCAGCAAGGTATGACACCCAATGCAATTGCGTGTTTCCCACAAATGTTTGCCGCGTACGACCGCCGGACTCAGATCGCCCGCCTTTGAGCGCTCCGGAATCTTGCTTTCCGTATGAAAAATCAGCGCCGCAAACAGCAGCACAAAAAATGCCGTGCCGCCGTAAAAAATGTTGCGCGCCATCTGACTGGTAAAGCCTTGGCTCATGGAGACACCTCCTATTAATGATGCATACAGGATATACCTTATAGGATTCGTCGGCCACCAATCTGATCTGCATCAAAAAAAACGGTTAATCCAATCCCCGGCAGTGGCCTGGGAGAAAAGCGGGCACGACAGTTCCAGGAGGTCAAACATGGTCAGGCCTCATCTGGGGGCCGTACGCTGCCACGGCGGACCGATCTTGGGAACGTTCCCGCTGACAGCCCTGACGTCCATCGATTGGGACGCAAGGAATGACGAAGGGCAGGCTGGGTCGAGCTCTTGCCGCGTCAGCACCTCAAGCGCACAGGCATGTCGTCTTGCGGCGTTTTCGACGAAGCGGCCGAGAGAGGCCTAGGCAAGCACTCGCGGTCTCGTCCCGGCAAGCTCCGGCTGCAGCTGCAGCCGCTCTGCTCCGGTGTAACAAAGGAAGTGTTTGTTGGTGGCCCGGCCGATGGTGCACAGGCCAACGCGCTCGGCCACCGCATGCCCCATCTGCGTGATGCCGCTGCGAGACACCACGATCGGCACCCCCATCTGCGCTGACTTGATCACCATCTCGCTGGTCAGGCGGCCCGTGGTGTAGAACACCTTGTCGGCCCCCGACATCGAATCCGGATCCTGCAGCCACATCCAGCCGGCAATGGTGTCGATGGCGTTGTGACGGCCGACGTCTTCGACAAAGAGCAACATGTCTTCGCCACGGAACAGCGCGCAACCGTGAACCGAGCCAGCCGACTTGTAGGTGCTCTCCTGCAGCCGGATGGCGTTGACAACGCCGTACAACTGCGCCTGCGTCAGGGTGGCCTCGGGCAACACGATACTGTCGACCTCGTCCATCAGGTCGCCGAACACACTGCCCTGGCCACAGCCGGTAGTGACCACGCACTTGGCGGTGCGCTCCTCCACGTTGGTGATGCCTTCGTGCGTTTTGACCGCAGCGGCACCAACCTCCCAGTCCACGGTGATGGACTCGATCTCCTGCACCGAGCGCACCAGGCGCTGGTTGCGCAGAAAACCGAGCACCAGCAGTTCCGGGTTGGCGCCCAGGGTCATGAGCGTCACCAGCTCGCGTTTGTCCACGTAAACAGTGAGCGCCCGCTCTGCCGGAATGGACACCGTGGTGGCTTCGCCGAATTCATTGACAGCCAACACCTCACGGGTCAGCGGTGCGCTGGCGCGAGTCAACTGAGGCAGGGGAAATGAAGACATGGCAGCAGACTACAACAAAAAGGGCCGGGGCTGTGCAGCCCGGGCCCATGACCACTAAGCCTGACGAAAAGTCAGGACTTCTTTTTCTTCTTGTCGGCAGCCACCGGCGCAGCGGGTGCGGGCGCAGGTGCGGCGGCGGTCGGCGTCGCCCCAGCAGGGGTGTAGACAAAAGGACCAGGGTCCGCGCACGGTGGTGTCGCTGCTGCGGCCTTGGCGTCTTTGTTGCCTTTGCGGTAGTGGGCCGCCACCTTGTCCTGCGACTTGCACAGCAGGTAGTTGTCCACCTTGCCGGCATGGGCCGTCTTGGCTGCCGCTTCGGCCGCCTTGGCTTTGGCTTCGTCATTCAAAGGGGGCAGCTTGGCCAGCGCCGACACGGTCAGCGCAGCACCCAGAACAAAAACAGCAATCGATTTCATGTGAGCCTCTTTCTTGTGCTTAGGCTTGAACGGTCGGAGCAGGTGCCGCTTCGGCGCTGCGCTGGGCCGGAATCTTGCCGGCCTGGATGTCGTCGTACCAGAGCTCATGGTGCTCCTTGGCCCAGGTTTCGTCGACGTAGCCGGTCTTCATGGCGTCGTAGGCGCCGGCCATGCCGATCGTGCCCATGTAGATGTGGCCCATGAACATGGCCATCATCAGCACGGTGGCCACGGCGTGGATCATGTGGCTAAGCTGCATGGTGCTGCGCTCGTAGACCAGGCCCGGGATCAGCTTGTCGAGCATCAGCCCCGAGCCGACCACGACCAGGCCCAGCAGGAACACGCCGCCCCAGAACAGCACCTTCTCGCCAGCGTTGAAACGGTGCGAAGGGATCTCGTGTTCGCCCAGCAGGCCGCCACCCTTGACGAGCCAGGTGATGTCTTCCTTGCGCGGCAGGTTGTCGCGTACGAAGGTGATGATCACCACCACCAGTGACACGGCAAACACCGGGCCGGCAAAGTTGTGCGCATTCTTCAGCACATAGGTCAGCCAGCCGAACAGCGTGCCGCCGATGACCGGGTGCAGAAAGAACTTGCCAAAAGCCATCACGATGCCGGAGACGGCAAGGATCGTGAAGGCAATCGCGTTGGCCCAGTGCGCCGAACGCTCGAAGGGCGTAAAGCGCTCGATCTTTCGACCGGTTTGCGTGCCATGCAACTGCAACGTGCCTTTGCGCCAGTAGAACACGCCAATCGCGCCCAGCACAATCAGCAACAAGGCGCCACCGTAGGGAATGAGCCAGTTGTTGCGCACCTGGCGCCAGGCTTCGCCGGCATTGGTGAACATCGAGCCCGGGTACTGCACAAAAGGCTGGATCAGGTTGCCTGCCTCAGGTGCCTGGCTTTTGGGCAGACTGCTGTAGCCAGTAACACCGGAGCCGACCTGGCGCCACATGGGCGCATTGTTGCCCGGCTGGACCTTGGCCCGCTCGGCATTGGTCTGCTGGGCGTAGCCCGGATCCGAACTGGCATCCGGCTTGACATCCATGATGTTCTGACTCTGGATGCCGCCGGCTCCGGCAGGCGCCGTGGGTTTGTCCTGCGCCAGGACCAGGTTGCCCCAGCCCAGAGCCATCAGCAGGACAGCAGCAAGCGCTTTTTTCATGAGGGCCATCCCGTCTCAGTTGGTCTTGGTGTATTCGTTCTGGCTGTTCTGTCCGCGCGCCTTGAGGTGCGACTCCCAGCTGGCCTTGTCACCGGGCTTCCAGCCGGCATCGACAAAAGGCTTGCCGGTGCCGCTGTACGGTGCGGCGTCCTGCTTGGCGCCACCGATCGTCTGCGGCTTCTCGCCACAGGCAGACAGCAAAGCCACGGCAGCAATCAGCATCAAGATGTTTTTCATGACTTCGCTCCTTTGGCAGGTGCTGCGGTTTCCGGCTGACCCGCCTGACGCGAACCGTAGGCAGTGCCCCAGCCCCAGACTTCGGCGCCCTTGCCACGCTGCAGCACGCGGTTGCGGAAGATGTCGGCCACCATGTCGCCGTCACCAGCCAGCAATGCCTTGGTTGAGCACATCTCGGCACAGGCCGGCAGCTTGCCTTCGGCCAAGCGGTTGCGACCATATTTCTCGAACTCGGCCTCGCTGCCATTGGCTTCCGGACCGCCGGCACAGAAGGTGCACTTGTCCATCTTGCCGCGTACCCCGAAGGTGCCCTGCGAAGGGAACTGCGGTGCCCCGAAGGGGCAGGCGTAGGAGCAATAGCCGCAGCCGATACAGATGTCCTTGTCGTGCAGCACCACACCTTCGTCGGTGCGGTAGAAACAGTTCACCGGGCAGACGGCCATGCAGGGTGCGTCACTGCAGTGCATGCAGGCCACCGAGATGGATTTCTCGCCGGGGACACCATCGTTGAGCGTGACCACACGGCGGCGGTTCACACCCCACGGCACCTCATGCTCATTCTTGCAGGCCGTGACGCAGCCGTTGCACTCGATACAGCGCTCGGAGTCACAAACAAATTTCATACGTGCCATTTGTGTTTCTCCTTAGGCTTTCTCGATATTGCAGATCGTGGTCTTGGTTTCTTGCATCATGGTCACGCTGTCGTAGCCATAGGTGGTCGCCGTGTTGACGGCCTCACCGCGCACCACCGGTGCCGCGCCCTTCGGGTAGTAGGCCAGCATATCGGCGCCTTGCCAGCGACCGGAGAAGTGGAACGGCATCCAGCAGGTGTCGGGACCGACACGTTCGGTCACCAGCGCTTGCACATTCAGCCGCGCACCCGTCGGGCTGAGCAGCCAGACACGGTCGCCGTTGCGGATGCCGCGGTCGGCTGCCGCCTTCGGGTTGATCTCGACAAAAGCTTCCTGCTGCAACTCGGCCAGCCAGGGGTTGGAGCGGGTTTCCTCGCCGCCGCCCTCGTACTCGACCAGACGGCCGGAGGACAGGATGAGCGGGAACTTCTCGTGCACCTTGTCGGCAATGTTCTTCTGCTGCACGGTCTTGTACAGTGTCGGCAGACGCCAGAAGGCCTTCTTGTCGTCGTGCGTCGGGTACTTGGCCATCAGGTCAGGCTTGGTACCGTAGAGCGGCTCGCGGTGCTGTGGCACCGGATCCGGGAAGTTCCACACCACGGCACGCGCCTTGGCATTGCCGAAGGGATGGCAGCCATGGTTCTTCATGGTCACGCGGATGATGCCGCCCGACGCGTCGGTCTTCCAGTTCTTGCCCTCGGCTGCGGTTTTTTCGGCATCAGTCAACTCGTCCCACCAGCCCAGCTTCTTCAGCAGCACATGGTCGAACTCCGGATATCCGGTGGTGATGTCGGCACCCAGCGAGTGCGAACCGTCCTCGGCCAGCAGGCTCTTGCCTTCGCGCTCGACACCGAAGTTGGCGCGGAAGTTGCCGCCACCATCCATCACGTGCTTGGACGTGTCGTACAGGTTGGGTGAACCCGGATGCTTGAGTTCAGGCGTGCCGTAGCAGGGCCAGGGCAGGCCGAAGTAGTCACCGGTGAAGTCGTAGCCGGTTTCCTTGTCCTTGCCGCCCTTGGCCTTGAGCGTCTTCACGTCGAACAGGTGCATGTTCTTCATGTGCGCCTTCAGCCGCTCCGGGCTCTGGCCGGTGTAGCCAATGGTCCAGACCGAACGGTTGATCTCACGCAGGATGTCTTCCGGCATGGGCTCGTCCATGCCCTTGACCTTCTGCATCTTGTAATTCTTGGACAGCTCCTTGGCGAAACCGAGTTTTTCGGCCAGCTGGTGCATGATCATGTGGTCGCTGCGGCTCTCCCACAGCGGCTCGATGACTTTCTCGCGCCACTGAATCGAGCGATTGGAAGCGGTGCAGGAACCGCTGGTCTCGAACTGGGTGGCGGCCGGCAGCAGGTACACCGCACGGTTCGGATTCAGGTCTTCCGGCTTGCCGGGCATGGCCGCCATGGCGGCGGTCGCCGACGGGTAGGGATCGACCACCACCAGCAGGTCCAGCTTATCCATGGCGCGCTTCATCTCCAGACCGCGGGTCTGCGAGTTGGGTGCATGGCCCCAGTAGAAGACGCCGCGCAGGTTGGAATCCTGGTCGATCAGCTCGTTCTTCTCCAGCACACCGTCGATCCAGCGCGAAACGGTGATGCCGTTCTTGCCCATCATCGCCGGCGAGGCATAACGGCCCTTGATCCAGTCGAAGTCCACGCCCCAGACCTTGGCGAAATGCTTCCAGGAACCTTCGGCCAGACCGTAGTAACCGGGCAGCGAGTCGGGGTTGGGGCCGACGTCGGTCGCACCCTGCACGTTGTCGTGGCCGCGGAAAATGTTGGTACCACCGCCGGTCTTGCCGACATTGCCCAGCGCCAGCTGCAGAATGCAGGACGCACGCACCATGGCATTGCCGATGGTGTGCTGGGTCTGGCCCATGCACCAGACGATGGTGCCCGGACGGCTGTCGGCCAGCATCTTGGCCACCTTGTACATCTGCTCTTCCTTGACGCCGCAGGCCTCTTCCACGGCAGCAGGTGCCCACTTGGCCAGCACGTCTTCCTTGACCTTGTCCATGCCGTAGACACGGTCGTTGATGTACTTCTTGTCTTCCCAGCCGTTCTTGAAGATGTGGTACAGCAGGCCGAACAGGAAAGGAATGTCAGTACCGGAGCGGATGCGCACGTACTCGTCGGCCTTGGCCGCGGTGCGGGTGAAACGCGGATCGACCACGATCATCTTGCAGCCGGTTTCCTTGGCATGCAGCATGTGCAACAGGCTCACCGGGTGCGCCTCGGCCGCATTGGATCCGATGTACAGGGCGACCTTGCTGTTCTGCATGTCGTTGTACGAATTGGTCATGGCGCCATAACCCCAAGTATTGGCCACACCGGCCACCGTGGTGGAGTGACAGATACGGGCCTGGTGGTCGCAGTTGTTGGAGCCCCAGAAGCTGACGAACTTGCGCAGCAGATACGCCTGCTCGTTGTTGTGCTTGCTGGATCCGATGAAGTACACGCTGTCCGGGCCGCTGGCCTTGCGCAGCTCCATCATCTTGGCGCTGATTTCATTGAGCGCCTGGTCCCAACCGATGCGTTCGTACTTGCCGTTGACCAGCTTCATCGGATAGCGCAGACGGAATTCGCCGTGACCGTGCTCGCGCAAGGCCGCGCCCTTGGCGCAGTGGGCGCCGAGGTTGATCGGGGAGTCGAACACCGCCTCCTGGCGCACCCAGACACCGTTTTCCACCACGGCATCCACCGCACAGCCCACCGAGCAATGCGTGCAGACCGTGCGTTTCACTTCGATCTTGCCATCGCCGACCGCCACACCTTGGGCGGCACGCGCTTTCTTCACCAAGGTGAGCTGCGAAGCTGCCATTCCGACACCCAGGCCGAGGCCGGAGCGACGCAGGAAGGCACGACGGTCCATGGTCGGCAAGGCCTGGGCCAAGCCGCGACGCAGGCTGTGAACGAAGGGCGACCGGGCAGCCGTATCGATGGCCGTGGATTTTTTGGTCAATAGCATGGGACTCTCCAGCAGTCGGCGTTAAATGAGGGTCGTCTTGTAATAGCGCTTGACGTGCTCGGTCAGGCTGTAGCCGCCACCTTTGCTTGGCGCGGCCTTGGGTTCGTGTCCTACCGGTGCGACCGGCTGCACGGCCGGCATCAGACTGGCGACCGTGGCCACGGCACCAGCGGTACCGGCGCCCGCAAACAGGGTGCGCCGCGACAATTTGCCCGGGGATTGACTCATGCTGTGTCTCCTGAAAATTTCTGCCTAGGAACAGAAATGCATATCAAAGCTCGTGCGAATGTATCAATCCCCGAGTGTTTCAGCAAGTCACACAAGCCTCAGGACAAGGCACGTTCATCAGGTCTGAGCTGGCTCGGCCAAGCTAAGAAAAATTCTTGTGAGTCCGTCAAAACCACTGCCCCGTGAAGCCCTCTAGGGAAATCAATGACTTGCGTCAATGCTGCAATGCAATAATCGATCGAGCAGCGCCAATCTGTCGCGCACTTCAAGACAAGTTGTCACAATCAACCCAGCTTGTCGTTTTGTTCGCAGAGCCGACCCGCTCAAGAACAATGTTGCATAGGTGCGAAAAACCCCATTACCCGACTAAATGAGTCAGGTGCGTCGATAGAATTCATCATCAGCCCATCGCTTCTACCGTGACCCACGCATCCATTTTTCCTGCACATGGCAAGGCCACCGAGAGCTGGCCGTTCTGGTCCGTTCTGGTGGTTGACGACGAACCCGGCATGCGCAACTTCCTGGTCAAGACACTGACCCCGCGTTGCCAGTCCGTCATGGAGGCCAGCAGCGCTGAAGATGGCGCCACGCTACTGCGCAACCACCATGTCGACCTCATCATCCTGGACATCGCCCTGCCAGGCCTGAACGGCGTGGCCTGGCTCAAGGAACTGCGCGACCAGGGTTTCTCGGGGCAGGTGATCCTCATCACCGCCTTTGCCGACCTCGACACCGCCATCGAAGCCTTGCGCGCCGGCGCCTCCGACTTCATCCTCAAACCCTTTCGCATGCCGCAAATCCTCAATGCGGTCCAGCACTGCCATGAGTCTGCCCGGCTGGCGCGTGAGAATTTCGTGCTGCGTCATACGCTCTCCAGCAGCCAGTGCGCCAGCAACGGCCTGGTCGGGCATTCCCCTGCCATCACCCAGTTGGCACAAACCCTGCGGCGCGTGGCTGCCGTCAACAGCACCGTGCTGTTGCAAGGCGAATCGGGCACCGGCAAGGAACTGGTGGCGCGCGCACTGCACGCGCAGAGCCCGCGTGCGCAAGGCCCTTTCGTACCGGTCAATTGCGCCTCCATGTCTCCTGAGCTGATCGAGCGCGAACTCTTCGGCCACGCCAAAGGTGCCTTCACCGGCGCCACCAAGGCGCGCGACGGGCTGTTCTACTACGCCCAGGGTGGCACCTTGTTCCTGGATGAGGTGGCCGAATTGCCGCTGGCGCTGCAGGCCACACTGCTGCGCGCACTTGAAGACCTGAAGATCCGTCCACTGGGCAGCGAGCAGTTGTTGCCGGTGGATGTCCGCATCATTGCCGCCACCAACCGCTCACTGCAGGAAGAAGTGGCCGCCGGGCGCTTCCGCAAAGACCTGTATTACCGCTTGCAGGTGGTGGAAATCACATTGCCGCCGCTGCGAGAACACAAGGAAGATATTCCGGACCTGGTGCAACATTTCATGACCCAGCTCGCCCCTGCCCTGGGTGCAAGCCCGTTGGAGATCACACCGGCCGAGATGGCCTATCTGCTGCAGTACGACTGGCCAGGCAATGCCCGCGAACTGCGCAACCTGATCGAGCGCTCCCTCATCCTGGGTTCGCTCAATGTCTCGGCGCTTTATTCGATG
The DNA here is from genome assembly GCF_001592265.1 of Curvibacter delicatus NBRC 14919. Classification (GTDB taxonomy): domain Bacteria; phylum Pseudomonadota; class Gammaproteobacteria; order Burkholderiales; family Burkholderiaceae_C; genus Hylemonella; species Hylemonella delicata. The sequence continues at coordinate 239,409 of NZ_BCWP01000001.1, read as the reverse complement.
GACAAACCAGAGGCCGGAACGGCTGGCCGTCACGCCACGGCACCGGCCACCACTGATCTGCATACCCTGGAAAAGCAGCACATCCGCACCATCCTCGATTCGGTGCAAGGTGACAAGACCCAGGCTGCCCAGTTGCTGGGCATCTCGCGCCGTACGCTGGAACGCCGCTGCGCCGAGTGGGCCTTGTCGTGAAGCCTGCCGCTGTCCTGCGGGCTTGGCGGACACCGCGCTGGATCAGCAGCTCAATTCGCAACAAACTGCTGGCCATGGCGCTGCTGCCGCTGCTGGTGGTGCTGCCGCTGCTGGTCGCAGCACTCGTCATCTGGGGCAATGCCGCCTACGACCGCCTGCTCATCACCAAGGTGCGCAGCGACCTGGCCGTGGCACGCGGCTACTTCGAACAAGTGCTGGGAGAAGTGGGATCGGGCACGCAAGGTGTCGGTGCTTCCCATGCCTTGTACCAGGCGCTGACCCGCCATGACCTGTCGGCCCTGCAGGGACTGCTGGCACGCGAACGCACCCGCCTCGGCTTCGACTTCATCAACCTCTACCAACCGGATGGCCAGCTGATCACGGCGGACTGGCTCACGGCGCAGACAACACCCGCCGCCGTGCACCGGCCAGCCCGCGACACCGCCGCCATCAGCCCGACAGGCACCGGCCAGGCCAGCCTGGCCCGGCTTGAAGCGGATGAACTGCTGGCACTGGCGCCGCATCTGGCTGAACGCCTGCACATCCCGCTGATCGCGACCCGCGGCGCAGTGCCCACGACACGCAACATTGAAGATCGCGCCCTGGTCATGCTCTCCACCACACCGGTCTACGGCTCGGACGGCAACATCCAGGCGCTGCTGCGCGGCGGTGTGCTGCTCAACCAGAACCTGCCCTTGATCGACTACATCAACCGCATCGTCTACCCGGATGGCTCGCTGCCCTTTGACAGCCACGGCACGGCCACGCTGTTCATGGACGATGTGCGCATCACCACCAACGTCCGCCTGTTCCAGGACCAGCGCGCCATCGGCACACGGGTGTCGCAAGCAGTGCGCAATGCCGTGCTGGGCAACGGCGAAACCTGGCTCGACCGCGCCTTTGTGGTGAACGACTGGTACATCTCGGCCTACGAACCGCTGCTTGACGGGCGTGGCGAGCGCGTCGGCATGCTGTATGTGGGCTACCTGGAGCAGCCGTTTCGCTACGTCAAGTACGGCATGCTGGCGCTGATCGTGGGCATCTTCCTGGTTGTCATGGTGCTGGCGGCGCTGTTCTCGGTGCGCTGGGCGCGCAGCATCTTCCGCCCGCTGGAACAGATGAACCAGACCATGCAACGCGTCGAAGACGGCGAGACCAGCGCACGCGTCGGCCCGGTGGCGGCACGTGATGAAATCGGCGCCCTGGCCAGCCACTTCGACCAGTTGCTCGACGTCATTGACGACAAGACGCGCGCCTTGCAGCGCTGGGCCGACGAACTCGACGCCAAGGTGAACGAGCGCACACGCGAACTGGCACAGAGCAACGCTTCACTGCAGCAGGCACAGCAGCAGCTCGTCAAGTCAGAAAAACTGGCGGCCATCGGCCAGCTCACCGCGAGCGTGGCGCATGAAATCAACAACCCGATTGCCGTCATCCAGGGCAATCTCGACCTGATGCGTGAGACCCTGGGCTCGCAAGCCGCCCCGGTCAACGCCGAGCTGCAACTGCTGGACCAGCAGATTGACCGCATGCGGCTGATCGTGACCCAACTGCTGCAGTACGCGCGCCCCACCGAATACGCCGGCTACGTCGAAGCCGTGGACGTGAACCGTGCCCTGGAGGATTCACTGGTGCTGGTGGCCCACCTGCTGGCACACACCCACATCGAGGTCGAGCGCGACCTGCAGGCCACGGCATGGGCCGGCATCAACCGGCAGGAATTGCAGCAGATCGTGATCAACCTGCTGATCAATGCGATCCAGGCCATGCCGGGCGGCGGCCGGCTGCGGCTGCGCACACGCAATCGCAGCGAGCTGGCCGCGGATGGCCGCACCGGCGTACTGATCGAGATCAGCGATACCGGGCCAGGCCTGAGCCCGAAAGTGCGCGAGCGCCTGTTCCGCCCCTTTTTCACCACCAAGAACGATGGCAACGGCCTGGGGCTGTGGATCAGTGTGGGGCTGGTGGAACGCTACGGCGGCAGCATCGAAGGTCTGAACCGAGAAGAACTCGGCGATGGCGTGCAAGGCGCCACCTTCCGCGTCTGGCTGCTGAGCGAGCCGCTGTCACCCGAAACGCCTGCGGCCAGCATGGAGCCTCGCCGCGCCTGAACGCTTCCTGCGGCTCAAGCCAGCATGTCGAAGCCCTGCATCTCCACGCTGAAGAAAGCGCGTGTGAATTCGGCCAGCGCGGCATAAAAGCGCGCCTTGGGGTGCTGGGCAAGGGCATCGCACAACTGGCTGATCCAGGGTTGCAGGTGTTCGGCGAAGAACTCGCGCTGGCGCGTCAGGTTCGCCACCGCCACGTCATCGCCAGCAATCAGGTAACGCATCACCTCGCACAGGTAGGCAATGTGATCCTCGGTTTCCGGCATCGTCTCATCGCGCGCCAGGCCGAGTGCCGCCAAAGTGTCGCGCAGCTTGGCCAACGGTTTTTCATTCAGAAAGCCGCTCAGGTAATGGGAACCAAAGAGGTAGACCTCGGGCTTGCCAACACCGCCGAACAGGGCGTCGTACTCCTGGCGAATGGCCGCATCATCCAGCGCGCGGGCTGCCGCCACCAGACCGCGCCAGGGTTCCTCCAGAAAACCGCCGGCCGCGGGGGCTTCCGTCGCCGCCACACGCAACTGCGACAGCAACTCAGGTTCTGCTGGCGCGTAGTACAGCATGGCCAGCAGGCCATAGAGTTCGGCGCGCGCGGTTTCCTCGTCAAGCGTCGGGCTCGGCGCGAGCGCAGCAGGGTTGGAATCGGATCGAATAGTCATGGGCAGATTTCGTCGGGTGCAAGTGCTCGGCAATCAGAGATCGGTGATGCGGGTTTCGTTCGGGTCGGTGTAGAGGTCGATCACGCGGCAATCACCACACATCTTGAGCCGCTCCAAGGCCGCCCCCTGAAACATGGCATGGCCGGCCAGCTTGCCGAGCATGGCTTCAATGGCCTTGAGTGTGCCGAAAGGCTTGCCACAGCGCACGCAGGCATAGGGCTGCATTTCGTTGAGCACCACCGCCTCCTTGCGCGCAGGCGTGAGACGCAGCTGCGGAATGAGAGAGAGCGCTTTTTCCGGGCAGGTCTTGACGCACAAGCCGCACTGCACACAGTTCTTCTCGATGAACTTGAGCTGCGGCGACTGCGGGTTGTCCTGCAGCGCGCTGGCCGGACAGGCGTTGACACAACTCAGACACAGGGTGCATGCGTCCTTGTTGATGCCCAAAGCCCCCAGGGGCGAACCCTGCGCCGGCAGCGCAATGACTTCGGGCTGCTGCGCTGCCTGCTCGACCAGATGATCGAGCGCCAGCTCCAGCGTGGCGCGCTTGTCGGCTTGCACCGCAAAACCTGCCACCTTGGCCACACCTTGTGCGGCCGGTGCCTGCAAGTCGGCATCGAGTGCGGCCAGATCGCGTGCATCGCGCGCGTGCAGGATGCGGAAATGCTCCCCCTGATAACCCAGCCCGTTCAGGATGGCTTGGGCCACATCCATCTGCGCACGCACGGCCTCCAGGTACTGCGGCGCTTCCTCGCCAGTCATCAGCACCCAGACATTGCTGGCGCCATGGGCCACGGCCGACAGCCAGACATCCAGACCGAGCGAGGCGGTATGCCACACCGGCACCGGCAGCACGCGTGCCGGTATGCCGCGGGTGGCCGGGTCGATGCGGGCAGCACGCCCCAGGTCGCCGATCAGGCGCGCACCGGCGTCCTGGCTGTGCAGCAGCAGGGCCGGCTGCTTGCCGCCGGCACGGACGTAGGTGGACAGCAGCGTCTTGATTTTGACGCCCTGGTCACTGGCACGCGGGTAGGCAAAACTCAGGGCTCCGCTGGGGCAGACCGTGGTGCAGGCGCCGCAACCAACACACAGGTTGGGATTGACCTTGATCTGCTGGCGTTCGCGCTCGGAGCTGATGGCCGAGGCCGAGCAGACATCGATGCAGGCATTGCAGCCGGTCTTCTCGTTGCGGCTGTGGGCACAGAGCTTCTGCTTGTAGACGAAAAACTTCGGTTTCTCGAACTCCCCCACCAGGCCGCGCAGTTCGATCAGCGCCCGGGCATCCTGCCCGTCCCACATGAAATAGCCCTGCGGCTTGGCGTGCTGCGTGAACGCTGGCGTAGCACGCAAGTCCAGCACCAGGTCAAAGCTCTCGCTGCTGTCTTGCGGCTCCCGGCTGAAGTCGATGGCACCAGCCACACCGCAAACCTTGACGCAAGCCCTGTGTGATCTGCACGAGGCGCTATCAATTTGATAGTCGAAACCGATTGCACCCTCCGGACAGGCTGCAATGCAGGCATTGCAACGCGTGCACAGGTCCAGGTCGATCGGGTTGTTGCGTTGCCACGTCAACTCGAAGGCGCCGAGCCACCCGGTCAAAGTACCGATCTTTCCGGTCAGCACCGGGTAGCGGCGCTCCTGCAGGCCACCCTCCTGGCCAGCGCCGAGGCTGAAGATCGTCACATCCAGGGTATCGGCCAGCAGCTCGGCTGCGCGCTCGGCGGCATCCAGCGCGCCGATGATGAGCAAGCGGCCTGCACTCTTGTAGGTGACGGTAGGCACCGGCTCCGGATCGGGCAAGTGCGCGGCCGCCAGCAAGGCCGCCATTTTCGGCGTGGCCTTGGCTGCGTCCTTGCTCCAGCCACCGGTCTCGCGAAGATTGACAAAACGGATCGGCACACCCGCAGCACTGGGGGTTTGCGCCGCGATCTCGCCGAACAGGCGGCTTTCCTGGGTACAGGCCACCACGACGTCGTCGCCCTGGGCCAAGGCCTGCTCGAAGGCGCCGGCTTCCCGGCGGCACAGGGTGGAATGCAGCGTCAGCGTTTCATTCAGTACAGCCCCCAGAGCCTTGGGCTCCAGCGGCATGGTCTTATTGCAGTCGCAAATCAGTGTCGGCATGATCTTCTGGGGTTAGCTGGGAACCCGCGGTCTGCCCGGCGGCGGACAACGGGACCTGGCTGATATCGTTCAGACCAGCAGGCTGGTCTGTGGGGTGTTGTTGTGGCGCGCTGGCGGTATCTTCTGCCATGGCGGCAGATGCCGGCACCGCAGGACTGGAAGGTGCTGGCGCAGTTGGCGCTTTCTCTTCCGGCTCCACCAGATGGAGAAACTGGGCACTGGCCATCTTGCGCAACATGGACAGCGGCAGCGGGTCTGGCTTGGAATAGTCGTCGATGTAGATGTCCAGCCCGTCCATCACATTGAAATGCGGGTCGGCGAACAATTTTTTCATCGCGGCATTGCGCACCTGCGGATCGACATCGCTGGCCACGAAACGCGTGAAGTCGGACTGCGGATGCAGTGCCTGCGCCTCTTCCAGAGTTGGTGGCGGCGCGGCGGCTTCCACCACTGGGGTTGTCTGTGGCGACGTGCCGGCAGGCGGCACCACAACGGCTGGCGCCGGGGCAGGAGGAGTGGCCAGCGGTTCTTTTAATGCCTGGGGCTCTTCCTCCAGGCGCCGGCCTTCGCGCACATCCTGCTTGCGGCGCGACCAGCGGCCCAGAAAACCGTCAGTCATGGCCGCCTCTGAATTTCTTTTCGGCGCTGACAGAAGCCGGGTTGCCGAAACGGTCCGTCAGCGGCTTGAAGCTTTCAGGCCGCTTGCGCCGCTTCGGCTCCTCCACGTAGTGCTCGCGTGCGAATGCGAGCATCCACGCCACAACGTCGGGCGCGACAGGCACCTGTTCCACCATTTCCTGCGCATCGAGCCAGCGACCTGCGTCGTGGTAACTCAGGGACACCTCCAGCGGCCGGGCCATCGGTTCGTCGGCCACGGTGGCTTCCTCTTCCATGCGCCAGTGCACAAACCAGCCAGGGGCCGGCGTGGTCGCGTTGAGGTAGTAGCCCTCGGCATCGTCCTTGAACAAGGCCACGGTGAAACCGGGGTGCAACCAGCGCTCCTCACCATCCGCCTTGTGCAGCAGGGTGGGCTGGTCGCCGAAGCTGGCTTGGTTGGCGATCACTTCGTCCAAGACCCAACGCCAGGGCTGCCAACGGCTCATGGCACCTTCGACGCGCTCCTTGCGCATCACCACGGCGACATCGAGGGCAGGGTTGTGTGTATTCATGACAGGCGCCACTGTACAGGATAGGCAAAGCCCTGCATAACCATCCTGTTTCGCCCCCTTGGTGGCGCGCGGCCGACTCCCCCGCTGGGGGGGGGGCCAGCTGCGCTGACGCGCTCAGTCGACCTTGCCGTAACCCGCCACCGCAGCCGGCTTGCCGCCACGGCGGATGGCCACCGCGCAATACTTGAACTCCGGGATCTTGCCGAAGGGGTCGAGCGCTGCGTTGGTCATCAGGTTGGCCGCCGCCTCGTAATAGGCGAAGGGGATGAAGACTGCGCCATGCGGCGTGCCGTCATCGCGCCGCACATGGATGGCCACGGCACCGCGGCGCGAGGCCACAGTGATCACATCACCCGGCTGCAGGCCCAGGTCGGCCATGTCGCTGCCGCACATGGAGGCGGTCGCCATGGGTTCGATGGCGTCAAGCACTTCCGAGCGGCGCGTCATGCTGCCGGTATGCCAGTGCTCCAGCTGACGGCCGGTGATGAGCACGAAGGGGTACTGCGCATCGGGCCGTTCGGCTGCCGGGATGATGTCGGCCGGCACCAGCGTCACACGCCCGTCCGGTGTCGGGAAGTTGTCAATGAAGACCGTCGGCTGGCCCGGATCGTCGGCACTCAGGCAGGGGTAGGTCACGCTCGACTCTCGCTGCAAACGCTCCCAGGTGATGCCGGAGATGGCCGCGTGCATGGCCTGGCGCATTTCCTCGTACACCGCCGCCACGCCTTCGTGTTCACCGGCATAGTTCCAGGACAGGCCCATGCGTTGGGCGATCTGCTGGATGATCCACAGATCCGGCTTGGCCTGGCCAGGCGGGTTGATTGCCTGCTGGCCGAGCTGCACCATGCGGTCGGTGTTGCTCACGGTACCGGTTTTTTCCGGCCAGGCCGTGGCCGGCAGCACCACATCGGCCAGCCAGGCGGTTTCGGTCATGAAGATGTCCTGCACCACCAGATGTTCCAGCGACGCCAGCGCATGGCGCGCATGGTTCAGGTCGGGGTCACTCATGGCCGGGTTCTCGCCCATGATGTACATGCCGCGTACCTTGTGCGGGTCGCTGTCGTCGGCCAGCGCCTTGTGCATGATCTCCACCACGGTGTAGCCAGGCTGGTCGTCGAGCTTCATGCCCCAGAAATCCTCGAACCACTGGTGTGCCTCCTTGTTGGTGACGCGCTGGTAGTTGGGGTACATCATGGGAATGAGACCGGCATCGCTGGCCCCCTGCACATTGTTCTGGCCCCGCAAGGGGTGCAGGCCGGAGCCGGGTTTGCCGATCTGACCGGTCACCGTGCACAGTGCGATCAGGCAACGCACGTTGTCGGTGCCGTGGATGTGCTGGCTTACCCCCATGCCCCACAGGATCATGGCGCCCTTCGCCTTGGCGAATTCGCGTGTCACCTCGCGCAGCGTCTGTGCCGGCACGCCGCAGATCGGCTCCATGGCTTCGGGGCTGTAGCCTTTGACGTTGGATTTCAAGGCCTCGAAGTTGTTGGCGCGGCTGCGCACAAAGGCCTGATCCACCAGCCCCTCCTCGATCACCGTGTAGATCATGGCATTGAGCATGGCCACGTCAGTGTCGGGCTTGAACTGCATGGTGCGCCAGGCATGCTTGCCAATGTCGGTGACACGCGGATCGGCCAGCACGATCTTGGCGCCGCGCTTGGCGGCGTTCTTCATCCAGGTGGCCGCCACCGGGTGGTTGGCGGTCGGGTTGGAGCCGATCACCAGGATGAGATCGGCATGCTCGACGTCGTTGACCTGGTTGCTCACCGCCCCCGAGCCCACGCCTTCGAGCAGCGCCGCCACGCTGGAGGCATGGCACAGGCGCGTGCAGTGGTCCACGTTGTTGGAGCCGAAACCGGTGCGAACCAGTTTCTGGAACAGATAGGCCTCCTCATTGCTGCCCTTGGCCGAGCCGAAGCCGGCCAGCGCCTTCTTGCCATGGGTGTCGCGCAAGCCCTTCAGCTTGCCGGCCGCCAATGCCAATGCCTCGTCCCAAGTGGCTTCACGGAACACGGCCGACCAGTTGGCGGTATCCCGATTCAGTTGTTCCAGCACTTCAGGGTCTTTGGGAATTCCTGCCTTGCGGATCAGCGGCACCGTGAGGCGCTGATCGTTGTGCGCGTAATCGAAACCGAAGCGGCCCTTGACGCACAAGCGGCTGTGATTGGCCGGACCATCGCGGCCATCCACACTGACGATCTTGTTGTCCTTGACGTTGTAGGTCAGCAGGCAGCCGACACCGCAGAAAGGACAAACGGAATCGACTTTTTTGTCCACCACCTGGGAGCCGACGCGCGTCTTCGGCATCAGCGCACCGGTCGGGCAGGCCTGCACACATTCGCCACAAGCCACACAGGTGCTGTCTCCCATCGGATCGTTCAGGTCGAACACGATCTCGCTGTGGCTGCCGCGCATCGCGTAGCCGATCACGTCGTTCACCTGCTCTTCGCGGCAGGCGCGCACACAGCGGTTGCACTGGATGCAGGCATCCAGATTCACAGCCATGGCCGGGTGCGACACATCGGCAGCGGGCTGCTCACGCCGCAGGGCCTTGAGTTCCGGCCGCACCTTGACCCGCATGTGATCGGCCCACTGTGACAGCTCACCATGCTGCAGCGACTCGTTCTGCTCATCCCATTTGTAGCCCTGGTCCGGCATGTCGGACAGCAGCATCTCCAACACCATCTTCTGGCTCTTGACGGCGCGCTCGCTGGTGGCCTGCACCTCCATGCCGGCGGTGGCACTGCGACAGCAACTGGGGGCCAGCGTGCGCTCACCCTTGATCTCGACCACACAGGCGCGGCAGTTGCCGTCCGGCCGCATGCCTTCCTTGTAGCAGAGGTGCGGGATCTCGAGGCCGACGCGCTTGGCGACGCTCAGGATGGTTTCACCACTGTAGGCACTTACCTTTTGCCCATCGAGCGTGAACTCGATGGTTTGCGGCATGACTTCGTTGAGTTTGGCGGGTGCATTCATTGGGCCAACTCCTGAGGAAAGTATTTCTGGACACAGCGGATCGGGTTCGGCGCGGCCTGGCCCAGGCCGCAGATGGACGCATCGCCCATGACCTGGCACAGGTCTTCGAGCGTGGCGTTGTCCCACTGGGGGGCTTCCATCAGCTGGGCCGCCTTGGCGGTGCCGACACGGCAGGGCGTGCACTGCCCGCAGCTCTCGTGCGCGAAGAAGCGCATCATGTTCAGCGCGGCTTCGCGCGCGGTGTCGTGCTGGCTCAACACGATGACCGCCGCCGAACCGATGAAACAGCCATAGGGTTGCAGGGTGTCGAAGTCCAGCGGGATGTTGTCCATGCTGGCCGGCAGGATGCCCCCTGAAGCCCCGCCCGGCAGGTAGGCGTAGAGCTCATGGCCCTCAGGCATACCACCGCAGTACTGGTCGATAAGCTCACGGATGGTGATGCCCGCCGGTGCCAACTTGACGCCTGGTTGCCTGACGCGGCCGCTGACACTGAAACTGCGCAGCCCCTTGCGGCCGTTGGCACCGAAGCTGCTGAACCACTGCGGGCCCTTTTGCACGATGTCGCGCACCCAGTACAGCGTCTCGAAGTTGTGTTCCAGCGTCGGCCGGCCAAACAGGCCCACCTGGGCGATGTAGGGTGGCCGCATCCGCGGCTCACCGCGCTTGCCCTCGATGCTCTCGATCATGGCGGACTCTTCGCCGCAGATGTAGGCGCCGGCGCCGCGGCGCAATTCGATCTTCGGCAGCGGGCACGGCGGGTTGGCCTGCAACGCAGCCAGCTCGGCTTCGAGCAGGGCACGGGCGCCATGGTATTCGTCACGCAGGTAGATGTAGCAGGCGTCGATGCCAACCACCTTGGCGGCAATCAGCAGGCCTTCCAGGAAGCGGTGCGGGTCGCGCTCCAGGTAGGTGCGGTCCTTGAAGGTACCCGGCTCGCCCTCGTCGATGTTGACTGCCATCACGCGCGGTGCCGGCTGTTCGCGCACGATGCGCCATTTGCGACCGGCCGGGAAACCGGCGCCACCCAGACCGCGCAGACCGGAGTCTTCCATCGCCTTGATGAGGCTCTCCGTGTCTTGCTGGCCGCTGCTGACGGCGGCAGCCAGCGCGTAACCACCCTGCGCCTGGTAGGCCGCGTAGCCGACGAAATCGGGTGAGACCTGCTGCTGCAGCGGCGAAACTGCCTTGAGCGCATGCGCGGCCGGCTCGAAACTGGCTTTGCCGGAGGACTTCGGGTGCGTCGTGGCCTCAGCCTTGACCGCCGTGGCCACGGTCTCGGGTGTGGCGCGCAGCACCGGGTTCTGATGCACCACTGCCACCGGCGCCTGCTCGCAACGGCCGACGCAGGGTGCTGCCACCACACGCACACCGTTGCCCGTGAGTGTGGCCTGCAGCTTGCTCATCAGGCTCTTAGCACCACCGAGCTCACAGCTCAGGCCGTCGCAGACGCGCACCGTCAGGCCGGGGGCCTGCTCATCGCCCTTCACGACTTCAAAGTGGTGATAGAAGGTCGCGACCTCGTAGACTTCGGCCATCGGAAGGTTCATTTCCTTGGCCAGCGCCACCAGATGACGGTCGTGCAGGCAGCGGTAGGCATCGTTGAGCTGGTGCAGGTGCTCGATCAGCAGGTCGCGTCGGTGACCACCCTCCGGCCGTTCACCAATCAGGGCCACCACCTCGGCCAGGGACTGGGCATCAGGCTGACGCCCCTTGAGCTTGCTCTTGCGCCGGATGCGCTCGCGCAGATCATCGACCGTGGCAACTGCCACCGCCTGCACCTCGCCTTTGCGGCCTGGATGGTTCATCTTATGTCCCTCAATTCATACCGATGGGCGCAGTGTCAGCCTCTGCCACCGATGGGTCAAATTGAATCAAGACATGCAGAGATTCAAAAAGTAAATGATGCAGCGCAATAAATTGACCGTAACCAAATGGGTCAGGCGTGCAACAGGCCGCTGTGGACTGCTGCATGGCGCAGCCAAGCCGCATCCTGCGCCAGGGTCAGGGCTGCATCCAGCGTACGCGACATGCGCTCGGACGCCAACACCATGAAGCCGATCGGCGTGTGCACTTCAGGGCCGGTCAACGGGCGTACCTCCAGATCGCCATAGGCGCGCACCGCGCCCACCAGTGCCCCCGGCATGACGCTGCACACCGCGCCGCTTAAGGCACTCAGGGCCAGGGTCAGCAGGGAATTGGTTTCCAACACCGGGCGCACCGCTACACCTGCCTTGGCAAAGGCAGCATCGACGATGTGGCGGTTGTGCATTTCAGACGTCATCAGGCACAGCGGCAGGGCGGCCGCCTCCTGCCACGTCATCGGACCACCGAACTGGATGCCCTGCCTGCCTGGGTTGACCGCCTTGCGCACCAGAAAATAGTGTTCGGTGTACTGTGCCTGCGTGCGCAGCGACGTGGCGCCGGGCCGCACACGCTCGATGAAACCCAGCCCCATGTCGAGCGTGAGCTCCTCCAGGCCGGTTTCGATGTCCTGCGAACTCATGGAACGCACCACCGGTGTGATGCCCGGGTACTTGGCATGCAACATGGCGGCGAAGCGGGCGGCGATCGGCTCCGCCGAAGGCACCACGCCGATGCCCAGGCGCCCCTGCGGCTGGCCGCTGACACTGCTCATGTCCTGCTTGAGCAGCTGCTCTTCGTGCAGCATGCGCCGGGCACTGGCCAGCAGGCGCTGCCCCTCGTCGGTGAAACCGACAAAGGTGCGGCCGCGCTTGACGATGGCCGCACCGAATTCCTCCTCCAGCGCCCGCAACGCATTGGAGAGCGCCGGCTGCGTGACGAAGCAGGCCTGGGCCGCGCGGGCGAAATGCTTGTGCTCGTCGAGGGCGACGAGGTAGCGCATGGAAACGAGCAGGTTCATGGGATCACCATCTTGCCAGACTGTCGACCGTTCAAGCCACAGACCAGCAACACTAGGGGAAACACTGAGTCATGCGCTCGAGATGTTTATATCTAATAACTAGTTTGAAGACCACCGGGGTTCAGCGCTTCTGCCATGCCAAGCGCGCACCCCGCACAACCAGAATATCAGACGATGAAGATGTTGCGCTCACTTGCCTTGACCTTGGGATTCACTGTGGCAAGCCTCGCGATGGCAGGAGACCGCGGTGTAACGCCCACCGAAATACGGCTAGGTGCCTCGGTCGTCCTGAGCGGACCACTGGGCCCTCAGACCCTGGAGTTCGGCGAAGGCTCACGCCTCTACTTCGACGCGGTGAATGCGGCCGGCGGTGTGCATGGGCGCAAGATCGTCTACACCACCCTGGACGACGGCTTCGACGTGAAGCGCGCCGTCGAAAACACCCGCAAACTGATCAATGAACAGGGTGTTTTCATGATCTACAACAACACGGGCACGGCCCAGACCGGGGCCATCCTGCCCCTGGCCGAAGAAAGCCGCACGATCATCTTCGGGCCCGTCACAGGGGCCACGGCCTTTCGCAACAAGGTCAACCCCTACCTTTTCCACGTTCGGGCAAGTTATGCTGACGAGGCACGCCGCATCGTGTCGCAACTGCAGAACACGGGCATCAGCCGCGTTGCTGTGCTGTATCAGGATGACGGCCTGGGCAAAACTTTGCTGACTGAATTGCAACAGGCCGCCGCGACCGCCAAAATCAGTTTCACCGCCGAACTGAAGCTCGACCCCAAGGCACCAGACTACGCCGGTGCCGCTGCAGCCACCGAGAGCGCCCAACCCCAAGCCGTGCTGCTAGGTGTCGCGGGTGACACGATGACGAACTTCATCAAGGCGACATGGCAGACCAGCCTGCGCCCAGTCTTCTATGGATTCTCGATCGCCAACGTGGACCTCATCCGGCGCGACCTGAAGGAGCAGGCACGCGGCATCGTGCTGGCGCAGATCATGCCTCCTCTGCGCAACACCACCATCCCGGTGGTAGCCGAATACCACCGAGCCCTGCGCGAAAAGAATCCGTCGGCGGTCCCATCGGCCTTCCAGCTTGAGGGTTTCGTCCACGCCAAGCTGCTCGTCGAGGGGCTGCGCCGTGCGGGGCGCAACCTGAGCACGACATCGTTCACCAAGGCCATGGAGGATGCGGGCGAGATCAGCTTCGGCCGCTTTGCGGCGAGATACTCGCCCAGCTCCCACAACGGCTCGTCCTATGTCGAGCTGGCGATCGTGGACAACACGGGCCAGCTACGCTACTGAGTCCCGCCCGCCGAGGGGGGGCGGGGTTCAGGTCTCTTTCGAGATCTTGATGCTGGGGAACTTGCTGGAGAAGTCCTTGTTCTTGGCGGCAATCGCCACCGCCACTTGGCGCGCCAGCGTCTTGTAGATGCCGGCCACTTCACCGTCGGGGTCGGCCACCACGGTGGGCTTGCCGCTGTCGGCCTGCAGGCGGATCTGCATGTTCAGGGGCAAGGCGCCCAGGTAGTGCATGCCGTACTCGGCCGCCATCTTCTTGCCGCCGTCGACACCGAAGATATGTTCGATGTGGCCGCAGTTGCTGCACACGTGCACCGCCATGTTCTCGACCAGGCCGAGAATGGGCACGCCCACCTTCTCGAACATCTTGATGCCCTTCTTGGCGTCGATCAGCGCAATGTCCTGCGGCGTGGTCACAATGACCGCACCGGTCATGGGCACACGCTGGGACAGCGTGAGCTGGATGTCGCCGGTGCCGGGCGGCATGTCGACGATCAGGTAATCGAGGTCCTTCCAGTTGGTCTGGCGCAGCAATTGCTCCAGCGCCTGAGTGGCCATGGGGCCGCGCCAAATCATGGCCTCGTCCTGGCCGACCAGGAAACCGATCGACATGACCTGCACGCCGTAGTTCTCCAGCGGCTCCATGGTCTGACCGTCCTCGCTCTCGGGACGGGCGTCGATGCCCATCATCATGGGCTGGCTCGGGCCATAGATATCGGCATCCAGGATGCCGACGCTGGCGCCTTCCGCGGCCAGGGCCAACGCCAGGTTGACGGCCGTGGTGCTTTTGCCCACGCCGCCCTTGCCGGACGCCACGGCCACGATGTTTTTCACCTTGGGCAACAGCTGCACGCCGCGCTGCACCGCGTGCGCCACGATGTGGGTGGTGACATTGACCGACACATTCCCCACCCCGGCCACCCCCTTGGCGGCGGCAATCAGCGCCTTGCGGAAACCTGCCACCTGGCTCTTGGCCGGATAACCCAGTTCGACATCGAACGAGACATCACCGTCCTGGATGCTGAGGTTCTTGATCGCTTTCGAAGAAACGAAGTCCCGCCCGGTATTGGGGTCGACCACCGCCTTGAGGGCGTCCATCAGCGCTTGTTCTGTCACCGTCATCAAATACTCCTGAAGAGTTGCGTAGTCTAGCGAAGCCCGTCTTAACCTTGCCGAACCGGGCAAATTGGTAGAAACCAGCACCCAACCCGGCAGAACAGGGTAAACACGGTGCTTTTCGGCGCATGGGCGCCCTGTGCAACCCACCCATAATCGACGCATGGATGTCTCGACCCGACCACCCACCACCGGCCTGCTGCTGACCGGCGGCGGTGCGCGCGCCGCCTACCAGGTCGGTGTGCTGGAAGCACTGGCCGACCTGCGGCTGGCCAGCGGCGTCCACCAGGAGCACAACCCCTTTGCCATCATCACCGGCACCTCGGCCGGCGCCATCAATGCCGCCGCCCTGGCCTGCGGTGCCGATGACTTCGACCTGGCAGTGCGGCGCATCGTGGGCGTCTGGCAGGACTTCGAGGCGCATCAGGTTTACCAGTCCGACGTGCTGAGCGTGATGCGCAGCGGCGCCAAATGGCTGAGCCTGCTGTCACTCGGCTGGCTGGTGGCCAAATGGCGCCGCCTCAAGCCGCGTTCGCTGCTGGACAACTCGCCGCTGGAAACCCTGCTGCGTACCATGGTGCCGCTGGAACGCCTGCCCGGCTTGGTGGCGCAAGGCCACCTGCACGCGCTGGCCGTCACCGCCTCCAGCTACAGCTCGGGCCACCATGTCACGTTCTTCGAAGGCGCCGAGCAGTTGCAACCCTGGGTGCGTTCCCAGCGTCTGTCGGTACGCCACCGCATCACCCACGAGCACCTGCTGGCCTCGTCGGCGATTCCCTTCATGTTCCCGGCCATGCCGCTGGACATCCACGGCCGCACCGAATTCTTTGGCGACGGCTCGATGCGCCAGACCGCACCGGTGGCACCGGCCATTCACCTCGGTGCCGAGCGCATCCTGGTGGTCGGTGCCGGCCGCATGCACGAGCCGCGCAACGCGCCGGAGCCCGGCACCCAGCACAGCTACCCCTCGCTGGCGCAGATCGCCGGCCATGCCATGTCCAGCATCTTCCTCGACGCCCTGTCGGTGGACATCGAGCGCATGCGGCGTATCAACCAGACCATTTCGCTGGTGCCGCCCGAAGCGCGGCAGGCCAGTGCGTTGCGTCCGATCGAGCTGCTGGTGATCTCGCCCTCCGAGCGGCTGGACCAACTGGCGGCCCGGCACATCGATGCCCTGCCCGCGGCGGTGCGCACCCTGCTCGGCGGCATCGGCGTGTCGTCGAGTGCCGCCGACGTCAAGGGCGGCGCGCTGGCCAGCTACCTGCTGTTCGAATCGGTCTACACGCGCGAGCTCATGAAGCTGGGTTATGCCGATGCGCTGCAGCAGCAGGAGGCCATCCGGCAGTTTTTCGGCTGGCCCGCCCCGGCCACCGGGCCTGAGGCCGCACCGGGCCGGATCGAACGCCGCCGCGACCCCTTGCGCCTGTGAACCGCGCCTTTCGGCCGGGGCCGACTAAAATCATGGGTTCCCTTTCGGAAGAACCCCATGTCACGCAAGCTCTTCGTCACCACCGCCCTGCCCTACGCCAACGGCAACTTCCATATCGGCCACATCATGGAGTACATCCAGGCCGATATCTGGGTGCGCTTGCAACGCATGCTCGGTCATGAGGTGAACTTCGTCGGCGCCGACGACACCCACGGCGCGCCCATCATGATTGCAGCCGAGAAAGCCGGCAAGACGCCGCAGCAGTTCGTGGCCGACATTGCCGCTGGCCGCAAGCCCTACCTGGACGGTTTCCACATCGCGTTCGACAACTGGAGTTCGACCGACAGCCCGGAAAACCACCAGCTCGCCAAGGCGATCTACCTCGACCTGAAGGCCGCCGGCCTGATCTCCAGCAAGGTGATCGAGCAGTTCTTCGATCCCGAGAAGGCCATGTTCCTGCCGGACCGCTTCATCAAGGGCGAGTGCCCGAAGTGCGGCACGAAAGACCAGTACGGCGACAACTGCGAGTCGTGCGGCGCCGTCTACGCGCCCACCGACCTGCGCAACCCCTACTCCACCCTGTCGGGCGCCAAGCCGGTGCTCAAGAGCTCCGAGCACTTCTTCTTCAAGCTGTCCGACCCGCGTTGCGTGGCCTTCCTCGAGGAATGGACGCAGGACGGCCGCCTGCAGCCCGAAGTGGCCAACAAGGTGAAGGAATGGTTCACCGTGCGCACCAACCCGGACGGCAGCACCAGCGAAGGCCTGGGCGACTGGGACATCTCGCGCGATGCGCCCTACTTCGGCATCGAGATTCCCGATGCACCCGGCAAGTACTTCTATGTCTGGCTGGACGCCCCGGTCGGCTACCTCGCCTCGCTGAAGAACCTGCTGGACCAACGCGGCCAGGACTTTGACGCCTACATGACCGACCCGCAGCTGGAGCAGTACCACTTCATCGGCAAGGACATCGTGACCTTCCACACGCTGTTCTGGCCCGCCATGCTGAAGTTCAGCGGCCGCAAGACACCGGACAAGATCTTCGTGCACGGCTTCCTGACCGTGAACAACGGCGAGAAGATGAGCAAGAGCCGCGGCACCGGCCTGGACCCGCTGAAGTACCTGGGCCTGGGCATGAATCCCGAGTGGCTGCGCTACTACCTGGCGGCCAAACTCAGCGGCCGCAACGAGGACATCGACTTCAACGCCGACGACTTCATGGCCCGCGTCAACAGCGACCTGGTCGGCAAGTACGTCAACATCGCCTCGCGCGCCGCCGGTTTCTTGGCCAAGCGCTTCGGCGGCAAGCTGGGCGACATCTCGGGTGACGGCGATGCCCTGCTGGAACACCTGCGCGACGCCTCCGTCAACTTGGCCGAACTGCTGGCCGAACGCGAGTACGGCAAGGCCCTGCGCGAGATCATGCTGCTGGCCGACCGTGTCAACGAGTACGTAGACCAGAACAAACCCTGGGAGCTGGCCAAGCAGGAAGGCATGGACAGCCACCTGCACGATGTCTGCACCGTCTGCATCGAAGCCTTCCGCCTGCTGACCATCTATCTGAAGCCGGTGCTGCCGGCGCTGGCAGCGCAGGTCGAAGCCTTCCTGCAAGTCGGCCCGCTGCAATGGTCTGACGCGGCCAAGGCCCTGGGCGCCGGCCACACCATCGGTGCCTACCAGCACCTGATGCAGCGCGTTGATGTCAAGCAGCTTGAGGCATTGTTTGAGCCTCCAGCCCCCGTGGGATCTGCGCCAACCGCTACAGAATCAGTAGCACCCGGCGGCGAGGAACTGGCCCCGACCATCGGCATCGACGACTTCGCCAAGATCGACCTGCGCATCGCCCAGATCGTCAACTGCGAAGCGGTCGAAGGCTCGACCAAGCTGTTGCGCCTGACACTGGACGTGGGTGAAGGCAAGACGCGCAATGTTTTCAGCGGCATTGCCAGCGCCTACCAGCCGGAAGATCTGGTGGGCAAGCTCACCGTGATGGTGGCCAACCTGGCACCGCGCAAGATGAAATTCGGCGTTTCGGAAGGCATGGTGCTGGCGGCCAGCCACGGTGACGAAAAGGTTCAGCCCGGTATCTATGTGCTCAACCCTTGGCCCGGCGCCCAGCCGGGCATGCGGGTGCGTTAAACCAGCGCCTTCAAGCCGATCCAGGCCGGTGCGCCGGCCTGGACATCAGGTCGAAACCACCTCAAAGCGGGCCCGGCCCGAGCCCTTGGTGCGGTACAGCGCTGCATCGGCGCATGCCACCAGACTCTCCGGCAACAGGTTCTGATCGGCCACCGCAGTGGCCACCCCGATGCTGATGGTGAGCCAGGGCGCCACCGGCGAGTTGGCGTGCGGGATGGCGGCCTTGCTCAATTCGTCCATGCAACGCTGGGCCACCACCCTCGCCGCTTCAACGTCGGCACCCGGCAAGAGCATGGCGAACTCCTCGCCGCCGTAGCGGGCCACCACCTCGCCCGAGCGCTGGGCGCAGTCGAACAGGATGCCGGCGATCTGGCGCAGGCAGGCATCTCCGGTCAGGTGGCCGTAGTGGTCGTTGTAGCGCTTGAAGAAGTCGACGTCGATCATCAGCAGCGAGATCGGCTGCTGGTTGCGCGCGCTGCGTAGCCATTCGGTCTGCAGGCTCTGGTCGAACTGGCGCCGGTTAGCCAGTCCGGTCAGGCTGTCGGTGGTGGACAGGCGCGACAGCAGCTCGTTGGCACGCTCCAGCTCCAGGCTCTTCTCCACCAGGTCCGTCACATCCAGCCGCACCATGATCAGGTTGCCCGAGGGCGCGCGGGTCTCGTAGTAGTGCATCCAGCGGCCATCTTTGGAGCGGCGCAGCACCGGCACCTTGAGCAGGCCGCGCGCGGCCAGCCGCTGGCGCAGCCACTCGTCCTCGCGCCCCAACGCCTCGGCGATGTCGCCTTGGGCCAGGCTGCGGCGCAGCAAGGCTTCGTAGGTTTGGCCGATCAACTCCCCGCCCACGCCATAGGGCGGCATGTCCACTGCCTCGCGGTTGTACATCACCAGCCGGTCGGCTTCGTCATAGATCGCCACGCCGGCCGGCATGGCATCAATGGCTTCCCGCAAACGCACATGCGCCGAATGCGCTTCGGCCCGCGCGGCACTCAGCACCTGGCGCTGGTGTACCGATTCGGTCACGTCCACCCGCACGGCCACAATGCAGCCGGATGTCGTGCGCGCCTCATAAAGATGGGCCCAGCCGCCACCAGGCAGACGGCGCAACTGGGGTGCGTTGCTGCGGCCCCGGCCCGCCAGGCGCAGTGCGATCCATTCTTCTTCCTGGCCCACCGGCGCATCAATCAGCATGCCTTGCTGCTGGGCCCGGCGCAGCAGTTCTTCATAGCGCAAACCGACGCCTGCGGTACGGGCACTGTCCGGGTACAACTGCTCCATGCGCTGGTTGCAGATGACCAGCCGGTCCTGCGCGTCGTACAGCTCGATCGCTGCCGGCATTTCATCAATGGCTTCGCGCAGGCAGGCATAGGCAGCCTGCGCCCGTTGGTGCTCAGCTTCCAGCCTCGATGTCCGACGCCAGAGGACGAAACCCAGCGCCAACACCAGAACAAGCCCGACTAGCCCGAGAGCAAGCGACGCCATGGCAGGTCGATCGGCTTGCAGGGCAAAGACGACCTGAGCCAGCTGGGCCAGCAGCACCAGCCCAAAAACAAGAAGCCACCCAGAGGCAGCGCGGAGGTATTTCACGGACGATTTCCCGATGACGGCGACATTCGCGGAATCCCAACACCCTGCAAGGCGCCTCAGCCTGTGGCCGGCTGATGGTGCCTTTTGTCTCCGATGGCATGTGACAGCATGTGAACACATTAATGTAAGCTTGGCACCCGTTCTGGGGATATCCCCCATTTGGGGGATGCGGCCCTGCGGAGTAAACTTTCCGTTTTTCGCCCTCACCGGCGGCTTCTGCACTGCAGGCCCACACCCCAACCCATGTCCGGATCCAAACCGCCGACGCATCCGCTTTCGCACCTGCATTGGTGGACCGACATCCACCGCTCGACGGCGGCCAACCTCCGGCTGGGTATTTCTCTGTGCTTCATCGCCGGGGCCACCAATGCCGGCGGCTTCCTGGCCGTGGGCCAATACACGTCGCACATGACCGGGCTGCTGTCCTCGATCGCCGACAACCTCGTGCTGGGTCAATTCGGACTGATCATGGCCAGCCTGTCCGCCATTGCAGCTTTTCTGGGCGGCGCCATGACAACGGCCTGGATGGTGAACTGGAGCATGCGCCGGCGTTTGCGCAGTGCCTTTGCCCGCCCGCTGGTGGTCGAGGCCGGGCTGCTGCTGGTGTTCGGCATGTTCGGTGCCGCCATCAACCTGTTCGCTGATTTTTTTGCGCCGCTGACCGTGCTGATCCTGTGCTTCATCATGGGTCTGCAGAACGCCGTCATCACCAAGATCTCGAATGCCGAGATCCGCACCACCCACGTCACCGGCCTGATCACCGATATCGGCATTGAGCTTGGCAAGCTGCTGTATTTCCACCGCTCCGAGTCGCCGATCAAGGTCGTGGCCAACCGCCGCAAGCTGAGAATCCACCTGTCGCTGACAGCGGCTTTCCTGCTGGGCGGCCTGGCAGGCGCCTTCGGCTTCAAGTTCTGGGGCTACATCACCAGCGTGCCGCTGGCCTTGCTGCTGGTCCTGCTGGTCTGGGGCCCGATCTCGCACGACCTTCGCAGCGGCATGATCGCGCCTGAGCCGCCCAAGACTCAGGGCTGAGCGGGCTGCTCTGCACCGCCGGCCATGGTTTGCGTGGCCGCTGGCTTGACGGCCTTGGCCAGTGGCTCCGACAGCCGCTCGGCGTAGTCTCCCGCCAACAAACGGTCCAGCACACCGTATTTCCAGAGTTTGGCCCGCACCCGTTCGTTGGCCTCGCACAGCATGACGCGAACACCGCGTTTTTGCAGCGTCTGGACCACGACGTCCATCGCCTGCAGGCCGGTCGAATCAATGAAGGGGACACGGTGCAAACGCACGATCAGGACCCGCGGGTCTGAATGCGTCTGTTTGAGGGCGCTCTCGAAATTCTCGACCGCCCCGAAAAAGAAAGGGCCATCGATTTCATAGACCAGCACATCGCGCGGCAAGCGGGTCAGCCCCAGATCCTTCAGGTCATGCTTCAAATCCTCGGCATCCAGGGCTTGCACGTCCACCGTATCCGCCATGCGGCGCAAGAACTGCATGAAAGCCAGGATCACACCGATGCTGACCGCCGCGACCAGGTCCACCAGCACCGTGAGGGCAAAGGTCACCAGCAGGATGGCCACATCCGCCCGCGGCGCACGCGCCACGATGTGGAAGAAATGCTTGAGTTCACTCATGTTGTAGGCCACCACGAACAGGATGGCCGCCAGGCTGGCCAGCGGGATGTTGGAGGCCAGCGGCGCAAGAAACAGCAATACCGCCACCAGGGTCAACGTGTGCGTGACACCCGCCAGCGGGCTGGTGCCGCCATTGCGGATGTTGGTGGCCGTGCGTGCAATGGCCCCGGTGGCGGCAAACCCGCCGAACAAGGGCGTGGCGATATTGGCCAAACCCTGGCCCACCAGCTCCTGGTTGGGGTCGTGTTTGGTGCCGGCCATGCCGTCGGCCACCGTCGCCGACAGCAAGGACTCGATCGCCCCCAGCATGGCAATCGTGAACGCCGGGCCCATGAGCTGCACGATCTGCGTCAGGGTGAAGGTCGGCATGGTGAACGCCGGCAGGCCTTGCGGAATGCCGCCAAACGCGCTGCCAATGGTCGCCACGCCTTCGAACTGGAAGCTGGCCTGCAAAGCGGTCACGACCACCATCGCCGTCAGCGGCCCCGGCACACGGCCCAGGCCCCGGATCCGGGAGGAGAACAGCACCAGCAGCAGGCTCAACACCGCCAGCGCCGTGGTGGTCGGATGGAGTTGCGGCAAGGCCTCGATCAGCTGCAGCAGCTTCTCGTGGAAATGCTCACCACCAACGGCCGGCAGACCGAGGAAGTCCTTCCATTGGCCGACAAAGATGATGACGGCAATGCCGGTCGTGAACCCCACCACCACCGGGGCCGGAATGAACTTGATCACCGCCCCCATCTTGGCCAGCCCCATGGCGGCCAGCATCAGGCCGGCCATCAGGGTGGCCAGCTGCAGACCCGCAATGCCGTACTTGGCCGTCACCCCGGAGAGGATGGCGATGAAGGCGCCCGTCGGTCCGGCAATCTGCACCCGGCTGCCACCCAGCACCGACACCATGAAGCCGCCGATGATGGCCGTGTACAGCCCCTGCTCCGGCTTGGCCCCGGAGGCAATGGCAAAGGCCATCGCCAGCGGCAGGGCAACGACGCCGACGATCACGCCGGCGATGATGTTGGGAATCAGCTTGCCTTTGCCGAACAGGCCGGCCCGCTTGGCTTCCAGAATCGTGATCATCGAAACGCCCTCCCCTCCTGCGCAGATGCCAGGCACCCAGTATCCACCCATTCCGCACGGACCGGACCCGGGGTGGCCGGCACCGGTAAAATGGCTGATGCCTGTCCCGTACAGGCCCCTCAAGAGGTCTGCCCATGCATATTTTCCGCCGCCCCGATTACCAATCCGACGCCACCCAGTTCATTGAGCAACTCAAGGCCCGTCAGCCGCAGCTCGAAGCCCAGCAACGCCAGGGCCGTGATCTGCTGTGGGACAAGTCGGTCGACCGCGACGCCTGGGCCGGCTATGCGCAAGCCCGTGTGGCGCAAAAGCCCTACGTCTACCAGACCGAAGGCAAATAAACACTCAAATCATGCCTCCGACCTTGATAAAAGGGCGCCGGAAGCTATAGATTTGATAGCAAATCCATGAACACCCCACACGACACCAGCGGCCTGGAAACCGCCGAGGCAACGCTCAGCCCGGACATGCCGGAAGTCGTCGACCACGTGGCCGTGGCGCGGCTCTATGGCGAGCCGCTGTTTGCGATGCCGCAGGATCTGTACATCCCGCCGGAAGCGCTGGAGGTGTTCCTGGAGGCCTTCGAAGGTCCCCTTGACCTGCTGCTCTACCTGATCCGCAAGCAGAACTTCAACATCCTCGACATCCCGATGGCAGCGGTCACGCGCCAGTACCTGGTCTATGTCGACGACATCCGCAACCGCAATCTGGAGCTGGCCGCCGAGTACCTGCTGATGGCGGCCATGCTGATCGAGATCAAGTCGCGCATGCTGCTGCCGCCCAAGAAGACGGCCGAGGGCGAAGAAGCCGAGGATCCGCGCGCCGAGCTGGTACGCCGCCTGCTGGAATACGAGCAGATCAAACTGGCTGCCGTGCAACTGGGCAATCTGCCGCAATATGGACGCGACTTCCTCAAGGCGCAGGTCTACATCGAACAGGCCCTGCAGCCGCGTTTTCCAGACGTGCACGTCGTCGAGCTGCAGGAAGCCTGGGCCGACATCCTCAAGCGTGCCAAGCTGGTGCAGCACCACAAGATCACGCGTGAGGAACTCTCGGTGCGCGAACACATGAGCATCGTGCTGCGCCAGCTGCAAGGCCAGAAATTCGTCGAGTTCGAGCACCTGTTCGCCCCCGAACAGGGCACACCGGTGCTGGTGGTGACCTTCATCGCCCTGCTGGAGCTGGCCAAGGAATGCCTGATTGAAATCACCCAGGCCGAGGCCTTTGCCCCGATCTATGTCCGGCTGGCGTACTCTCCCGTCTGAGCCGGCCTGCCTGACCCCTGTTCTGAGACCCTGTCCGTGACCACTTCCCATCATTTCGACGTCCTCATCGTCGGCAGCGGCCTGGCAGGCCTGAGCGCAGCACTGCATCTGGCCCCCACCCATCGCGTGGCGATCCTGACCAAGCGCGAGCTCAACGACGGCTCCAGCCGCTGGGCCCAGGGCGGCATTGCCGCCGTCATGGGCGAAGGCGACACGCTCGAAGCCCATGTGCAGGACACCCTGGTGGCGGGCGCCGGTCTGTGTGACCTGGCCGCAACGCGCTTCGTGGTCGAGCATGCGCCGGAAAACATCCGCTGGCTGCAGCAGCTCGGCGTACCGTTCTCGCAGGAAGAGGGGCATCTGCACCTGACACGCGAAGGCGGCCACAGCGAACGGCGCGTGGTGCACGTGACCGATGCCACCGGCGCAGCGGTGCAGGACACGCTGATGGCGCGCGTGCGCGCCACGCCCAACATCACGCTGTTCGAGCACCACATGCTGGTGGACCTGATCACCGGCCACAAGCTCGGCCTGCCCGACCAGCGTTGCTACGGCCTGTATGCGCTGGACGAGATCTCCGACCAGGTGCTCACCTTCCACGCACCGCACACCATCCTGGCCACCGGCGGCGCCGGCAAGGTCTACCTCTACACCACCAACCCCGACACCGCCACCGGCGACGGCATTGCCGCGGCCTGGCGCGCCGGTTGCCGGGTCGGCAACATGGAGTTCATCCAGTTCCACCCGACCTGCCTGTACCACCCGCACGCCAAGTCCTTCCTCATCAGCGAAGCGGTGCGCGGCGAAGGCGGGCGGCTGATCCTGCCTGAATCGGCGGGGGGCACGCGCTTCATGCTGCAGCACGACCCGCGCGCCGAACTGGCGCCGCGTGACGTGGTGGCGCGTGCCATCGACTTCGAAATGAAGAAGCATGGCCTGGACTGCGTCTACCTGGACATCTCGCACCAGCCCAAGGCCTTCCTGCTGGAGCACTTCCCCAACATCTATGCGCGCTGCCTGGAGCTCGGCATCGACATCGCCAAGCAGCCCATCCCCGTGGTGCCGGCCGCGCATTACACCTGCGGCGGCGTCGTTACCGACCTGACTGGCCGCAGCGACCTGCCCGGCCTCTATGCGATTGGCGAAACCTCCTGCACCGGCCTGCATGGTGCCAACCGGCTGGCCAGCAACTCACTGGTGGAATGCATGGTGTTCGCGCGTGCCGCCACCCAGGCCATTGCACAGGAAAGCGCGCCGCCTTGCCCGCCACTGCCGGCCTGGGACGACAGCCGTGTGACCGACGCCGACGAGGAGGTCGTCATTTCGCACAACTGGGACGAACTGCGCCGTTTCATGTGGGATTACGTCGGCATTGTGCGCACCAACAAGCGCCTGGAACGCGCGGCCCACCGCATTGCACTGCTGCAGGATGAAATCCAGGAGTTCTACGCCCAGTTCCACGTGACGCGCGACCTGCTGGAGCTGCGCAACCTGGTGCAGGTGGCCGACCTCATCGTGCGCAGCGCGCAGGGCCGGCATGAAAGCCGTGGCCTGCATTTCAGCCGCGATTACCCTCAAACCGATGCGGTGGCCAAGCCCACCCTGCTGACCCCGACAACCCACTGAAACTCCCGCAAGGAGCCGACCATGCAACGTACCCTGCTCAAGTCCAAGATCCACCGCGCCACCGTCACCGACTGCGAACTGCACTACGAAGGTTCGTGCGCCATCGACGAAGATCTGCTCGATGCCGCCAACATGATGGAGAACGAACAGGTTCACATCTGGAACATCAACAACGGCGAGCGCTTTGTCACCTACGCCATCCGCGGCGAGCGCGGCACCGGCATCATCTCGGTCAACGGCTCGGCCGCGCGCCGTGCCGCTGTGGGCGACCTGATCATCATTGCCGCCTTCGCCCAGGTGCCGGAAGCCCAATGCAAGGGTTTTGAGCCCAAGCTGGTCTTTGTCGACGACAACAACCGCATCAAGGAACAGCGCAGCCATATCCCGGTGCAGGAAGCCTCCCATGTGCCGGCACATGGGGAACACCACGGCGGCGACAGCGCCTGAATCCCCTGACCCAATTGACCACAGGACATTTCATATGAGTACCGTCCAGGAAAAAACCGTCACCTTGCACCGCCCGCACGCCCATGCGGCCACGCCGAAGGCCGAGCGCTGGAGCGTCGAAGCCATCGAGGCACTGTTCAAGCTGCCGTTCCCCGAACTGCTGTTCCGTGCGCAGACAGTGCACCGCGAACACTTCGACCCGACGCAGGTCGAGTTCGCCACCCTGCTGTCGGTCAAGACCGGCGGCTGCTCGGAGGATTGCGGCTATTGCCCGCAATCGGCCTCGTTCGACACCGGCGTGAAGGCCTCCAAGCTGATGGAGCTGGAAGAAGTGCTGTTCGCTGCCAACCGCGCCAAGGACGCCGGCGCCACACGCTTTTGCATGGGCGCCGCCTGGCGCGAACCGAAAGACCGTGACATCGAGAAGGTGGCCGAACTGGTCAGCGCCGTCAAGGGATTGGGGCTGGAGACCTGTGCCACCCTCGGCATGCTCAAGGAAGGCCATGCCGAACAGCTGCGCGACGCCGGCCTGGACTACTACAACCACAACCTCGACACCTCGCCCGACTTTTATGGCGACATCATCAGCACCCGTGTCTACCAGGACCGCCTGGACACGCTGGCGCGCGTGCGCGGCGCCGGCGTCAAGGTGTGCAGCGGCGGCATCGTCGGCATGGGCGAAAGCCACCGCCAGCGTGCCGGCCTGATCGCCGAACTGGCCAACCTCGACCCCTATCCGGAGTCGGTGCCAATCAACAACCTGGTGCGCGTCGAAGGCACGCCATTGGCCGACCAGGCGCCGCTCGATCCCTTCGAGTTCGTGCGCACCATCGCCGTGGCCCGCATCACCATGCCGAAGGCGCGCGTTCGCCTGTCGGCCGGCCGCCAGCAGATGGGCGATGCAGTGCAGGCCCTGTGTTTCCTGGCGGGCGCGAACTCCATCTTCTATGGCGACAAGCTGCTGACCACTGGCAACCCCGACACGGATGCCGACATCGACCTGCTCAACCGGCTGGGCATGCAACGCGGCACGCCTGAAGCCTGAGCAGCCAGCCGAATACACTCGCGCAAACTTCTGGAGCTCGCCGTGACCTCGACCTCAGCCCCGCAAAACAGCGCTTCTCCTTATGGCACGTTGCCGCCGGCCTCCGCGCCGGCCACGCGCAAACCGATCAGCCTGCCGCGTCTGCTGGAAATGCATGCGCGCGGCGAGAAGATCACCATGCTCACTGCCTACGACGCCACCTTCGCCGCCGTGGCCGATGCCGCCGGGGTGGAGACCATCCTGGTCGGCGACTCACTGGGCATGGTGTGCCAAGGCCTCTCCAGCACCGTTGGCGTGACACTGGAGACCATGCGCTACCACGTGGAAAGCGTGACACGCGGCGTGCGCCGCGTGCAGGGCACGGCCTGGATCATCGGTGACCTGCCTTACGGCAGCTACCATGAGTCGAAGGAACAGGCCCTGCGCAGCGCCGCCGTGCTGATGCAGGCCGGCGCCCACATGGTCAAGCTCGAAGGCGGCGGCTGGACCGCCGACACGGTGCGCTTCCTGGTCGAACGCGGCATTCCGGTCTGCGCCCACCTCGGCCTGACGCCACAGACCGTGCATGCCCTGGGCGGCTACCGCGTGCAGGGCAAGACCGAGGAATCCGCCGCCACGCTCAAACGCCATGCGCTCGAATTGCAGGATGCCGGTGCCACCCTGCTGGTGCTGGAAATGGTGCCAGCGGCCTTGTCGGCCGAGCTCACCCGAGCGCTGCCGCACTGCGCCACCATCGGCATCGGCGCCGGCGTGGACTGCGCCGGCCAGGTGTTGGTGCTGCACGACATGCTGGGCATGAACCTGGGCAAAATGCCGAAGTTCGTGCACAACTTCATGGCCGACGCCGGCAGCGTGCGCGGCGCCATGGAGGCCTATGTCAAGGCCGTCAAGGAAAGCCGCTTTCCGGTGAATGCCCAACACGCTTGGTAGATAAGATTCCCCCCTGAGCCGCCTGCGGCGTCATCCCCCACAGGGGGATGACGCCAGTGGCCCGGCGGAGCCGGTTCCGCGGCGCCCCGCGATCTGATACTTTCACTCTCTCTCATGAAGCTGATCCACACCATTGCTGAACTCCGCGCGGAACTGGCGAAATACGAACGTCCGGCGCTCGTGCCCACCATGGGTAATCTGCACGAGGGCCACTTGGCGCTGGTGAAGCAGGCCAAGCCGCTGGGCGATGTGACGGTGGCGAGTATCTTCGTCAACCGGCTGCAGTTCCTGCCGCACGAGGACTTCGGCACCTACCCGCGCACGCTGGAGGCGGACTGCGCCAAGCTGCAGGCTGCCGGCTGCGACGTCGTCTTCGCGCCGAGCGAACAGGAGCTCTACCCCGAGCCGCAGGGCTACAAGTTGCAACCGCCGACCGAGTTGGCCGACATTCTGGAAGGCCACTTCCGCCCTGGTTTTTTCACTGGTGTCTGTACGGTGGTGCTCAAGCTCTTCAACATCGTACAGCCCGCTGCTGCCGTCTTCGGCGCCAAGGACTACCAGCAACAGATGGTGATCCGCCGCATGGTGGCACAGCTGGCGCTGCCGATTGACATCCACACCGGCGCCACCTTGCGCGCCGCGGACGGTCTGGCCCTGTCGTCGCGCAATGGCTACCTGAGCGCTGCCGAGCGTGCCGAGGCGGTGCAGCTCTCGCTGACGCTCAAGGGCATGATCGCCGCGCTGCAGCAGGGTGAGCGCGACATTGGCAGGATCGAGGCACAAGCCGTGCAGGCCCTGACTGCCCGCGGCTGGCAGCCTGACTACCTGACCGTGCGCCGTCGCCACGACCTGCAGCCACCGCAAGCAGACGACTTCGGTCCGGACTCGCTGGTGGTGCTGGGTGCAGCCCGCCTGGGAACGACGCGGCTGATCGACAATCTCGAGGCCTGAATCTCTGTCGCCATTTGGGGTAACCTTGACGCCGATTCCCGCGCAAGGAGCACCCCTATGCAGATCGGCGTCCCCCAGGAAATCAAGAACCACGAGTACCGCGTTGGCCTGACACCGGCCAGCGTACGTGAGCTGTGCGCGCACGGCCACTCGGTACGGGTGCAAAGCGGTGCCGGCGCCGCCATCGGGCTGAGCGACGAGGACTACCGCGCTGCCGGTGCCACGCTGGTCCCGGATGCCGCCAGCGTGTTTGCACAGGCCGAGATGATCATCAAGGTCAAGGAACCGCAAGCGCAGGAATTGACCATGCTGCGCCCGGGCCAGATCCTCTACACCTACTTGCACCTGGCACCTGATGCCGCACTCACGGCAGCGCTGGTGAAGTCCGGCGCGGTGTGCATTGCCTACGAAACCATTACCGGCCCCAACCGCACGCTGCCGCTGCTGGCGCCCATGAGCGAAGTGGCCGGGCGCATGGCGGTGCAGGCAGGCGCCACGCATCTGGAGAAGTCACGTGGCGGCATGGGCGTGCTGCTGGGCGGCGTGCCCGGTGTGCCGGCCGCGCACGTGGTGATCCTGGGTGCCGGCACGGTCGGCGCCAACGCGGTCCAGATGGCCGTGGGCATGGGGGCTCGCGTCACCGTACTCAACCGCAGCATGGAGAAGCTGCGCACGCTCGACGCGCTCTACGGCAACCGCATCCACACCCTGCTGGCCAGCGCACACAACATCGAGCAGTCCGTGCTGGACGCCGAGCTCGTCATCGGCAGCGCACTGGTCACTGGCGCCACAGCGCCGAAGCTGGTCTCGCGCGCACTGGTTTCGCGCATGAAGCAGGGCGCCGTCATGGTGGACGTGGCCATTGACCAAGGCGGCTGCTTCGAGACCTCGCATCCCACCACACATGCCGATCCGACCTTTGTGGTGGATGGCGTGGTGCACTACTGCGTGGCCAACATGCCGGGCAATGTGGCCCGCACCTCCACCTTCGCCCTCAACAACGCCACCCTGCCGCACGCACTGGCGCTGGCCGGCAAAGGCTGGCAACAGGCCATGCGTGAGGACCCGCACCTGCGCCACGGCCTGAACATCGCCCAGGGTCATGTCACGCACGAAGCGGTGGCGCAGCAACTCGGTTACGCGTACGTACCGGCAGAGCAGTTGCTCGATTAAAACGAAGCCCGCATCGCGGGCAGTGGCTTCAACCGGGAGATGCCGTGGACCGGCTCCGCCGGGCCACTGGCATCGCCCCCTGCAAGGGGGGTGGCGAAGCGACACGCAGTGCGCGCAGCCTGGGGGTGTGCCAGCGCTACGCCGCCCCGATGTTCGGCACCAGCCCACCGGTCGGCTGGCCGGCCTTGAGGGCGGCGGTGAACGCCAGCATGCGGTCGATCGGCACACGGGCACGTGGGATCAGCGCCGGATCGACATGAATTTCATTGCCGCCGCTCTCCAGTACCTGCGCCACGCCGGCCAGACTGTTCATGGCCATCCAGGGGCAGTGCGCACAGCTCTTGCAGGTGGCGCTGTTGCCGGCAGTGGGTGCTTCGATGAAGGTCTTGCCCGGGTTGAGCGTGCGCAGCTTGTGCATCATGCCCTTGTCGGTGGCGACGATGAACTCGGGCGCATCCATGTCGTGCGCCGCCTTGAGGATGCCGGAGGTGGAACCCACGGCATCGGCCAACGCGATGACTTCGGCCGGCGACTCCGGATGCACCAGCACCTTGGCCTTCGGATGCTCCTTCATCAGCTCTTCCAGCTCGAAGGCCTTGAATTCGTCATGCACGATGCACGAGCCGTTCCACATCACCATGTCGGCGCCGGTCTCACGCTGGATGTAACCGCCCAGGTGCTTGTCGGGCGCCCACAGGATTTTCTGCCCCTTCTCCTTGAGTGCGCGCACGATGTCGAGCGCGCAGCTGGAAGTCACCAGCCAGTCGGAACGCGCCTTCACGGCGGCGCTGGTGTTGGCATAGACCACCACGGTACGGTCAGGGTGCGCGTCGCAGAAGGCCGAGAACTCGTCGATCGGACAGCCGAGATCGAGCGAGCAGGTGGCATCCAGATCGGGCATGAGGATACGTTTTTCCGGCGACAGGATCTTGGCCGTCTCGCCCATGAAGCGCACGCCCGACACCACCAGCGTCTGCGCGGCATGGTCGCGGCCGAAACGTGCCATCTCGAGGGAGTCGCTGACGATGCCGCCGGTTTCCTCGGCCAGGTCCTGCAGGTCGGGGTGCACATAGTAGTGCGACACCATGACAGCGTTTTTCTCTTTCAGCAGGCGACGGATCTTGTCTTTCAGCGCGGCGCGCTCGGCCGGCGCCGGCTCCACCGGCACACGCGCCCAGGCGTGGCGCGTGGCACAGGCCGGTTGCTCGTATTCGACATCGATCACCTTGGCAGGGGCAGTCATCACAATTCCTCGAAGCGCATGGAAAAATCAATCGCCTTGACGTCCTTGGTCAGGGCGCCAATGGAGATGCGGTCCACTCCGGTGGCGGCAATGTCGCGCACCGTGCTCAAATTCACGCCCCCCGACACCTCCAGAATCGCGCGACCGGCGTTGAGACGCACAGCCTCGCGCAACGTATCCAGGCTCATGTTGTCGAGCAACACCATGGTGGCGCCGGCAACCAGGGCTTCCTCCAGCTGCGCCAAAGTCTCGACCTCGATCTCGACGAACTTGGCACTGGGCGCCACCGCTGCGGCACGCTGCAATACGGCGGTCACGCCGCCGGCCGCGGCAATGTGGTTTTCCTTGATCAGCACCGCGTCATACAGACCGATGCGGTGGTTGGTGCCGCCACCGGTGCACACGGCGTACTTCTGCGCCAGGCGCAGCCCTGGCAGTGTCTTGCGCGTGTCAACAATCTGCGCCCGGTTGCCAGGCACGCTTTGCACGGCCTGCACATAGGTGGCCGTGTAGGTAGCAACGGCGCTGAGCAGTTGCAAAAAGTTGAGCAAGGTGCGTTCGGCCGTGAGCAGACCACGGGCCGGGCCAGCGATTTCCAGCACTACCTGATCCGGTGCGCAGCGCTGGCCGTCGCGCACATGCCAGGTGAGTTTGGCCTCGGGAACCATCTCCCGCAGTGTGGCCTCGACCCAGGGTACGCCGCAGATCACGGCGGATTCACGTGCCAGCACGCGGGCACGCGCCTGGCGCGTGGGATCAATCAGGCCGGCGGTCAGGTCGCCCTGGCCCACATCTTCCTGCAAGGCGCGGGTCACATCAGCCTGCGCCAACTCACGCAGCATGGACTCGGAATAGTCAAGAACGGGATTCATACAACAGGATCCAAAGGCAGGACAGGGGAAAGGCGGCTTACATGAAGCGGTCGAGAATCCGGCGGCTGTCACGGCTCAAGGCCGTCAGGTCACGAATCAGGAAATAGATGCCATGCGAGTCGGTCACCAGCAAGGTGTTGCCGGCCAGTCGGCGGATGTCCTCGTCACCGCGCAGCACGAAATTCGTTTCACCGCGGTCGGTCAGCACCTGCCAGGTGCAGGGGGTCGCAAAGCTGGTCACGCTCAGAATGGCCTGAATTTCAGGCATGAACTCGCGCCCGCCGAGGGCTTCGCGAATCAGCCCCTGCGCCGGCTGCGGCACATCGGCCAGGGCATCCACCCAGGCCACTTCATGCCCTTCGCTGTTGAGCAGGGAAATGCCACGGTCAGGCGACTGGATCGGAAAGGCGCGCACCGGCACCACGTCTTCATGTGTCTGGCCGTCGGGGGTGGTCAGCACCAGCTTGCCGAAGCTGTTGCGGCTGAGTTCGAAAGCGTTGGGCACCAGTTGAGGGTTAGAGCTGGTGTTCATTTGGCATCGTCCTTCTTGTCGCCGACGGCTGATTCCACCGCATCGTCTATGTCCACGTCCATGTTGCGTGCCTGCGCCTGGTACAGGCCGTAGTAGGCCCCCTCTTGCGCCATCAGTTCGTCGTGCGTGCCCTCTTCCACCACTTGGCCGCGGTCCAGCACCACCAGCCGGTCGGCACGCTGCAGGGTGGAGAGGCGGTGCGCAATGGCAATGGTGGTGCGGCCCTGCACCAGGTTTTCCAGCGCCTTCTGGATTTCTTTTTCGGTCTCGGAGTCGACCGAGGCGGTGGCCTCGTCCAGGATCAGGATGCGCGGGTCGATCAGCAGGGCGCGCGCGATCGAGATGCGCTGGCGCTCGCCGCCGGACAAGCCTTGGCCGCGCTCACCCACCATGGAGTCGTAGCCCTGCGCCAAACGCAGGATGAACTCGTGCGCGTGGGCGGCACGCGCGGCAGCAATGATTTCCTCGCGTGTGGCGTCAGGACGGCCGTAGGCAATGTTGTCGGCAATGGTGCCGAAGAAGAGGAAGGGCTCCTGCAGCACCAGGCCGATGTTGCGCCGGTATTCGGCCACCGGCAACGCACGAATATCGACGCCGTCGACGCGGATGCTGCCCTCGGACACATCGTAGAAGCGGCAGATCAGGTTGACCAGCGTGCTCTTGCCGGAGCCGCTGTGGCCGACCAGGCCGACCATCTGGCCAGGTTCGATGGTCAGGTTGATGCCCCGGTTGACCTCGCGGTTGCCGTAGCGGAAGCCGACGTCGCGCACCTCGATGCGACCCTTCACGTGGTCCAGATGCACCGGCTGCGTCGGCTCCGGCACGCTGGAGACGTGGTCGAGGATGTCGAAGATGCGCTTGGCCGCCGAGGCGGATTTCTCGGTCCACGACACGATGCGGCTCATGGAGTCGAGCCGGCCGTAGAAGCGGCTGATGTAGGCGATGAAGGCGGTCAGCACACCCACGGTGATCTGCTCGTGTGCCACCAGCCAGACGCCGAAGGCCCAGACCACCAGCAGGCCGACCTCGGTCAGGAAGGACACGCTGGGCGTGAACAGCGACCAGGTGCGGTTGAGCTTGTCGTTGACCGCCAGGTTGTGGCGGTTGGCATCATGGAAGCGCTTGGACTCGCGCTTTTCCTGGGCGAAGGCCTTGACCACGCGGATGCCGGGAATGGTGTCGGCCAACACGCTGGTGACCTCGGACCAGACGCGGTCGATCTTCTCGAACCCGGTCTTGAGGCGATCACGCACGGCATGGATCATCCAGATGATGATGGGCAAGGGCAGCAGCGTCACCAGGGCCAGCCAGGGGTTGATGGAAAACAGGATGGCGGCCGTCATGGCCAGCATCAGCACGTCGGTGGCGAAGTCCAGCAGGTGCAGCGAGAGGAAGACGCAAATGCGGTCGGTCTCGCTGCCGATGCGGGCCATCAGGTCGCCGGTGCGTTTGCCACCGAAATATTCAAGCGAAAGGTTCAGCAGGTGATCGTAGGTGGTGGTGCGCAGGTCGGCACCGATGCGCTCCGACACCAGCGCCAGGATGTAGGTACGCGCCCAGGTCAGCACCCAGGCCAGCAAGGCCGAGCCGAGCAGGCCGCCCAGGTAGAGCGCCACCAGCATCGGGTCGATCTTCTGCCCGTTCTGGAACGGAATCAGCACCTCGTCCATCAACGGCATGGTGAGGTAAGGCGGCACCAGGCTGGCCGCCGTTCCCAAGAGGGTCAACACAAAACCCCAGAACAGCTGGACCCGGTAGGGCCGGGCAAAGCGCCAGAGCCGGAACAGGGTCCAGGTGGACGGCGGGGTATGGATGACCTTGGTGCAGATCGGGCATTCGTCCTGATCCGGCGCCAACGGGGCCTTGCAACTGGGGCAGACATGTGCGGGAGGCTGCACCACAGGCCTGCCACTGAGATGGCCTTCCAGCTGCAGGCGGAACTGGTCATACAGCCGGATGGCCTGCAGGTTCTGGCCCAGGGTGAAGCGCCAACTGGCCAACAGGCCGGAGGCATCCGTCAGGTCCAGGTGCCCCACACCCGCATGGTCGTGGTGATTCAGGGCCAAACCGGGCCGATAATCCCATGTCTGCCAGCCGGCGTCCCCCGGGGAGCGGCTGAACAGGCGCCGGTCGGTCACCGCCACCAGTCCGCGGACGAAACGAAGTTGGGTGTCGAGGTCAACCTCCAGCACGGCCAGAACGTTTTCTCCAGGTTGGAGAAGTGACCGCGCCTCCTGACGCCAATCAGCCGGGATCTCGTTGATTGATAAT
This sequence comes from Curvibacter delicatus NBRC 14919, assembly GCF_001592265.1. Lineage (GTDB taxonomy): Bacteria > Pseudomonadota > Gammaproteobacteria > Burkholderiales > Burkholderiaceae_C > Hylemonella > Hylemonella delicata. Next base: position 204,661 of record NZ_BCWP01000001.1, on the reverse strand, counting down.
TCGATGGCGGCTGAATTGGGGTGTGTCATGGAGTCCAGAGTGGTTTGTGCAGGTGGGTGGTTTGCTGCCGTGCCTGTGTCTTTTGCGATGTGCAACTGACTTGACGATATACGATGGGCGCCGTTTTTTGAAGTGATTGTTGGAATACGACTGTGCCAAGACCAGGGTCAGCTCATGCAAACCAGAATGCCGCGCGTGGCGCTTGATTGCCAGACCTGCTTAGATTCATGACAACGAAAAATATTCAATTCCTGCGAATCACCCATTTGCGTGGCCCCAACATCTGGACCTACCGTCCGGTGATCGAGGCCTGGGTCGACATCGGCGAGCTGGAACACTACCCATCCAACACCATCCCTGGATTCTACGAGCGTTTGACGGCCATGCTGCCCACCCTGGCGGAACACCGCTGTGGCGTGGGGGAACCCGGCGGCTTCCTGATGCGCCTGCGTGAAGGCACCTGGGCCGCGCACATCCTCGAACACGTGGTACTGGAATTGCAGAACCTGGCCGGCATGCAGACCGGCTTCGGCAAGGCCCGCATGACCTCGGCCCACGGCATCTACAAGCTGGCTTTCCGTACCCGACAGGAAGACGTGGGGCGGGCCGCACTGGAGGCCGGCCGCGATCTGGTGATGGCGGCAATCGAAGACCGGCCTTATGACGTGGCAGGCGCCGTGAACCAGTTGCGCGAACTGTGCGACAAGGTCTGCCTGGGGCCGAGCACGGCCCATATCGTCGATGCGGCCAGCGAGCGCCGCATTCCGCACATCCGGCTGACTGGCGGCAACCTGGTCCAGTTGGGCTACGGCACACGCCAGCACCGCATCTGGACCGCCGAGACCGACCAGACCAGCGCCATTGCCGAGAGCATCGCCAGCGACAAGCACATGACCAAAGGCCTGCTGCAGTCCTGCGGCGTGCCGGTGCCCGAGGGCCAGGAGGTCGACAGCGCCGAGGCCGCCTGGGAGGCTGCACAGGACATCGGCTTGCCGGTGGTCGTCAAACCGACCGACGCCAACCATGGCCGCGGCGTGTTCACCGACCTCAATACCCGTGCCGAAATTGAAAAGGCCTACGTGGCCGCCGACGCCGAAGGCAGCGGCGTGCTGGTGGAAAAATTCATCCGGGGTGATGCCCACCGCCTGCTGGTGGTCGGCAAGCGTGTCGTCGCCGCCACCCGCGGCAAGATGCAGACCGTCACCGGCGACGGCCGCTCCACGGTGCGCCAGTTGATCGAGAGCCAGATCAACAGCGACCCGCGCTGCGGTGTCGAGGAAGAGTTTCCGCTGGAGCCGCTGGTTCTGGACAAGGAGCCGATTGCGCAGCTCGAACTGGAGCGCCAGGGTCTGACCGGCGAATCGGTACCCGAAGCCGGCCGAACCATCCTGGTCAAACGCCAGGGCGATCTGGCCTACGACGTCACAGACCAGGTGCACCCCCAGGTGGCGTCGGCTGCCGCACTGGCCGCCCGCGTGGTCGGGCTGGACATCGCGGGCATCGACTTGGTGGCTGAAGATATCGGCCGCCCGCTCAAGGAACAGGGCGGCGCCATCATTGAAGTCAATGCCGGCCCGGGCCTGCTGATGCACATCAAGCCGGCTGAAGGCCAGCCGCGTCCGGTGGGCCAGGCCATCGTCGACCACCTGTTCCCCGGTGACGATCAGGGCCGCATCCCGGTCGTCGGCATCACCGGCAGCCAGCACACCACGCGCATCGCGCGCCTGGTCGCCTGGCTGCTGCACATCAACGGCACCCAGGTAGGCCTGGCCTGCCAGGACGGTTTCTTCCTCGGCGCGCGCCAGGTCGACAGTGCCGACAGCATCCACTGGGAAGCCGGCCAGCGTCTGTTGATCAACCGCTCCGTGGAAGCCGCCGTGCTGGAGCACAGCAACCGCGCCATCCTGTCCGAAGGACTGGCCTATGACCGCTGCACGGTTGGTGTCGTCACCGACCTCGGCAATCTGGACGAGCTGTCTGACTTCTACATCGACGACGCCGACCGTCTTTACAACGTGGTGCGTACGCAAGTCGATGTCGTGCTGCCCAGCGGCACGGCCGTACTCAATGCCGCCAACCCGCAGGTGGTGGAAATGGCGGAACTGTGCGACGGCAAGGTCATCTTCTATGGCCTCGATTCGGAACTCGCAGCCATCGCCACACACCGCGCCAGCGGTGAACGTGCCGTCTTCCTGCGCGAACGGCAGATCATCTTGGCCCAGGGCATGGACGAGGTGAGCCATGTCCCGCTGGACTCGCTGGCCCCGGCCAAAGCCGAGAAACCCGAAATGGTGATGGCCGCCGTGGCCGCCGCCTGGGCCCTGGGCATCACGCCCGAACTGATCGGCGCCGGCCTGCGCACCTTCAACCCGACTCCCAAGAAAAACTTCTGAGCATATGGACGTCACACGCATCCGCGCCCTGCGCGGGCCCAATCTGTGGAGTCATCACACGGCTATTGAAGCGGTCGTGACCTGCACACCCGCCGAATGTGCCGTCAGCACACGCAACGGCTTCGAGGCCCGGCTGCGTGCCCGCTTCCCCCAGATCCGCGCCTTGCGCCCCAGTGGCCACGACGAAACCGTGCCCATGGCCCATGTGCTGGAGCTGGTGGCACTTGACCTGCAGGCCCAGGCCGGCTGTCCGGTCACCTTCAGCCGCACCACCCCGACCCCCGAGGCCGGCGTCTATCAGGTGGTAGTCGAGTACTCCGAAGAGGAGGTCGGCCGCTTGGCGCTGGAGCTGGCCCAAGCCCTTTGCCAGTCGGCCCAGCAGGACACCCCCTTCGACCTGGAACAGGCCCTCGACCAGCTGCGCGAACTCGATGAAGACGTGCGTCTGGGGCCGAGTACCGGCTCCATCGCCGTCGCTGCCGCCGCACGCCAGATCCCCTACCGCCGCATGACGCAAGGCAGCATGATCCAGTTCGGCTGGGGCAGCAAGCAGCGCCGTATCCAGGCGGCCGAAATGGATGTCACCAGCGCGATTGCCGAAGCCATCGCGCAGGACAAGCAGCTCACCAAAAAGCTGCTGGCCACCGCCGGTGTGCCCGTGCCGTTGGGTTTCGAGGTTGCCTCCCCCGAAGAAGCCTGGAAAGCCGCACGCAAGATTGGTCTGCCAGTGGTGATCAAGCCCAAGAACGGCAACCAGGGCAAAGGCGTGACGGTCAACATCACGACGCATGAACAGCTGATGGCGGCCTATGCTGCTGCTGCCGAGTTCGATGATGAAATCCTGGTCGAGCGTTTCATGCCCGGCAACGACTTCCGTCTGCTGGTGGTGGGCAACAAGCTGGTGGCCGCAGCACGACGTGACCCGCCCAGCGTGGTGGGCGACGGCCTGCACAGCGTGCGCGAGCTGGTGGAAGAGGTCAACAAGGACCCGCGTCGCGGCACCGGCCATGCCACCTCCCTGACCAAGATCCGCTTTGACGACATTGCCCTCTCCTGCCTGACGACCCAGGGGCTGAACGCCGATTCCGTGCCGCCCAAAGGCAAGCGCGTCTCGCTGCGTCACAACGCCAACCTCTCCACCGGCGGCTCCGCCACCGACGTCACCGACGACGTGCATCCCGAAGTGGCGCAACGCGCCGTGGCGGCGGCCCAGATGGTGGGGCTGGAGATCTGCGGCGTGGACGTGGTGTGCGACAGCGTCCATCTGCCGCTCGAAGAACAGGGCGGCGGCGTGGTCGAGGTCAATGCGGCGCCCGGCCTGCGCATGCACTTGTCGCCCTCCTTCGGCAAGGGCCGTCCGGTGGGCGAGGCCATCATCTCGACCATGTTCCCCGAAGGCGAAAACGGCCGCATCCCGCTGGTGGCAGTGACCGGCACCAATGGCAAGACCACCACCGTGCGCCTGATCGCCCACCTGCTGGCCCAGAAGGGTCTGTGCGTCGGCATGACCAGCACCGACGGTGTCTACATTGATGGCGAGCGGATCGACACCGGCGATTGCAGCGGTCCCAGGAGCGCACGCAACGTGCTGCAGCACCCCGACGTCGATGCCGCCGTGCTGGAGACGGCGCGTGGCGGCATGCTGCGCGAAGGCCTGGCCTTCGACCGCTGCGATGTGGCCGTCGTCACCAATGTCGGCAGCGGCGACCACCTCGGCCTGAACTACATCACCACGGTCGAAGACCTGGCGGTTCTCAAGCGCGTGATCGTGCAGAACATCGCCGACAAGGGCATGGCCGTGCTCAACGCCACCGACCCGATTGTTGCTGGCATGGCGGCCCATTGCCGCGGTGCCGTCACCTTCTTCGGCATGGACCGTAACCATGCCGTGATGGCCACGCACCTGGCCCAGGGACGCCGTGCCATCTATGTCGACAACGGCCAACTGGTCGCCGCCGAAGGCACGACACAGCACAGGATCGCGCTGGCCGATGTGCCGCTCACGCTGCAAGGCACCATCGGCTTCCAGGTCGAGAACGTGATGGCTGCCGTCGGCGCGGCCTGGGGGCTGGGCCTGGATTGGGCTTTGGTGCGCCAGGGCTTGGCCAGCTTCGTCAACGACAGTGACAACGCGCAGGGACGCTTCAACCTGTTCCACTACCGCGGCGCCACGGTGATTGCCGATTACGGCCACAACCCGGACGCCATGCTGGCCCTGGTACGCGCGGTGGAGGCCATGCCGGCCAAGCGCCGCTCCGTTGTCATCAGCGGTGCCGGCGACCGGCGCGACGAAGACATCCGCGAACAGACCCGCATCCTGGGTGATGCCTTTGACGAAGTGGTGCTGTACCAGGACGCCTGCCAGCGTGGTCGCGCCGACGGCGAAGTGCTGGCCCTGCTGCGTGAGGGCCTGGAAGGCGCCAAACGTACGCGCGAGATGCAGGAGATCCATGGCGAGTTTCTGGCCATCGACCTGGCCATGGACAAGCTGTGTGAGGGGGATCTGTGTCTGATCCTGGTCGATCAGGTGGAAGAGGCGCTGGCCCACATTGCCGCGCGCATTGAGCGCGACAAGGCCTGATCATCCAATCCCTCCTGGCTGTTGCGACGGCCAGGATTTCAATGGCTCAGGCCAGTTCGTTGGTAGGGTCTCGCCCCATCAAAGCAGCTACCGCCTGCGCCGGCTGCATCTGGCCGTCCAGCAAAGCCACCACGGCTTGCGCAATCGGCATGTTCACGCCCAGGCTCTGCGCCCGCTGCACCACGGTACGGGCGCAGTAGACGCCTTCGGCCACATGGCCAAGCGAGGCCACCGCCTCCTGCAATGTCTGGCCCTGTGCCAGCAGCAAGCCGACTTTGCGGTTGCGACTGAGGTCACCGGTGGCGGTCAGCACCAGATCGCCCAGACCGGACAGGCCCATGAAGGTTTCGGCGCGCGCCCCCAGCGCCAGCCCCAGACGCGTCATTTCAGCCAGACCGCGCGTGATGAGCGCGGCGCGGGCATTGAGCCCCAGGTCCAAGCCATCGCACAGCCCCGTGGCGATCGCCAGCACGTTCTTGACCGCACCACCGACCTCGACACCGACGATGTCCTCGTTGGCATAGACCCGCAGCGTCGGGCTGTGAAAGGCCTGCACCAGCAGCTCACGCACACCGGCATGGCGGCTGGCCGCCACCAGGGCCGTCGGCTGGCCGCGGGCCACCTCCTGCGCAAAACTCGGGCCACTGAGCACCCCGGCCATCAAACCGGGGGCCACCTGCGCTTGGACTTCATGCGCCAGCAACCCCGATGGGCCCGCCGCGACGGACTCGAAACCCTTGCACAGCCAGGCCACCGGCTGCCTGCAGCCCTGGATGTGCTGCAGCACCCCGCGCAGGCCGGCCATGGGCGTTGCCACGATGACGAGGTCCTGCCCTGCCACCACCGCCGCCAGATCATGGGCCGGACCGTTGATCACACGCAAGAGTTCGGGCAAGGGCAGCCCCGGCAGGTAGCGCGCATTGACCCGCTCGGCCTGCATGGCGGCCGCCTGCACCGGATCGCGCGCCCACAGCGTCACCGCATGTTGCGCCAACGGGTTCTGGCTGGCGCTCATGGCCAGTGCGGAGCCCCAGGCGCCGGCACCGATTACTACGATTTTCATAGCGCCTTGCGCTTATTCAACAAGGGTTCAAGCCCTGTTTCTTATTGAACCTGGATTTCGCTGGCTTGCGCCTGCTGTTGCTGCTCGTACATCGACTGGAAGTTGATTTCCGCCAGATGCACCGGCGGGAAGCCGGCACGCTGCACCAGGTCGGCCACATTGCCGCGCAGGTAGGGGTAGACGATCTGCGGGCAAGCTATGCCCATGATCGGGCCCATCTGGTCGTCCGGCAGGTTGCGGATCTCGAAAATGCCGGCCTGCTTGGCTTCGACCAGGAACACCGTCTTGTCCAGCACCTTGGTGTGCACGGTCGCCGTCACCACCACCTCGTATACGCCATCGGCCACGAGGGCGGTTTCGACGCCGAGCTGGATGTCGACGGCCGGCTGTTCCTGCTGCAACAGGATGGCGGGGGAATTGGGCTGCTCCAGCGATGCTTCCTTGAGGTAAACGCGCTGGATCTGGAAAACGGGTTCTTGCATGTCAGCCATGGCTTGCTTTCAGAGGTCGAAAATCGGATCAAAACGACAAAGCCCGCCCGGTATCACACCGAAACGGGCTCACGGGCGGGATGGCAGGATTATGTCAGGCGCCGGGCATGCAGCCGCGCTGCCCCGGGAGCCCCCGGTCGCCTGGAGATGGGGCCCGACGGCCACTCATCCCGCATCAAGCGGCGTTGAGCAGCGGCACCAGACCACCCTGGGCATCGAGCGCCACCAGATCGTCACAGCCGCCCACGTGCGTGCTGCCTATGAAAATCTGCGGCACAGTGCGCCGACCGGTGATTTCCATCATGCTGTTGCGGGCATCCGGATCGGTATCGATGCGGACTTCCTCAATCTGCTCGACGCCTTTGGACTTGAGGATCTGCTTGGCGCGGATGCAATAGGGGCAGACCGCGGTGGTGTACATCTTCACTGCTTGCATGACTTGTTCCCATCAACCATTTGAATTACCTGGGGGCAGAGATGCCCCAAATCAAGCCTTTTCCACCGGCAGGTTGGCAGCGCGCCAGCTGGACAGACCGCCGGCCAGCGACTGCGCCTTCTGGTAACCCAGGCCCTTGGCAATGCGCGCCGCACTGTTGGAGCGCATCCCGCTCTGGCAGACGAAAATCACCGGCAGTTCCTTGTTTTTCACCACACCGGGCAACTGGTTCGCCAACTGGCCCAGCGGAATGTGCTTGGCACCGGTGACGTGGCCGGCGGCGAACTCAGCTGCCTCACAAACATCGATTACCACTGCCTTTTCCTGGTTGATGAGTTGCACGGCACCCGTGGCGGTCAGAGAGCCGCCGGCGGCACCGCGCACGGCCGGCCACAGCAGCAGGGCACCCGAGCTCAGCGCCACGGCAATCAGCATCCAGTTGTCGAGAATGAATTTCACGTTGTTCCTTGTTTTGGCATCGTCTGAAGCCATGATTTTAGAATGGAGGGTTATTTGCTGCAGGACAGGGCGTTTTAACCCCGGCCTGCGCCCTGCCAACCGCCCCTGGAATCTGCCCACACCATGTACAAACTCGTGCTCATCCGCCACGGCGAATCGACCTGGAACCTGGAAAACCGCTTCACCGGCTGGACCGATGTCGACCTCACGCCCACCGGCGTCACCCAGGCCATGTCGGCCGGCAAGCTGCTCAAGGCCGAAGGCTATGAATTCGACCTGGCCTACACCAGCGTGCTCAAGCGCGCCATCCATACCCTCTGGTACTGCCTGGACGAGATGGACCGCACCTGGCTGCCGGTGGTCAAGAGCTGGCGTCTCAACGAGCGCCACTACGGCGCCCTGCAGGGTCTGAACAAGGCCGACATGGCCAAGCAGTATGGCGACGAGCAGGTGCTGGTCTGGCGCCGCAGCTACGACACCCCGCCGCCGGCGCTGGAGCCGACCGACCCGCGCAGCGAGCGCAGCGACCCGCGCTACGCCGGCCTGCCGGCGTCGGACGTGCCACTGACCGAGTGCCTGAAGGACACGGTGGCGCGCGTGCTGCCATTCTGGAACGAGACCATGGCACCGGCCATCAAGTCGGGCAAGCGCATCGTGGTGGCTGCGCACGGCAACTCGATCCGCGCCCTGGTCAAGTACCTCGACGGCATCTCCGACCAGGACATCGTCGGCCTGAACATTCCCAACGGCATTCCGCTGGTCTACGAGCTCGACGCCAACCTCAAGCCGATCCGCCACTACTACCTGGGTGACGCCGAAGCCGCCGCCCGGGCCGCCGCCGCTGTGGCGTCCCAAGGCAAGGCCTGACCAGCTCCACCTTTTTGCCGGCGCTTGATCCGGGACAAAGCGGTCCCAAATAAAGCGCTGGTAAAAGCAAGGTTTTTGCGCCCTGGCCGCCGGGAACCCCGGCGGCCAAGTCGCGTCCAACCGTGTATATTGGCCGGTGAAGGAATATTTATGGGTCAGAAACTCAAAATCGCAGGTTGGATTTCGCTCGGCGTGGTCGCCGGCGCCTTGACCACCGTCTCACTGCAGACCGTGGCACGCAGTGCCTTGACGCCGCTGCCGCTGGAAGAGTTGCAGCAACTGGCCGCCGTCTTCGGCATGGTCAAGACCGACTACGTCGAGCCGGTGGACGAAAAGAAGCTCATCACCGATGCCATTTCCGGCATGGTGTCCAGCTTGGACCCGCATTCCCAGTATTTCGACAAGAAGTCCTTCAAGGAATTCCGCGAAGGCACCACCGGCCGTTTCGTCGGTGTCGGCATCGAGATCACGCAGGAAGACGGCCTGGTCAAGGTGGTATCGCCGATCGAAGGCTCGCCCGCCTACCGTGCTGGCCTCAAGACCAATGACCTGATCACCAAGGTCGACGACACTGCCGTCAAGGGCCTGTCGCTGAACGAAGCCGTCAAGCGCATGCGCGGCGAACCCAATACCAAGGTCATCCTCACCGTCTTCCGCAAAGACGAGAACCGCACTTTTGCCGTCACCATCGTCCGCGAAGAAATCAAGACGCAATCGGTCAAGGCCAAGCTGATCGAGCCAGGTTATGCCTGGATCCGCCTGAGCCAGTTCCAGGAGCGCACGGTGGACGACTTCGTGCGCAAGGTTGACGAGTTGTACAAGCAGGACCCCGGCCTCAAAGGCCTGGTGCTCGACCTTCGCAACGACCCCGGCGGCCTGCTGGATGCCGCGGTGGCCATCTCCGCTGCCTTCCTGCCGGAAAACGTGACCGTGGTCTCGACCAATGGCCAGCTGGCCGAAAGCAAGTTCACCTACCGGGCCGCACCCGAGTTCTACCAGCGCCGCAGCAACAACGACCCACTCAAGCGTCTGCCCGCCGCACTCAAGAACGTGCCCCTGGTGGTGCTGGTCAACGAGGGCTCGGCTTCGGCCAGCGAGATCGTGGCCGGTGCGCTGCAGGACCACAAGCGCGCCGTTGTCATGGGCAGCCAGACCTTTGGCAAGGGCTCGGTGCAGACCGTACGCCCGCTCGGCCCCGACACCGCACTCAAGATCACCACTGCGCGCTACTACACCCCCAGCGGCAAGTCGATCCAGGCACGCGGCATCGTGCCCGACGTCATGATTGATGAAACCGCAGAGGGCAATGTGTTTTCCGCCCTGCGCACACGGGAAGCCGATCTGGAAAAACACCTGTCGAACGGCCAGAGCGCGGAGCAGAAAGATCCGGCGCGCGAGAAAGCACGCGATGAGGCCATGAAGAAACTGGAAGAGGAAGCGAAAAAGCCGCCGCAGGACCGCAAGCTGCCCGAATTCGGCAGCGACAAGGACTTCCAGCTGACCCAGGCCCTGAACAAGCTCAAGGGCTTGCCGGTGCTCGTCAGCAAGACCCAGACCGAGCGCAAGGAAGAGAGCAAGGAGAACTGAGCGCGAGCCAGCGACCCATGACTCCACCAAGGTCCCGGGCGCGGGCTCCCGTGGAACCGGCTTGGCCGGGCCACTGGGGGCGCCCCCTCAAGGGGAAGGCGTGCAGCGCCTCAGGGGTGCACCCTCTATGACGGACGATCAACTCTTACGCTATTCGCGCCACATCCTGCTCGAAGAAATCGGCATCGAAGGCCAGCAGCGCATTCTGGATGGCCATGCCTTGGTCATCGGGGCCGGCGGCCTCGGTTCGCCGGTGGCGCTCTACCTCGGCTCAGCCGGTGTCGGCCGCCTCACCGTGGTCGACCACGACACGGTTGACGTCACCAACCTGCAGCGCCAGGTCGCGCACACCCTGGACCGTGTCGGCCTGCCCAAGGTCGACTCCATCGTGCAGGCGGTGGCCGCCATCAACCCCGAAGTGCAGGTCACACCAGTGATGGCGCGCGCCGATGCTGCGCTGCTCGACACGCTGGTGGCACAGGCCGATGTGGTGCTGGACTGTTGTGACAACTTCGCCACCCGCCACCTCATCAACGCGGCGTGCGTCAAGCATCGCAAGCCGCTGGTGTCGGGCGCTGCCATTCGTTTTGATGGCCAGATCACGGTTTATGACCCGCGCGCGGCCACCTCACCCTGTTATGCCTGCGTCTTTCCGCCGGACGACACTTTCGAGGAAACCCGCTGCGCCACCATGGGCGTGTTCGCCCCCCTGGTGGGCATCGTCGGCGCCGTGCAGGCGGCTGAAGCGCTCAAACTGCTCAGCCAGACCGGCAGTTCGCTGGCGGGCCGCCTGTTGATGCTGGACGGCCGCCACATGGAGTGGACCGAGATGCAACTGCCACGTGCCCCGGCATGCCCGGTGTGCGGCAACGCACCAGCCTGAGCATCCGGTCGCACTCAATGACAGCGGCCATGCCGCTGACGAAACTGGCGCGGCATCTCGGCCGCCGATTGCCACAACCCCAGGTGCTGTGCCCTTGCCCGGGCTTCCAACGAAGCATAGGGTCCCGGCTGGCCGCGGTAGCGATGCGACCAGGCATGTCCATGCCGCACCATCCAGCGGCCCATATCCTGCCCCTGTACTGAAACGCGCGCCAGAAGGCGACCGTAGTCATCATGTCGACGCGGCAAGACCTGCACCATCCGTCCCGACACCTGCTGTGCCAGCCGGTCACGCGCCATCACCCCGTAAGGCTGGCAGATTTCAGGCGCATCCACACCGTCGAGGCGGATCTTGCGCGGCCTGCCACCACGCGAAGGTTGCACCCAAAGGGTATCGCCATCCGACACATGGGTCACCCGGGCAGCCCATGGCTGCGGCCGCTCAGCGGCTTGGCCGGGACCACCCATGCAGCAGCAGGCCAGCGCCATCCAGACCAGCCATGTTTTCCATCCGCGCATCCACCCTCCTCCGGCACAATCCCGCGCTTCGATCACTCTGTTAAAACCACGCAAAGACGGGCGATTCGGCTGATTTTCCTGCTTTTTCCCAAGGTAAACCTGTTAGACTTTTCAGAGTTCATTACCGTCGCCGCTCTTCGTGACATCACCCAGCCTCAACCCGATTGACCTGCGCGACCTGCGCTTGGACGACGCACGCGCGTTGCTGGAACATGGGGGTGGCATGGTTCTGCCCGCGCCGGAAGCGGCACCCGCGGCTTTTCTCCAGGGCGTCATTGACGGACTGTGCGAGCTGTCGCTGCGCGATCCGTTGACCGGCTTGGCCAACCGCCGGCATTTCCGGGCGGTCCTGGCGCGCGAAATCGATGTGGTCGTGCGCTCGGGCAATCCGGCATTGCTGCTGATGCTCGACATCGACCACTTCAAATCGATCAACGATGCCCATGGTCATCTCGCAGGTGATCGGGTGCTGCAGGCCGTGGCGCGCTGTCTTGCAGGCTGCGTCCGTCCGCAGGACACGGTGGCCCGTTACGGCGGCGAGGAATTTGCCATCGTGCTGCCGGACTGCCAGCTCAACTACGGCGAGGCCGTCGCCGAGCGCATCCGCCAGACCGTGGCCAACCTCTCGATTGCCGTGTCCCCCGAGCTCACCCTGCAAGTCACCCTCAGCGTCGGTGGCGCCTTCGCGCCGACGCAGGCCCGCTGCACGCCGGACTTGTGGGTCGAACGGGCCGACAACCAGCTCTATCAAGCCAAGGCGCAGGGGCGCAACCGCGTGTACATCGATCACCAACAAGTCATCTCCGTCAGTCCAGAAGAAAAAAGTCTCCTGTTCGGCGCGCTTTCCACAGGCGAGCCAGCATGGAGTGAGAATATTCCCGGCACAGAGGAAAACAGTGCCATGCAGAAGGTCAACCCATGAGTGACGTGCTGAATCCACCGCAGGACAAACCCACCTCCCCGCAGCAGCCCACCAAGCCGCAGGGCAAGGTGCTGGCCGTGACCAGCGGCAAGGGTGGCGTCGGCAAGACCTTTGTCTCGGCCAACCTGGCAGCCGCACTGGCCAAGCGTGGCCACCGCGTGCTGGTGATCGACGCCGACCTCGGCCTGGCCAATCTCGACGTCGTGCTGAACCTCTATTCCAAGGTCACACTGCACGATGTGTTCACCGGCAAGGCCAAACTGGAAGAGGCAATCATCAAGGCGCCGGGTGGTTTTTCCGTGCTGCTGGCCGGCTCCGGCATGGTCGAGTACTCGCGCCTGACCGCCGAAGTGCGTGACGATTTCCTGCATGTGATCGAGACGCTGGCCTCCAAATTCGACGTGCTGCTGCTCGACACCGGCGCCGGCATTTCCGATGTGGTGCTGTTCGCCGTCTCCCAGGCCACTGAAGTGCTGCTGGTGGCCACCCCTGAGCCGACCTCGCTGACCGATGCCTACGCCACCATCAAGGTGCTGGTGGGCCAGCAAAAGCGCCAGAACATCCGCATGATCATCAACCAGACGGCCCGTCTGGGCGATGGCCGCGCCATCACGGTGCAGCTGCAGCAGGTGCTGGACCGTTTTGTCACCGCCGAGCCAGGTCGTCCGGTGCGCCTGATCCACATGGGCGACATCCCGGAAGATCCCACGGTGCGCCAGGCCATCATGCGGCGCCAGTTGCTGATGCAGAACACCCCCGGCTGTCCGGCAGGCATGGCGATCTCCCAGCTGGCCCTGAAGATCGAAGAAACGATCCTGAACAAAGACGCCTGAACGGCGCCGTCGCGGCTCAGGCCGTGACGATCCAGCCTTCGAGCGGATCCACCGTCGCCGGCAACCCGTAATGCGGCGCGCCCCGCTGCCAGGCCCAGGCCGCCTGCATCAAGCACAACACGGCATCGAGCGCATCCCCCCGGCCATCATCCACCAGCGCGTCGCGTTGCGCATGCGTGAGCTTCAGGCGCAGGCCCAGACGGGTCTGGCCATGCTCCAGCGCAGTGAGCAGGTCCTTGCGGGCAATCAGGCGCTCCGGCGTCTGGCGTGCCCGTTCATCGCTCTTGTAGCTGCGCACGCCCAGCACTTCACGCGCCAGCAGGCCGGGGTAGCCTTCCAGCGCCACGCGCTTGAGGTCACCCGCATGCAGGCCCGGCATATGCACACCTGCCGCCAGCAGGCGGGGGACGCCAGCATGCAGCATGAACGCTACCGGCGGATTCACCCACTTCATGGAGGGGCTGGAGCCGGCCGGAACATCGGTGGCACGGTGGGCGAACTTGCTGCCCACCGGCCGGGCGGCACAGAAGGCGGCAAAACGAGCCCGGATGTCATCCCGGCTCAAGCTGGCGTAGTGGCGCATGCACGCCTCCCAGTCCAAGGGCCAGCTCAAGGCGTGCACCAGTTCGCGCGGCAGCCCCAAAGGGAAATCGAAAGCGCCCAGCCACTCGCCCGGCTGCTTGAGCCAGTCGGCAAAAGCATCGAGAGAAGTCAGACGCTCCAGTTTTGATAGCTGGACACGCCCGTTCTGCAAGGACCCAAGGGCTAAAACAATCGGTTTTTGCCGCATCGGGCTGCTTGAGAAGTCGCAGCCCAGCAGCAGAGGCAAACCACCAGCTGCCGGTGCAGTCACGGCGCAGGCAGCCGTTTCAGGCGCGGCCGATGATGGAGGCGGTGGCCATCAGCTCCTCCAGCAGCGCCAGCGAGACACGACCCGAGACCGCATAGGGGTCGAGTTCGGGTTTCTCGGAGTACTTGAGCAGGATGGAAGTGTTGATGCGCGAGAGGTTGACCTGCCCCATGGTCCAGCCGCCGAAACGGCGCTCGCTGATTTCCTCGTAGTGCAGCAGCACCACGTCCTTGTGGCGGGCATCGCGCTGGATGTGGCCGTAGAGTTCGCTCACGGCGTTGCGCCCGCCCTCGATGGCCTGCAGGAAGATGCCGCCGCCGTAGCACAGGATGCCGGTGATGCCGCAGGTCGGGTTGAACTGGCGCGACTGGGCTAGGATGTTGTCGATGGCCTCAGCACCCGAATCGACGGCGCGGCTGGCATAGAGCAAACGGACTAGCATGATCAGTTCCTCTGGGGAATGAGCGACAGGAATTCGCGGCGCAGGGTCGGGTCTTTCAGGAACACACCGCGCATGACCGAGTTGATCATCTTGCTATCCATGTCCTTCACACCGCGCCAGGCCATGCAGTAGTGGCTGGCTTCCATGACGATGGCCAAGCCATCGGGCTGTGTCTTCTCCTGGATCAGGTCGGCCAGCTGCACCACCGCCTCTTCCTGGATCTGCGGCCGACCCATGATCCATTCCGCCAGTCGTGCGTACTTGGACAGGCCGATCACGTTGGTGTGCTCGTTGGGCATGACGCCGATCCAGATCTTGCCGATCACCGGGCAGAAGTGGTGCGAGCAGGCGCTGCGCACGGTGATGGGGCCGACGATCATCAGCTCATTCAGGTGCTCGGCATTGGGGAATTCGGTGATGGTGGGGCCCGGGACGTAGCGGCCACGAAACACCTCGTTGACATACATCTTGGCCACGCGGCGGGCCGTCTTGTCGGTGTTGTGGTCGCGGTCGGTGTCGATCACCAGGCTGTCAAGCACCGCCTGCATCTTGATCTCGACCTCGTCGAGCAGCTGCTCCAGCTCGCCGGGCTCGATGAACTCGGCAATGTTGTCGTTGGCGTTGAAGCGCTTGCGCGCAGCCTGCAGGCGCTCGCGGATCTTCACGGAGACGGGCGTTCCCTCTTCGGTGTCGCTGGGGTTCATGACGCTCTGGCTTTTCTTCAACATGCTGCAATGGTACCAGCGATTGATGTTTGTGGTTATTGGCCACCAGACCTTGCTAAATATGCGCCACCAGCTATCAATTCAATAGCGCTTGCCATTCAGGAAGATCATGGCACGCGCCAGGCCGAAGGCCACGCGATCGCGCAGACGCTGCCGCCACGGCCGGTGGGCATAGCTGGCCGGGTCCACACGCCGGCCATCATGCTCCATGGCCTGCACCAGCCGCGCACGCAACGCCTGGGCAAACCGCTCATCCACCACCACCACATTGGCCTCGCGCGCCAGCAGCAGGCTCAAGGGGTCGAGGTTGGAGGAACCGACCGTTGCCCAGCGCCGGTCGATCACCGCCACCTTGGCATGCAGGAAGCTCGGCTCGTACTCATGAATCTCCACCCCTGCCTTGAGCAACACGCCGTAGACCACCCGCACGGCGTGGTACTGCAGAAAATACTCGTAACGCCCCTGCAGCAGCAGGCGCACCCGCACCCCGCGCTGCGCGGCGTGGATGAGTGCCTGGCGCAGCTTGCGGCCAGGCAGGAAGTAGGCGTTGGCGATGATGATTTCCTCGTGCGCTTCGCCAATGGCCTTGCGGTAGGCGCGCTCGATGCGGCTGCGGTGCCGCAGGTTGTCGCGCAGCAGCAAGGTGGCACGGGAACCGCCATTGGCCGCCTGTGTATCGGTCGCACCGCCACTGCTGCCGTCCTCACGCGCCTGCAGCGCCAGTCGCACGGCCTGCTCAAGGTCGTGCCAGCTGGCGGCCAGATCGATGTGCTTCACATCCCGGACCGCCTGCAAACGCCACCAGAACTGCGCGGTGACCTCATGCACCGAACGCACCAGCGGGCCGGTCACACGCACCGCGAAATCAAATCGAGGTGCAGGCAGGCGGGCATCGTGATGGTCGAACTCGTCATCCAGCACATTGATGCCGCCACAGAACGCCACCTGGCCGTCGATCACGCACAGCTTGCGGTGCAGGCGGCGCCAGCGGCTCGGGATGAACAAACCCAAGCGTCCCAGGGGCTGAAAAATCTGCCACTGCACGCCGGCTTCGTCAAAGCGCGTCGCCCAAGCCGCCGGCACCGAGGGCGTGCCGACCCCATCCATCACCAGGTAGACGGCCACGCCGCGTTGCGCAGCCTGCACCAGCGCCTCGGCCACCCGCTCACCGGAGGGATCGAAATGGAAAATATAGGTTTCCAGCCGGACTTCGTGCACGCTGTGCCCGATGTCGTGGACCAGTTGGGGAAAGAAGGCCACCCCGCCCTGCAGCAATTGCACCTGGTGCGCAGCGCGAAGCGGTGGCAGTTGCTTGTCCTTCATGCCGGCATGCCGAATTCCGCGATCAGCGGCAGGTGATCGGACATGCGCCACCAGGCTTTTCCACGCGGTACGTGAACATGCAGCGGCTGCAGCCCCCGGGTGTAGACATAGTCAAGCTGCACCAGCGGCAGGCGTGCCGGGAAGGTCGGGTTCGCCCCGGGATCGAAGGTCTTCAGCCCCATGCTTGCGAAATGGCGATGCACGCGCTCCCCCCAGTCATTGAAATCCCCCGCCACGATCAGGGGCACTCCGGCCGGTACCTCGCGTTCGATGAAGCGCTCCAACTGCGCGGCCTGGCGCACGCGACTGGCGCGGATCAGGCCCAGATGCACCACCAGCACATGGATGGACTGCCCATTGACCATGACCTCGCTGTGCAGCAGGCCACGCTGCTCAAAACGATGGTCCGACATGTCTTCATGCTGATGCCCCAGCACCGGCCAGCGCGTCAGCATGGCATTGCCATGTTCGCCATGGCGTGTGTAGGCGTTGGTCCGGTAAACCGCCTCGTAACCTTCGGGCGCCAGGAAATCAGCCTGCGGCTGTTCGGGCCAGCGCGCGAAATACTGCGCCTCGCGCCGGTTCATCTTGCGCACTTCCTGCAGGCAGACGATGTCGGCATCGAGCTGCTCCACCGCCAAGCCCAGGTTGTGGATCTCCAGCCGGCGCTGCGGCCCCAGGCCCTGCACGCCCTTGTGGATGTTGTAGGTGGCAACGCGCAAGGTCTTCATGGGGTGAATTTTGGCAGCATCAGGCAGGCTTCGGCATTGCTGGGCGAGTAGCAGGCTTCGGCCGCCTCGCGCCAGGGCAGCCAGCGCCAGTCCGTGTGCTCACGCGGATCGAGCCGAACCACTGTGCCAGCGGGCACCTGCAGGCCGAACAGATGCTCGGTGTTGCGCGTCACGCCCGGCGCATAACGATGGCGCCAGCGTGGGTAGATGTCGTAGACGTTTTCCAGTCCCCAGTCGCGCAGCTGGTGACCGGGAGCCAGGGCGTTGATGCCGGTCTCCTCGGCCACCTCGCGCACGACGGTGTCGGCGTAACTCTCGTCCACATGGTCCTTGGAACCCGTGACCGACTGCCAGAACTCCTCGGCATCGGCGCGCTTGATCAGCAACACCTCCAGTGCTGGGGTGTGGATCACCACCAGCACGGATTGGGGAATCTTGTACGGCTTGCTCATGAAAAAGGGCGCTGTAACAGCGCCCTTTGATTCTGCCTCAAGCCTCGGGAGCTCAGGCCGCCTTCACGGCGTCCGGGTTGCGCAGGCGGATGTGCAGCTCGCGCAGCTGCTTCTCGTCCACCGGGCTCGGGGCCTGCGTCAACAGACACTGGGCACGCTGGGTCTTGGGGAAGGCGATCACGTCGCGGATCGACTCGGCGCCGGTCATGAGCGTGACGATACGGTCCAGGCCAAAGGCCAGGCCGCCGTGCGGCGGGGCACCGTACTGCAGCGCGTCGAGCAGGAAGCCGAACTTGAGTTGGGCTTCTTCCGGCGTAATCTTGAGGGCGTCGAACACCTTCTGCTGCACGTCGGCGCGGTGGATACGGACCGAGCCGCCACCCATTTCCCAGCCGTTGAGCACCATGTCGTAGCCCTGCGAGATGCACTTCTCGGGCGCGGTCACCATCCAGTCCTCATGGCCTTCCTTGGGCGCAGTGAAGGGGTGGTGCACGGCGGTGTAGCGCTGGCTTTCCTCGTCGAACTCGAACATCGGGAAGTCCACCACCCACATCGGGGCCCAGCGGTCTTCAAACAGGCCGTTCTTCTTGCCGAACTCGCTGTGGCCGATCTTGATGCGCAATGCACCAATGGCATCGTTGACAACCTTGGCCTTGTCGGCCCCGAAGAAGATCAGGTCGCCGTCCTGCGCGCCGGTGCGCTTCAGGACTTCGTTCAGGGCGGCATCGTGGATGTTCTTCACGATCGGGCTTTGCAGGCCGTCGCGGCCCTTGGCCAGCTCATTGACCTTGATGTAGGCCAAGCCCTTGGCGCCGTAGATCTTGACGAACTCGGTGTAGCCGTCGATCTCGCCGCGGCTCAGGCCGCCCTCTTCACGCGCGCCGCCGGGCACGCGCAGGGCCACCACACGGCCGCCAGTCATGTTGGCGGCGCCGGAGAAGACCTTGAAGTCCACGTCCTTCATCAGCTCGGTGACTTCGGTGAACTGCAGCTTCACGCGCAGGTCCGGCTTGTCGGAGCCGTAGAGGAACATGGCGTCCTGGTAGGTCATGACCGGGAACTCACCCAGATCCACGCCGATGGTGTTCTTGAACACCGTGGTGATCATGCCCTGGAACATGTCGCGGATGTCCTGCTCGGAGAGGAAGGATGTCTCGATATCGATCTGGGTGAACTCGGGCTGACGGTCGGCGCGCAGATCCTCGTCGCGGAAGCACTTGGTGATCTGGTAATAACGGTCGTAGCCGGCCACCATCAGCAGCTGCTTGAACAACTGGGGCGACTGCGGCAGCGCGAAGAACTGGCCGTCATGCACACGGCTGGGCACCAGGTAGTCACGCGCGCCTTCGGGCGTGCTCTTGGTCAGCATGGGGGTTTCAATGTCCACGAAGCCGTTGGCATCCAGGAACTTGCGCACCTCCATCGCCACCTTGTAGCGCAGCATGAGGTTGCGCTGCATGTAGGGGCGGCGCAGGTCCAGCACACGGTGCGTCAGACGCGTGGTTTCCGACAGGTTGTCGTCGTCAAGCTGGAACGGGGGCGTGACCGAGGGGTTGAGCACGGTCAGCTCGTGGCACAGCACCTCGATCTTGCCGCTCTTGAGGCTGTCGTTGGTCGTGCCCTCCGGACGGGCGCGCACCAAGCCCTTGACCTGGATGCAGAACTCGTTGCGCAGGTCTTCGGCGGCCTTGAACATCTCGGCACGATCGGGATCGCACACCACCTGCACATAGCCTTCGCGGTCACGCAGGTCGACAAAGATCACGCCGCCATGGTCGCGGCGACGGTTGACCCAGCCGCACAGGGTGACGGTTTGGCCCATCAGGGCTTCGGTCACAAGACCGCAATAGTGGGAACGCATGGCCATAACAAGTTCTCTTTCAGCTGTGGGTGAGCGGGCCGTTCACGGCCTGCTTCAGATGCGGGTTTTTCGGTCCACCGGGCACGATCACGCCCATGGAAATGACATAGGTCAGCGCCTCGTCGACGCTCATCTCGAGTTCGATGCAGTCGCTCTTCTTGAGCATGACGAAGTAGCCGCCGGTGGGGTTGGGGGTGGTGGGCACGTACACGCTCAGGTACTCGCCGTCGAGGTGGTTGAGCAGGTCACCGCCCGGCGTACCGGTGAGGAAGCCGATGGTCCACATGCCCTCGCGCGGCCACTGCACCAGCAGGGCTTGGCGAAAGGCATTGCCTTTCTCGGAGAACAGGGTGTCGGACACCTGCTTGACGCCCGAATAGATCGAGCGCACCACAGGAATGCGGTGCAGCAGCGCATGCCACCAGGTCACCAGCTTGTTGCCGACGAAATTGGACGCCATGGCGCCGATGGCCAGCACCACGGCCAAGGCAAAGATCACGCCCAGCCCGGGGATGTGCAATCCCAGCAACTGGTCCGGCTGCCAGGCATTCGGCAGGATCTGCAAGGTCTTGTCCAGCGTGGACACGACCCACTCCAGCACCCAGACGGTGATGCCGAGCGGCGCTAGCACCAGCAGGCCCGAGAACAGCCATTTGCGGAATTTGCCCATGGGATATCGGCTCAGCTGGCGTCAGCGGCACTGGCGGCGGCCGGGCAAGCCGCACAGGCAGCGCCCTCGGACGCGCCGGACGGTGCAGCGCAGCTGTTGCCGCCCTTGAAATCGGTTTCGTACCAACCCGAGCCCTTGAGCTGGAAACCTGCCGCGGTCAGCTGTTTCTTGAACGTGGCTTTGCCGCAGGCCGGGCAGTCGGTCAGGACCGGGTCGGAAATTTTTTGCAGGACATCCTTGGCGAGGCCGCAGGATTCACACTTGTAGGCGTAGATTGGCATGGCTCGAAGGGTTACAGGTGAGAGGTTGGTGCAAAACCCTCAATTATAGGCAGCCAGCCGGAAAACAAGGCGCAAGCGCCCGAGACGGCAGCTTCAGTCCGCGCCCACCAGCTTGTGGTGCGAGGCATGCCGGTTGGCAATCGCCTGCGGATCGAGCGAGCCCACCAGCATGCCCGTCAGCGAGGCCAGCACACCCGCCAGTTGTGCCGGAAACTCTTCGCCCGCCGGTGTGGCCAGGAACAGCCCCCAGGTCAGCAGGCCCAGCACGATGGCGAAGATCGCCCCCTGGGTGCTGGCCTTTTTCCAGTACAGACCGAACACCAGCGGCACAAAAGCCCCCACCAGCGTCACCTGGTAGGCACCGGAGACCATCTCGTAGATCGACGTGCCTTGCATCTTGATGGCGTAAAGCAGCACCAGCGCGCTGAACACCAGCACCGTGATGCGCATGGTCTTGAGCTCCTGCTGGTCACCCAGGTGCGGACGGAACTGGCGCCAGATGTTTTCCACAAAGGTCACGCTCGGCGCCAGCAGGGTGGCCGAGGCGCAGGACTTGATGGCTGACAGCAAGGCGCCGAAAAACAGCACCTGCATGATGAAAGGCATCTTCTCCAGCACCAGGGTGGGCAGCACCTTCTGCGGGTCATCCTGCAGCAGCGCCTCGGCCTGCTCCGGCATGATGACCAGCGCGCTGGTCACCAGGAACATGGGAACGAAAGCGAACAGGATGTAGAAGATGCCGCCGATCACCGGGCCACGCGTGGCCGACTTCGTGCTGTCGGCCGACATCACGCGCTGGAACACGTCCTGCTGCGGAATAGAGCCCAGCATCATGGTGATGGCGGCCGCGATGAAGAACACGATGTCCTTGAAATTCGGCTCGGGCAGGAAACGGAACATGTCGCGGCTCAGCGCCAGATTGACCACCTTGTCGGCGCCGCCGGCCATGTGGCTGGCAAACACCGCCAGGATGGCCAGGCCGCCGACCAGGATGATCATCTGGATGAAATCAGTGATCGCCACCGACCACATGCCGCCAAACAGGGTGTAGGCCAGGATCGAGACCACGCCGATCACCATGCCCATCGGGATGCTGATCGCCTGCCCCGACAGCACGTGAAACACCAGGCCCAGCGCCGTCACCTGCGCCGAGACCCAGCCCAGGTAGCTGACCATGATGATGAGCGAGCACACCACTTCGACACTGCGGCCATAACGCTCGCGGAAATAGTCGCTGATGGTCAGCAGCGTCATGCGGTACAGCCGGGCGGCAAAGAAGAGGCCGACCAGGATCAGGCAGAAGCCGGCACCGAAGGGGTCTTCCACCACCGTGTGCAGGCCGCCGTTGACGAACTTGGCCGGAATGCCCAGCACGGTCTCCGAACCGAACCAGGTGGCAAAGGTGGTGGTGACGATCATCATCAGCGGCAACTTGCGCCCGGCAATGGCGAAGTCCGCCGAATTCTTGACGCGCTTGGCTGCCACCAGGCCGATGGCGATGGTAACCAGCAGATAGACGATAACCAGGGTCAGCAGCACCTCATGCTCCTTGGAAATTTGGCCCGGATTATCGCGTCAGAAAAGCTGGACCCGGACCACGAGCTGCATGACCACCAGCCCCAGGGCAAAACCGATGCCGGCATAGATCAGGCCTTGCAGCAGCCGGTTGGTGCGGCGCTGCTCGGCCAGCAGTTCCTCGAACTCGCGGCGCTGCAAACCCGGGCGCTGCGCCAGGTAGTCATGCAGCAGGCGCGGCAGTTCGGGCAGCAGCTTGGCATAACGCGGCGCCTGGTTCTTGAGTTCTTCCCACAAACGGCGTGGGCCGATCTGGTCGGCCATCCACTTTTCCAGGAAGGGCTTGGCCGTGCTCCACAGGTCCAGCTCCGGGTCGAGTTCGCGCCCCAGGCCCTCGATGTTGAGCAAGGTCTTCTGCAACAGCACCAGTTGCGGCTGGATTTCGACCTGGAAACGGCGCGAGGTCTGGAACAGGCGCAGCAGCACCATGCCGAGCGAAATTTCCTTCAGCGGCCGGTCAAAGTACGGCTCACACACGGCTCGGATGGCCGACTCCAGTTCGTCCACGCGCGTTTGCGGTGGCACCCAGCCCGATTCGATGTGCAGCTCGGCCACACGTTTGTAGTCGCGTCGGAAGAAGGCGGTGAAGTTCTGCGCCAGGTATTCCTTGTCGTACTCGGTGAGCGTACCGACGATGCCGAAATCGAGCGAGATGTAGCGCCCGAAGGTGGCCGGATCGGTGCTGATGAAGATGTTGCCCGGGTGCATGTCGGCATGGAAGAAACCGTCACGAAACACCTGGGTGAAGAAGATGGTGACGCCGTCGCGCGCCAGTTTTTTCATGTCGATGCCGGCGTCGCGCAAGCGCGCCGTCTGGCTGATCGGGATGCCCTTCATGCGCTCCATCACGATCACTTCGCTCTGGCAATAGTCCCAGAACATCTCGGGGATCAGCACCAGGTTGAGGCCTTCCATGTTGCGGCGCAACTGGGCGGCGCTGGCGGCCTCGCGCACCAGATCGAGCTCGTCGTGCAGGTACTTGTCGAACTCGGCCACCACCTCGCGCGGCTTGAGGCGCTTGCCGTCAGCCGAGAGGCTTTCGACCCAGCCCGCCATCATGCGCATCAGGCTCAGGTCTTTTTCAATCGCCGGCCGCATGCCCGGGCGTAGCACCTTGACCGCCACCTCGCGTTCGCGGCCGTCACGGTCGCGCAGCTTGGCGAAATGCACCTGGGCAATGGAAGCACTGGCCACCGGCTCGCGCTCGAACTCGCTGAAGATCTCCGCCAACGGCTTGCGGAAAGCCCGTTCGATGGTCGCCACAGCCACGTCGGAGCTGAACGGCGGCACCCGGTCCTGCAGCTTGGCCAGTTCATCGGCCACATCGGGCGGCATCAGGTCGCGCCGGGTCGACAGCACCTGACCGAACTTGACGAAGATCGGCCCCAGACGCTCCAGCGCCTCACGCAGACGCTGGCCGCGCGGCGCATCCAGGTTGCGACCAATCGACACGATACGGGCGATCACCCGCAACCAGGGTTTCTGGAAACTGGTCAGAACCAGTTCATCCAGACCATAACGCAAGGCAGTCCAGACGATGAAGGCCCCTCGGAACAGGCGCCTCATGCTGGGCCACCTGTCCCGCCTGCGCGGGTGGTCAAGAACTGACGCACCGCCTCGGCTACGCGCCGTGCCACTTGCCCCAGGGCATGCGCCGGCGCATCACCGATGATGCGCGCCAAGTCCTCTTCGATATCCCAGCGCACATGGTCCACCAGCCAGTTGACCTCGGCCGCCAGCTGCACATCGCCTTCGATGCGCACCGATGGCTTGGCCCCGCTCAAGGCCGACTGCACCAGGGCCACGGGTGACTCCTCCGTCACCGACAGCGTCAGGTCGGACGGGGCATCCGCCGCGGCCAGATCAAGCAGGCCGGCCGGCGTCAGCAAGAGCTTGAAATGGACATTGCGCCAGTGAAACAGCACCACCCGGCCCTTCTGCCGCACCAGCCGTGCGGTCGCCTCCGGTTCCTGCATCAGCACATGGTTGAGCAGCAGTACGATGCGACGCTGTGCCTCCTGCACCGCCCAGGCGGGTGGCTGCAAGGTGGTGGTGAGCTGCTGGAAGACATCTTCCAGAAAAGAAAACGGGGACTGTGTTGCCATAGCCCCCGATTATTCCCCAAGTCATCAGGCCCCCACGCTTGCCACTGCGTGTGCTGCGCTGCCCCCCGAGGGGGCCCTTCGCGCCTTGGGACGGCCCGGCGGCGCTCGCCGGGGTTCGCCAATGAATTACTGAAGCGCCTGGACCCCCGCCACCAGCCAGCCGCTGGCACCGGCCTTGGACTTGGTCATGTTCCAGACCTCGCGGAAGGGGCTCGGGCCAGCCGAAGGCTCTTCGCGGATCATGCCGGAGAACTCGACGCTGGCCATGTAGGCGTCACCCAAGTCCTCGATGCCGAGCAGTTGGGCTTCGAGCATCACCACATCGGTCTGGTTGGCCGGGCCACCGGTATGGGCCTCGCGCTCGGTCAGTTGCTGGCGGATTTCGGCCAGCATCTCGTCGGTCATCATGGAACGCAGCGTGGTCAGGTCGGAACGGTCCCAAGCTGCCTGCAGGGTGGCGAAATTGGTCTTGGCGGCCTTGAGGAAACCCTCCGCATCAAAACCGGCCGGCACCCCCCAGGACTGCGAGCCGGCCAGAGCCGAGCCGATCACGATGCCGGAGCTGGCTGGCGCAGAAGCGTCGAACGACGCGGTGTTACGTTCCCACGGACGGGCCGAGGCATCGTTGCCGACGTTTTCCGGGCGATAGGCCGGGCGCGGGGCCACTGCGTCACCAGCAGTCGCTCCCTGGAAGGCATATGGCCCCGCGGATGAGACCGCCGGGCGACGGTTGCGCATGAACCAGCCAAACGCCATCATGGCCAGCAACACCACCAAGCCGATCAGCATGAACTGGCCGAACGCCTCACCCATGCCCAGCGAATGGGCCAGCCAAGCCAGCCCCAGGCCGGCGGCCAAGCCACCGAGCATGGCACCCCAGGGCCGTTTCGGAGCCGCAGCCGGTGCGGCAGCAGGTGCCGGTTTGGGTGCTGTGGCGGCATTTTGCGCCGGCGCGGCAGGGGCTGCGGGCGCGGCCTGGCGCTGCGTCACGTTGCTCGACTGCTTGCCGACCGATGTGCCGCCGCCCAAGCGTTTGGCCTCTGCATTCACGCCCCCAAGGGCCAGGGCCAACAACAAGGCTAACGTCCAGAATTTCATAGGTCAGGTCTCCGATTGATCCAGTGAGTGGGTCGACACCCCTAAATTACCGCAAAACAGGCGTGTCAGCACCTGATTCCAACATGCAAGGCCACAACACCGCCCGACATGTTGTGAAAATCCACATGACCGAATCCGGATTTGTGCATCAGGGCCTTGAGTTCCTCCTGCCCGGGGTGCATGCGGATCGACTCCGCCAGGTACTGGTAGCTGTGGGCATCGCCCGCCACCAGTTGCCCCAGCTTGGGCAGCACCTTGAAGGAATACCAGTCGTAGAGTTTTTCCAGTGGCGGTGCCACCTTGGAAAACTCCAGCACCAGCAATTTGCCGCCGGGCTTGAGGACCCGGCACATTTCGGCCAACGCCACATCCTTGTGTGTCATGTTGCGCAGGCCGAAGGCCACGCTCACCACGTCGAAATACTGGTCCGGGAAGGGCAGCTTCTCGGCATCACACACCAGGGTGGGCAACACCACGCCGGCGTCGAGCAGGCGGTCGCGTCCGACGCGCAGCATGGCCTCGTTGATGTCGGTATGCACCACCTGGCCGGTCTTGCCGACCTTTTTGGAGAAGGCCAGGGCCAGATCGCCGGTGCCGCCGGCAATGTCGAGCACGCGGTCACCCTCTTTGAGGTTGGCGACCGTGACGGTATAGGCCTTCCAGACGCGGTGCAACCCGACCGACATGAGGTCGTTCATCACGTCGTACTTGGAGGCGACCGAGTCGAACACGCCGCGCACGCGCTTGGCTTTCTCCGCCTCGTCAACGGTTTCGAATCCGAAATGAGTTTGAGTCATGGCAATGGGTCTCAGTGGCCACCACAGCTGTGGCCAGCTTTTTCAGGCATGGGCGCATCGCGGTCCACACCAGCGGCCTGCAGGCGCGCCTCGTAGTCGGCCCACAATTGGTCCTGCTGCGAACCGAGAAAATAAAGAAAATCCCAGGAGTAGATGCCACTGTCATGGCCGTCGGAGAAGGTGGGTTGCACCGCGTAGTTGCCCACCGGCTCCAGTCCCACCAGATCCACCTCGCGCTTGCCGGTCTGCAGCACTTCCTGCCCCGGGCCATGGCCCTGCACCTCGGCCGAGGGCGAGTACACGCGCATCAACTCGAACGGGATGCGGAAGGTCTGGCCATCGGAAAAACTCACCTCCAGCACACGGGACTGGCCGTGCACCGTCAGATCCTGGGGCGTCGGGGAACCGGATTGCAAACCTGCCATGGGAATCACCTGCTGCTTAAAAACTCGATTATCACAAGGCATCCGGCAAGGTTGCCAACGCAGCCCGGATGGCCCCATCCAATGTCGGCAACTCACTGCGCACACGCGCCAGCGCCGCGGCATTGTCGGGCCGCACGGCCGCGCCCCAGACCGGCGCCGGAAAGTGGCTGTCCCAGTCGAAGCGCGCAATCACATGCCAGTGCAGGTGCGGCACCACATTGCCCAGCGTGGCCAGATTGACCTTGGTCGGCTGCAGCTGACGGCGCAATACGGCCTCGATCAGCGTGACCGCCTCCATGCATAGGTGGCGGTCGGCCGCGGAAAGATCCGAAAACTCGGCCACATGGGCATTCCAGACCAGGCGGTAGAAGGCCGGGAAGCCGGCCTCCTCGGCCCGGATGGCACGGAACTTGTCAGCACGGAAAACGGCCACGCCGCCTTCCGTCTCGCACAGCGCACAGCCGGCCAGCGTCATGAGCTCAGACCAGCACGCGTTCGATGCCGCCGGCATTGGCCGACGCCACATACTGCGGCAACCAGTCTTCGCCGATGATCTGGCGTGCCATCTCGATCACGATGTAGTCGGCTTCCAGCAGACCGTTCTGCAGGTCGTTGCCGTACCGCGTCAAACCTTGCAGACAGCTCGGGCAGCTGGTCAGAATCTTGACGTTGTCCTTCTCGCCCACCTGGCCGGCGGCGCGCAGCGCCGCCTCGCCCTTGCGGATTTCCTCTTCCTTGCGGAAGCGCACCTGGGTCGAGATGTCGGGCCGTGTCACGCCCAGCGTGCCGGACTCGCCGCAGCAGCGCTCGCTCTTGAGCACATTGCCACCGGTATCGCCGGCCAGCAGTGCCTTGACGGTCTTCATCGAGTCGCCCAGCTTCATCGGGTTGTGGCAGGGCTCGTGGTACAGGTAACCGCCCTGCTCGCCACTGAGCTTGATGCCCTTCTCCAGCAAATACTCGTGGATGTCGATGATGCGGCAGCCCGGGAAGATGTCCTCGAACTTGTAGCCCTGCAGCTGGTCGTAGCAGGTACCGCAGCTCACCACCACGGTCTTGATGTCCAGGTAGTTCAGCGTGTTGGCCACGCGGTGGAACAGCACCCGGTTGTCGGTGATCATCTTCTCCGCTTTGTCGAACTGACCACTGCCTCGCTGCGGGTAACCGCAGCACAGGTATCCCGGCGGCAGCACGGTCTGCACGCCGGCATGCCAGAGCATGGCTTGCGTTGCCAGCCCGACCTGGCTGAACAGGCGTTCCGAACCGCAGCCCGGGAAATAGAACACCGCCTCGGTTTCCGAATTGGTGGCCTGCGGGTCGCGGATGATGGGGACGTAGTTCGGGTCCTCGATATCCAGCAGCGCGCGCGCCGTCTTCTTGGGCAGGCCGCCAGGCATCTTCTTGTTGATGAAGTGGATCACCTGCTCTTTCACCGGTGCCGCACCCACGGTGGCCGGCGGCTTGGCCGTCTGGCGGCGCGCCAGCGTGCGCAGCAGCTGGTTGGCCAGGCGCTGCGCCTTGAAGCCCACCCCCACCATGGCCGAGCGCATCAGCTTGATGGTCTCGGGGTTGGTGGCATTGAGGAAGAACATGGCCGCCGCATTGCCCGGGCGCCAGGTCTTCTGCCCCATCTTGCGCAGCAGATTGCGCATGTTCATCGACACGTCGCCGAAGTCGATCTTCACCGGGCAGGGCGACAGGCATTTGTGGCAGACCGTGCAGTGGTCGGCCACGTCCTCAAACTCCTGCCAGTGGCGGATCGAGATGCCGCGGCGGGTCTGCTCCTCGTACAGGAAAGCCTCCACCAGCAGCGAGGTCGCCAGGATCTTGTTGCGTGGGCTGTACAGCAGGTTGGCGCGCGGCACGTGCGTGGAGCACACCGGCTTGCACTTGCCGCAGCGCAGGCAGTCCTTGACGCTGTCGGCGATGGCGCCGATATCGGACTGCTGCATGATCAACGACTCATGCCCCATGAGGCCGAAGCTCGGTGTGTAGGCATTGGTCAAATCGGCATACAGGATGCCCCCACGCTCCGCCGCTTCGCGGGTCGCTGCCCCCCCGGGGGGCTGATTCGCCTCGGGGCGGCCCAGCGGCGAATCGGCCTCTGATGCCCGATCCTTCTGCGCCGACAGCTCCTGATTTCGTAGCAACTTGCCCTTGTTGAAACGCCCCTCGGGGTCAACACGGTGCTTGTAGTCGGCAAACGGGCGCAGCTCGTCGTCGCTCAGGAACTCCAGCTTGGTGATGCCGATGCCGTGCTCGCCCGAAATCACGCCGTCGAGCGAGCGCGCCAGCGCCATGATGCGCTTGACTGCCTCGTGGGCGGCCTGCAGCATCTCGTAGTCGTCGCTGTTGACCGGGATGTTGGTGTGCACATTGCCGTCGCCGGCGTGCATGTGCAGCGCCACCCAGACCCGGCCCTTGAGCACGCGCTGATGGATGGCATTGCACTCGGCCAGGATGGCGTCGAACGCGCTGCCGGCAAAGATGTTTTGCAGCTGGGCGCGGATCTGCGTCTTCCAGCTGGCGCGCAGGCTGTGGTCCTGCAACTGAGGGAACAGCGCATCCACATCGCGCAGCCAGCCCTGCCACTGCGTGCGCACCTCGCCGACCAGGGCCAGGCCCTGCGCCACACGGTCTTCCAGCAGTTCGGCCGAGGGAATCTCGTTGGCGTCGTCCTGCTTGCCCAGCGGCAGATCGCCCTGGCTGAAAAAGGCCTCAAGCTCATCGCACAGCTTGATCTTGTTGCGCAGCGAGAGTTCGATGTTGATGCGCTCGATGCCGTCGGTGTACTCGGCCATACGGGGCAGCGGAATCACCACGTCTTCGTTGATCTTGAAGGCGTTGGTGTGTTTGCTGATGGCCGCGGTGCGCTTGCGGTCAAGCCAGAATTTCTTGCGCGCTTCCGGGCTGATGGCAATGAAGCCCTCGCCGCTGCGCGAATTGGCGATGCGCACCACCTCGGACGTAACACGCGCCACAGCATCGGCATCGTCCCCGGAGATGTCGCCGAACAGCACCATCTTGGGCAGGCCGCCGCGCTTGCTCTTGGTGGCGTAGCCGACTGCCTTCAGGTAACGGTCGTCCAGGTGCTCCAGCCCCGCCAGCAACACACCGCTGCGCTTTTGCTCGGCGAACATGAAGTCCTTGATCTCGACGATGCTGGGCACGGCGTCGCGCGCATTGCCGAAGAACTCCAGGCAGACGGTGCGGGTGTGCGCCGGCATGCGGTGCACCACCCAGCGGCCGCTGGTGATCAGGCCGTCGCAACCTTCCTTCTGGATGCCGGGCAGGCCGCTCAAGAACTTGTCGGTCACGTCCTTGCCCAGGCCCTCCTTGCGGAAACTCGGGCCCGGGATGTCCAGGCGCTCGGTCTTCACCAGCGTCTTGCCGTCGGCCTCGAAGTATTTCAGCTCAAAACTGGCCAGCTCGGCGTCGTGGATCTTGCCCAGGTTGTGGTTGATGCGCGTGACTTCCAGCCAGCCGGCATCAGGCGTCACCATGCGCCACGAGGCCAGGTTGTCCAGCGCCGTGCCCCACAGCACGGCCTTCTTGCCGCCGGCGTTCATGGCGATGTTGCCGCCCACGCAGGAAGCCTCGGCCGAGGTCGGGTCGACCGCAAAGACAAAACCGGCGCGTTCGGCCGCATCGGCCACGCGCTGCGTCACCACACCGGCTTCGGTCCAGATGGTCGGCACCGGCCGGTCCAGGCCGGGCAGCTGCACCATCTCGACCTCGGTCATGGCCTCGAGCTTCTCGGTGTTGATGACCGCGCTCTTCCAGGTCAGCGGCACGGCGCCGCCGGTGTAGCCGGTGCCGCCGCCACGCGGGATGATGGTCAGACCGAGCTCAATACAGCCTTTGACCAGATGGGCCATTTCGGCTTCGGTGTCGGGCGTCAGCACGACAAAGGGGTACTCGACACGCCAGTCGGTGGCATCGGTCACATGGGACACGCGGCTCAGGCCGTCGAACTTGACATTGTCTTTCGCGGTCAGACGGCTCAGGCTGCGCTGGGCCTTGCGGCGCAGGGCGGCAATCTCCTGGAACGCGGCGTCGAAGGATGTGACCGCCTGGCTGGCCGCCACCAGCAACTCACCGACCAAGGCATCACGCTGCGGGTCGTCCTGCGGCGTGCGGCGTTTCTGAACTTCGCCCAGGCGATGGCGCAAGGCCTCCACCAACTGGGCGCGGCGCTTCGGGTTGTCCAACAGGTCATCCTGCAGGTAGGGGTTGCGCTGCACCACCCAGACATCGCCCAGCACCTCGTACAGCATGCGGGCCGAACGGCCGGTACGACGCTCCTCGCGCAGTTGGTTGAGCACCTCCCAGGCACGCATGCCGAGCAGGCGGATCACGATCTCGCGGTCGGAGAACGAGGTGTAGTTGTAGGGAATTTCGCGGATGCGTTCGTGGCCGTGCGGCGCAACGCCGGGCGCATTCACAAGCTGATCAAGCGGAGTCGGTGCGTTCATGGGAAATCTGGAATTTCAGCCAGAACGGTAGAACCCGGCTGAGGGGTGATGTTACCGCAGCGCAGCATTCACCTGTTCGCCTCATGGTAACCCCGGGTCCCCAGGGACTGCCGCCCGAGGTTTAATCAAACCGTAACAAGACTGACATATCACCCGACTAGGCTCGGCATCTTGTCTTCAAGGAGTTAACCCATGCGTTTGAAAACGAAACTGGCGCTTGCCGCCCTCTCCACCCTGTTGCTGGCCCCCGCCCAGGCCCAGACCGAGATCCAGTGGTGGCATTCCATGGGCGGCGCCCTGGGCGAATGGGTCAACGATCTGGCCCGCGACTTCAACGCCAGCCAGAAGGATTACAAGGTCACCCCGACCTTCAAGGGCAGCTATGACGAGTCGATGACAGCCGCCATTGCGGCCTTCCGTGCCGGCAATGCCCCGCACATTCTCCAGGTCTTCGAGGTCGGCACCGCCACCATGATGGCCTCCAAGGGCGCCATCAAGCCGGTGGCCGAGGTCATGAAGGAAGGCGGCCAGAAATTCGACCAGAACGCCTACGTGCCCGCCGTCGCCGGCTACTACACCGCCCCCAACGGCCAGATGCTGAGCTTCCCCTTCAACAGTTCGACACCGGTCTTCCACTACAACAAGGACGCCTTCAAGGCCGCCGGCCTCGACCCCGAGAAGCCGCCGACCACCTGGCCCGAGGTGGCCCTGGCAGCCGCCAAGCTCAAGGCCAGCGGCCACAAGTGCCCGTACACCACCAGCTGGATCAGCTGGACCCAGCTGGAGAGCTTCTCGGCCTGGCACAACGTGCTGTTCGCCAGCAAGAACAACGGCTTTGGTGGCCTGGACACGCGCCTGGAGTTCAACTCGCCGCTGCACGTGCGCCACATCGAAAACCTGGCCAACATGGCCAAGTCCGGCCTGTTTGTCTACAAGGGCCGCGGCAATGCCGCCGATGCCACCTTCGTCTCGGGCGAATGCGCCATGATGACCGGCTCCTCGGCGCTGTACGGCAACGTCGTGCGCAACGGCAAGTTCGGCTACGGCATCGGCACCCTGCCCTACTACCCCGACGTGCAGGGCGCACCGCAGAACACGGTGATCGGCGGTGCCAGCCTGTGGGTGATGAACGGCAAAAAAGCCGCCGACTACAAGGGTGTGGCCGCTTTCTTCAGCTACCTGTCGCAACCCGAAGTGGCCGCGAAAAGCCACCAGCGCACCGGCTACCTGCCCGTCACCAAGGCTTCCTTCGAGCTGACCGACAAATCGGGTTTCTACAAGAAGAACCCCGGCACCGATGTGTCGGTGACGCAGATGATCCGCAAGACCACCGACAAGTCGCGCGGCGTGCGCCTGGGCAACTTCGTGCAGATCCGCACCATCATCGACGAGGAACTCGAAGGCGTGTGGGCCGGCAAGAAGGCACCGAAAGAGGCGCTGGATGTGGCCGTCAAACGCGGCAACGAGCAGCTGGAGCGCTTCCAGAAAGCCAACAAGTCCTGACCGACTTTTCGCCCCGGCTGTACTGACGGCCCCTCCCCAACCCTCCCCGCCAAACGGGGAGGGTGATTTCTGGAGGCACACAATCACACCATGGAAAAGCGCGTCCTCTTCAAATCATCCTGGTTGCCCTGGGTTCTGCTGGCACCCCAGCTGATCATCGTCCTGGTGTTCTTCTTCTGGCCTGCCGGCCAGGCGCTGTACCAGAGCGTGCTGCAGGAGGACGCCTTCGGCACCAGCCGGGAGTTTGTGGGCTGGGAGAACTTCCAGCGCCTGTTCGACGACGCCAGCTACCTCGCCTCCTTCAAGACCACGGCCGTCTTTTCGCTGTGGGTTGCGGCCTCATCGATGTCGCTGGCACTGCTGCTGGCGGTCATGGCCAACCGCGTCAACCGGCTGGCCGGCTTCTACAAGACCCTGCTGATCTGGCCCTACGCGGTGGCCCCGGTGGTAGCCGGTGTCCTGTGGCTGATGCTGTTCGCCTCGCCCTACGGCGTGATTGCCTACGCCCTGCAGGCCCTGGGCCTGCCCTGGAACCATCTGCTCGACGCCGACCACGCCATGGCCCTGATCGTGATGGCCGCAGCCTGGAAACAGGTGTCCTACAACTTCCTGTTCTTCCTGGCGGGACTGCAGTCGATCCCCCACTCGCTGATCGAGGCCGCCGCCATCGATGGCGCCTCGCCCTGGCGGCGCTTCTGGACCATTGTCTTCCCGCTGCTGGCGCCTACCAGCTTTTTCCTGCTGGTCATGAACGTGATCTACGCCTTCTTCGATACCTTCGGCACGGTGGACGCGGCCACCCATGGTGGCCCGGGCAAGGAAACCGCCATCCTGGTCTACAAGGTCTATTACGACGGTTTCAAGGCGCTCGACATGGGCGGCTCGGCCGCGCAGTCGGTGGTGCTGATGCTCATCGTGATTGCGCTCACCGTGGTCCAGTTCCGCTTTGTCGAACGCAAGATTGAGTACTGATGGAACACCCCCGAAGCGCCTTTGGCGCCCGATGCCGACGACCAGAGGTCGTGGCCCTTCAGGCTGTCCCAGCCTGCGCAGGCAGGCTGGGAGCCGCAGCCCTCAACCCCTCAAGGGGGCGCACCCAGCGGCCCGGCACTGCCGGTTCCGCGGGTGCCTGCGCATCTGACTGGAGGGCTCACACCTTGTGGGTCACGCACTATGCAATAAGGCGGAAGCCACGATGATCGAACGTCGCCCTATTCTTGATTTCTTCACCCACGTCATCCTGCTGGCGGGCGTCATCGTCATCGCCTTTCCGGTCTACCTGGCTTTCATTGCGTCCACGCAGTCGGCCGAGCAGATCGCCTCCAGCCACCCGCTGTCCCTCTTGCCCGGCAGCCACTTGCTGGACACCTACCGGCTGGCCCTGTTCGGCGGCAAGACCTATGGCGGCGCCACCATCGCGGCGGGCTGGCCGATGATGTGGGTCAGCCTGGTGGTGGCCCTGGCCATCACGGTCGGCAAGATCGCCATCTCGCTCCTGTCGGCCTTCGCCATCGTCTACTTCCGTTTCCCCTTCAAGGGCGCCGTGTTCTGGATGATCTTCATCACGCTGATGCTGCCGGTGGAGGTGCGCATCGGCCCGACCTACGAGGTCATTGCCAATCTGGGCATGCTCAACAGCTACGCCGGCCTGACCGTGCCGCTGATCGCCTCGGCCACCGCCACCTTCCTGTTCCGCCAGTTCTTCCTGACCGTGCCCGACGAACTGGTGGAGGCGACGCGCATCGACGGTGCCGGCCCCATGCGCTTTTTCTTTGACGTGCTGCTGCCGCTGTCGAAAACGTCGATGGCCGCGCTGTTCGTGATCCAGTTCATCTACGGCTGGAACCAGTACCTGTGGCCGCTGATGGTCACCACCAGCGAAGACATGTACCCAATCGTGCTGGGCATCAAGCGCGCCATCTTCGGCGAGGTCTACATCGAATGGAACGTGGTCATGGCCACGGCGATCCTGGCCATGCTGCCGCCGGCACTGGTCGTGATCCTGATGCAGAAGTGGTTTGTCAAAGGTCTGGTTGACACGGAAAAATAATGGCTGCCATCACATTCAACAACGTCATCAAGCGCTACGGCAAGGGCCGGCACGAGCTGCAGGTCATCCATGGCGTGAACGCCGACATCGCCGACGGCGAGTTCATCGTCATCGTCGGCCCCTCGGGCTGCGGCAAGTCCACCCTGCTGCGCATGGTGGCCGGATTGGAGGCGATCTCCGGCGGCAGCATTGCCATCGGCAACCGGGTCGTCAACGACCTGGAGCCGGCCGAGCGCGACATCGCCATGGTGTTCCAGAACTACGCGCTCTACCCGCACATGAGCGTGTTCGACAACATGGCCTACGGCCTGAAGATCGCCAAGGTGCCGAAGGACGAGATCCGCGCCCGCGTGGCCAAGGCTGCCGCGATTCTGGAGCTCGGCCCCTTTCTGGAGCGCAAGCCGCGCCAGCTCTCCGGCGGGCAACGCCAGCGTGTCGCCATGGGCCGCGCCATCGTGCGCCAGCCGCAGGTTTTCCTGTTCGACGAACCGCTGTCCAACCTGGACGCCAAGCTGCGCGCACAGACCCGGCTCGAAATCCAGAAGCTACACCGAGAACTCGGCATCACCTCGTTGTTCGTCACGCACGACCAGGTCGAGGCCATGACACTGGCGCAGCGCATGATTGTCATGAACGCCGGCCGGATGGAACAGTTCGGCACGCCGGAGGAGGTCTACCACCGGCCTGCCTCCACCTTCGTCGCCAGCTTCATCGGCTCGCCACCCATGAACCTGCTCAGCAGCGCCCCGCATGTGAAACCCGGCACCATCCTGGGCATCCGCCCCGAGCACCTGCAGATCGTGCCGCAACCCGTTGACACGGGCTGGTCGGTGCAGGTGGAGGCGGTGGAAATGCTGGGCGCCGAACGACTGATCTACACGCGGCTGGACAGTGAGCAACTGATTATTCGCGTCAACGAAGAACAGGACTCGGCACCGGCCATCGGTACCCGCCTGTTTGTCTCGCCACAGCCCGAACGCCTGCACTGGTTCGACGAAGCCACCGGGAAACGCCTGTGAACCCGCCAGACTGCATCACGGCCTGGCCCTATCCACGTTGGATCGCCCACCGCGGCGCCGGCAAACTGGCGCCCGAAAACACCCTGGCGGCCTTTCGCACCGGCGCCACCCACGGCTACCGCATGTTCGAATGCGATGTGAAACTCTCCAGCGATGGTGTGCCCTTCCTGCTGCACGACAGCACACTCGAGCGCACCACCAACGGCCAGGGCATGGCCGGTGCACACAGCTGGCAGGCCCTGTCGCAGCTCGATGCCGGCAGCTGGCACTCGCGCGCCTTCGCGGGCGAACCACTGCCCACACTCGAAGCGGTAACGCGCTTCTGCCAGCACAACGGTTATCTGCTCAACATCGAAATCAAACCCACACCCGGCACCGAGCGCCCTACCGGTGAGGTGGTCGCGGCCACGGCAGCGCGCCTGTGGCAGGGCCAGGCCGTGCCGCCACTGCTGACCTCCTTCCAGCCCGAGGCACTGCAAGGCGCCCTGGCCGCCGCGCCGGAACTGCCACGCGGCCTGCTGCTCGACACACTGTGGACCGGCTGGCTGGAAACCGCCCGCGCGCTGGGCTGCGTGGCCGTGGTCTGCAACCAGACCCTGTGGGACGCCTCGAGCGTGATGCAGGCGAAAAGCGCGGGCCTGCGCTGCCTGAGCTACACGGTGAACGACGAATGGGCCGCCGAGCGCCTGATCGCCTTGGGCGTGGACGGCATCATCACCGACCGGGTCGACCTATTTGCGCCAGCCGCGTGACAACAGCCACTGGCTGCTGGCCAGCGCCAGCACCAGCAGGGCATAGGTGACCATCTTGCCGTCGCGGCTCCACAGCCACAGGCCGACGAGCAGCACGACCACACCCACTACAAAATTGATAGCTGCTTGCGCCCACCAGGCAAGCGCTGGCGCCTGTTTTTTGATGAAGAAGTGGGCAATCAGAGGCAGCAACAAGGCCAGCACCAGCGCCGGCGCAGCAAAGTTGGCCAAGTGCAGCAGCATATCCAGCGGGCTCATGGCAGCCGGCCTGACAAGGCCAAAAAGAGGGCAAAAGCTTGAGGCATCGGCAAATTTTATAATCGGGCGATGGCAGTCTGGGCATTAGGCATCAATCACACGACCGCGCCGCTCGATCTGCGCGGCCGTTTTGCGTTCGCCCTCGACCAGATCGGCCCCACCCTGCACGGCCTGCGCGGCGCCCTGCCGCGTCCGCCCGAGGCCGCCATCATCTCCACCTGCAACCGCACCGAGATCTACTGTGCCGGCGACCAGCTGGAAATCGTTCCCACCCTGGACTGGCTGGCCCACAGCGGCGGCGTTTCGCCCGCGCTCCTGCGCTCACACACCTACGCACTGGAAGACGGCCAGGTGGCGCGCCATGCCTTCCGCGTGGCCAGTGGGCTGGACTCCATGGTGCTGGGCGAGCCGCAGATCCTGGGCCAGATGAAGGACGCGGTGCGCGCCGCCGAAGAAGCCGGCGCCCTGGGCACCACGCTCAACCAGTTATTCCAGCGCTCCTTTGCCGTGGCCAAGGAAGTGCGCACCTCGACCGAGATCGGCGCCCACTCCATCAGCATGGCGGCTGCCAGCGTGCGCCTGGCCGGCCAGCTGTTCGAAGACCTGAGCGACATCCGGGTGCTGTTCGTCGGTGCCGGCGAGATGATCGAGCTGGCCGCCACCCACTTCGCGGCGAAGAACCCGAAGGCGATGGTGATTGCCAACCGCTCGCTCGACCGCGGTGAAAAACTCGCTTCCCGCTTCGGTGCCGAGGTCATGCGCCTGGCCGACCTGCCCAGCCGCCTGCACGAATTCGACGCCGTGGTGAGCTGCACCGCCAGCACGCTGCCGCTGATCGGCCTGGGTGCGGTGGAACGCGCCCTGAAATTACGCCGCCACCGCCCCATGTTCATGGTCGACCTGGCGGTGCCGCGCGACATCGAACCCGAGGTCAAGGCGCTGTCCGACGTCTACCTCTACACCGTGGATGACCTGGCCGCCGTGGTGCAGACCGCGCAGGCCAACCGCCAGGCCGCCGTGGCCGAGGCCGAAGTCATCATCGACGCCGGTGTGCAGAGCTTCCTGCACTGGATGGACCAGCGCCGCAGCGTGCCGCTGATCCAGCAGCTCAACGCCCAGGCCGATGAATGGCGCAACGCCGAGATCGCGCGCGCGCGCCGGCAACTGGCCAAGGGCGAGGACGTGGATGCCGTGCTGGAAGCCATGGCCAAGGGCCTGACGCAAAAAATGCTGCACGGCGCGCTGGCCGAACTGCATGCCGGCGACGCGGCTGCACGCGAACGTGCCAGCGACGCCATTCAGCACTTCTTCTTGCGCAAAGAGCGTTAGCGACGGCCGCCTTCCGCGCGCCCGCCAGGGTGCGCGTTGCCGCCCTGCGCCTCCCCCGGCCGGGAGCCCCGATCCGCCGCCCTTCTCTTGTACCGTGTTCTCATGAAACCCTTTCTCCGCCAACAACTCGCACGCTACGCCGACCGCCTGGCCGAGCTGGAATTCCTGCTCTCGCGCGAAGACATCATGAAGGACATGGCCCAGTTCCTCACGCTCTCGCGCGAGCACACCGAGGTGGCCGCCGTGGCCAGCCGCTGGGCCCGCTACCAGCAGCGCGAGGCCGACCTGGCCAGCGCCCGCGAGATGCTGGCCGACCCGGACATGGCGGAGATGGCGCAGGAGGAAGTGGACAGCGCGAGCACCGAGCTCGCCCAACTGGAGACCGAACTGCAGCGCATGCTGCTGCCCAAGGACCCGGACGATGCGCGCAATGCCTTCGTGGAAATCCGTGCCGGCACCGGCGGCGACGAGTCGGCCCTGTTCGCCGGCGACCTGCTGCGCATGTACACGCGCTATTGCGAGCGTCGCGGCTGGAAGACCGAGATCATCAGCGAGTCACCCAGCGAGCTGGGCGGCTACAAGGAGGTGGTGCTGCGCGTCGAGGGCGACAACGTCTACGGCGCGCTCAAGTTCGAATCCGGTGGCCATCGCGTGCAGCGCGTGCCGGCCACCGAAACCCAAGGCCGCATCCACACCAGTGCCTGCACCGTGGCCGTGCTGCCGGAACCGGACGAGGCGCAGGCGATCCAGATCAACCCGGCCGACCTGCGCATCGACACCTTTCGTGCCAGCGGCGCCGGCGGCCAGCACATCAACAAGACCGACTCGGCGGTGCGCATCACGCACATTCCCACCGGCATCGTGGCCGAGTGCCAGGACGGCCGCAGCCAGCACAGCAACAAGGCCCAGGCGCTGAAGGTGCTCACCGCCCGCATCCAGGAAAAAGACCGCGCCGAACGCGCCGCCAAGGATGCGGCCCAGCGCAAGAGCCTGATCGGCAGCGGCGACCGCAGCGACCGCATCCGCACCTACAACTTCCCGCAGGGCCGCCTGACCGATCACCGCATCAACCTCACGCTGTACAAACTGCTCTACGTCATGGAAGGCGAGCTGGACGACGTGGTGGAGGCGCTGCAGGCCTATGAAGCGGCGCAACAGCTGGCTGAGCTGGAAGTGGGCAACGTCTGATTGAATCAGCAAGAAATCTGACTCCAGCCCTTATTCAATATGCGCCAGGCACTCTCTTTTTCATAGCAAATGCAGCTCAGCCAAGCCCTCGCTGCTGCCCGTACCCTCGGCCTGCCCCGGCTCGATGCCCAGCTCCTGCTGCTGCACACCCTGGGCCGGTCGGCACACGATCGCGCCTGGCTGCTGGCACATGACAGCGACGCGCTGGACCCTGAGGCCATGGAGCGCTTCCTGGCACTGGCACGACGCCGTGCCGGTGGCGAGCCACTCGCCTACCTGACCGGCGTCAAGGAGTTCTACGGCCTGCCGCTGCAGGTGGATGCGCGTGTGCTCGACCCGCGCCCCGACACCGAAACACTGGTGGAATGGGCACTGGAACGTCTGGCAGGGTTGCCAGCGCCGCGTGTGGTCGATCTGGGCACCGGCAGCGGCGCCATCGCCCTGGCACTCAAGCATGCCCGCCCCGATGCGCAAGTGAGTGCGGTGGATGCCAGTGCCGATGCGCTGGCGGTGGCGCGTGCCAATGCACAACGCCTGGGACTGGATGTGACGTTCCGGCAGGGCAACTGGCTGGCTGGGCTGGAAGGCCGCTTCGACCTGATCGTCTCCAACCCGCCCTACATCGCCGAGGGTGACCCGCACCTGGCCGCCCTCGGCCATGAACCGCGCCAGGCGCTGACCGCCGGCCGCGACGGTCTGGATGACATCCGCACCATCACCGCCCAGGCGTCGGCCCATCTGCAACCGGGTGGCTGGCTGCTGCTGGAGCACGGCTGGGACCAGGCCGATGCCGTGCGCGGCCTGCTGAGCAGAGCCGGGCTGCACGAGACACAATCGCGCGCCGATCTGGCGGGCATTGCGCGCTGTAGCGGGGCTTGCCTGCCCAATTCTTGACGTAACTCAAGACATGGCCGCCGCGCGACGATATGGTGGAGAGCAAATAATTCATTCAGGAGCACCATGACGGCCGACGTCACCATCGAGCGCATTGTCCATCCCGACATTCTGAGCTGTGCCCCGGACACCCCCTTGTCTGTGGCCGCGCAACGCATGGTGGCGGCACGCTGCAGTTCCATCCTGGTGATGGACAAGGGTGCGATCGTCGGCATCTGGACCGAACACGACGTGCTGGCACTGGACGCCTCCGACCCGTCAACCTTCCTGGCGCCGATTTCCAAGCACATGACCTCGCCGGTCAAGACCATCCATGTCGCGACCGGCCTGGGTGAAGCGGCCCTGCGTTTTCGCGAAGAGAAGGTGCGCCATTTCCTGGCGGTGGACGATACCGGCGCCTGCAAGGGCATCGTGACCCAGACCGACATCGTGCTCAACCAGGGGATCGAATACTACCTGTCCCTGCGGGAGGTCAACGCGGTGCTGAACCGTCGCGTGCCGCTGGTTGCCAGCCACCTGTCCTTGGGCGAGGCCGTTCACACGATGCGCGACAGCCGTACCGATGCCATCGTGGTGGTCTACCCGGATGGCAGTCACGGCATCCTCACCGAACGCGATGTGATGCGCCTGGTCGGGGCCAACAAGCCCAGCACCAATGTCGGTGAACTGGCCAGCCGCCCCCTCATCACCGTGGCCGTCAACGCGAGCCTGTACCACGCGCGCTCGGAGTTCACGGCACGGCACATCCGTCATCTCGGTGTGACCGGCACCGACGGCGAGTTGCTGGGCCTGGTCACGTTCTCCGACATCCTCGCCAGCATCGAACACGATTACGTGCACCAGCTGCGTGAGACGCTGAAGGATCGTGAGCACAGCCTGGCGCTGTCCCTGCAGCACCAGCGTCTGGCCACCAAGGTGTTCGAGAGCACGCTTGAGGGCATCGTCGTCACCAATGCACAGCGCATCATCGAATCCGTCAATCCGGCCTTCACCCAGATCACCGGCTACAAGGCGCACGAGGTGATCGGCCAGACGCCGGCCATGCTGTCATCCGGCCGGCACGACGCCACCTTCTACCAGAAGATGTTCGACGAGCTCGCGGTCAACGGCCATTGGCAGGGTGAGATCTGGAACCGGCGTCGCAGCGGCGAGGTCTATCCCGAGTGGCTCACCATCAACACCGTCCGGAATGAAGAGGGCGAGATCGTCAACTACGTCGGTGTGTTCGCGGACATCACCAAACGCAAGGCGGCGGAAGAACAGATGCAGTTCCTCGCCTACCACGACGGCCTCACCGGCCTGCCCAACCGAGGTCTGTTCCTCGACCGTCTGCACCACGCGGTCTCCCATGCCCATCGCAACCACACCATCGTGGCGGTAATGTTCATTGACGTCGACAACTTCAAGCCGATCAACGACACCCTGGGGCATCACATTGGCGACCAGTTGCTGCAGACCGTGGCGCAGCGTCTGGTGGCCAGTGTGCGCGAGGCCGATACCGTGGCGCGCCTGGGCGGCGACGAATTCACGATCATCCTGGAGTCGATTGCCGATGCCGGCGATGTGCCACTGGTTGCGCAGAAGATTGTCGACACCGTCTCGCAGCCGATGCGGATCGACGGGCATGACATCACCACCACCGTCAGCGTCGGCCTCAGCCTCTACCCCATCGACAGCGAACACGCGGAGGATCTGATCCGGCACGCAGACATGGCGATGTACATGAGCAAAAAAGGCGGCCGCAACAACTACCGGTTTTTCACGGCTGACATGAAGCAACTGGTCTCGGAACGACCGGTTGCCGCCTGACGGTCCTTATTTCAGCTGGACGTAGCGCCCGTCCCGGATCTCGGTGAAGAAGACCTTGCGCTGCGTATCGCCGTTGACGTCAAACACGATCTGTTGTTGCAGGCCCTGGTAGGGACCATTCTTCAGCGCCGAGCTCTTCAGGCTCTCGCCATGACCGCGCTTTTTCAGTGCCGTCAGCACCACGGTTGCGGCGTCGTAGGCGGAAACCGAGCTGTAGCCTGGATTGCGCTGGAAGCGCTTGAAGTACGCCTCGCTGAACTCCTTGAAACGTTGCGTTTCGTCGTCGCGATTGAAGTTCTGCACGATCATCAGCCCCTGGACCACGTCGCCGCCAAGTTCGATCAGCTGTTCGGTGGCCGCCCACTCCGACGCGCCGATCGGCAGCTTGGGGGCCTGTTTGCGGGACTGCTGGGCGAGGCGCGCCACGTCCAGCGCGCCGGCAATGTAAAACAGACTGTCGGGCTTGCTGCGCAACATCTGATGCACCACCGCCTCGAAATCGACATCCGGACTCGACTCGTAAGGCACTTCGCCAACCACTGAACCGCCACCGGCGCTCACCGCCTCGCGGAACTCCTTGAGCCAGGACTCGGTGAAGTTGCGGTTGCGGGTGTCGTAGGCCACGGCGATCTGCTGCTGGCCGCGGCCGAGCATGACCCGGGCATAGTCCCGCGCGTTGTCGCGCGTGGTCCGGTTGATGCGGAACAGGTTGTCGTCCTTGCCGTAAAAGGCCATCGACGTGATGGTCGGGCTGATCTGGAAGATGCCGGCCTTGCCGGTGATGGGCACGATCACCTCCGCCATGGCGCTGGTGAACGGGCCGATCACGGCCTCCACCTTGGCGCCCACCAGCTCCGTGGCAGACTTGGCCGCGGTTTCCTTGTTCTGGGCATCGTCACGGGCAATCAGCTCGACCATGCGGCCGTTCAGCCCACCGGCCCGGTTGAACTGCTCCACCGCCAGAATCACGCCATTGAGCCCCGACTGGCCGTTGTCGGAATTGCGGTCGCTCAGTCCCCCGATGAACCCGATCTGAACCGGTTGTTGAGGACCACAAGCGGACAGCAACAGGCTGACAAGGCCGACGAACAGGCAAAGGCGTTTTCTCATGGGGGGCTCCTTACAGTCCCGGAATATATGCAGATGTTATTTATTTTATCATATTTGCTATAATTTCCGATAATAGCCATGCAAGATCTCGCCTCCCCACTGGCCAAGCCGGATGACCCACCGGTCGGGCACGCTTTGCCGCTGCTGACGCGCTGGCGCCGGGCATGGGATGGCTCGTTGCGCTTTCGCCTGCTGGCGCTGGGTTTGATGCCCTTGCTGGTGGTCTTCCCCATCGTGATTGCCGTGCTGATGCTGGTTGGCGGGGAACGGACCGACCGTCTGTTGCAATCGAACCTGCGCGGCCACCTGGCCGGCAGCAACAACTACCTGGACCAGCTCAAGGCGGATGCCCGGCTGCGGGTCACCCAACTCGCCAAGTCGGAACGCTTGACCCATCTGCTCGGCACACAATCGGCCTCCCGGGAACTCAATCAGCTGCTGGGCACGGCCGCCGAGGGCGGTGGATTGGACTTCCTGGTCATTGCCTTGGCAGATGGCACCGTGATCGGCTCCAGCACCGGCGTCCCCCCCGGCAGCCGGCTGCCGGATTCCTATGTGATTCGCCAGGCCCAGATCGGGGTCGCCAACGTGGCCTACGAACGCTTCGAGGCCGACCAGTTGCGGGCGTTTTCACCCGAATTCCCCCGCCAGGCCCTCATCGCCCCGGCATCGCCGTCCTCCTCGGGCCCCGCCGTTGAAACACGCGGCCTGCTGATCAATGCGGCGGCCCACTTTCCTCTGGCGGTCAACAACCCGGACGCGATCCTGGTGGGCGGCATTCTGCTCAACAAGAATGCCCCGCTGATCGAGCACATGCGGGAAATCATCTTTCCCATAGGCATGCTGCCGGACGACGCGGAGGGCATCACCTCCCTGTTCATTGACGGCGTGCGCATCGCCGTCAGCCGCCAGCGCCACCACGGACAACGCACGGTCGCAGGGCCCGCCGACGCCGACGTCGTGGAGGCCGTGATCGGGCAGGGCCATTCCTGGCTTGGCCAACTCCAGTTGGCCGACCAGAAGCACATGGCGGCTTATGAGGCCCTGGTGGACGGCGACGGCCGGCGCGTCGG
The DNA here is from genome assembly GCF_001592265.1 of Curvibacter delicatus NBRC 14919. Taxonomy (GTDB): domain Bacteria; phylum Pseudomonadota; class Gammaproteobacteria; order Burkholderiales; family Burkholderiaceae_C; genus Hylemonella; species Hylemonella delicata. Next base: position 160,833 of record NZ_BCWP01000001.1, on the reverse strand, counting down.
CATGATCGGTGTGGCCTTCCCGCATGCCCCTTACCAGCGGGCCATGTTGTTGCTGCTGGGCATGGTGGCCGGGCTGCTCGCACTGGCCATGCTGGCCCTGTCTTTCGTGTTCCTGCGGGCCGGCCGGGAGCTGACCCAGCAATTGGGCATCATCGGTGCCACGATGTCCGCGGTTGGACAAGGCGACCGCACCGCACGTGTCAGCGCGTTGCCGCGCCAGGACGAACTCGGCCGCCTGGCCCAGCACTTCAATGGTTTGCTGGACACGATCACCCGCCAGGACGAGCGGCAGAGGGCGTCCCAGCAGACCATTGCCGATGAGGCATCGCGCCGCCGCGCGCTGTTCGAGCACGAGCGCGACGGTGTCGTGATCCTGAACCTGGACGGCAGTGTCTTCGAAGCCAATCCGAAATGCGCCGCCATGCTGGGCTACACGCCCTCCGAACTGCTGCAACTGCGCGTGAGTGACTGGGACAGCCATGTCGATTCAAGTCGGGCAAGCGACCTGCTCGCCTCGGTGGGGTCGGAGGGCAAGTTCTTTGAGACCACCCTGCGCCACAAGGATGGCAACCTCTTTGAGGCCGAAGTGTCACTGAGCCGTGCCGAATGGGGCGACAAGACTTTTGTTGTCGGTTTGCTGCGCGACATCAGCGAGCGCAAGGCGGTCGCCGCCGAACTGGAAACCTACCGGCTGAATCTGGAAAAACTGGTGGACCAGCGCACCAAGGAGTTGCATGAGCGCTCGGAACAGCTCGACACCCTCTTCGCCCTGAGCCCGGACGGTTTTGTGTCGTTCGACCGCAGCCACAAAGTGGTGTTCGCCAACCTGGCGTTCCTGCGCATGACCGGTCTGGACGCCAACGACGTGATCGGGCTGGAAGAAAACAGCTTCTGCGATCTGCTGGCCCGCAAATGCCTGGCCCACAGCAGCTTCCCCAACCTGGCAACGCTGCGTGCCGCCAGAAAAAATATCAGCGAGTCCGGCGTCGAGGTGGAGCCGGGAAGCAACCGACGGCAACTGTTCGAACTGGCCGCCCCGGCCAGCCGCGTGCTCGAAGTCGGCATCCGCATGTCGGAAACCGCCAGCGTCTCGCAGATCCTCTATTTTCGCGACGTAACCCATGAAACGGAAGTGGACCGCATGAAAAGCGAGTTCCTCTCGACTGCCGCGCATGAACTGCGCACGCCGATGGCCAGCATCTACGGCTATTCCGAATTGCTGCGCATGAAGGAATTCGATACCGCCAAACGACAGGAGATCCTGGCCACCATCTCCCGCCAGTCCGGGCTGATGTCATCCATCATCAATGAGTTGCTGGATCTGGCGCGCATCGAGTCACGGCGTGGCAAGGACTTCGTGCTCGAACAGATCACCTTGCAGGACCTGGTGGCCGATGCCGTGTCCGGCTTCAAGCCGCCATCCGAGCGTCCTGCCCCTGTGCTGCCACCGCACGGTGAAGCGCTGTTCGTCCATGTCGACCGCAAGAAGATACAGCAGGCCTTGCTCAACATCCTGTCCAATGCCTACAAATACTCGCCCCAAGGCGGCGAAGTAAGCGTGCGCTACCGCGTGTCCGGGGGAGAAGAACGCCTGCGCCGGGTCGGCGTCGAAATCCGTGATCACGGCATCGGCATGAACGCCGAGCAGCTCAGCCGCGTCTGTGAACGCTTCTACCGGGCTGATGCCTCCGGCAAGATTCCGGGCACCGGACTGGGCATGAGCATCGTCAAGGAAATTGTCGAACTGCACGGCGGCGAAATCGAAATCGCCAGCGCGGTGGGAAGCGGCACCACGGTGACCTTGTGGCTGCCCCACGCCTGAAGCGGGTTGGCGTGTCCCACCCCAGGAAACCCCACCGACCACATGCCCCGGCGGCAACGGCCGGCAACATCGCGGCAGAAATGAAATAATCGCGTATTCGTTATCAGATTCCTACAGGACCCACGCCATGAGTGACGCACAACAACGCATTGACGACCTCGTCAAATCCAACGACATCCTGCTGTTCATGAAAGGCAGTGCCAGCTTCCCGATGTGCGGTTTTTCCGGCCGCGCCATCCAGGTTCTGAAGGCCTGCGGCGTTGATCCGAAAAGCGTGAAGACCGTCAATGTGCTGGAAGATGACGGCATCCGCCAGGGCATCAAGGAATACAGCAACTGGCCCACCATCCCGCAGCTCTACATCAAGGGCGAATTCATCGGCGGCTCCGACATCATGATGGAGATGTACGAGTCCGGCGAGCTGCAGAAGGTGCTGGGCACCCAGGCCTGACCCCTCCAGCGTCCCCACGACAACCACTGGCGGCACACGTCGCCAGTGGTTTTTTCATGGCGGGCGCCCAAGGGCCTTAACCTGCAAACTCCCACTGGCGTCGGGCTGCCAGTACGGCATCGGGATAGGGCGCCTTGCCACGCGAACCGTTGTAGCGCCCCAAGGCCATGAACAGGTCACCACGTTCGCGCTCCAGATAGTGGCGCAGGATGACACAGCCAAACCGCAGGTTGGTCTGCATGTGAAACAGTTTGCCGGCATCACCGTCGCCAATGACACGCGTCCAGAACGGCATGACCTGCATGTAACCGCGTGCCCCGACGCTGGACACCGCGAACTTGCGGAAATTGCTTTCGACCTGGATCAGTCCCAACACCAGCGAGGTGTCCAGGCCAGCACGCTTGCTCTCATACCAGACCGTCTGCAGGAACTCCTTGCGCACCTGCCACTCGTGTTTTTTCTTCTTCAGACGCTCGCTCATGGCCCCAAGCCAACGCAAATAGTGCAACCGGGCTTCGGTGTTGGCAAACTCCGGCACCGGCGGTGCATTGTTGGCAATGGCCGCGCTCAAGGCGGTGCGAACGGCATCGGCCAAGGGCTCCTCGATCTGGGCCCCGGCCCACGCCTGCTCCAGAGTCGATAGCAGACCCGCGCCGGCCAGCAGGGACAGAAGGCCGAAAGACCGTCGATTGACCCCCGGCAGGCCGGCCGCCACGGCCATGCTCAAATCCCCAGCTTGGATGTCACAAAGGCCAGGGCCTCGTTCGCGGGCACCTTGGTAGCGGCCGCATCGCGCCGATGCTGGTACTCCACCACGCCGTCCTTGAGGGCCTTGTCGCCGATGGTGATGCGGTGCGGCACGCCGATCAGCTCCCAGTCGGCGAACATGGCGCCGGGGCGCTCACCGCGGTCGTCCAGCAGAACGTCCACGCCAGCCGCCAGCAGCCCGGCATACAACTGCTCGGCCGCCGTCTTCACTTCCGGGCTGCGGTCCGGGTTGATCGGACACACCACCACCGTGAAGGGGGCAATCGCATCCGGCCAGATGATGCCGCGCTCATCGTGGTTCTGCTCGATGGCAGCCGCCGGCAGGCGCGTGATGCCGATGCCATAGCAACCCATCTCCATGAATTGCGGCTTGCCGTTCTCGTCGAGGAAGGTCGCGTTCATGGCGCGGCTGTACTTGGTGCCGAGGTAGAACACATGGCCGACCTCGATACCACGCTCAATCGCCAGCTCACCTTTGCCATCCGGCGACAGGTCACCAGCCACCACGTTGCGGATGTCAGCCACCAGGTCGGGCTCGGGCAGGTCACGGCCCCAGTTGACGCCGGTGATGTGGGCATCAACTTCATTCGCACCGCAGACCCAGTCTGCCATCACCGCCACCTCGCGGTCGGCAATCACGTTCAAGGGCTGCTTCAGACCTACCGGGCCCAGGTAACCCGGTTTGCAGCCAAAGTGCGCCAGGATCTCTGCCTCGGTGGCAAAACGGAAACCGCCTTCCATGCCCGGCAACTTGCCCACCTTGACTTCGTTCATGTCATGGTCGCCGCGCAACAGCAGCAGCCAGACCGCGGTCTTGGTCACCTGCTCGTAGTCGTTGAGTTCGTCGGTCGCCAGCACGATGGATTTGACGGTTCGTGACAGTGGCAGGCCCAGCAGCTCGGCCACGTCCGGGCAGGTACTCTTGCCCGGCGTCGGCACCTTGGTCAGGGTCTGGCTGGCGGTCGGACGCGGGGCTTGCGGCGCCAGCGCCTCGGCCTTCTCGATGTTGGCCGCGTACTCGCTGGCCGGACAGTAGACGATCGCGTCCTCGCCGGTGGCGGCAATCACCTGGAACTCCTCGCTCAGGTCGCCGCCGATGGCACCGCTGTCGGCCGCCACCGCACGGTAGCTCAGGCCGAAGCGGTCGAAGATCTTGCGGTAGGCCTGCGCCATCACCTGGTAGCTAGCCTTGGCGGACGCCTGATCACGGTCGAAGCTGTAGGCGTCCTTCATGATGAACTCTCGGCCGCGCATCAGGCCGAAGCGCGGGCGGCGTTCGTCACGGAACTTGGTCTGGATCTGGTAGAAATTCTTCGGCAGCTGCTTGTAGCTGCGGATTTCCTGGCGCGCGATGTCAGTCACCACTTCTTCGCTGGTCGGCTGCACCACGAAGTCACGGTCGTGCCGGTCCTTGATGCGCAGCAGCTCGGGGCCCATCTTGTCGAAGCGGCCCGTCTCCTGCCACAACTCAGCCGGCTGGACCACCGGCATGGTCAACTCCACCGCGCCGGCGCGGTTCATCTCCTCACGCACGATGGACTCCACCTTGCGGATCACGCGCAGGCCCATCGGCATGTAGTTGTAGATGCCGGCACCCAGCTTCTTGATCATGCCGGCGCGCATCATGAGCTTGTGGCTCACCACCTCGGCGTCGGCCGGTGCTTCCTTGAGGGTGGAGACGAGAAATTGGGAGGCTTTCATGAGCTGATTTTTCGAGGGGAAACGGGCTGCAGACCTTGATGCACGACGTCGGCCGTGCATAATGGACTCAGTTTAAAAATTTGGGGTTTGATTATGCTTGACCGGGACGGTTTTCGGCCCAACGTCGGCATCATTCTGCTCAACCAGAAGAATCAGGTTTTCTGGGGCAAACGCATACGCACCCACTCGTGGCAGTTCCCGCAGGGTGGCATTGATCGGGGCGAGACCCCGGAACAGGCCATGTACCGCGAGTTGGGCGAGGAGGTCGGGCTTCAGCCCGATCACGTGCGCATCGTGGCCCGGACCCGGGACTGGTTGCGTTATGAGGTGCCGGACCGCTACATCCGCCGTGAGGCACGCGGCCACTACAAAGGCCAGAAACAGATCTGGTTCCTGCTCCAGTTGCTCGGGCAGGACTGGCATCTGAATCTGCGCGCCACCGACCACCCTGAATTCGACGCCTGGCGCTGGAACGACTACTGGGTTCCGCTCGACATGGTGGTCGAGTTCAAGCGCGGTGTCTACGAGATGGCGCTGACCGAGTTGGCGCGTTTTTTGCCCCGTCACGATCACCGCAGCGGCTTTTTGCGTCAGGGCAACCGTGGGCGCGACCTGGAGCAGGTCGCTGCGTCCGCCCCACCAAAAAACATGATTGAATTGCCACCCGGTGCAACCTTTGACCCCGATCCGCAAACCAGCCGAGGATCACATGCCGGCTAAATTCAAGCGTGCACTCACATGGATGGTTCTGCTGATTGCCAGTGTCATCACCGTGCCGGCACACGCTGCCGATGAAGACTGGCAGGAGGCCGAGGCGCCTCCGCCACCGTCTTGGCGCAAAGAGGGCCTGATCGTGATCGAGTTGCCGATCCGTACCAGCCTGATTTTTGGCGTCGACCCCAGCACCCTGACCATTGGCCCCGACTGGGTGGTGCGTTATGTCATGGTCGCCTACAACCCGACCGGCAGTGTGAATGCCATGTACGAAGGCCTGCGTTGCGACACGGGTGAGTTCAAGACTTATGCCCGTGCCAGTGAGCCCGGACATTGGAACATGGTCGCGGCCCCGGTCTGGCGCGAACTGGACAACACCCAGAGCGCGACCCGGCACGCCCTTGCCCTCGCACGTCAAGGCGCTTGCGAGAGCCATGGCATCGGCGCCCGAACGGTGGCAGAACTGATCCGGCGACTGAAAAATCCGCGCCAGGACCCGTGATGCTTCAGCGAGCGAGCACCAGGTTGTCCCGGTGCAGCATCTCCGGCTCGGCGGTATAACCCAGCAGCTTTTCGAATTCAGCCGAAGGCTTGCGGCACAGCAACCGCGCCTCGGAACTGGCGTAATTGGCCAAGCCGCGCGCGATCTCGGTCCCACTTTCGTCCCGCACCGCGATCACGTCGCCACGCGAGAACTCCCCCTCCACCGCGGTCATGCCGATGGGCAGCAGGCTCTTGCCCTCTTCCAGCAGCTTGACCGCGGCGCCGGCATCGACCACCACAGCACCCCGCAGTTGCAGGTGGTCGGCCATCCATTGCTTGCGTGCCTGGTTCTTCTGCGTTTGCGCCACCAGCAGGGTGCCGATCGCCTCGCCGCGCGCCAAGCGGAGCAGGGCATCAGGTTCGCGTCCCCAGGCAATCACGGTGGAGGCACCGGAGCCGGCCGCACGTTTGGCCGCCAGGATCTTGGTGATCATGCCGCCCTTGCCAAGGCTGGAGCCGGCGCCACCGGCCATGGTCTCCAGCGTCGGATCGCCGGCCTGGGCTTCGTGCACGAACTGAGCGGCCGGGTCCTTGCGCGGGTCGGCCGTGTACAGGCCTTTCTGGTCGGTCAGGATGATCAGGGCATCGGCTTCGACCAGGTTGGCCACCAAGGCGCCCAGCGTGTCGTTGTCGCCGAATTTGATCTCGTCGGTCACCACCGTGTCGTTCTCGTTGATCACCGGCACCACGCCGAGCTTGAGCAGCGTCAGCAGGGTGGAGCGCGCATTGAGGTAACGCTCACGGTCGGCTAGGTCGGCATGGGTCAACAGCACCTGGGCACTGCCCAGGCCGTGTTCGCGCAGCCGGGTTTCGTACATCTGCGCCAGGCCCATCTGGCCCACCGCGGCCGCGGCCTGCAGTTCGTGGATCTCGTGCGGACGGCTGCTCCAGCCCAGACGCTTCATGCCTTCGGCAATGGCGCCGCTGGAGACCATGATGACTTCACGTCCCTCGCGCACCAGCGTCGACAGCTGGCGGCACCATTCGCCGATGGCCACTTGGTCCAGACCGCGCCCCTCGTTGGTCACCAGACTGGAGCCGACCTTGACGACAATGCGTCGCGCATCGCGCATGACGCCTGAAGCTGTTTGATGGGTCATTTTGGCTTTTCGCCCTTGTCATCCAGGCGTGAATAGCTATGAATTAAATAGCGGATTTTAGGCGCTGGGCTCATCCTTGAAGCGCGGATCGATCTCCACCGAGGGCTGCTCGGCCACCTGCTGCTTCTTCACCTGCTCGTACACCGCCTTGACCAACTGGTCGCAGCCTTCATGCGTCAGCGCCGAGATCTGGAACACCGGTCCCTTGTACTTCATGCGCTTGACGAAGTCCTTGACGCGCGCCTCGCGCTCCTCTGCCGGCACCATGTCGAGTTTATTCAAAACCAGCCAGCGCGGCTTGTCGTACAGCGACTTGTCGTATTTCTTCAGTTCGGCCACGATGCCCTTGGCCTGCGCCACCGGATCGACGTTGTCGTCGAACGGCGCCATGTCCACCACATGAAGCAGCAGACGGGTGCGTTGCAGATGCCGCAGGAACAGGTGCCCCAGACCTGCACCTTCGGATGCCCCTTCGATCAGGCCCGGCAGGTCGGCCACCACGAAGCTCTGCTCCGGGCCGACGCGCACCACCCCCAGATTGGGGTGCAGCGTAGTGAACGGGTAATCGGCAATGCGCGGGCGGGCATTGGAAATGGCGGTGATGAGCGTGGACTTGCCGGCATTGGGCAGGCCCAGCAGGCCGACATCGGCCAGCACCTTCAGCTCCAGCTTGAGGCTGCGACGTTCACCGGGCCAGCCCGGCGTCTTCTGCCGCGGCGCGCGGTTGATGGCGCTCTTGAAACGCAGGTTGCCGAAACCGCCATCGCCACCTTTGGCAATGGTGATGACTTCACCCGGCTGCAGCAGCTCGAACAGCACCTCGCCGGTTTCGGCGTCGGTGATGATGGTGCCGACCGGCACCTTGAGCGTGATGTCGTCGCCGGCAGCGCCGAACATGTCAGAGCCCATGCCATGCTGGCCGCGCTTGGCCTCGAAGCGGCGTGTGTAGCGAAAATCGACCAGCGTGTTCAGGTTCGGGTCGGCCACTGCAAAGACGTGGCCACCACGGCCACCGTCGCCGCCGTTGGGGCCACCGAACTCCTTGTACTTCTCGTGCCGGAACGAGACGCAGCCGTTGCCACCATCGCCGGCGGCGATGTCGATGAAGGCTTCGTCAACAAATTTCATGACAGTGAGTTTCCAAGGTTTATAAACGAAAAACCCCGCGCTTGAGGCGCAGGGTTTCGCACGGGAGCAAGCGCTGACAGCTTAAGCTGCGGCGGTCACATTCACCGTGTGCTTGTTGAGCGCGCCTTTGACGGCAAACGACACTTGGCCGTCGACCAGGGCAAACAGGGTGTGGTCCTTGCCCACGCCGACATTGGTGCCGGGATGGAACTTGGTACCGCGCTGGCGCACGATGATGGAGCCGGCGCTGATCTGCTGGCCGCCGAAAGCCTTCACACCGAGCATCTTGGGCTTGGAATCGCGCCCGTTTCGCGTAGAGCCGCCGCCTTTTTTCTGTGCCATGACTGATGCCCCTTAAGCAGAAATTGCGCCGATTTGCAGCTCAGTGAACTGCTGACGGTGACCTTGACGTTTCTGATAGTGCTTACGACGGCGCATCTTGAAGATGCGAACCTTGTCGTGTTTGCCGTGAGCCACCACCGTGGCTTTGACAGTCGCGCCGGACACCAAGGGCGTACCGACCTTCAGTTCAGCGCCGTTGCCGACTGCCAGAACCTGGTCGATGACGATCTCTTGGCCTACGTCCGCAGCAATCTGTTCTACTTTAATTTTTTCGCCAGCAGCAACACGATATTGTTTGCCGCCGGTTTTTATGACCGCGTACATGTTGACCTCATTTGTGAATGATCCCTACGGACGGATTCCGCAGAGCCAATAAGTATAGCATAGTTTGGGATTACTAACATACCCGCCCACCCGACTTGGCAGTGCTTCCTATAATCGGCCACCTCCTACCGGCTTTGAAGCCCTGCCACAGTGAACCCAACTCGTCCAGCCAACCCGCTCGCGCTCATCGCCGATGACATGCGTGCCGTGGATCAAGTGATCTCCCAGCGCCTGAACTCAGGCGTCCCCCTGGTCGGTCAAGTCTCACAGTACATCATCGCGGCCGGCGGCAAACGCCTGCGGCCGGCCCTGTTGCTGATGACCTGCGGCGCCCTCGGTTATCAGAGCGCGCAACGCTTCAATCTGGCTGCGGTCGTGGAATTCATCCATACCGCCACCTTGCTGCACGACGATGTCGTGGACGAATCGGTTCTGCGTCGCGGCAACCCCACCGCCAACGAGACCTTCGGCAACCCTGCCAGTGTGTTGGTGGGCGACTTCCTTTATTCCCGTGCCTTCCAGATGATGGTGGAAGCGCAAAACATGCGCATCATGCAGGTGCTGGCCGATGCCACCAACGTGATCGCCGAAGGCGAGGTCATGCAGTTGATGAACATGCACAACGCCGGTCTTGACGAAGCCGGCTACCTGCAGGTGATCCGCTCCAAGACCGCCAAACTGTTCGAAGCCAGCGCCCGTGTCGGCGCCATTCTGGCCGGCGCCGAGCCCGCGCTTGAGGAGGCCTGCGCCGAATACGGCCAGGCACTGGGCACGGCCTTCCAGGTCATTGACGATGTGCTGGATTACGCCGGCGATGCGGCCGTCATGGGCAAGAGCCTGGGCGATGACCTGCGCGAGGGCAAAGCCACCCTGCCCTTGATCGCCGCCATGCAACGCGGCAACGGCAGCCAACGCGAGCTGATTCGTCATGCCATCGAAAACGGAGCCACAGAACAACTCGAGGCAGTGATCGCCATCGTCCGGGAAACCGGTGCACTGGAGGTATCGCGCCAAGCCGCCGCACGGGAAGCCGAACGTGCCGTAGCCGCAGCGCAACGTCTGCCAGCCGGAGCCCATGCCGACAGTCTGCTACAATTGGCGGCTCAGTTGCTGGAGCGTCAGTCTTAACAGGCCGCCGCGGCAACGATATCGGAATGTAGCGCAGCCTGGTAGCGCACTTCGTTCGGGACGAAGGGGTCGGAGGTTCGAATCCTCTCATTCCGACCAGTTTTCCTTCTACGACTCAACGTAGAAATCACAAAGCGGGGTCGAAACCCATCACCCCGCGCCATCCCCCCATCTGCGCCCGGCCTGTTGCTTTGCAACGTCTGCTTGCAATTTGCCTGCCCGCCCCAGATTTACATCAGGCGGGCAATCGGCGATGATCCACGGGTCTTCTTTGGCCCCGTACATTCCCGCCTCATGGCAGCCACTGACTCCGCCACTCAACAACGACCCCTTACCCATGCCCTTCTTGGGCAGAGTCCTGCGCCAACTCGGGCCGGCCTGCCGAGGCCGTTGATGGCCGCCGAAACGATCGGTTCCTCATCTGGCGCCCGCTCCCCGGCCGTCGGACGCCGCATCACCCCCTCTGTACCCAATGACAACGACAATTGGCCGACTCCATGTCAATGAAGTCCAGGTCATCCACAACAAATAACTGACAAGAAACCCGGGGAACCGCATGGCGACAGCAAAATCCAAAGCCGTTAAAGAATTTGTCTTTGAATGGGAAGGCAAGGATCGCAACGGCAAGATGATGCGCGGCGAAATGCGCGCGGGTGGGGAGAATCAGGTGCAGGCGGCCTTGCGGCGCCAAGGCGTTCTGCCGGCGAAGATCAAGAAACGGCGCATGCGCTCAGGCAAGCCCATCAAGGCCAAGGACCTTGCCATCTTCACGCGCCAGCTCGCCACCATGATGAAGGCGGGCGTCCCGCTGCTGCAGGCATTCGACATTGTCGGGCGCGGCAATTCCAACCCCAGCGTCACTCGGCTGCTCAACGACATCCGCACCGATGTGGAGACCGGCACCTCGTTGAGTACCGCTTTCCGCAAATACCCGATGTACTTCGACAACCTCTACTGCAACCTGGTCGAGGCGGGGGAACAGGCCGGTATTCTGGACCAGCTGCTTGACCGGCTGGCGGTCTACATGGAAAAGACCGAGGCCATCAAGTCCAAGATCAAATCGGCCCTGATGTACCCGATTTCCGTCGTTGTCGTCGCCTTCGTCGTCGTCGCGGTGATCATGATCTTCGTGATCCCAGCCTTCAAGGAGGTGTTCTCGTCCTTCGGTGCCGACCTGCCGGCGCCGACCCTGTTCGTGATCGGCATGAGTGAGTTCTTTGTCGCTTACTGGTGGCTGATCTTCGGCAGCATTGGCGGCGGTCTGTATTTCTTCTTTCAGGCCTGGAAGCGAAACGAAAAAATGCAGAAATTCATGGACCGTCTGCTGCTCAAGGTGCCAGTCTTCGGCACCCTGATTGAAAAGTCCATCATTGCACGCTGGACCCGCACTCTGTCCACCATGTTCGCGGCTGGCGTGCCACTGGTCGAGGCCTTGGATTCGGTTGGCGGCGCCGCCGGCAACTCGATCTACCTGGAAGCCACCGAAAGAATCCAGCACGAGGTCTCCACCGGCACCAGCCTGACAGCCGCCATGACCAATGCCAACCTGTTCCCCACCATGGTGCTGCAGATGTGCTCGATCGGCGAGGAATCAGGTTCGATCGACCACATGCTGGGCAAGGCGGCCGATTTCTACGAAGCCGAAGTTGACGACATGGTGGCTGGCCTGTCCAGCCTGATGGAGCCCATCATCATCGTGTTTCTCGGCAGCCTGATCGGCGGCATCGTGGTATCGATGTACCTGCCCATCTTCAAGCTGGGTCAGGTGGTCTGATGCTGGTATCCCCCCTCTTCGATATCACCCTGGCCGGTCTTCTGGGCCTGTTGATCGGCAGCTTCCTCAATGTCGTGATCTACCGCCTGCCCAAGATGATGGAGCGACAGTGGGCGGCCGAATGTGCCGAATTGAACAACCGGGAAATGCCGGAAGCCGAGCCCTTCAATCTCATGATGCCGCGTTCGCGTTGCCAGAAGTGCGGCCACCCCATCCGCTGGTATGAAAACATTCCCGTCCTGAGCTATCTGGGACTGCGCGGCAAATGCTCGGTTTGCGGCACCCCCATCAGCCTGCGCTATCCGCTGGTGGAACTTGCGACCGCTGCCCTGTTTGCCTTCAGCGTCTGGCGCTGGGGCGCCACACCCGCCGCCTTGGCCTGGAGCGCCTTTGCCGCCGCCATCCTGGCACTCGGCCTGATCGACTGGGATACGACGCTGCTGCCCGACGACATCACCCTGCCGCTGCTCTGGGGCGGCCTGATCGCGTCCGCCCTGCAATGGACCCCCATACCGCTGAGCACGGCGCTGTGGGGTGCCGTGGCGGGCTACCTCTCACTCTGGCTGATCTACTGGGCCTTCAAGCTGCTGACCGGCAAGGAAGGCATGGGCTACGGTGATTTCAAACTGTTCGCCGCCCTGGGTGCCTGGTTCGGTTGGTCGGCCCTGATCCCCATCATTCTGATGGCCTCCGTCATCGGTGCCATCATCGGCATCGCCATGAAGTTCAGCAGCGGGCTGCGTGAAGGCGGCTACGTCCCCTTCGGCCCCTTTCTGGCCATGGCAGGCCTCACTGCCATGATTTTCGGCCCGCAAAGCATCCTGCGCCTCATCGGGCTGTAAACGATGCAGGCCGTCATCCGTCTCGGGCTTACCGGTGGCATCGGCAGCGGCAAGAGCACGGTGGCGGCCATGCTGTCCCGCCATGGCGCTGCCGTGATCGACGCCGATGCGATTTCGCGCCAGACCACGGCAGCAGGTGGCGCAGCCATCGAGGCGATCCGTCAGACCTTCGGCCCCGAATTCATCACCCCCGACGGGGCACTGGACCGCGAGCGCATGCGCGAACGCGTCTTCCGCGCCCCGGAGTCTCGCCGGCAACTGGAGCACATCGTTCACCCCTTGGTGGGCCTGGAGACCGCGCGCCAGACCGAGGCTGCGGTGGCGGATGGCCGACGCTGCATCGTGTTCGATGTGCCGCTGCTGGTGGAATCCAGTCACTGGCGGGCCCGGCTGGACCAGGTGCTGGTCGTGGACTGCCGCCCTGAGCTGCAGATCGAGCGCGTCATGCAGCGCAACGGCCTGCCCCGCGAAACCGTCCTGGACATCATGGCCAGCCAGGCCAGCCGGTCCGCTCGGCTGCGCGCGGCCGACCTGGTGCTCTGCAACGACGGCCTCACACTCGATGAACTGGCCATGGAAGTCAAGCAAATCGCTGTACGCTTCGGGCTATGATTCAGGGTCCGGAAATATCAGCGTGATCATCTACGAATACCCCTTCAACGAGCGCATCCGCACCTACCTGCGGCTGGAACATCTGTTCCACCGGCTGACAGAACTGGTTTCACGCGAAGAGCCGCTGGATCACCACTACGCCCTGGCCACCATCTTTGAAGTCATGGATGTGGGCGCACGTGCCGATCTGAAATCGGATGTGCTCAAGGATCTGGACAAGCAGAAACAAGCGCTGCTGGCCTACCGCGGCAATCCTGCCATCGATCAGACCGTGCTGGACGGCGTCCTGCAGCAGATCGAGCGCGGTTTCACCGACCTCAACAACCTGCCCGGCAAGGCCGGCCATGCCTTGACCGAAAACGACTGGCTCATGAGCATCCGCAGCCGCATCGGCATTCCTGGTGGCACCTGCGAATTCGATCTGCCGGCCTACTACGCCTGGCAGCACGAATCCGGCGCCCATCGCCGGGCCGACCTGGAACGCTGGTCAGCCACGCTGGCACCGCTGGCCGACTCCATCCATCTGCTGCTCAAGTTGTTGCGTGATTCGGGCTCACCCCAGAAAGTCATGGCCACAGGCGGCCAGTACCAGCAGAACCTGCCGCAAGGTCGCACCTTCCAGCTGCTGCGTCTCGCACTCGATCCGGCACTCGGACTGATCCCCGAAATCAGCGGCAACCGACTGATGGTATCCATCCGGCTGATGCGGCTCGAAGACGACGACCGGCTGCACGCCAGCAATGAAGATGCGGCCTTCGAATTGACCCTGTGTTCCTGAGGCGGGAGCATCCGGCCTTTTCTTTCCGGCACAGCATGAGCGATTCCGTCAACAACGCCCCCCGCCAGCCCAGAATCGTCGTCTGCCCAACCTGTGGCGGCGACAGCATCTACGCGCCCAGCAACCCCTACCGCCCCTTCTGCAGCGAACGCTGCAAGCAGATCGACTTCGGCGCCTGGGCCAGCGAAGACTTCCGCATGCCCGCCGAGGCACCGCCGGACGATCAGGAGTTCGGCGACCCCAAGCTCCAGTGATTCGAAGCGGAATCCGACCCCAGACCTTTATTTATCTGCGCCAGACGCTATCGAATGTGTAGCACCCTGAAAGCCGCGCTCCTCGGCCAGCCATTGCAGCAGCGGCACCGTCCCGGGTAACACGGGCACCACCTGAACCGGCAACTGCTGCCAGGCGAACGACTGGCTCTCACGCATCTGCAATTCGCCTAGCCACTCGAACACCTTGCAGAAATTCAAGCGCACCAAGGCATGGGGATAGTCAACAACTTCCGACTTCCAAGGGTGAACGGCACCGATATGAATGCCAAGTTCCTCCTCCAGCTCGCGCCGCAAGGCCTGCTCCACCGTTTCACCGGCTTCCAGCTTGCCACCCGGGAATTCCCAGTAGCCCTCATAGACCTTGCCCTGCGGGCGCGAGGTCAGAAGAAAACTGCCATCGGGCCGGATCAGCACGCCCACGGCAACCTCGGTCACAGGCCGGTCTGCGCCGCCTTCGCGCGGGCGGTCGGCATCGGCCATCAACGGGCGTTGTGTCATGCCTGCGCGTGCTTGCCGGCGTAGTCGCGGGCAAACTGGAAGGCCACCCGGCCACTGCGCGAACCGCGTTCCAGGGCCCACACCAGGGCTTCGGGTTTGGCGGCCTCGATGGCGGCAGCGTCGACCTGGAAAGACGACAGCCACTGCGCGACGATGGTTAGGTACTCATCCTGGCTGAACGGGTAGAAACTCACCCACAGACCAAAACGCTCAGAGAGGGAAATCTTCTCCTCCACCACCTCGCCCGGATGGATCTCGCCATCGTCACTCGGCGCATAGCTGAGGTTGTCCTTCATGTACTCGGGCAACAGGTGGCGCCGGTTGCTGGTGACGTAGATCAGCACATTGGGCGTGGTGGCGGCCACCGAACCGTCGAGGATGGACTTGAGCGCCTTGTAGCCCGGCTCACCCTCCTCGAAACTCAGGTCATCACAGAAGACGATGAACTTCTCGGGCCGCTGCGACACCACCTCAACGATATCCGGCAGATCAACCATGTCGGCCTTGTCGACCTCGATCAGACGCAGCCCCTGATCGGCATAGGTGTGCAGACAGGCCCGGATCAGCGATGACTTGCCGGTGCCGCGCGCGCCGGTCAGCAACACATTGTTGGCCGGCAGGCCGCGCACGAACTGCTCGGTGTTGCGCTGGATCTTCTCTTTCTGCTGCTCAATTTCCTTGAGCTGATCCAGATGCATTGCCCCTACATGACGCACCGGCTCGATGACGCCATGGCCTGAGCTGCGCTTGCGGTAACGAAAAGCGATGGAAGCCGTCCAGTCGGGCTGGGCCAGCGGTTGCGGCAGGATGGATTCGATGCGCGCCATCAGCTGCTCGGCACGATCGATCAGACGGTCAAATTTCTCGTTCATGTCTCTACTCGGTGATCGCCTGACTCCCTTCGCAAGCACCCGTGGAACCGGCTTCGCCGGGCCGCTGGGTGCGCCCCCTTGAGGGGGGATGCGAGCTACACGAAGTGAGCGAGAGTCGGGGGTGCTTAACTTCTGTAATCAGCGTTGATGGACACGTAGTCGTGGCTAAGGTCGCAGGTCCAGACCGTGTCTTCAGCCTGGCCACGGCCCAGCACCACACGCACCGTGATCTCGCTTTGTTTCATCACGCGCTGGCCATCCTCCTCGCGGTAGGCCGGGTTGCGCCCGCCCTGCACGGCCACGTGCACATCGTCCAGGAACAGATCGATGCCGGTCTGGTCAAGATCGGCGATGCCCGCATAACCAACCGCCGCCAGGATGCGACCCAGGTTCGGATCGCTGGCGTAAAACGCCGTCTTCACCAGCGGTGAGTGCGCAATGGCATAGGCGACCTGGCGGCATTCGTCGGCGGTCTTGCCGCCTTGCACCTGGATGGCAATGAATTTGGTCGCGCCTTCACCATCGCGCACGATGGCTTGGGCCAGTTGGCGCGCCACCCCCAGCATGGCGGCCTTGAGGGCCCGGCCCTCGGGACTGTCCAGCGACTCGATCGGTGCATGCGCGGCCTTGTTGCTGGCAATGACAACAAAGGAGTCGTTGGTCGAGGTATCGCCATCGACTGTGACGCGATTGAACGAGCCCTCGGCCAACTCACGCGCCAGCTGCTGCATGACTGCTTGGCTGACACGCGCATCGGTGGCCATGAAACCGAGCATGGTCGCCATGTTGGGCCGGATCATGCCGGCGCCCTTGCTGATGCCGGTCACGCTCACCGTGACACCACCGATCACGACCTGCGCGCCAAAGGCCTTGGGCACGGTGTCGGTGGTCATGATACCTTCCGCTGCACGCAACCAGTTGTCCTCACGCGCATCGGCCAATGCCGCCGGCAGACCGGCTTCGATGCGTTCATGCGGCAGCGGCTCCATGATCACACCGGTGGAAAACGGCAACACCTGTTCTGCGTGCAGATTCAAATGCTTGGCCAACGCGGCGCAGGTGCTGCGCGCGCGCGCCAGGCCGTCCTGTCCGGTACCGGCATTGGCGTTGCCGGTGTTGATGACCATGGCCCGGATGCCGCGTCCGGTGGACTGTTGTGCCAGATGCTCGCGGCACACCTGAACCGGCGCAGCGCAGAAACGGTTCTGCGTGAAGACACCTGCCACCGAGGCGCCTTCGTCCAGCAGCACAACCGTCAGATCCTTGCGGTTGGCCTTGCGTATACCGGCTTCGGCCACGCCGATGCGCACCCCGGCGATGGGCAGAAGTTCAGAAGCGTTGGGAGCGGACAGGTTGACTGGCATGGTGCAACTCGGAATTCAAAAAGTTCAACTCAGCTTGCCGTGGCAATGCTTGTATTTCTTGCCGCTGCCGCAAGGGCAAGGATCGTTGCGGCCGACGCGAGGGACGGCAGCCACCTGTGTTGCCGCATCGACCGTGGTTTCCACCTCCCCCGTTTCGGTCGGGGCGGTATAGGTCACGTTGGCAATGTGCTCGGCGCGGCTTTCCAGTGCATCGGCAGCCTCTTCGATCTGCTCGCCCGACTGCACGCGTACCGTCATCAGGACACGGGTGACTTCGTTTTTCACCGAATCCAGCAACTGGCCGAACAACTCGAATGCCTCGCGCTTGTATTCCTGTTTGGGCTGCTTCTGCGCATAACCACGCAGGTGGATACCCTGACGCAGGTAATCCAGCGCACTCAAGTGCTCGCGCCAATGGGTATCGATGCTCTGCAGCAGCACGACGCGTTCGAACTGGGTGAAGTTCTCGGCACCGATCTGGGCCAGCTTGGCGTCGAACGCGGCATTGGCAGCCGCCAGCACCTTCTCAAGCACATCCTCGTCGGTGATGGCACTGGCGTCCTGCACCAGCTGGCGCAGCGGCAGCTCGATCTGCCACTCATCGTGCAGCACCTTCTCCAACCCGGCAATGTCCCACTGTTCTTCCACCGACTCCGGCGGCACATGCTGGTGCACGAGATCGGTGAAACAGCCCTCCCGCAAAGAGGCAATCTGAGCCGACAGGTCGACCGCATCCAGAATGGCGTTGCGCTGCTGGTAGATCACCTTGCGTTGGTCGTTGGACACATCGTCGTATTCGAGCAGCTGCTTGCGGATGTCGAAGTTGCGCGCCTCGACCTTGCGCTGTGCACTCTCGATGCTGCGCGTCACGATGCCGGCTTCAATGGCCTCGCCATCGGGCATCTTGAGCCGGTCCATGATGGCCCGCACCCGGTCGCCGGCAAAGATACGCATCAACGCATCGTCCAGACTCAGGTAGAAACGTGACGAACCCGGGTCACCCTGACGACCGGAGCGGCCACGCAGCTGGTTGTCGATGCGGCGCGACTCATGGCGTTCGGTGGCGATGATGCGCAGACCGCCCAGCGCCTTGACCTTCTCATGGTCCTGGTTCCACTGCGCACGCAGCGCCGCCACCTGCTTGGCCTTGGTCGCGGCATCCAGCGTGGCATCGGCTTCAATCGCCTCGATCGACTTTTCGATGTTGCCACCGAGCACGATGTCGGTACCGCGGCCCGCCATGTTGGTGGCGATCGTGATTACACCGGGACGGCCGGCCTGGGCAATGATGTCGGCCTCGCGCGCATGCTGCTTGGCGTTGAGCACCTGGTGCGGCAGTTTTTCCTTCTGCAGCAGTTCGGCGATGAACTCTGAATTCTCGATCGAGGTCGTGCCGACCAGCACCGGCTGGCCACGCTCATGGCATTCACGGATGTCCTGGATGGCCGCCTGGTATTTCTCGCGCGTGGTCTTGTAGACACGGTCCAGCTGGTCGTCACGCCGGCTCGGACGGTTCGGCGGGATGATCACGGTCTCCAGACCGTAGATCTCCTGGAATTCATAGGCTTCGGTATCGGCCGTGCCCGTCATGCCCGCCAGCTTGTTGTAGAGGCGGAAGTAGTTCTGGAAGGTGATGGAAGCCAGTGTCTGGTTCTCGGCCTGGATGGCCACGCCTTCCTTGGCTTCCACCGCCTGGTGCAAGCCGTCACTCCAGCGCCGGCCCGTCATCAGGCGGCCGGTGAACTCGTCCACGATGACGATCTCGCCGTTCTGCACCACGTAATGCTGGTCGCGGTGGTACAGGTTGTTGGCCCGCAAGGCGGCATACAGGTGATGCATCAGCGAGATGTTGGCCGGGTCATAGAGGCTGGCGCCCTCGGGCAGCAAGCCCGCCTGGCTGAGAATGCGCTCGGCATTCTCATGGCCCTGCTCGGTCAGGAAGACTTGGTGGCTCTTTTCATCCAGCGTGAAGTCACCCGGTTTGGTCACGCCTTCCCCGGTGCGCGGATCGGCCTCGCCCTCCTGGCGCGTCAGATGCGGCACCACCTTATTGATGGCGACATACAGTGCAGTGTGGTCCTCGGCCTGGCCGCTGATGATGAGCGGCGTGCGCGCCTCGTCGATCAGGATGGAGTCAACCTCGTCAACGATGGCGTAGTTCAGACCGCGCTGCACCCGGTCGGCCACCTCGTACACCATGTTGTCACGCAGGTAGTCGAAGCCGTATTCGTTGTTGGTGCCGTACGTGATATCGGCCTGGTAGGCGGCCTGCTTGTCTTCACGGGGCATCTGCGGCAGGTTGATGCCGACCGACAGGCCCAGGAAGTTGTAGAGCTTGCCCATCCACTGCGCATCGCGGTTGGCCAGGTAATCGTTGACCGTCACCACATGCACACCCTGCCCGCCCAGCGCATTGAGATACACCGGCAACGTGGCCGTCAGCGTCTTGCCTTCACCCGTCCGCATTTCCGCAATCTTGCCCTGGTGCAGGGCAATGCCGCCGATCAGCTGTGCATCGAAATGCCGCATCTTCATGACGCGCTTGGAGCCCTCGCGCACCACGGCAAACGCCTCCGGCAGCAAGGCATCGAGCGTTTCCCCCTTGGCAAGCCGGTCGCGGAACTCCTGGGTCTTGCCGCGCAGTTCGTCATCGTTCAGTTTCTCGAACTGCGGCTCCAACGCATTGATGCGGGCCACGATGGTGCGGTACTGCTTGAGCAGCCGATCATTGCGGCTGCCGAAAATTTTGGTGAGGATGTTGGTGACCATGAATGCCCTACCGACCCGCCAGCCCAAAGAGGCCTGCAGGGCAGCGCAATCCTTTTTCAATCAAGATGGAACGAGTCTTCCCAAGGCCAGACAGCCGCCAGCGCGGCCCGTCAGACAGCAGGAAAACCAAGTGTCTGATTCTACCTTTGCACCGCCGCCGGCTGGGGAGCCGGCGCGGGGGCTGGCGCCGCGGGTGCGGCGGCAACCGGCACCGGAGCTGGCCGAGCTGCCGGCTGTTGTGCCAGCCCCGGCGTGGGCGCCGCAGGCTGCGGGCTCGACCCCGTCGCGGCGCCAGCGGGTGCCATGGCAACCTGCTGCACCGGCAGGTTGCGACCCGCCGTCAGGAATTTCTGCGGATCCTGCGGCACGCCGCGCACCAGCACCTCGAAATGCAGGTGCGGTCCGGTCGAACGGCCGGTATTGCCGACATCGGCAATCCGCTGCCCGCGCTTGATGAGATCACCCTTCTTGACGTAAGCCCTGGAGGTATGGGCGTAACGGGTCATCAAGTCCTTGCCGTGATCGACTTCGATCATGTTGCCATATTCGGGGTGAAATTCCTGGGTCACCACCACGCCGCCAGCCGCCGCCAGGATGGGCGTGCCTGTATTGGCCTGAAAGTCCAGACCGGTATGCAGCGCGGAACGCCCTGTGAACGGATCGATGCGCCAACCGAAGCTGGATCCCAGGTTGCCGACCACCGGTTGCTGGGTGGGCACCATCATGGTCCGGACCTTCTGCTCAAACAGACGCGACTCCATGACCGCCATCAGGTCCGAACGCTGATCCGTCAGCCGGTCCAGATCCGCCAGTGTCGCGTTCAGCTCTTCCATGGTGAGCGGACGGCCCGACACCAGCGCACCGCCTTGCCCCGGTTTGATCTTGATGTCATTCGGATTGATGCCCGCCAGGCCCGAGACGCGCTCGCCCAGCGATTCAAGCTGCATCATCTTGGCCTGCATCTCGCCCAGCCGCTTGGCCATCACATCCAGGTTTTCGCGCATGAAGCGGTCGCGCTGCGCAAATTCGTCCTTGATCACCAGGCGGACGAGCGTCCCCACCACCGGCCAGCCTTCGCGCGCACCCTTGAGAAAAACCCAGTGGTACAGGCCGGCAGCGACCAGCATCAAGGTGAAGGACAGGGCCAGCACGGCCACCAGCAGCTTGGTTCCGCTCAGGTAGATGGCTCGGCTCTTTGCCAGCCAAGCATCCGTGATAATCAAATGCATTCGTCTCTCCGCTCCAACCCAACGCCATGAACCGACGCCACCATCCTGTGACCCTGCTGCAGGCCACACAGGATTCTCCCACCTTGGCCCGGCTGACCGAGCTGACCCGGGATTCGTCGGCACGGCTCAAGGCCATCGAACCACTGATCCCCGGCCCCTTGCGTCCGGCCATCCAGGCTGGCCCCATCGACGGCTCTGTCTGGTGCCTGATTGTCAGCAGCAACGCGGTTGCGGCCAAGCTCCGGCAGTTCCTGCCCGCACTGGAAGCCCACTTGCGTACCAAGGGTTGGGAGATTACCTCAATTCGGCTCAAGGTCCAAATTTCCCGCGATCGCTGAATGCGGGCGGGCAGGGTGCGTGCAGGGAAAAGATGGTGCCGATTGTCGGATTCGAACTGACGACCTACCGCTTACAAGGCGGGTGCTCTACCAACTGAGCTAAATCGGCACAGGTTTTATTCTACCGTGCTCTCGTGGCGACCTGAGGCCACAAGCCTCATTTGACCCGCTTGAGTGCCGGCCGATTGCCGCTTGGCGGCCTGGGTGGTTCGGGCTCGTCGCTGCTGCGTGCCGAATCGACCCGCGTCAGCTGGACCGTCTTCGCCTCAGCATCGCGTTCGGCGGGCAATTCTGATGCCACCTCGTCCGCCTGTGCCGCAGACGCGCCGGCCTCATCCAGCGGGAACGCCATGCCTTGCCCGTTTTCACGGGCATAGATGGCGATGACCCGACTCACCGGCACCATGATGTCACGCGCAGTGCCCGCGAAGCGGGCCTTGAACTCGATGAACTCATTGCCCAGCTTGAGCGAACTGGTCGCATCCATGCTGACGTTGAGCACAATCTCGCCGTTCTTCACATACTCGCGCGGCACCTGCACGGTCTCGTCAACCCGCACCGCCACATACGGCGTAAAGCCATTGTCGGTGCACCATTCGTACAGGGCACGGATCAGATAGGGACGGGTCGACGTGGTGCTCGGAGCATTCATCATGGAACAGCGACCCGTTGTTTACTTGCGCATCACTTTTTCAGACGGCGTCAACGCTTCAATGTAGGCCGGACGCGAGAAGATGCGCTCAGCGTACTTCAGCAGCGGCGCCGCATTCTTGCTCAGTTCGATGCCGTAGTAGTCGAGGCGCCACAGCAGCGGCGCGATCGCCACATCGAGCATGGAGAAGTTCTCGCCCAGCATGTACTTGTTCTTCAGGAACACCGGGGCAAGCTGCGTCAGACGGTCGCGGATATGGGAACGCGCTTTTTCCAGGGCCTTTTCATTGCCTTTGGAAGCACGGGATTCCAGTGTCGAAACATGGACGAACAGCTCCTTCTCGAAATTGAGCAGGAACAGACGCACGCGCGCGCGATCCACCGGATCGCCAGGCATCAGCTGCGGATGCGGGAAGCGCTCGTCGATGTACTCGTTAATGATGTTCGACTCGTACAGGATCAGGTCACGCTCCACTAGGATCGGCACCTGGCCGTAGGGATTCATGACATTGATGTCTTCCGGCTTGTTGTAGAGGTCCACATCGCGGATCTCAAAGTCCATCCCTTTTTCGAACAGGACAAAACGGCAGCGGTGGGAAAAGGGGCAGGTGGTTCCCGAATACAGCACCATCATGGTGGAGACTCCTAAAAATCAAAAAGAGTGGGATGCATTTTTGCAAACCCACTCCGCAAAACGCAAGCCACATCCGGTGGATGTGGCCCGTTGAGGCTGTTAGACGTTACTTGACGTCTTTCCAGTACGCGGCATTGAGGCGCCAGGTGATCACGGTGAACATCAACAGGAACAGCAAGACCCAGACGCCCACGCGAACACGGGTCTTCTGAGCCGGCTCACCCATCCATTGCAGGAAGTTGACCAGGTCGCCAATGGCTTGATCATACTGGAGCGGCGTCATGGTGCCCGGCGTCAGCTGCTCCCAGCCCTTGAAGACATGGACTTCATGGCCATGTTCTTCCTTGGTCTCGTAGATCGGGCGACGCTTGCCCTGCAGCTCCCACAGCGCATGCGGCATGCCCACGCTCGGGAAGACCAGGTTGTTCCAGCCGGTGGCCTTGGTCTCATCCACGTAGAAAGTACGCAGGAAGGTGTAGAGGTAATCAGCACCCGTGCCGCCATGGCCGGCGCGTGAACGTGCAATCAGGGTCAGGTCAGGCGGGTTGGCGCCGAACCATTCCTTGGCCTGCTTCGGATCAATGGCCGACTTCATGGTCTCGCCGACCTTGTCGGTGGCGAACAGCAGGTTGTCCTTGATCTGTTCATTGGTGAAACCAAGGTCCTGCAGACGGTTGTAGCGCATGAAGGCAGCCGAATGGCAGCTCAGGCAGTAGTTGACGAACAGCTTGGCGCCGTTCTGCAGCGAAGCCACGTCGCTGGTGTTGACGGGCGCCTTGTCCCAAGAAATGCCACCGCCACTGGACGCATGGGCACCGCCGAGCAGACCGAGTGCCGTGATCAGGCCGAGAATGAGTTTCTTCATTTTTTGTTATCTCCAGCTCAGTGGGCAGCAAAGGTAACGCGGTCAGGCACAGGCTTGGTCTGACCAATACGACTCCACCACGGCATCAACAGGAAGAAACCGAAGTAGAACAGTGTGCCAACCTGGGACACCCGCTCGCCGATCGGCGACGGCGGCTGCACGCCCAGATAGGCCAGCACGACGAAGTTGATCACGAAGATGCCGTACAGGTATTTGTGCCAGTCCGGACGGTAGCGGATCGACTTGACCGCGCTGTTGTCCAGCCAGGGCAGGAAGAACAGGATGACGACGGCACCGCCCATCACCACCACACCCCAGAACTTGGCATCGATCGCCAGCATCAGGGCCGTCACCACCACGGCACCACCCAGCACCACCGCCTTGAACAGCGAGGACAGCTTGAGCTTGACCGCAGCCAGCACGGCAGCGAGCAGCACACAGGCAATCAGGGCGTACATCATCTCGCTGGTGATGGCACGCAGCATGGAATAGAACGGCGTGAAGTACCAGACCGGCGCAATGTGCGCAGGCGTCTGCAGCGGGTCAGCCGGAATGAAGTTGTTGTACTCGAGGAAGTAACCACCGAATTCAGGCGCGAAGAAGATGATGGCGGTGAACACCATCAGGAACACGCTGACACCGAAGATGTCATGCACCGTGTAGTAGGGGTGGAACGGCACGCCGTCGAGCGGGTGGCCCTGAGCATCCTTCGGAGCGTTCGGGCCCTTGATTTCAATGCCATCCGGGTTGTTGGAGCCGACATCATGCAGCGCCAGCAGGTGCGCCACGACCAGGCCCAGCAGCACCAGCGGCACGGCAATCACGTGGAAGCTGAAGAAGCGGTTCAGGGTGGCATCGCCCACCACGTAGTCGCCGCGGATCAGCAGCGCCAGGTCAGGGCCGACAAAGGGAATGGCGGCAAACAGGTTCACGATCACCTGGGCGCCCCAATAGCTCATCTGACCCCAGGGCAGCAGGTAGCCCATGAAGGCCTCGGCCATCAGGCACAGGAAGATCGCGCAACCGAAGATCCAGACCAGCTCACGCGGTTTGCGGTAGCTGCCGTAGATCAGGCCGCGGAACATGTGCAGGTAGACCACCACAAAGAAGGCGGAAGCACCGGTGGAGTGCATGTAGCGGATCAGCCAGCCCCACGGCACATCGCGCATGATGTACTCGACCGAGCCGAAGGCCAAGGCCGCATCGGGCTTGTAATGCATGACCAGGAAGATGCCGGTCACGATCTGGATCACCAGCACCAGCATGGCCAGCGAGCCGAAGATGTACCAGAAGTTGAAGTTCTTCGGGGCGTAGTAGTCAGCCATGTGGACGCGGTAGGCGTCGAACATGGTCGGGAACCGGTTCTCGAACCAGTTCGTGAGTTTGGCGCCTGCGGAGGCGTTGGGCGAGATTTCCTTGAATTCAGCCATGTTCGTCTTCCTCAAGCCTTCTTGTCTTCACCGATCAGCAGTTTGCTGTCGGACAGGTACATGTGCGGCGGCACCTCGAGGTTGTCCGGTGCCGGCTTGTTCTTGAACACACGGCCCGCCATGTCAAAGGTGGAGCCGTGGCAGGGGCAGAGGAAGCCGCCTTGCCAGTCGTCCGGCAGCGAGGGCTGGGCGCCGGGCTGGAACTTGTCGCTCGGCGAGCAACCCAGGTGCGAGCAGATGCCGACGGCCACCAGCAACTCCGGCTTGATGGAGCGGTACTGGTTGCGCGCGTATTCAGGCGTGAGTTCGGCGGGCTTGCGCTCGGACTTCGGGTCCGCCAGCTGGCCTTCGGTCTTTTTCAGGCTTTCCAGTTGCTCGGGCGTGCGCTTGACGATCCACACCGGCTTGCCGCGCCACTCCACCGTGACCTTTTCACCCGGCTTGAGGGCGGAAATGTCCACCTCGACGGCCGCGCCGGCCGCCTTGGCCTTTTCCGAGGGCTGGAAAGTGCTGACGAAGGGAATGGCGGCTGCAACGCCACCCACGGTGCCAGCGCAACCGGTGGCGATCAGCCACGTCCGTTTGCTGGGATCCATCTGACTTTTATCGGCAAGCGTGTCGCTCATGGGAAGCCTCAATGAAAACAACGGGATTTATTTGTTTGACTGCTGTGGTCAACGCGGGATTGTAGCCGACCCTCCAGCATCCATCGACGTGCGGCGGCCCGCTCAGTCAAGCAAGCGCCGCGCCATGCGGATGGCCTCGATCAGGCTGGCGGCGTCGGCCCGGCCCGTGCCGGCCACGTCAAACGCCGTGCCATGATCCGGACTGGTACGCACCAGCGGCAGCCCCAGCGTCACATTGACGCCCTTGTCCACCCCCAGGTACTTGACCGGAATCAGGCCCTGGTCGTGGTACATGGCCACCACCACATCGAACTCGCCGGGCTGCCCGTCGTGGGCCCGGGCACGCATGAACACCGTGTCCGGCGCCAGGGGGCCGTGCACATCCAGCCCCTCGCCACGTGCCTGTGCCAGGGCCGGCATGATGATCTCGATTTCCTCGCGGCCGAACAGCCCCCCCTCGCCGGCATGCGGGTTCAGGCCCGCCACGCCGATGCGCGGCACGCGGCCGAGCACCGGCCGCAGCGCAGCATGCGTGATGCGCAAGGTCTGCAACACGTTGTCGTGCGTGACCGCCTCGATCGCCTGGCGTAGCGACACATGGATGCTGACCAGCACCGTACGCAATTCGTCATTGGCCAACATCATGCGTACAGGCAGCTCGGCCACGGTCTTGCCCTGGTACGCCGCTGCTTCGGCCTGCAACAGCTCGGTATGGCCCGGAAAGGCATCAAAAGGCGCCCCGGCCGCCGACAACGCCTCCTTGTGCAAGGGTGCCGTCACCAGGCCGGCGATCTCCCCCCGCAACGCCGCCTGCGCCGCCCACACCACGCAACGGCCTGCCAGCCGTCCCGCCTCCGCACTGATGTGACCAAAAGGCGCCGGCGCCGCCAGCGCCTCAACCTGTAGCACCGGCACACAGTTCGGCGGCACCGCCAGCGCCTCGGCGGCCTGATCGAGTTGCAGCAGCGGCTGAACGGGTTCGCCTTCGCGCCGGATCAGCTGGGTGGCGCGCCGCAGCGTGACGACATCGCCCACCACAAAACAGCCGCGCGTCACCTCCGGCGCATCGCGAAAGGCCTTGGCGATGATTTCCGGCCCGATGCCGGCGGCATCGCCCATGGTGATGGCAAGGGGCTTCTCGATCACCATGCCTGTTGCTCCAGCACGCATCGCACCATCCGCGGCGTCTGAAACCACCCAACCGGGAAACGCCGTGAATCCGGCTTTGCCGGGTCACTGGCGTTGCCCCCTGCAAGGGGGGGGGCGTAGCGACACGCAGTGCGCAAAGCCTGGGGGTGTTCCATATTCTCAGGCGGGGTTGTCGATCTCGATGAATTCATGGGTCAACCCCAATTGCGCGGCCACATGCGCGGCCGCCGCCGGCGCACCATAACGCTCGCTCGCATGGTGGCCGCACGCGATGTAGGCGACGCCGCATTCGCGCGCATAGTGCGCCTGCGGCTCGGAAATCTCGCCAGTGATGAAGGCATCGGCCCCGGCGGCAATCGCCGCCTCGAAATAACCTTGCGCCCCGCCTGTGCACCATGCTATATTTTTAATAGCGTCTTGCGCTGTATTGACAATGGTCACTGGCCGATTTAGTGCTTTTTCCACATGGGCAGCCAGATCGCCAGCCGTCGCGAAGTCAGTACCCTGCATCCGCGTCCCCAGAAAACCCAGGTCCTGCTCGCCAAAGCGCCCTTCCGCCCGCAAGCCCAGTTGCAGACCCAGTTGGGCGTTGTTGCCGAATTCAGGATGTGCATCCAGCGGCAGGTGGTAGGCCAACAGGTTGATGTCGTGCGCCAGCAGCAAAGCCAGGCGCTGCTTCATCCAGCCGGTCACCCGCCCGTCCTGGCCGCGCCAGAACAGGCCGTGGTGCACGAAGATGGCGTCAGCCTGTGCGGCGATGGCGGCCTCGATCAGGGCGCGGCTGGCGGTGACGCCGGAGACGATCTTGCGGATCTCGGAACGACCCTCGACCTGCAGGCCGTTGGGGCCGTAATCGCGGAAACGCTCAGGCTGCAGCAAGGCATCGAAAGCCTGGAGGAGCTGTTGGCGGTCTGTCATGACGGTGATTGTCGGTCAGATTGGCTGCCGGCCGGGCCCTGCACCGCCAGGTCGCTGTCGCAGCCCTGGCCGGCAGCAATCCAGCGGCGCGCCAGACGGCGCAGCAGCGGCGCTGTGGCCGATGCCAGCCAACGCAGGCCCGGTGGCAGCGCCTGGTGCAACACGGTCGTCGCATCCACCATGGCACCACAGCGGTATTGGTTTGCCACCGCATCCCAGCGCACGGCCGCACAAGCCCCGGTTCGCCGGTGCGACAGCAGCATCCCCAGCGGACAAGGCTCGCTCAGGCAGCAGACGCCGCAGCCATTGCAAGGCGCGCCGCTGGCCGGTTTAGGCGCCGCCTGGGGCTGAATGTGGATCACGAACGACGGTTTCACAGCCAGCACTCTACAATTTCCCCATGAAACGATTCTGGTTGCTGTTTTCCCAGGTGGTCACAGTTCTGCTGGCCGTCTACTTTGTGGTGCTGACCCTCAAGCCGGATTGGCTGGGCAAGGCCGTCTCGCTCTCGACAGGTGTTGCCCTGCTCGAAGCACCCGCCAGCCCGCCAGGGGCGGTGCCAGCCGGCAGCTTCCGGGGGGCGGCACAAAAGGCCTCGGCCGCGGTGGTGAGCATCAGCACCAGCAAGGCCCCCAAGAACAACCCGAACAGCAACGACCCCTGGTTCCGCTTCTTCTTCGGCGACCAGGACAACGAGCCGCAGGTCGGCCTGGGCAGCGGTGTCCTGGTCAGTCCCAACGGCTATGTGCTGACCAACAACCATGTGATCGACGGCGCCGACGAGATCGAGGTCATCCTCAACGACAACCGCCAGGCGCGCGCCAAGGTGATCGGCACCGACCCGGACAGCGACCTGGCTGTGCTCAAGATCGAACTCGACCGGCTGCCCGTGATCGTGCTCGGCAATTCCGACAATGTCCAGGTCGGCGACCAGGTGCTGGCCATCGGCAACCCCTTCGGCGTCGGCCAGACCGTGACCAGCGGCATCATCAGCGCGCTGGGACGCAACCAGCTCGGCATCAACACCTTCGAGAACTTCATCCAGACCGATGCCGCCATCAACCCCGGCAACTCCGGCGGCGCCCTGGTCGACACCAACGGCAACCTGCTGGGCATCAACACCGCCATCTACTCGCGCTCGGGCGGCAACATGGGCATCGGCTTCGCCATTCCGGTTTCGACCGCCAAGCAGGTGCTGGACAGCATCGTCAAGGAAGGTCAGGTGACGCGCGGCTGGATCGGGGTGGAGCCGAGCGAGCTCTCACCGGAACTGGCCGACACCTTCGGCATCAAGGCCAACCAGGGTGTGATCATCACCGGCGTGCTACAGAACGGCCCGGCGGCGCAGTCCGGCATCCGCCCCGGCGATGTGATCACCGGCGTGGCCGGCAAGCCGGTACACAACGTTTCGGAGCTGTTGTCGAGCGTGGCCGCACTCAAACCGGGCACGCCCTCGAAGTTCAGCTTGCTGCGCCAGAACAACCCGGTGGAACTCGATGTGGTGCCCGGGGTACGGCCGAAGCCGCGGCGCATGCAGCAGTAAACGGCGACCGTCCGCAGCCGTTCAGGGCTGCGGTGCCTCGGCGTCCTCGGCAGGCGCCTGGGTGTGCTTGATGAAGATCTGGGCTGCCCACAGGCCCAACTCGTACAGCAGCACCATCGGGATGGCCAGCGCCAGCTGCGATACCACGTCCGGTGGCGTCACGATGGCGGCGATGATGAAGGCCAGCACCACGAAATAGCCGCGGAACTCCTTGAGCTTCTGCACGCTGACAATGCCCATGCGCGCCAGCACGATGACCACGATCGGCACCTCAAAGGCCAGACCGAAGGCCAGGAACATGGTCAGCACGAAGCTCAGATAGGCCTCGATGTCCGGCGCGGCCGTGATGCTCTTGGGTGCAAAGCCCTGGATGAAGGCAAACACCTGGCCGAACACGAAGAAATAGCAGAAGGCCACGCCAATGAAGAACAGGATGGAGCTGGAGATCACCAGCGGCAACACCAGCTTCTTCTCATGGGTGTAGAGGCCGGGCGCCACAAAGGCCCAGGCCTGGTACAGGATGACCGGCAGTGCTACCAGGAAGGCCGTCATCAGCATGATCTTGAGCGGCACCATGAAGGGTGAGATCACCGAGGTGGCGATCAGTGTGGCGCCCTTGGGCAGGTGCGCCACCAGCGGCGCCGCCAGGATGTCGTACAGCGCAGCCGGGCCCGGGTAGAGCGCCAGCACCACAGTGACCACCGCCATCGCGATCATGGACTTGACCAAGCGGTCGCGCAGCTCCATCAGGTGCTGAACAAACGGCTGCTCGGTCCCTGCCAACTCGTCTTCTTTGGATTGATCGTCTGCCATGCGTTGTTTGCTCGGTACTCGAACCGCCCGCCGCGATCAGCGGCTGCAGCCCGATGGATAGGGGGTCAGAGGATCTTCAGCTCAGTCTTTGCGGCCGGAAACGGGCCACCCGGGCAGCACCGGACTGCGCCCGGGTACGCACCCCATGCCGGGCCTTGTACCAGACCGGCGTGGCACCGCGCTTGAGGCGCCAGTTCTTGCCGGGATGCTTGTACTCGGGATAGCCGATCGGCACGTCCAGACCGCTGGACTCCAGCCCCGAAGTCGCCTCGGACCAGCTCTTCTCGAAATCGCTGGTGGTGGTCTGGATCGAGCTCTCGACATCGCGCGCCGCACCTTCGACCGTGTCCTTCATCTTCTTGAGCTCGTCGAGCTCCATGGACCGGTTGACCTCGGCCTTGACATCGGCCACATAACGCTGCGCCTTGCCCAGCAGGGTGCCGACGGTGCGGGCCACGCGCGGCAGCTTCTCCGGCCCGATGACAATGAGTGCCACCGCGCCGATCAGCGCCATCTTGGAAATGCCGAGATCGATCATGTCTGCCTAGGCGGCAATCAGGATTTGGTCTTGGCTTCGACGTCGATGGTGGTCTTGTCCGCAGCCGGAGCAGACACCTGGGCGGCGGGCGCAGCCGGCTTTTCCTCAGTGGAAGCACCGTCTTTCATGCCGTCCTTGAAACCCTTGACGGCGCCACCGAGGTCGCTGCCCAGATTCTTGAGCTTCTTGGTGCCGAACACCATCACCACGATCAGCAGCACGATCAGCCAGTGCCAGATAGAAAACGAACCCATATATCACTCCTCAAGAATTTGACGATTCTAATCTTCACAGTGGGCGGCCGCACGGCCCAACCCAAATTAGCCTTTGAGCCAGGGACGCGGCCCGCCGATCACGTGCACATGCAGGTGGTGGACTTCCTGCCCGCCGTCCTCGCCGGTGTTGCAAACGATGCGAAAGCCCCCCTCCGGATAAGGACGGCAGCCCTCCTGCAAGGCCAGCTTCGGTGCCAGCGCCATCATGCGCCCGAGCAATGCAGCATGTTCCGTGCCTACCTGCGCCATGGACGGAATGTGCAGCTTGGGCACCATGAGGAAATGCACCGGCGCCCAGGGATGGATGTCATGGAAGGCGAAGATCTCCTCGTCCTCGTAGACCTTCTTGGAAGGAATCTGGCCTGCAATGATCTTGCAGAAAATGCAGTTCGGATCGTGTGGCACGGCTGTCATGCAGAAAACTCCATGGGAAGACCTTTGTTCATGTTCACCATGCCGCTGATGATGCGGTAGAGGAACCAGACCGAGATAGCGAGCCAGGCCAGCCAGCCCGGCACGAAAAAGAAGAACCACAGCGGTGCCGTCAGCACGTAAAGTGCGGCAGCGATCAGCACGGTGCGGATGCGCCAGCGGAAATGCGAAGCATGCCAGCTGCCTTCGGCGTCCGGGCGCTTGACCAGGTCGAGCACCAAGGCCACGACCAGCAGCACCGGGCTGATCTGCGCCCCCGGCACCAGGGCGCCGACCGCCACGATCAGGTGCAGCACGTAGCTGACCGTCCCCAGCGTGGTGAGGGACTGCAGCCGCTCGGCTTCGCTCCGGTCCGGGTTCAGGCTCACTGCTCGCCGCCCTCGCGCGCCAGTGCCTTGCGCAGCGCCTTTTCCTCGATGCCGCTGGTGCCCTCGCGGCGCTCCAGTTCGGCGATCACGTCCGCCGGTGTCAGGCCGTAATGCGCCAGGGCAATCATGGAATGGAACCAGAGATCGGCCACCTCGTAGAGGATCTTGCCGCGATCGCCGCCGTGGTCCGCATCCTTGGCCGCCATCACCACTTCCGTGGCTTCCTCGCCGATCTTCTTCAGAAAGGCATCCGGCCCCTTGTGCAGCAAACGAGCGACATAGCTCTTGTCGGGGTCGCCGCCGTTGGCAGGCAGGCGGCTCTCGACCACGGCCGCCAGGCGGGCCAAGGCATCGGCGGAATTCGTACGCGTATCGGACATGGCGTTATTTGTAGATGGTTTCAGGGTCTTTCAAGACCGGGTCGACGGCCTGCCAGCTCCCGTCCTTGTAGATGCTGAAAAAGCAGCTGTGGCGCCCGGTGTGGCAGGCAATGCCGGGCTCATGGCCAAGCTGAGTCACCTTGAGCAGCACCACGTCGTTGTCGCAATCCAGGCGGATCTCGTGCACCGTCTGAACATGGCCAGATTCCTCGCCCTTGAACCACAGTTTGCCGCGCGAACGGCTGAAATACACGGCGCGGCCAAGCTCGGCCGTCTTCTGCAGCGCCTCGCGGTTCATCCAGGCAAACATCAGGACATCGTTGCTGCCCTGCTCCTGCGCGATCACCGGCACCAGGCCCTGCGCATCCCATTTCACTTCGTCCAACCAGTTCATGGCGCTATTGTCGCCCGATTTGGCAGGGGAATCAGGCGGCGGGTTCGATGCGCACCGGAATACCGGCCGCGGCCATGCGGGCCTTGGCCTGGGCGATGGTGTACTCGCCGTAGTGGAAGATGCTGGCGGCCAGCACCGCATCGGCACCACCGATCTTGATGCCATCGACCAGGTGGTCGAGGTTGCCGACGCCACCCGAGGCGATCACCGGCACGCTCACCGCATCGCTGACGGCACGGGTGAGTTCCAGGTCGAAGCCGGACTTGGTGCCGTCACGGTCCATGCTGGTGAGCAGGATCTCGCCGGCGCCATGCTCGGCCATCTGGCGCGCCCAGGCCACGGCGTCCAGCCCGGTGTTCTTGCGGCCGCCATGGCTGTAGACGTCCCAGCCCTCGCCGCGTGCCAACACCTCGTCACCATGACGGCGCTTGGCGTCGATGGCCACCACAATGCACTGGGCACCGTACTTGTGCGAAGCGTCACGGATGACCTGCGGGTTGGCGATGGCGGCCGAGTTGAAGCTGGTCTTGTCGGCACCGGCATTGAGCAGGCGGCGCACGTCTTCCACCGTGCGCACGCCGCCGCCCACTGTCAGTGGAATGAAGACCTTGGAGGCCACCGCCTCGATGATGTGCAGGATCAGGTCGCGCCCGTCGCTGGTGGCGGTAATGTCGAGAAAGGTGAGTTCGTCAGCGCCCTGGTCGTTGTAGCGCGCCGCGATCTCCACCGGATCGCCGGCATCGCGCAGTTCGACGAAATTGACGCCCTTGACGACACGACCACCGGTCACGTCCAGGCAGGGGATGATTCTCTTGGCCAGCACGCAGATTACTTTCAGGCGCTGAGTTCATCGGCCCGGATCTGGGCCGCCTGGAAGTCGAGATCGCCGGTGTAGATGGCACGGCCACAGATCACGCCCTCGATGCCCTCGTCCTCCACCGCACACAGCGCTTCGATGTCGGCCATGTTGCTCAGGCCGCCGGAGGCGATGACGGGAATGGTCAGCGCCTGCGCCAGCCGGACCGTGGCCTCGATGTTGATGCCCGAGAGCATGCCGTCGCGGCCGATGTCGGTGTAGATGATGGACTCGACGCCGTAGTCCTCGAACTTCTTGCCCAGGTCCACCACTTCGTGGCGCGTCAGCTTGCTCCAGCCATCGGTCGCCACCTTGCCGTCCTTGGCATCCAGACCGACGATGATGTGGCCACCGAAAGCGGTACAGGCGTCCTGCAGGAAGCCCGGGTTCTTGACCGCGGCGGTGCCAATGATGACGTAGCGCAGGCCGGCGTCGAGGTAGCGCTCGATGGTATCGAGGTCGCGGATGCCGCCGCCGAGCTGCACGTCGATTTCGCTGCCGACTTCCTTCAGGATGCTGCGGATCGCCTGCTCATTCTTCGGCTGGCCCGCAAAGGCGCCGTTCAGGTCCACCAAGTGCAGACGGCGTGCGCCCTTGTCCACCCAGCTGCGCGCCATGAGCGCCGGGTTTTCCCCGAAGGTGGTCGATTGATCCATGTCGCCCTGTTTCAGGCGAACGCAGTGACCGTCTTTCAAATCGATGGCAGGAATTAAAAGCATGGTGCTTCGAAGAAGAATAGGGCTAGGGATTCAGCCGGGACAAAGGGAAATGGATCAGGGCTTCCAAGAAAGGAAGTTGCGGTAAAGGGCCAAGCCGTGGGCAGCACTTTTCTCGGGGTGGAATTGGGTCGCGAAAATATTATCGCGCGCAATCGCCGCCGCAAAGCGGCCACCGTAGTCGGCCTCGCCTGCGCTGTGGCGCGCATCCGACGGTCGGGCATAGAAGCTGTGCACGAAGTAGAAGTAGCTGCCGTCCGGCACCTCGCCCCAGACCGGGTGACGGCCCTGGCCGTGGTCCATCTGGTAAACCTGATTCCAGCCCATCTGCGGTACCTTGTAGCGGCTGCCGTCGGGCTGGCGTTGGTTCGCCAAGTCGAACTTGAGCACCTCGCCGTGGATCAGGCCCAGGCCGGGCGTGTCGCCCTCGGCGCTGTGGTCCAGCATCATCTGCATGCCAACGCAAACGCCGAACAGCGGCTTGTTCACGGCCGCTTCCAGCACCGCGTCGCGCAGGCCGGAGTCGCGCAGCTCACGCATGCAGTCGGGCATGGCGCCCTGGCCGGGCAGCACCACACGCTCGGCGGCGCGCACATCGTCGGGCCGGGAAGTGATGAGCACGTGCCAGCCGGTGTCGGCTGCAGCGGCCTGCACCGCCTGCGACACCGAGCGCAGATTGCCCATGCCGTAGTCGACCACCGCCACGGTCTTGGCAGTCACCCCATTTGCTATCGAATTCATAGCTGATTGCGCAGAATTGACAAGGTCCAGAGGCCTTTTTGGCACATGACTAAAGCGAACCTTTGGTGGATGGGATGGTACCCGCGGCACGCGGGTCAAGCTCCAGCGCGGCGCGCAAGGCGCGGGCGAAGGCCTTGAACACGGTCTCGGCCTGATGGTGGGCGTTCTCGCCGCGCAGGTTGTCGATGTGCAGCGTGACAAAGGCGTGGTTGACGAAGCCCTGGAAAAACTCGTAGGCCAGCTGGCTGTCGAAGGTGCCGATCATGCCGCTCTTGAACGGCACGTGCATCACCAGCCCCGGACGGCCGGAGAAGTCGACCACCACGCGCGACAGCGCTTCGTCCAGCGGCACGTAGGCGTGGCCGTAACGGCGGATGCCCTTCTTGTCACCCACCGCCTTGGCCACCGCCTGGCCCAGGGTGATGCCGACGTCTTCCACCGTGTGGTGGCCGTCGATGTGCAGATCGCCCTTGGCCTGGATGTCGAGATCGATCAGGCCGTGGCGCGCGATCTGGTCCAGCATGTGGTCGAAGAAACCGATGCCGGTGGCGAGGCGCGCCTGGCCGGTGCCGTCGAGGTTGACCTTGACGGTGATCTGGGTCTCGGCGGTATTGCGGGTAACTTCGGCAATGCGTGGTGTGCTCATAGTGATTCTTTCAGCGCTGCCAGCATCAACCGGTTCTCGTCCGGTGTGCCGACCGTCAAACGCAGGCAGTTGGCCAGCGAGGGATGCAGCTTGGACACATTCTTCACCAGCACCTTGCGCGCCTTCATGCCCTCGAAGGCCTTGGCCGCATCCGGCACGCGCACGAGGATCATGTTGGCATCGCTGTTCCAGGCCCGCACCTGCGGCCACGCCGACAACGCTTCCAAAATCATAGCACGCTGCGCTTTGATCTCAAGGGCCTGTGCCGCAAATACATCGGCATGTTCGAGCGCGAACAAGGCACACTCGTAGTTCAGCACGCTGATGTTGTAGGGCGGGCGCACCTTGTCGATCTCAGCCACCAGGGCCTGCGGACCGATCATGTAGCCCAGCCGCACACCGGCCAGGCCGAACTTGGAGAGCGTGCGCATCAGCAGCACATGGCCGTGCGCAGCCGGGTTGGCGCGTATCTTGTCCAGCCAGCTGCGCGAGGAAAACGGCTGGTAGGCCTCGTCCATCACCACCAGGCCGCCCTGCTCGCCCACGGCGGCGATGATCCTGGCAATCACGGCCTCGTCCCACAGGTTGGCGGTCGGGTTGTTCGGATAGGCGATGTAGGTGAGCGTCGGCTTGTGCTGGCGGATGGCGGCCAGCATGGCGGCCTCGTCGAGCTCGAAGTCGGCGGTGAGCGGCACGCCGTGGAAGGCCAGGCCCTGCAGCTGTGCGCTCATGGCATACATCACGAAGCCCGGCACCGGCGCCAGGATGGAAGCACCCGGCACGTCGCAGGCCAGGGCCAGCAGCGAGATCAGCTCGTCCGAGCCATTGCCCAGCATCAGGTCGTAGCCGGCCGGCATGTCGGCGTAGCGCGCCAGGGCAGCTCGCAGGTCGTTGACGCGGCCGTCCGGGTAGCGGTTGAGCGCCAGCTTGCCCAGGCGCTGACCCAGCTCGGCCTGCAGCGCGGGCGGCAGGCCATAGGGGTTCTCCATGGCGTCGAGCTTGACCATGCCCACCGAGTCCTGGATGGCATAGGCGTGCATTCCCTGGATGTCCTGGCGGATCAGGCGTTGCAGTTTCGAATCGAGTGCTGTCATTTCTTGCTGTCTTTCAGGCGCATTTCTGCGGCACGGGCATGCGCTTGCAGGCCTTCGCCGTGCGCCAGCACGGAGGCGATCTGGCCCAGGCTCTGCGCGCCGGCTTCGCTGACTTCGATCAGGCTGCTGCGCTTCTGGAAGTCGTAGACGCCCAGCGGCGAGCTGAAACGTGCCGTGCCGCTGGTAGGCAGCACGTGGTTCGGACCGGCACAGTAGTCACCGAGCGATTCGCTGGTGTAGGCACCGAGGAAGATGGCGCCGGCGTGTTTCAACAGCGGCTCCCACTGGTGCGGCTCACGGCTCGACACCTCCAGGTGCTCCGGTGCGATGCGGTTGGAAATGGCGCAGGCCTCTTCCATGCTGCGCGTCTGGATCAGTGCGCCACGGCCCGTGAGCGACTTGGCGATGATCTCGGCGCGCGGCATCTGCGGCAGCAGGCGCTCGATCTCGCGCTGCACGGCATCGAGGTAGGCCGCATCCGGGCACAGCAGGATGCTTTGTGCCAGCTCGTCGTGCTCGGCTTGGCTGAACAGGTCCATCGCCACCCAGTCGGCCGGCGTCGTGCCGTCGGCCAGCACCAGAATCTCGCTCGGGCCAGCGATCATGTCGATGCCGACCTGGCCGAAGACATGCTTCTTGGCGCTGGCGACATAGGCGTTGCCGGGGCCGGTGATCTTGTCCACCTTGGGCACGGTTTGCGTGCCATACGCCAAGGCCGCCACGGCCTGGGCACCACCGATGGTGAAGGCGCGCGTGACGCCGGCCACATAGGCGGCGGCCAGCACCAGCTCGTTGCGCTCACCCTTGCTTGACGCGGCCTGCTCGCCCGAGCCACCGGTGGCCACGCTGCCACGCACGGGCGTGGGCACGACCATGATGATTTCCTGCACCCCCGCCACGTGGGCAGGAATGGCATTCATCAACAGGCTCGACGGGTACGCGGCCTTGCCGCCGGGCACATAGATGCCGACGCGGTCCAGCGGCGTGACCTTCTGGCCTAACAACGTACCGTCTTCGTCACGGTAGCTCCAGCTCTCGCCCGAGGCCTTTTTCTGTGCTTCATGGTACTTGCGCACGCGGGCTGCGGCCGACTGCAGGGCCTCACGCTGAGCCAGCGGAATGGCGTCGAACGCGGCCTTGAAGTCGGTCTGGGTCAGCTCCAGCGCCGCCATGTTGGGCGCCGAGAGGCCATCGAAACGGGCGGTGTAGTCGAGCACAGCAGCATCGCCGCGCTGACGCACATCGGCCAGGATCTCGGCCACACGCTGCTCGATGGCGGCATCGGTCTCACCCGACCAGTGCAGTCGCGCTTGAAACTTAGCCTCAAAATCGGCCTCAGCCGTCGACAAACGGGCGGGAGCAGCTACAAAATTCATAGCAATTACTTGGGTTCCACGACACTTGCAAACGCGTCGATGATGCGGCGGATCGGTTCCTGCTTGAGCTTGAGCGCGGCCTGGTTCACCACCAGGCGCGAACTGATGTCCATGATGTGCTCGACCTCGACCAGGTGGTTGGCCTTGAGCGTGTTGCCGGTCGACACCAGATCGACGATGGCATCGGCCAGGCCGGTGAGCGGCGCCAGCTCCATGCTGCCGTAGAGCTTGATCAGGTCCACGTGCACACCCTTGGTGGCAAAAAAATCGCGCGCAATCGCCACGTACTTGGTGGCCACGGTCAGGCGCGAGCCCTGGCGCACGGCCGCAGCGTAGTCGAAGCCCTCACGCACAGCCACGCTGATGCGGCATTTGGCAATCTGCAAATCCAGCGGCTGGTACAGCCCGTCGCTGCCGTGTTCGAGCAGCGTGTCCTTGCCGGTGATGCCAAGGTCGGCCCCGCCGTACTGCACGTAGGTCGGCACGTCGGTGGCGCGCACCAGCACCACCCGCACGTCCGGCTGGTTGGTGGCCAGGATGAGTTTGCGGGTCTTTTCCGGATCGTCCAGCACCTCGATGCCGGCTGCCTTGAGCAGCGGCAGGGTCTCGTCGAAGATGCGGCCTTTGGAGAGTGCGAGCGTGATCATGGGGTCATTTTCTCATGCGCGAGCACGCCGGACCGGCCCAGGGCGCGGAGGCCCCTTGGAAGGCCATTATTTGATGCGCTCGATGTCGGCGCCGATGCCGGCCAGCTTGGCCTCCATGCGGTCATAACCGCGGTCGAGGTGGTAGATGCGGTCGACTACGGTCTCCCCCTCGGCCACCAGGCCGGCGATCACCAGGCTGGCCGAAGCCCGCAGGTCGGTCGCCATGACGGTCGCACCCGACAGGCGTTCGACGCCCTCGATCACCGCCACCTTGCCGTCGATCTGGATCTTCGCGCCCAGGCGCACCAGTTCGTTGACGTGCATGAAGCGGTTCTCGAAGATGGTCTCGGTCACCTTGGCCGTGCCCTGCGCCACACAGTTCAGCGTCATGAACTGGGCTTGCATGTCGGTGGGAAAACCCGGGTACTCGGTGGTGCGGAAACTCTGCGCCTGCATCCGGCCATGCGCCTGCACGCGGATGCCGTCGGCAAGTGCTGTCACCGTCGCACCGGCAGCGCGCAGTTTTTCAATCACGGCATCCAGATGGTCAGCGCGGCCATATTTCAGCACCACGTCGCCGCCGGCTGCCGCCACGGCACACAGAAAGGTGCCGGTTTCGATGCGGTCGGCCACCACCTGGTGATTGCAGCCGTGCAGCGCCTCCACACCCTGGATGCGGATGCGACTGGTGCCGTGGCCCTCGATCTTGGCGCCCATCTTGATCAGCATCTCGGCCAGATCGGGAATCTCGGGCTCCTGCGCCGCGTTCTCCAGAATGGTTTCGCCTTCAGCCAGGCTGGCAGCCATCAGGAAGTTCTCGGTCCCGGTCACGGTCACCATGTCGGTGGTGATGCGTGCCCCGCGAAGCCGGCGTTGGCCTTGCGGCAGTTTGGCGATGATGTAACCGTGCTCCACCGCAATCTCGGCCCCCATGGCCTGCAGCCCCTTGATGTGCTGGTCCACCGGACGCGAACCGATGGCGCAACCTCCGGGCAGCGAAACACGGGCCTGGCCAAAACGCGCCAGCAACGGCCCCAGGGCCAGCACCGAGGCACGCATGGTCTTCACCAGCTCATACGGTGCTTCCGGCGAGTTCAACGGCCCGGCATCGATACGCACGGTACCGTCATCGCCCACTTCAGCCTTCACGCCCATGTTGCGGATCAGCTTGAGCATGGTGACCACGTCCTGCAGACGCGGCACATTGCGCAGTGTCACGGGTTGCGCCGTCAGCAAGGCGGCACACAGTTCGGGCAAAGCCGCGTTTTTGGCGCCGGAAATCAGCACCTCGCCGCGCAGCTCGCGCCCGCCACGAATCAGCAATTTATCCATGGTTCAGTTCACTCAGTGGGCCAGCGCGGCCCATTCGGCCGGCGTGTAGGTTTTCATGGACAAGGCATGCACCTCGTCGGTGTGCATCTTCTGCCCCAGCGTGGCATAAACACGCTGGTGGCGCTGGATCGGGCGCTTGCCTTCGAACTCGCTGGACACGATGGTGGCGTACCAGTGGCGGCCATCACCCGTGAGTTCGATGTGCTCGCACGGCAGGCCGGCGGCGATGAAGGATTGGAGTTCGTCTGCAGTCATGCTCGTTCGCTTGGTTGCTTCAGCCGCGGATCTTGTACCCGGTGCGCAACAAGTGCACCGCCAGACCGCCCACCAGCACAAGTGCCGCCCCCACAATCCCGAAACTCAGCCAAGGCGAGACATCGCTCTGGCCGAAGAAGCCGTAGCGAAAGCCGTCGATCATGTAGAAAAACGGGTTGAGATGGCTCACGCCCTGCCAGAAGCTGGGCAGCGAG
This sequence comes from Curvibacter delicatus NBRC 14919, assembly GCF_001592265.1. Taxonomy (GTDB): domain Bacteria; phylum Pseudomonadota; class Gammaproteobacteria; order Burkholderiales; family Burkholderiaceae_C; genus Hylemonella; species Hylemonella delicata. The sequence goes on along the minus strand of NZ_BCWP01000001.1, from coordinate 120,567 downwards.
TGGATGGAATAGAACACGCCGCTGAGAAAGGTCATCGGCATGATGATGAAGTTCTGGAAGGCCGCCAACTGGTCGAATTTTTCAGCCCACAGGCCGGCAATCAGGCCGAGGGCGCCCAGCAGGGCTGCGCCCATGACGGCAAACGCGATGACCCAGAGCGGGGCCACCACGCTCAGGTCGGTGAACCAGACCGTCACCAGAAACACGCCTGCCCCCACCACCAGACCGCGCACCACGGAGGAGCCGACATAAGCAAAGAACCAGCTCCAGTGAGACAAGGGCGTGAGCAGCAGAAAGACCAGGTTGCCCATGATCTTGCTCTGGATCAGCGAGGACGAACTGTTGGCAAAGGCGTTCTGCAACAGACTCATCATCACCAGACCGGGGATCAGGAAGGCGGTGTAGCTGATCCGGTCATACACCTTGACGTGGTTCTCCAGCACATGGCCAAAGATCAGCAGGTAGAGCACGGCCGTCAGCACCGGTGCTGCCACGGTCTGGAAGCTGACCTTCCAGAAGCGCAGCACTTCCTTGTAGAACAGGGTTTGCCAGCCGGCGGCGATGCCCCCCCTGAGACGGCCTGCGGCCGCCTTCCCCCCTTGGGGGGACGACACCAGCGGCCCGGCTGAGCCGGTTCCGCGGTGTCCCTCGGTCTGAAGGTTTTCTTTCATGCTCATGCGCCCTCCGCCGTCTCAGAGCCAGCGCTGGCATTGGTCGAACTCATCACGTCGAGGAAGACATCTTCCAGATCAGCCTTGCTGATCTCGACGTCATCCACAACGACACCGGCCTCGCGCACCGCGGCCAGATAACCCTCGATCTCGCGTGCGTCGTGCGCCGGAAACTGGACGATCCGCCCCGTGACACGCGCCTGCGCCGCCAGATCGGCCGGCAACTCGCCGTCAATCTTCAGGCGCAGCACATGGCTGGATGCGGCTTTCAGCAGCTCGCTGGTGCGCTCCAGGGCCACCACCTTGCCGGTTTTCAGCATGGCAATACGGCCGCACAGGGCTTCGGCTTCTTCCAGATAATGAGTCGTCAGCAGCACCGTGTGGCCTTCGCGGTTGAGCCGCGCGATGAACTGCCACAGCGTCTGGCGCAACTCCACATCCACTCCGGCGGTCGGCTCGTCCAGCACGATGACCGGCGGCTTGTGCACCAAGGCCTGCGCCACCAGCACGCGTCGTTTCATGCCGCCGGAGAGCTGGCGCATATTGGCATTGGCCTTGTCGGCCAAGCCCAGACTTTCGAGCAGCTCGTCAATCCAGGCGTCGTTGTTCTTGACACCGAAGTAGCCTGACTGGATGCGTAAGGCCTCGCGCACATTGAAAAACGGATCAAACACCAGTTCCTGAGGTACCACGCCGAGCAGGCGTCGGGCCTGGGCGTAATCGGCCTGCACGTCATGGCCCAGCACCGTCACGCGGCCTTGGCTGGCGCGCGTCAGGCCCGCCAGGATGCTGATGAGCGTGGTCTTGCCGGCCCCGTTGGGGCCGAGCAGGCCAAAAAATTCGCCCTCTTCGATATTGAAGCTGACGTCATCAAGCGCCAGGAACGTGGCGCCCTTGGGTCCCCGTGCTGCCGGATAGGCCTTGGAGACAGACTGGAAGGAAATGGCTGGCATGGGAGTCCGCTATTTTAAGCGGACGGCCCGAAGGCCTGCTCATGCGGGGTCAAGCCGCAGGCAGCAGCCCGTCAATGCCGTACAGGGCGGCCAGATCGGCCAGCCGCGGCGAGAGACCCCGGATCGAAAAATGCTTGCCCACCGTCAGGCATTCACGTCGGAACTCCAGCAGCACAGACAAGGCCGCGGAGTCAAAGTGCTGCAGGGCACCGGCATCCACCACCACGGACGCTCCGCTGTGGGCACGCAGACCCTGCACCAGCATCTGCAGGCAGGCCCGGGCCTGGGCGTGGGTCAGTTCCGAGGGCAGCACTAGCACGTTCAGACCTTCTTGGCGTTGGCCTTGTTGCGCTCTGTCAGCGTCGCAATCAGGCCATCCAGACCTTTGGTGCTGATTTCCTGTGCAAACTGGCTGCGGTAGGTCTCCACCAGCCAGACGCCGAGCACATTGAGGTTGTAGATCTTCCAGCCCAAACCGTCACCAGGCGTCTTCTCCAGGCGATAGTCGAGTTGGATCGGATCACCACGGCCCTGCACCTCCGTACGCACCACCACCTCCTTGTCTTCCGGCGCAGCGCGCATGGGCTTGAGCGCGATGGTCTGGTCCGTCACCTGCGACAGTGCACCGGCATAAGTACGGACCAGCAAGGTCTTGAACTCTTCCTGCAGACGCTTCTTCTGCTCCGGTGTGGCCTGGCGCCAGCCGGGGCCGATGGCTGAAGCGGTCATGCGCTGGAAATTCACGTTGGGCATGATCTTGGCATCGACCAGCGCAATGATGCGATTCATGTCGCCCGCACGGATGGCCTTGTCGGCACGGATGCTGTCGAGCACCTCGGTCGACAGACGCTTGATCATGAGGTCAGGGGCTTCGTCTGCGGCGTGCGCCTGCAGGTGTCCCATGAGCCCCAGGCTACAGGCCAATACCACCAGACAACGATTCAAAGAACGACGCTTCATGCTTGCTTTCCCATTCATTCATGATGATCCTGACGCCTCCAACGCAGCAGTCGCGTCGATGGCTGACCCGAAACCCTGCCCTGGCTCCGGTTATTGCTCGGGCTCGGCCTCCGGCTCTTCTTCCGGTGGATTGCCATCAAATACCGCGTTGCGGCGCCGCTGCAGATGGGAATCCCGGAAGAAAGTGTACTTATCGAGCGCAATTTCCTCCAGCAAATCGCCCGCCTTGAGCACCTGGGCCCGGTTGTCCACCAGGCGCAGGGTCCAGAGCGTATTGCGCACCGGGATGTCCTCAATCTTGGTCACCGGATCGCCCACGGTCTTGTCCACCGGCAAGGCCACGGTATCACGCAAGGTCGAGGGGCCGAAGAAGGGCAGCACCACATAAGGGCCTGCCCCGACACCCCAGCGCCCCAGCGTCTGGCCGAAGTCTTCGGGATGGCGCTCGATCCTCATCTCGCTGGCCACGTCCAGAATACCGCCCAGACCGAAAAGGGTGTTGACGCTGACACGCATCAGGCTGTTCGCGGCGCCTTCACCCTTGAGCTGCAGCACATTGTTGACAAAAGACCAGACGTCCTCAATGTTGTTGAAGAAGTTGCCCACCCCGCGGCGCAGCAGATCCGGCGTTACCTCCTTGTAGGCGGTCGCCACCGGCTTGAGCACGGCATGATCTATCGCATCGTTGAACTCGAACATGCTGCGATTGAAAGGCTCGAGCGGATCTTTCGGATTCACATTCGGCCCGGTGGCGCAACCGGCCAACACCACGCACAGCAGCAACGCTGCCAGTGGCGACAGACGACTCAATCTCCCGGCAACCTGCCGGTCTGCCCTGCAGTGAAACTTCATTTCTTGCCCGCGCTTGATGTATTGCCTTCGGCGGTCTTGCTGTAGAGGAACTGACCGATCAGATTCTCCAGCACCACCGCGGACTGCGTGGCGGTCACCACATCGCCAGCCGCCAGTTCCTTGTCGTCCGCCCCGGCCTCAATACCGATGTACTGATCTCCCAGCAGGCCACTGGTCAGAATCTTCATCGAACTGTCTTTGGGGAAACTGTAGCGGCTCTCCAGTGCCAAGGCGACCTTGGCCTGGAAGGTCTTGTCATCAAATGCGATGGACTCGACACGCCCCACGACCACGCCACCACTGCGTACCGGCGACTTGGGCTTCAATCCGCCGATATTGTCAAAGCGCGCCTCGACCCGGTAGGTCGACTGAAAGCTCAGGTTCAGCAGATTGGCAGCCTGCAAGGCCAGAAACAAAATGGCCACCGCCCCGATCAGGACAAACAGGCCGACCCACACATCATTTTTTGAGCGTTGCATCTTAGTTCATTGGGGTCAGAGCACATCGCTGCGCGAGTGATCTGACCCACAAAGCTCCAGTCAAATTCAAATCGAAAACATCATGGCGGTCAGGATGAAATCCAGACCCAGAACTGCCAGCGAAGCCATCACCACCGTCCGCGTGGTCGCTCGTGAAACCCCTTCAGGCGTCGCCTGCGACCGGTACCCCTGCAACAGCGCCACAAAGCTCACCGTGAAACCGAACACGATGCTCTTGACCACGCCGTTACCCACGTCCGCCCAGACATCGACCCCTCCTTGCATCCGGCTCCAGAAGGCACCCGGGTCGACACCGATCATGACCACGCCGACCAGCCAGCCGCCCATGACGCCAACCGCATTGAAGACCGCGACCAGCAAGGGCAAGGTGATCACGCCGCCCCAGAAGCGCGGCGCCAGGATGCGACGGATCGGGTCCACCGCCATCATCTCCATGGCACTGAGCTGTTCACCCGCTTTCATCAGGCCGATTTCGGCGGTGAGCGAGGTACCGGCCCGGCCGGCAAACAGCAGGGCCGCCACCACGGGTCCGAGTTCGCGCACCAGACTCAGCGTCACCATCTGGCCCAGCGCCTCCGTCGAACCGTAGTCCACCAGGATGTAATAACCCTGCAAACCGAGTACAAAGCCAACGAAAAGACCGGAGACCACAATGATGGCCAGCGAATGGTTGCCCAGCAAGTGGATCTGGTCGCGGATCAACCCGAAACGTTTGAAGCTCGGACCGGCCAGCTGCAGCAGCCGCATGAAGAGGCGCGCACCGTAGCCCATGTCCGCCAGCTTTTGGCGCACTGCATAGCCCACGTCAGAAGGACGCCACCAGCTCATACCTGCTCCACACCGAAATCCTGCTCCACACTGGGGCCGGGGTAATGAAAGTGCACCGGCCCTTCGGCCTGAGCCTGGACGAACTGCTGCACCAGAGGATCCGTAGAACGCTTGACCTCCTCCGGTGTTCCCTGCGCGGCGATGCGGCCATTGGCCAGAATCACGACCTGATCGGCAATATGGAAGGTCTCTTCCAAATCATGCGACACCACGATGCTGGTCAGGCCCATCGCATCGTTGAGGCGACGGATCAGCTGGGCCGCTGTCCCGAGGGAGATCGGATCGAGACCGGCAAAGGGCTCGTCGTACATGACCAGCTCGGGATCGAGCACGATCGCGCGTGCCAATGCCACGCGCCGGGCCATACCGCCCGAAACCTCGCTCGGCATCAGGCTGCGGGCACCACGCAGGCCAACGGCATTGAGCTTCATCAGAACGATATCGCGAATCAGCGCCTCGGACAGATCGGTGTGCTCACGCAGGGGAAAAGCCACATTCTCGAAGACATCCAGATCCGCAAACAGGGCGCCGAACTGGAACAGCATGCCCATGCGGCGCCGTGCCGCATACAGCTGCGTCTGGTCCATGCGGGTGACGTCCTGGCCATCAAACAACAACTCACCGCGCTGAGCACGGTTCTGCCCGCCAATCAAGCGCAGAACGGTTGTCTTGCCACCGCCAGAGGCGCCCATCAGGGCGGTCACCTTGCCGCGCGGGATGCTGAGAGAAATGTCATCCAGGATGACTCGCTCCCCATACCCGAAGGTCAGGTTCCGCAGTTCGACAAGAGAGTTCGCTTGGGATGAGGGCATAAAAAACAAAAGCCGGGACGATCCGGCTTTTGAATCATAAGGGATGAAACCTCTCAGCGTGGCAGATCGCTCGCGCCCATAAGGAACTCGTCCACCGCCCGCGCGGCTTGCCGACCTTCGCGAATGGCCCAGACCACCAGACTCTGGCCGCGCCGGATATCACCAGCAGCGAACACCTTGGCCGCATTGGTGACGTAGCCGCCAGAAAAGTCAGTACTCGCTTTGGCATTGCCGCGTGCATCCTTCTCCACACCGAAGGCATCCAGCACGGTCGCCACCGGGCTGACGAAGCCCATGGCCAGCAGCACCAAGTCGGCCGGGTATTCCTTTTCGGTGCCGGGGATCTCGACGAACTTGCCGTCCTTGAATTCGACATGCACGGTCTTCAGGCCCGTGACCTTGCCGTTCTTGCCGATGAATTCCTTGGTCGAAATGGCGAACTCGCGCTGGCAACCTTCCTCGTGGCTGGAACTGGTCCGCAGCTTCAGCGGCCAGTAGGGCCAGACCAGAGGTTTGTTCTCCTGCTCGGGCGGCATGGGCATGACTTCGAACTGGGTCACACTGGCGGCACCGTGACGGTTGCTGGTGCCCACACAGTCCGAACCCGTGTCACCACCACCGATCACGATGACATGCTTGCCATCGGCACGGATCTGATCCTTAACCTTGCCGCCGGCATTGATACGGTTCTGCTGCGGCAGGAACTCCATGGCGAAGTGAATGCCGTCGAGGTCGCGACCGGGCACCGGCAGATCGCGCGACTGCTCGGCACCACCGGTCAACAGCACGGCGTCGAACTCCTTCTTCAGCTGTTCGGCACTGACCGTGTCCTTGGCCCAGTTGGTGACCTTGGAGCCCTTGGGCAATTCGCCGACCAGGGTGTTGGTCTTGAACACCACGCCCTCGGCTTCCATCTGCTTGACGCGACGGTCAATGTGCGACTTGTCGAACTTGAAATCCGGGATGCCGAAGCGCAACAGACCGCCGATGGTGTCGTTCTTCTCGAACACCGTCACGGCGTGGCCGGCACGCGCCAGCTGCTGGGCCGCCGCCATGCCGGCGGGGCCGGAGCCGACCACGGCCACCTTCTTGCCGGTCTTGACGGCCGCCGGCTGCGGCTTGACCCAACCCTGCTGCCAAGCCTTGTCGATGATGGCGTGCTCGATCGACTTGATACCCACCGCATCATCGTTGATGTTCAGCGTGCACGCTGCCTCGCAAGGCGCCGGGCAAACGCGGCCGGTGAAGTCCGGGAAATTGTTGGTCGAGTGCAGCACCTCGATCGCGTTCTTCCAGTCGCCCTGGTAAACCAGATCGTTGAAATCCGGAATGATGTTGTTGACCGGGCAACCGTTGTTGCAGAACGGCGTACCGCAGTCCATGCAGCGGGCGCCCTGGATCTTGGCCTGCTCGTCGGTCAGGCCGATCACGAATTCCTTGTAGTTTTTCAGGCGCTCGGCGACGGGCTGGTAGCCCTCTTCGAGACGCTCATACTCCATGAAGCCGGTGACTTTACCCATGATGTTTCCTATCTAGTCAGTTGGGGACAGAGCAGATTGGCTGCACAAATCCTGATCTGTCCCGCCAAGTCATTACTTAGCCGCAGCGGCTTCTTTCTTGCTGGCAGCCTTGGCAGGCGCAACAGCAGCCTTCTTGGCGTTGATTTCGCCCAGAGCACGCTTGTATTCGTTCGGGAACACCTTGACGAACTTGGCGCGGGCCTCGGCCCAGTTGTCCAGCAGTTCGCGCGCGCGCTTGCTGCCGGTCCAGCGGTGGTGATCTTCCAGCAATTTCTTGAGCTGGGCTTCGTCAGTCTGATCACGGTGCCAGATGGCGCGGTTGATCGTGGACTCCTGCTCGGCTGCCGGCAGCACCTTCTCCATGGACACCATGGCGGTATTGCAGCGCGTTGCAAACTGGCCGTCCTCGTCATAGACGTAGGCCAAACCGCCACTCATGCCCGCCGCGAAGTTACGACCGGTCTTGCCCAGCACGGCGACCGTGCCGCCGGTCATGTACTCGCAACCGTGGTCACCTGTACCTTCCACCACCGCCGTGGCGCCTGACAAGCGAACGGCAAAACGCTCGCCGGCCACGCCGCTGAAGAAAGCCTCGCCGCTGGTGGCACCGTACATCACGGTATTGCCGACGATGATGTTGCGAGTGGCTTCGCCGCGGAAGTCCAGGCTCGGACGCACCACGATGCGGCCACCCGACAGGCCCTTGCCGGTGTAGTCGTTGGCTTCACCAATCAGGTACAGCGTGATGCCCTTGGCGACAAAGGCGCCGAAGGACTGGCCGCCCGTGCCTTCGAGCTGGATGCGGATGGTGTCATCCGGCAAACCTTCCGGGTGCACCTTGGTCAGCGCACCGGACAGCATGGCGCCAACCGAGCGGTTGACGTTGCGCGCGACTTCCATGAACTGGACCTTCTCGCCCTTGTCGATGGCAGCACGCGACTTGGCGATCAGCACATTGTCGAGCGATTTCTCCAGACCGTGCTCCTGCTCGGCCACGTGGTAGCGCGGCACATCGGCAGTGACAGCCGGCATGGCGAACATGCGCGAGAAGTCCAGGCCACGCGCCTTCCAGTGTTCGATGCCGCGACGCATATCGAGCAAGTCGGCACGTCCGATCATGTCGTCGAACTTGCGGATGCCCAGCTGCGCCATGATCTGACGCACTTCCTCGGCAATGAAGAAGAAGAAGTTCACCACATGCTCAGGCTTGCCCGAGAACTTCTTGCGCAGCACCGGGTCCTGCGTCGCCACACCCACCGGGCAGGTGTTCAGGTGGCACTTGCGCATCATGATGCAGCCCTCAACCACCAGCGGTGCGGTGGCAAAGCCGAACTCGTCGGCGCCAAGCAGGGCGCCGATGGCCACATCGCGACCGGTCTTCATCTGGCCGTCAGCCTGCACACGGATGCGGCCGCGCAGGCGGTTCAGCACCAGGGTCTGCTGGGTCTCGGCCAGACCGATTTCCCACGGGCTGCCGGCGTGCTTGATGGACGACCAGGGCGAGGCACCGGTACCGCCGTCATGGCCGGCAATCACCACGTGATCGCTCTTGCACTTGGCCACACCTGCGGCAATGGTGCCGACACCGATTTCGCTCACCAGCTTGACGCTGACGCTTGAGTGCGGCGCCACATTCTTCAGATCGTGGATCAGCTGCGCCAGATCTTCGATCGAGTAGATGTCGTGGTGCGGCGGCGGCGAGATCAGGCCCACACCCGGCACCGAGTAACGCAGCTTGCCGATGTAGTCAGACACCTTGCCGCCGGGCAACTGGCCACCTTCGCCCGGCTTCGCACCCTGTGCCATCTTGATCTGGATCTGGTCGGAACTGGCCAGGTACTCGGCCGTCACGCCGAAACGGCCAGACGCGACCTGCTTGATCTTGGAGCGCAGCGAATCGCCATCCTGCAGCGGCAGGTCGACTTCCACCTGGGCGTCGCCGATCACGCTCTTGAGGGTCTCACCTTTCTTGATCGGGATGCCCTTGAGCTCGTTGCGGTAGCGCGCCGGGTCCTCGCCGCCCTCGCCGGTGTTGCTCTTGCCGCCGATGCGGTTCATGGCCACGGCCAGCGTGGCATGCGCCTCAGTGGAGATCGAACCCAGCGACATGGCGCCGGTGGCAAAGCGCTTGACGATTTCGCTCGCCGGCTCCACCTCGTCAACCGGAATCGCCTTGGCCGGATCAATCTTGAACTCGAACAGGCCGCGCAGCGTCATGTGGCGCTTGTTCTGGTCGTTGATGATCTGCGCGTATTCCTTGTAGGTGTTGAAGTTGTTGGCGCGCGTGCTGTGTTGCAGCTTGGCAATGGCATCCGGCGTCCACATGTGCTCTTCGCCACGGGTACGCCAGGCGTATTCGCCACCGGCATCCAGCATGGTGGCCAGCAGCGGATCGTGCCCGAAGGCCGCCTTGTGCATGCGGATGGCTTCCTCGGCGATCTCGAAGACGCCAATGCCTTCCACGCGGCTGGGGGTGCCGGTGAAGTATTTGTCGACAGTTGCGGTGTTCAGGCCGATGGCTTCGAACAACTGGGCGCCACAATAGCTCATGTAGGTGGACACCCCCATCTTCGACATGATCTTGGACAGGCCCTTGCCGATCGCCTTGACGTAGTTGTAGATGGCCTTGTCGGCGCTCAGGTCACCCGGCAGGTCCTTGTGGATGGCCACCAGGGTTTCCATGGCCAGGTAGGGGTGCACGGCTTCGGCACCGTAGCCGGCCAGCACGCCAAAGTGATGCACTTCGCGCGCCGTGCCGGTTTCGACCACCAGGCCGGCCGAGGTGCGCAGGCCCTCGCGCACCAGGTGCTGGTGAATGGCGGACAGCGCCAGCAGCGCGGGAATGGCCACCTGCATCGGGCTGACACCGCGGTCGCTGATGATCAGGATGTTCTTGCCACCCTTGATGGCATCAACCGCCTCGGCGCACAGCGAGGCCAGCTTGGCTTCCACCCCCTCATGGCCCCAGGCCAGCGGGTAAGTGATGTCCAGCGTCTGGCTGCGGAACTTGCCCTTGGTCGTGGCTTCGATGTTGCGCAGCTTCACCATGTCCGAGAAGTCCAGAATCGGCTGACTCACTTCCAGGCGCATCGGCGGGTTGATCTGGTTGATGTCAAGCAGGTTCGGCTTCGGACCGATGAAGGACACCAGCGACATCACGATCGCTTCGCGGATCGGGTCGATCGGCGGGTTCGTCACCTGGGCGAACAGCTGCTTGAAGTAGTTGTAGAGCGGCTTGTTCTTGTCGGACAGCACTGCCAGCGGGCTGTCGTTGCCCATGGAGCCGATGGCTTCTTCACCAGCGGCGGCCATCGGGGCGATCAGAAATTTGAGGTCTTCCTGCGTGAAGCCGAAGGCCTGCTGGCGGTCCAGCAGACTGACGCCGCCCTCTGCCACGTGGTCATCGGCGCCAGTTTCGACATCGTCGAGCTTGATGCGCAGGTTCTCGATCCACTGCTTGTAGGGCTTGCTGTTGGCGAGGTTGGCCTTGAGCTCTTCGTCGTCGATCATGCGGCCCTGCTCGAGGTCGATCAGGAACATCTTGCCGGGCTGCAGGCGCCATTTGCGCACGATCTTATTCTCCGGCACCGGCAGCACGCCGGACTCGGAACCCATGATGACGAGGTCATCGTCGGTAACGCAGTAACGCGCAGGACGCAGGCCGTTGCGATCCAGCGTGGCGCCAATCTGGCGACCGTCGGTGAACACGATGGAGGCCGGGCCGTCCCACGGCTCAGGGATCATCATCACCGCCTGGCTGATCGGATAACCTGCCATGGTCAGCAGTTCCAGGCAGTTGTCGAAGGTCGCGGTGTCGGACTGGCCGGCAAAGCTGATGGGGTACAGCTTCTGCAGGTCTTCGCCCAGAACCGGTGAAGACATCACGCCTTCGCGCGCCTTCATCCAGTTGTAGTTGCCCTTGACGGTGTTGATCTCACCGTTGTGCGCGACATAGCGGTAGGGGTGGGCCAGCGGCCATTCCGGGAAGGTGTTGGTCGAGAAACGCTGGTGCACCAGACCCAAGGCCGAGACGCAACGTTTGTCTTGCAGGTCCAGGTAGTAGGTGCCCACTTGATCCGCCAGCAGCAGGCCTTTGTAGACCACGGTCCGGCTGGACATGCTCGGCACATAGTATTCCTTGCTGTGCTTGAGCTGCAGGGCCTGGATGGCGGCACTGGCAGTCTTGCGGATCACATACAGCTTGCGCTCCAGTGCGTCCTGCACAATCACATCGCTGCCGCGGCCAATGAACACCTGACGCAACACCGGCTCTTTTTCACGCACGGTGGGCGACATGGGCATGTCGCGGTTGACCGGCACATCGCGCCAGCCCAGCAGTACCTGGCCCTCGGCCTTGATGGCGCGCTCCATCTCTTGTTCGCAAGCCAGACGCGAGGCGTGCTCTTTGGGCAGAAAGATCATGCCCACACCGTACTCGCCGGGCGGCGGCAGTTCCACACCCTGCTTGGCCATTTCCTCGCGGTACAAGGCATCCGGCAACTGGATCAGGATACCGGCCCCATCGCCCATCAGCTTGTCAGCGCCCACGGCGCCGCGGTGATCCAGGTTCTCCAGGATCTTGAGCGCGCCTTGCACGATGTCATGGGACTTGATGCCCTTGATATGCGCAACAAAGCCCACACCGCAAGCATCATGCTCACTGGCACCGGAATACAAACCGTTTTGTTGGAGATGCTGGATCTCGGCAGCCGTTGTCATGGCGCACTCCTAAATATTTCACAGGGGTTGCAAGCATAGTGCAGTGCAACAGGAATGCCAAGAGAAATAATTAGGGTCAGATTCCAATTATTTGTTGAATTTTTTTATTCAACAAATAATTGGGGACATATTAAATTGATAACGCAATCGCCCAATCCACTGCCGGAAAGAGTTCATGACGCACCTTTTGAGGACGACTGTGGGCGCCCTGCGGATGCCTTGCTGAGACGGCGACTTGTCCGCTTCTGCAAATCCGCCATGAAGTCAACCTCACCCAAGGCCCATCCGCGCAACGTCGACTGCGTCAGATCTTCTTGCTGAGCGGCACTCACCCCTGACTGCACCAGCCCGGCGTAAGCCGCTTCACGGGCGAAAGGGGTGTTGCCAAGTCCCCAGTACAAAGGATGGGGGGTGACCAACTTGTCCGTACGCAAGCCAATGTAATGCGCATGACTCGACCATGGATAGTCGCGCGCCTGGCCTACCAAGCCGGCACGGACCGGGTTGAGGTCGATGTAGGCCATGCAAGCCAGCAAATAGCGATCCGCCTGGATCAAGGTCGCCCTGTAACGCCCCTCCCACAGTGTGCCGCTGCGTTGCTGCGCATGGTTGAAGTACCGCACATAACGGCGGCCGATCGCCTGCATCATCTGCGGCAACGCGGTATCGGTCTGTGGCGTGACCAGCAGATGGAAATGATTGCCCATCAGCACATAGGCATGGATGGCGACGTCGAACTTGCGGGCATTTTCATCCAACAGGTCGAGAAAGAATGCGTAGTCAGCATGCGAGACAAAGATTGGCTGACGGTTGTTGCCCCGCTGAATCACATGGTGCGGATAACCAGGAACCGTGAGACGGGGAAGGCGTGCCATGATGATGCGAAGAAATGCGTCGCATCATCATAGTTCGAATCTGACCCTGATTATTTCTGGGCTTGGTTATTTGGCGCCTTGGCCACGCGGACCTTGCCGCCTGTCGTGACCAGCACAACGGACTCGCCAGGAGCAAAGACTTCAGCACCTTTGGCCTGCACCACAGCACGGCGGTCGCCATTCTTGAGCTGGACCAGGATTTCATTGGCATCTTCGCGTGTACTCATGCGCTCAATGGCATGGCCGGCCACCACACCGGCCACGGCACCGAGCACCCCAATGATCTGGCCTTCACGCTGGTTGCTGCCAGCGCCATAACCGGCCAGACCACCAACCACACCACCGGTGGCCGCACCGGCACCAGACTGGCTACCTTCCACCGTCACACTGCGCACGGACAGCACCGTGCCATCCTCGACCACCGACAGGCGTTGCGCATCATTGCGCTGGATCACATCCGGGCTGCTACTGGCACAGGCCGTCAAGACCAAAGCCAAAGCCACCGCAAAAAGCTTTTTCATAGTTCACACTTTCCTAAAACATCACAGGGTCGACACAGCCAAGTCGGAAGATACCGACACCGCAATCACTCTCCAACGCGGGGCGCATCCGACGGTTGACCTTCAGGCAGGCGAAAACGCGTCTCCAGCAGCGAGGTAAGCCCGAACTCCTCCAGAATGGAGTGCAGGCGCTGGGCCGCCGCCCGTTTTTTCTGCCCGGTGTAGCGAGCAATGATGAGCTCGTTCTTCATGCTGTGCTCCCAACCCACCAGTTCGGTCACCGTGACCTGGTAACCCCAAGCCTCCAGATAAAGGCAACGCAGCACATTGGTGATCTGGCTGCCCAATTCACGGGTGTGCAAAGGATGGCGCCAGAGCTCAGCCAGAGGTGTGCGCGACAGCGACAACGCCTTGCCCGAATTCAGCACACGCGCCACCTCCGCCTGGCAGCAGGGCACCAGCACCATGAAACGCACCTGCTTCAACAGGCCGAAGGCAATCGCATCGTCGGTGGCGGTGTCGCAGGCATGCAGCGCGGTCACGATGTCGATGCGGTCGGGCAACTCCTTCGAATGCGCTGACTCGGTCACGCTCAGATTGAGGAACGACATGCGTTCGAAGCCTAGTCGTGCAGCCAGTTCGCGCGACTTCTGCACCAGTTCGGGCCGGGTTTCGATACCGTAGATACGGCCACGCTGATGCTGTTTGAAGAACAGGTCGTAGATGATGAACCCGAGATAGGACTTGCCGGCACCATGGTCCGCCAGCGTGATGCCGGGGGCATCCGCACCGGCACGCTCGGACTGCAACTCCTGCAGCAGTTTTTCGATGAACTGGAACAGGTGATAAACCTGCTTGAGCTTGCGACGTGAGTCCTGGTTGAGCTTGCCGTCGCGTGTCAGGATGTGCAACTCCTTGAGCAGCTCGATCGACTGCTCAGGCCGGATCTCGGGCGCCAACAGCCCAGACGAACCGATACCCCCTTCTGCGACGGACTGCTTGCGCTTCTTGCCAGAAGTCATCATGGTGCATCTTTCTCTTTACCAGCATCGGCGGCTGGCATTGTTTCGGATTCGGGCTGGCCACCACCCACCTTCAAAGCCGCCCAGCCCGCGTGCCCGAGTTCCTCCAGCGTTTGCATGTTTTTCTCGAAAATCATTTCAGCCTCGGGAAAGGCCTGCACAGCACGATCGATGCTGGCCTCGCGCAACAGGTGCAAGGTCGGGTAGGGCGCGCGGTTGGTGTAGTTGGTGATGTCGTCCGGGGCAGTGCCGGCAAACTGGAACTGCGGATGAAAACTGGCAATCTGCAAGTCCCCCTCCAGGCCGAGCTCATCCAACACGGCATCGGCTTCGTCGAGAAAATCATTGAAGTCGAGAAAGTCCTGCAGGCACAACGGCGCCATCAGCAAGGTGGTGTCGCGCAACTCGGGATCGGCAGCATGCAAGGCCGTCAATTCGCGCACCAGTTCCTCACGCAAGGCCTGCGGTTCGGTCGCCAGGCTCACGACATAGTGGACCTGGCCCTTCACATGCACGCTCTTGGCGAACGGGCAGAGATTGAGGCCGATGACGGCCCGCTCCAGCCAAGTCTTCATGTCTTGCACCACGCGGGCGATCAGCGCCTGTTCGGGAAATGGACTCATCGTTGGCTCCTCGCACCCAGTTGCCGCGCCAGCAACAGACCGGTCAGTGAGCAGGCGCCCGTCACCCCCCAGGTCCAGTGCCAGCCCCCCACACTCGCGGCCACCCAGGCCACCAGCGGTGGCCCGGCAAACTGCCCCAGTGAAGACCATTGCTGCATCCAACCCACGGTGGTGGATACCGTGCGTTCATTGGGTGCCAATCGAACCGCCAGCGAGAACAGTGTGCCGGGGATCATGCCACCGAGCATGGAAAAAAGTAACACGGCCATGAAACGGAAGATCGGCGGCAGGCCCGAGGCGCCAGGCGCCAGCGGGAAGGTCACAAAGGCCAGCAGCGTGCCCAGCCCCATGGCACAAAAACCAATGTAGAGCAGGGTCTGCGGCCGCACGCCCCGCGTCAGCAGGCGCCCGGAAACGATGTTGCCGACCATGTTGACGGCAGCCACCAATGCCGTCAGCACAGCGGTAACGCCTGCTGCAACACCCGCTTGCGCATAGATGGTCGGAAGAAAACCGATCACGGCCAGCCACTGGCCCGAGTACACGGCAAAGCTCAACGCCACCAGCCACGGGCCGGGCGCCACAAGCGTCTGCCGCAAGCGCTGCGGCCAGGCGTTCGCCTGCGCAGCAGTTCCTGCCTTCATGTCTGGTGCGGAGTGGCCCGGCACACGCACCTGATCCGGCGGCACCACCTGCCACAACCACAACGCCATCAAGAGCGTCAGGGCGGCAAGCCCCCACCACCAAACCTGCCAACTCGCCAGTGCAATCACCAGCGGTCCGAACAGCAGGGCGCTGGCCGTCCCCAACGGCATGTAGGCGCCCCACAGCCCGAGCATGGCGCTCATGCGATGCGGCGCCACCAGATGACGAATCAGGCTCGGCGCCGGCATGGACACCAGGAGAAAACCAAAACCCTCAACCGCCCGCAGCAGCAGCAGGCTCGGGGCATCTTGTGCCCAACCACCCAGCAGCGAAGCAGCGAACAGCACCAGCAATCCGCCCAGCATGCTGCGCTTGAGGCCCAGACCATCGGCCGCCAACCCGACCGCCAGGCCGAGCGTCATGCCGGCGAGCTGTACCAGCGAGAGCAGAAACCCGGCTTGCAACAGTGACACGCCAAGCGCCTCTCGCAATACCGGCAAAGCCGGCGACAGCTTGCCGACATGCAGTGCTGCGCTGACGCCGCCGAGGATCACCACCAGGGCGGGATCGACCGTGCGGATGGATCGACTCCAGACGGCACTCATGCCAGCAACCTCTGCCCCGTGAGGCGTTCATGCTCGCGCCAGGCGAAACGGTCCGTCATGCCGGCAATGTAGTCGGCCACCACGCGCAGTACGGCGTGCTCTTCATCTGCTTTGCCGTGCACGGCCAGTGCCCGCGCAACAAAACCGGCCTGCATTTCCTCGGGTGACTCCCGGTAAGCCTCAAACAATTCGCGAATCGCCTGGCGCGCCTGCCCGGTGGTATGCACGACTTGCGGATGCCGATAGAGGTTCTGAAACAGGAATTTCTTCAGCGCCGCCGAGCGGGAACGCATCTCATCACTGAAGCGCAGCAGGGCCGGCAGCTGACGCACTGCGTCGGCACTCATGGGCGCCGCTGCACACAACGCCTGTTGCGTGGCCTCAATGACGTCGTACACCTGCGCACTGAGCATGCGACGTATCGTTTCATACAACAAGCGCCGCCCCTGCGCTGCAGACCCCAACTGGGGGTGATCCTGCAACGTCTGACGGCGGAAGTCGTCGAACAGCGGCACCGCCTCAAGCTGCTCCAGCGTGATCAGGCCCGAACGCACCCCATCATCGATGTCATGCGCGTTGTAGGCGATTTCATCGGCCAGATTGCACAACTGCGCTTCCAGGCTGGGCTGTGTACGCAACAAAAAGCGTTGTGCCACCCCACCTGGCTCGGCCGCCTCGAGCAGCTCGGCATTCTTGCGCGAACAGTGCTTGAGAACGCCCTCACGGGTCTCGAATGTGAGATTCAGGCCATCGAACGCAGGATAACGCTCTTCCAGCTGGTCCACCACCCGCAGGCTTTGCAGGTTGTGCTCGAAGCCGCCGTGAGCTGCCATGCATTCGTCCAGCGCGTCCTGGCCGGCATGACCAAAAGGGGTATGCCCCAGATCATGCGCCAGCGCGATGGCCTCCACCAGATCCTCGTTAAGCCCCAGGGACCGCGCCATCGAACGCCCGAGCTGTGCCACTTCGAGCGAATGCGTCAACCGCGTGCGGAACAGGTCGCCCTCATGATTCAGGAACACCTGCGTCTTGTAGACCAGACGACGAAAGGCCGTGGAGTGGACGATGCGGTCACGGTCACGCTGGTACTCCGTGCGCGTGGGCGCCACCGCCTCAGGGTAGCGGCGACCGCGCGAACGGGCGGGATCGCAAGCGTAGGCGGCAAGCGTCATGATCTCAAAAGAATTTGGGCATCAGCCCTTGTCAATAATGCGCAAGGTGCTACTGAATTTATAGCAAACTTAAACACAGCAAGAATCGATCACCTCGCGCACCAAGGCATCCGGGGCGCCCTTGACAGCGGCGCGCCCTGGCCCGTCGATGACCACAAAGCGGATCTCCCCCGCCTCGGCTTTCTTGTCCACGCGCATGAGTTCCAGATAGCGTCCGGCGTTGTCCTGTGCCGACAGCTTCGGCCCAACCACCGGCAAACCGGCCCTTCCGATCAGTTTTTTCAGCCGCGCGGTAAACGCCGCATCCACCAGACCGAGCCGACACGACAGTTCAGCGGCCATGACCATGCCGCAACCGACCGCCTCGCCATGCAGCCATGCGCCATAACCCAGTCCGGCTTCGATGGCATGGCCAAAGGTGTGCCCGAAGTTGAGGATGGCACGAAGTCCTGACTCGCGTTCGTCCTGCCCCACGACGTCAGCCTTGATCTCACAGCTGCGCTGGATCGCCTTGGCCAGGGCCGTCGCATCACGCGCCATCAGGGCCTCGATATTCGCCTCAATCCAGTCCAGGAACGCCATGTCGGCAATGGGACCGTACTTGATGACTTCGGCCAGACCGGCACTGAGCTCCCGCTCGGGCAAGGTCTTGAGCGTGTCAAGGTCGCACACCACGCGCAGCGGCTGGTAGAAAGCACCGATCATGTTCTTGCCCAGCGGATGATTGATCGCCGTCTTGCCGCCGACGGACGAGTCAACCTGGGCCAGCAACGTGGTGGGCACCTGAACAAAAGGCACACCTCGCATGTAGCTGGCTGCCGCAAAACCGGTCATGTCGCCGATCACGCCCCCACCCAAGGCAAACAGCACGGTCTTGCGATCGCAGGCATGGCCCAGCAAGGCATCAAAAATCTGGTTCAGGGTTTCCCAGGTCTTGAAGGCCTCACCATCAGGGAGCTCAACCAGATGGATCGTCGCGAAATGGGGCTGCAGCGCTGCCCTGAGCGTCGCGGCATACAACGGCGCCACCGTGGTGTTCGTGACAATGAGCGCCTGCGCGGAGCGCGGCAAGCCGGCAAAGGTGGCGGAATTGGCCAACAAGGCGCTGCCGATCATGATCGGGTAGCTGCGATCAGCCAAGCTGATTTGAACCTGGGCGGCCAGGCAAGGCGAAATGTCAGGAGAAGACTGCATAACCCCAAGTTTAGGGCACACGCTGCAGCCTTGTCGGTTTCTCGGCAATCACGGGGCCGACGGCAGCAGTCCGGCCAGCTCCAGTTGCATCACAATCATGTTGACCAGAGTCCCAACCGACGGACGTCCGGTCTCGATGACGAAATGCGCGGTTTCCCGGTACAAGGGGTCACGCACGGCGTAAAGCTCACGCAGGCGCCCCAAGGGGTCAGCCACCTGCAGCAGCGGTCGGTTGGTGTCGTGCCGCAAGCGGCGGAACAACTCATCCGGCGAGGACTTCAGATAGACCACCTGGGTGCGCGACTTCAGACAGCTCCGATTGACCGGCCGCAATACGGCACCACCCCCCGTTGAAAGCACACCCGCTGGCTGCCGCGTCAACTCGTCCAGCACCGCCTGCTCCATGTCGCGGAAACGCTCCTCGCCTTCACGCTCGAAGTAGGTCCGGATCGAACAGCCCAAGCGATCTTCGAGCACGTGGTCGGAGTCGACAAAGGGCAGATGCAGGCGCCGCGCAAGCTGCCGCCCGACGGTAGATTTCCCCGAACCGGGCAGGCCAATCAGACTGACTATCAACTTGTCACAGAATTGAAAATTAGCGCCCTGCTTCAGCGCACAGCCGCCTTGTCGCTGATCATCTTGGGCGTGATGAACACCAGCATTTCCTGCTTGTTCGACACCTTGCCCCGGCTCTTGAACAGATTGCCCACCCCCGGCAGGTCGCCGAAGAAAGGCACCTTGGTTTCATTGGTCGACTCGGTCAACTCGAAAATGCCGCCGATCACCACCGTCCCGCCATTTTCCACCAGCACTTGCGTTTGGATGTGTTTGGTATTGATGGCAAAGCCCGCTGCAGTCGACTGACCCACCGTATCCTTGGCGATGTCCAGCTCAAGAATGATGTTGCCTTCCGGGGTGATCTGCGGCGTCACCTCCAGTTTCAGATTGGCCTTGCGGAAAGCAATCGAAGTAGCACCGCTGGCTGTAGCCACCTGGTATGGCAACTCGGTACCTTGCTCGATCACGGCCTTGATCTTGTCGGCCGTCACCACGCGCGGACTGGACACTACCTTGCCCTTGCCATCAGCTTCCAGGGCGGAAATCTCAAGATTCAGGAAGCGTGCCGCGTTCTCGCCAAAGATGGACACCGCAAAAGTCGCCGGGTTGTAGCCCCCTTGACCGACAGCCGGCAAGCTGACAAAGGTACCCGAGGTGGTGGCCGCCGTGCCATCAACGTAGCTGGAGCCAACCGACCCGCCCATGCCCCCCGAGGCAGCAGGAACATTGCCGGTACCGCCGCCCAGCTTCACCCCAAGCGATTTGCCGAAGGTGTCGGAGGCTTCGACAATGCGCGCCTCGATCAAGACCTGCCGTACGGCAATGTCCAGCTTGGTGATCAGGCTGCGAACCTGTTCGAGCCTGCTGGAGACATCGGTCACAAACAACTGATTGGTACGCGGCTCGGCGATGGCACTGCCCCGTGTACTGAGCAGACGCGCACTGGCAGCACCTGCCGCACCCCCGACGGGAGCTGCCCCTGGAACAGCACCGCCCATCAACTGACGGGCCACGTCTGCGGCCTTGGCATAGTTCAACTGGAACGACTCGGTGCGAACCGCTTCCAGCCCCTCCAGCGCCACATTCGCTTCGCGCTCCAGCTTCTCCTTGGCAACGATCTCATCCTTGGGCGCGATCCAGAGCACATTGCCGGCCTTGCGCATACCCAGGCCCTTGGCCTGCAAGATGATGTCGAGCGCCTGATCCCAGGGGACGTCCTGCAAGCGCAGCGTCACAGACCCGGCGACCGAGTCCGAGGTCACAATATTGAAATTGGTGAAGTCAGCGATCACCTGAAGCAAAGAGCGCACTTCAATGTTCTGGAAATTGAGTGACAGCTTCTGACCGTTGTAACCCGGTCCCTGCGTCAGTTTCGAGGGGTCGACCCGCTGTGGCTTGACCTCCACGACGAACTGGTCATCGCTTTGGTAGGCGCTGTGCTCCCAAGCCCCCTTGGGCTCAATCACCATGCGCACCCGGTCCCCCGTCTGGAACGTGGTCACCGTCTGGACCGGCGTCCCGAAATCAGCCACATCGAGGCGACGCTTGAGCCCCTCGGGCAAACTCGTCTTCATGAACTCCACCACCAGGGTCTGACCACGCTGGCGGATGTCCACACCGACCTGGCTGCTCGGCAACGCTACGACAATGCGGCCTGCGCCATTGACGCCCCGTCGGAAATCAACATCTTTCAGCGGCAGCACATCCCGGCTCCGGGGTTCCGCAAAAGCTGGCACAGCAGTCGCCTCCGGCGCCGGCGTCACCACCGGGTCAAGCACCACGAGCAATGACTTGCCTTGCAACTGGGTCTTGTAGCTGGTGGCCTGCTTGAGATTGAGCACCACCCGACTGCGCTCGCCTGCCTGCAGCACACTGACCGAGCGCAAATTACCTTGATTGATATCGATGGTGGAACGCCCGATGGCATTGGTCACACCAGGAAAATCCAACGCAATCCTGGCTGGAGACTGAATGACAAAGCCCGTCGGCGCGGCCGTCAAGGCTTGCGACAAATCAATCCGCACCACCTCAGCCCCGCCTTGCAACGCGCCCGTGACGGACTCAAGGGTCGTTTGTGCCAGCGAGGACACGGCTGTCACCGCCAACGCCAACGCCAGCAGAACCTTTCGCCCCGCACGCTGTGCGGCCCAACATGTTTGACTGTTCATTTCAATCTCTCCTGCAACTGCAGCGTGGCAGGGCGCTCCACCCATTCGCCCACTGCGTCTTGCGCGATTTCACGCAGCGTGACTTGCGTTTCAGTAATTTTGGTAATCCGCCCATAGTTCTGGCCAAGGTAATTTCCTGGCCGCACTTGATAGAGCAGGTTGTCGACCTTGACCAAGGCCACCGGCTTCCCCTCTTTCAGCAGGCTGCCGACCATGGTCATGCTGTCGAGCGGAAAGGCCTCCAACGGCTCCTTGCGTCGCGCCAGTTCCGGCGCAATCAATGCGCTGCTGACCGCTGACTGCGACGATTCGCGTTTGAGGGCCTGTGCCAACTTCTCCTTGCTGAACGGCTCCACGGCTCCCGCCTGAGCATAGGGCTCCGGTTTGAACTGCTTCGGCTCAGGAATCGGCGTCACTCGCGGGCGTGTCTGGCTTCGCTGCTCAGCCATCCATTGGCGCAATTCATCCTCGCTTGACGCGCCGCAACCGGTCAAGACCAGAACAGAAGCCGCAACCAGAAATCCGTACCCCAGGGTCTTCATTTCTTACCCCCTTTGGCACCACCGGTTGCCTTGCGCTGTGCCGCGACCTCATCCGCATCAAGATAGCGGAATGTTTTCGCTGTCGCATCCATGGCCAGAGCGCCTTCTCGCCCCGGCACGATGGTCATGTTGTTGAGCGTCACAATCCGCGAAAGATGGGCAATGTCCGAAGCGAAAGCCCCGATGTCGTGGTAGCGACCGGTCACGCGCACGGCAATTGGCAATTCAGCGTAGTAGTCTTTCACGAGCACCTGGCCGGGCCTGAAGAGCTCGAACTGCAGACTGCGCCCCAGGCCGGCCTGGTTGATGTCTGACAGAAGCGCATCCATTTCAGCCTTGCTCGGCAGCTGTTTTTCCAGCTGATTCACATATTGCTGAACCTGTTCACGCTGCTTCTTCAGCACCTCCAGATTGACTGCCTTGACCAATTTGCCCTTGTAGTCTTCACGCAGCTGCGTTTCCTTTGCCCGCTCGATTTCCAGCTCCTCATCGGAACTGCTGAGCCAGACAAACCACAAGACCACAACGACCAAGGCCGCCACAGCCGACATCAGCGCGTAACGTGGAATCACCGGCCAGACAGCCGGATTCTGGGGATCCAGGTTGCGAAACTGGCTCTGCACCTGCTCTTTCAGGTCAGCGAGATCGGGGAAAGAAAGTCGGGATGCCATGACTCAATCCAGTTATTTGCCAGCAGGCGCCGAAGCCGCGGCAGTCGGTACGGATCCTGTTGCAGGCTGCGCCTTCTGAGCTTCACTCGCCCTCACCAACCGGACTCGGATGGAAAAATTGGAAACCCGGCGCTGGTCGCGCGCGCCCAGGGTGATGTTGCCAGCCACAATCTCCACCAGTTCCGGCTTGGAAAACCACGGCGTGTTGTTTGCAAGATTGCGCAACAACTCTGAGACCCGCTCATTCGACTGCGCCACCCCCTGCAGGCTGACGGCTTGATTCTCCTGCCGCATATTGGTGATGTAGACACCATCCGGCAACTGCTTGACCAATTCCGACAACATGTGCACCGGCAGGTTCCGGTCTGATTGCAAATCCTCCACGACCTGCTGTCGTGCGCGCAGGGCAGCAATCTCGGCCTCCAAGCCTGCAATTTCCTTGATCTGCGCGTCCAGGGACGCAATCTCTTTTTGCAGAATCATGTTCTGATCCTGCTGAGACGAAATCTGCCCTTGCAGCCACAGGTAAATGACACATGCGATCACCGCACCGGCCAGCGCCGAAGCAACCAGAGACAGATTAAAAACATCCTGTCGCTTTTTACGCGCCGCCTCTCGGTGCGGTAGCAGATTGATCAGAATCACAGCAGGAACCTCCGCAACGCCAAGCCACAGGAGGTCAAGTACGAAGGCGCCTCGCGCGTCATTCTTTTCAGGCGCACCCCATCGCCGATTTCCATGCCGTCAAAGGGATTCACCAGACTGCAAGGGAATCCCGTCTGCTGCGTCACAGCCTCCGTCAAACCCGGCAAGGCTGCCGAACCACCCGCCAGCATCACATAGTCAACCTTGTTGTGCGGCGTGCTGGTGAAAAAGAACTGCAAAGCACGGCCAATTTCCTGCACCATGCTCTCAACAAAGGGATGCAAGACGGTCGATTCATAATCTTCCGGCAGTTCACCACTGCGCTTCTTGCTCTCGGCCTCTTCGAGAGAAAAACCATACTGGCGCACGATCAGCTGCGTGAGTTGAGCGCCACCGAAGGCTTGGTCACGCTCATATAGCACTTCATCATCGCGGATCACCTGCATGCTGGTGGTCAAAGCCCCCACCTCGAACAGCGCCACAATGGTTCCAGCCCCCTTGTCGGGCAGATTTTCAATCAGGCGCCCCGCGGCCAAACGAGAGGCATAGGACTCCACATCAACGATGACGGGCTTGAGCCCGGCTGCTTCAGCCAAACCCTGGATGTCTTGCACCTTTTCCCGGCGTGCAGCCGCAATGAGTACGTCGACATCGCCCGCCGATGCCGCGCTGGGGCCAACCACACAAAAGTCCAGGCTGACCTCGTCCAGCGGGAAGGGGATGTACTGATTGGCTTCCGCCTCGACCTGCATCTCCAACTCGACATCGTTCAGACCACCGAGCAACACGATTTTCTTGGTGATGACGGCCGAAGGGGGCAACGCCATGGCCACATGGCGGGTTTTGGCGCCGCTTTTCTTGACGAGTCGGCGAACCGCATCGGCAACTTCATCGAATTTCTCGATATTGCCGTCACTCACCCACCCTCGCTCCAGCGGCTCAATG
The DNA here is from genome assembly GCF_001592265.1 of Curvibacter delicatus NBRC 14919. GTDB lineage: Bacteria > Pseudomonadota > Gammaproteobacteria > Burkholderiales > Burkholderiaceae_C > Hylemonella > Hylemonella delicata. Next base: position 96,587 of record NZ_BCWP01000001.1, on the reverse strand, counting down.
GCGCAGCGCTCAAGCACAAGCTGGCCGGCCTTGTTCCGACCCAGTTCGACCAGTTTGACACTGGATGAACTGACATCCAGACCCAACATTGGCTCCGGCTGACGACTGAAAAGCGACCCCAAAGAGATCAAGCGCATCCCCTGAAATATGCCGGCCCAAAACCGGAAAAACTTAAGAATTCACTTCAATGCTAGCAGTAAGATCCTTGTCCAGCAAAGGTTTTTCCCCATTCATCATCCTTGATGCGTTGTCAAAAGTTGACGCTTTGTATGCAATTGAAACAAGGCCACCAAGCCCAATCCGGGCTTGGTGGCCCAGCCTTCACAATGCAAGCTGAGCCCTGATCACTTGGATCGTGTGCAGATTTTTATAATGCACGACGCGCACCCTATTACTCTTTATGCCCGCAAAACCCAAGCCGCCTGTTTCAGCTGCCCCTGCAGGCGTGAACCCCCACAAACCCGCCATGCACTGGCTGACCCGATTAGGCTTGTGGGCTGGTGGACTGGCCTTGGCCGGGCTGCTCTCGATCCTGATGGTCGTGGCGATTGCCCTGGCCGTGGCCTTCCCTAACCTGCCAGACATCTCAGATCTTTCGGATTACCGGCCCAAGCTGCCGCTGCGTGTGTTTTCGACGGAAGGCGACCTGATCGGCGAATTTGGCGAAGAAAGGCGCAATCTCACCCCGATCAAGGACATCCCCAAGGTGATGACCGATGCCGTGCTGGCCATCGAAGATGCCCGCTTCTACCAGCATGGCGGCGTGGACTACCTCGGCGTGATTCGCGCCGGCCTGGCCAATGTCGGTCGCGTCAAGAGCCAGGGCGCCTCCACCATCACCATGCAGGTGGCCCGCAATGTCTACCTGTCGTCGGAAAAGACCTTCACCCGCAAGCTCTACGAGATCCTGCTGACGTTCAAGCTTGAGCATCTGCTCACCAAGGATCAGATCCTCGAGATCTACATGAACCAGATCTTCCTGGGGAATCGGGCCTATGGTTTTGCCGCAGCCTCGGAAGCTTATTTCGGCAAACCGCTCAAGGACATCACCATTGCCGAGGCCGCCATGCTGGCCGGCCTGCCCAAGGCACCCTCCGCCTACAACCCGATCAACAACCCGAAACGGGCACGCTCACGCCAGCTCTACATCATCGAGCGCATGCAGGAAAACGGCTTCATCACAGAAGAACAAGCCATTGCAGCCAAAAAACAAGAGTTGAAAGTCAAGCCGGCCCACCAAAATGGGCGCATCCATGCCGAGTTTGTGGCCGAAACCGTGCGCCAACTCATGTATGCCCAGTATGGCGATGAAACCTATACCCGCGGCCTGAATGTCTACACCACCATCCGCGCTGCCGACCAGGATACGGCCTACAAGGCCTTGCGCCGCGGCATCATGGACTACGAACGGCGCCAGATCTACCGCGGCCCGGAAAAGTTCGTCAACCTGCCGAGCAAACCGCAGGAACTTGAAGACGCGATTGACGATGCACTGGATGACTTTCCGGACAACGGCGACCTGATGTCAGCGGTGGTGCTGGAAGCCGACCCTAAAAAGATCGTGGCCGTCCGGCAGAACGGCGAACCCGTTGAGATCACCGGGGAAGGCCTGCGTCCGGCGCAGTCCGGCTTGTCGGCCAAGGCCCCGCCGCACATTAAGATCCGTCGAGGTGCGATCATTCGTGTCGTCAAGACCCCGAAGGACACTTGGGAGATCACGCAACTGCCCGAGGTCGAAGGCGCTTTTGTCGCACTGGATCCGCGAGACGGCTCCATCAAGGCCTTGGTCGGTGGCTTTGATTTCGTCAAGAACAAGTTCAACCATGTCACCCAGGCATGGCGCCAACCTGGCTCCAGCTTCAAGCCCTTCATCTACTCGGCCGCCTTGGAAAAAGGCTTCACGCCAAGCACCGTGGTCAACGATGCGCCGCTGTTCTTCGACTCCGGCGTCACCGGCGGTCAGCCCTGGGAGCCGAAAAACTACGACGGCAAGTTTGAGGGCCCGATGACCTTGCGCCGCGGCCTCGCCAAGTCGAAAAACATGATCTCGATCCGCGTTCTGCAGGCTGTGGGCCCACAGAACGCGCAGAACTGGATCACGCATTTCGGCTTCGAAGCCGATAAGCACCCCCCCTACCTGACCATGGCCTTGGGTGCCGGCTCCGTCACGCCGATGCAGATGGCAACGGCCTACTCGGTGTTCGCCAATGGCGGCTACCGCGTCAACCCCTGGCTCATTGCCAAGGTATCGGAACAAAAAGGCGGAAAGGTGCTGGTCAACACAACACCGCCAGTACTCGACGACGCCATGCGTGCCATCGATGCCCGCAACGCCTTCATCATGTCCAGCCTGCTGCAGGAGGTCACCCGCTCCGGTACGGCTGCCCGTGCGCAAGCCACACTGAAGCGCCCTGATCTTTACGGCAAGACCGGTACCACCAATGACTCCATGGATGCCTGGTTTGCTGGTTACCAACCCACGCTCACGGCCGTGACCTGGATCGGCTACGACACCCCCCGCAAGCTGGGTGATCGTGAGACTGGCGGCGGCTTGAGCCTGCCGGTATGGATCAGCTTCATGGAACATGCCCTCAAAGGGGTCCCCGTGACCGAAATCAGCGCCCCTGAAGGCGTGACCAATACCGGTGGCGACTGGGCCTATGAGGAGTACGCCAAGGGCGCCGGCGTCAGCAATCTGGGGCTGGAAGACAAACCGGCCGGCGAACCAGGCGGCACTGTTCAGGCCTTGCCGCCAGCCGATGAAAAGAAGAAGATCCTCGATCTGTTCAAGAACTGATCAGGCAGAGAAACTTAAGGGACAAGCCGCCTGCTCCGAGGCATGGGCCGACAGATTGGCAAAAAATTCGCCATGTCCTTTGGTGTCTATCCACTGGCGACCATCGAACTTGTAATGAAACCCCCCTGCCTTGGCGGCCAGCCAGATCTCGTGCAACGGTTTCTGCAGGTTCACGACGATCTGGCTGCGGTTGCGAAACACCAGCGTCACCATGCCTCCAACACGTTGGTTATCAATATCGGCGTCGCTTTCGTCGTTGATGCGGTCGCAGCTGGCCTCGATCGCGCGTAAGACCAATTCGGCGCGATCCATGAATTCGGTGTCGGTCATTACAATTTCGTGATGTTGCAAACAAACCAAATTCTAGTCAGGGCACTAACCCTTATGGGCCTTGCTGCCATTGCGGCTAGCTTGACAACCCTCCTCAGCGGCTGTGGTCAGCCGGGAGCACTGTACCTGCCGACCGAACCGGCTGCTGCCCGCCGCGCCACCTTGCCTGAAACCCTGATCCCCGACTCGCGCCGGGACAGCGCCGCCACCGCCCCTGCTGCCCCCGCCTCTGCCCCCGCCTCCAAATGACTGCTCCCAAACTTCCCGGCCATCCCCATATCGCCTACCAGGGTGATGAACTTTTCATTGAGAACGTTCGTCTGAGCGACTTGGCTCGCCAGTACGGCACGCCTTTGTTTGTGTATTCCAAGGCCGCCATGCTCTCGGCCTTGGCCGCCTACCAACGCGGCTTTGCGGGCCGGAAGGTGCAAATCTGCTACGCCATGAAAGCCAACTCCTCGCTAGGCGTCCTGCAGGTCTTCGCCCAGGCCGGCTGCGGCTTTGACATCGTTTCCGGTGGAGAACTGGAACGCGTGCTGGCCGCAGGCGGCGAGGCCAAAAGAGTCATCTTCTCCGGTGTGGGCAAAACGCGCGCTGAAATGCGCCGTGCACTGGAAGCCGGCATCGGCTGCTTCAATGTCGAGAGCGAAGCCGAGCTGGAAGTGCTCAACGACGTGGCCCTGGCCATGCACCAGCGTGCACCGGTCAGCATTCGCGTCAATCCCAATGTCGACCCGAAAACCCACCCCTACATCTCGACCGGCTTGAAGGGCAACAAGTTCGGCATTGCGCACGAACGCACCCTCGCCACCTACCAGCGAGCCGCTTCACTGCCGGGGCTGCAGGTCGTGGGCATTGACTGCCACATCGGCTCGCAGATCACGCAGGAAGAGCCGTATCTTGATGCCATGGACCGTGTGCTCGATCTGGTCGAGACCATCGAGGCTGCAGGCATCCCTCTGCACCACATTGATTTCGGCGGCGGTCTCGGCATTGACTACAACGACGATACACCGCCAGCAGCCGATGCGCTGTGGGCCAAGCTGCTGGCAAAGCTTGATGCACGTGGTTTCGGCGGGCGGCAACTCATGATCGAACCCGGGCGCTCCCTGGTGGGCAATGCCGGCGTCTGCCTGACCGAAGTGATGTATCTCAAGCCCGGCGAGCAGAAGAACTTCTGTATCGTCGACGCGGCCATGAACGATCTGCCACGCCCCGCCATGTACCAGGCTTTCCATCGGATTGTCCCTTTGACGTCGCGTCCGGCAACGTCGACGCTTTACGACGTCGTCGGCCCCATCTGCGAAAGTGGCGACTGGATCGGACGTGACCGCAGTCTGGCCGTTGCACCCGGCGATCTGCTGGCCGTGTTGTCTGCCGGCGCCTACTGCATGAGCATGGCCAGCAACTACAACACCCGCGGCCGGGCGGCAGAGGTCTTGATTGACATGAATCAAGTCCATTTGATCCGCGTGCGCGAAAATCCCGCAGACACGTTCAGCCACGAACGCTTGCCAACCTAGGCAGACATTTGTGGTTGCGGTCATTGCATCAGCGATCGACCGCCCATTCCGGATTGACGCCCCTGCCTCAGGGGCGGTCTTACTTTGCGCTGCCATGTCACCTGTTGAGCTCTACAAAGACAAGACCCATGAGGTCCTGATGTTCACCGACCTGATCGATGAAGACGGCCAGGCGGTGCAAGCCAACCAGTTCCTCATCTGCGATGGCGACACCGGCGCCATCATCGACCCGGGCGGCAACCTGGCCTTCAACGAGTTGTTCCTCAACATGTCGAAGCACTTCCCGCCCAGCAAGCTGGCCTACCTGATCGCATCCCATGCCGACCCGGACATCATCGCCTCGCTGGACCGCTGGATGACCAGCACCCGGGCGACACTGGTCATCTCCCGCATCTGGGAGCGCTTTGCACCACACTTCACCAAGGTAGGAAAAACCGATGACCGTGTGGTGGGTGTGCCCGATGCCGGGGGACGCCTGCCGCTGGGACAGCACGAGCTCTGGCTGCTGCCGGCCCATTTCATGCATTCGGAAGGCAACTTCCATTTTTACGACCCGGTCAGCCGCATCCTCTTCACCGGGGACCTGGGTGCCTCGCTTGTCAGCGGCAAACAAGCGCGCGAGCCTGTGACCGAACTGAAGCCGCACCTGCCGAACATGGAGGGCTTCCACCGCCGCTACATGGTCTCCAACAAGATCCTGCGCCTGTGGGTTCGCATGGCTCGGGAACTGGATATCGCAATGATCGTGCCGCAGCATGGCGCGCCGATCGCCGGCGCGGGAGCCATCAAAGACTTCCTGGCCTGGATTGAAAACCTGCAATGCGGTATCGACCTGTTCGACAGCTCGGCTTACCGTCTGCCCAAGAATGTCATCGATCCCAGCATCACGGCTGGGCATCGGCCAGCCTAAGTGCGCCGCAGCGCCAGCCTGCGCCACAAGCGCCAAGCCAGCAGGATGCCGACAATACCGGCGTAGACCACCACCTCGGCCAAGTTGTTCTTGGATGCGCGCATCCAGAAGAAATGCAGCACCCCCAAGACTGCGATGCCATAGACCAGCCGATGCAGGACCCGCCAGCGTGGAGCGCCCAGCCAGCGGATGGCACGGTTGAAAGAGGTGGCAGCCAAGGGCGTGAGCAAAACAAAGGCGGCAAAACCTACCAGGATGAAAGGCCGCTTGGTGATGTCGCGTGCAATGTCCTGCAACTCGAACCCCATGTCGAACCAGCTGTAGCACAGCAGGTGCAACAGCACATAAAAATACACAAACAGCCCCAGCATGCGACGGAATCGTGCCAGCGAAGGCAAGCCGGCCCGTATGCGCAGGGGTGTCACCGCCAACACCAGGCACAGGAAGCGCAAGGTCCAATCGCCCGTCGAACGCACCAAGGCTTCTGCCGGATTGGCCCCGAGTTGATCAGACGCGGCGGCATAAACCAGAAAGGCACATGGCAACAGACATACCGCCAGCAGCAGTGGTTTGGCTAAAGGACTCAGCAAGAAACGATTCATCCCCAGATTAGCTGCAACGGTTTCAGTAGTATTTCTTGAGGTCCATGCCGGCATACAGTTGGCCGACCTGGGCCTCGTAGCCGTTGAACATCAGCGTCTTGCGCTTCTGGGAAAACAAGCCGTCTTCCCCAATGCGCCGCTCCCGTGCCTGGCTCCAGCGAGGATGATCCACATTCGGATTCACATTGGAATAGAAACCGTATTCCTGGGGAGCGGCCTGGTGCCAGGCGGTCATGGGCTCCTTGTCGGTAAAACGGATCTTCACCAGACTCTTGCCACTCTTGAAACCGTATTTCCACGGCACGACCAGGCGCAAGGGCGCACCGTTCTGCTTGGGCAGGATCTCGCCATACATGCCGAAAGTCAGCAGGGTCAGCGGATGCATGGCCTCGTCCATCCTCAACCCTTCGACATAAGGCCAATTCAGCACGTGGGTGCTGACATAGGGCATGGTCTTGCGGTCAGCCAGGGTGACGAACTCGACATACTTGGCGCTGCTCAGCGGCTCAACTTTCTTGATCAGTTCCGACAGTGAGTAACCCACCCAGGGGATCACCATCGACCAGCCTTCGACGCAGCGCAGGCGATAGATCCGCTCCTCCTGGGGGCTGAGTTTGAGCAAGTCTTCTAGGGTGTAATTGGCGGGTTTCTTCACCAACCCCTCGACCGCCACCGTCCAGGGTGAAGTCTGCAGTGTGTGTGCGTTGCGCGCTGGATCGCTCTTGTCCGTCCCGAATTCGTAGAAGTTGTTATAGCCAGCGGCATCCTTGTACTCGGTGATCTTCTCCACCGTGGTGGCACCGCTGACCATGGACTTGGCAGCCGTCAGCGCCGTCAGTTTGCCTGGCCGTGCTGTCACAGTCTGGGCTTGGGCGTCGCGCATGGCCCACGTTGCCAGCGCAGCCCCGGCGGCGCCTGTGGCCATGAGCCGGATCAGTTCACGGCGCTGCGTGTAAATCCCCTGCGGGGTGATCTCACTGGCGACCGGATGAATGAAGCCATTGTTGCGCGATTTGATCAGCATGATGCGGTCCTTGTTACAACATGAGTCGTAGGAGCGCCTCCACGCTGACAAAGTTCCTACAAGGCGCCGTAACTGTGCAAGCCGCTGAGGAACATGTTGACGCCGATGAAGGCAAACGTGGTCACCCCCAGGCCAGCCAGCGCCCACCAGGAAGCCACCGTGCCGCGCAGGCCCTTCATCAGCCGCATGTGCAGCCAAGCCGCATAGTTGAGCCAGACAATCAGCGCCCAGGTCTCCTTCGGGTCCCAGCTCCAGTAGCCGCCCCAGGCCTCGGCCGCCCACAAGGCGCCGAGCACCGTGGCAATGGTGAAGAAGGCAAAACCGACGGCGATGGCCTTGTACATCACGTCGTCCAGCACCTCCAGCGTCGGCAGGCGTTCAGCGATGCGCTTGCGACCCAGCAGGATGCCGCCCACGATCAGGCTGGCGATGATGAAATAAACCAGCCAATAGCTGCCGCCCGCTTCGGCCGTGCTCTTGCGGAAGGCCAGCGGAACGAAGCACAGCACGATGCCGAAGATCCACAACGGCGCCAATCGGAACCAGCGCGTTTCCTGCGTCTGGCTCTTGATCAGATAGGCAAATGCCACCATCGCGGAGAGGGAGAAGGTACCGTAGCCGATGAAGTTGGCCGGCACATGCAGCTTCATCCACCAGCTCTTGAGCGCCGGCACCAGCGGCTGGATTTCATGCGCCTCACGCACCGCCGTGTACCAGAGCAGGAAACCGACCGCCGCACTGACCACCAGCATGACGAAAGCGCCCATGGCACGCGTCTGGTACTGGGCTTCGAAGTAGAGATAGAACAGTGCCGTCATCCAGCAGAACAGCACGAACACCTCGTACAGGTTGCTCACCGGGATGTGGCCGATGTCGGAACCGAGCAGATAGCTCTCATACCAGCGCACCATGGTGCCGATCAGGGCCATGGCCACGGCCAGCCAGGCCAGGCGCGAACCGATCAACTCCATCGTGGCGCCCTGCCCCTTGGCAAACATGCCGAGCCAGTAGAACAGCGTGCTCATGAAGAACACCATGCTCATCCACAGGATGGCGGACTGACTGGACAGGAAGTACTTGAGCCAGAACACGCTCTCGGCACGCGCCAGCTGCCCTTGGTAAGACACAATGCCCAGCAGGGAAAAGACCGCCACCAGCAGCATCAGGGCGCGCAGCGGACGCCAGAACCAGCCCAGCGCCACAGCCGAAGGCATGGCCAGCAACAGGATGCCCTTCTCGTACACATCCATGGCGTGGCTGTAGGTCGAGAAGGCAAACAGTCCCCCTGCCAGCACAAGGGCGGCAAACAGCCAGTCGAAGACATTGCGCTTGGCAAAGTAGCCTTCGTTCAGGGTCAGTGTCGTGGTTGCAGTATTCATGTCTTACTCCTTGGCCCCGATCAACTTGTCGCGGAGCTGTGCAAATTCGCGGTCACCGTCCATCGTCTTGCGGTTGGCCGACAGCGCCATGGTGGCGTGCGCGCCAGCGTCTTGCGGCGCCAGCCACACCCACAGGCGGCGCTCCCGCACATACAGCATGGCAAACACACCGAGGATCAGCAGGGCGCAGCCCAGATAAACAATGTTCTTGCCCGGGGCACGTGCCACCTGGAACACGCTGGCCTGCACCTGTTTGAAATCGACCAGTTGCAACACCATGGGTGCCGGGTACAGATAGGCATCGCTCAAGGCCAGCACGGCCTGCGTCATGAACGCCTGCGAAGCTTCATCCGGCACCAAAGCCTTGAGGCCGGCACGCTCACGCGCCACCTGGGCCAACTCGAACAGCGTCCCGTTGAGGATGCGGATCAGCATCTCGCCGGCACGGTTGCGCTCGCTTTCCGGCACGTTGGCCTCCATGAAATCGGCCACCGCCTGCAGGCCGCCCGGCGCCGAACTGCCTTTGACTTTTTCCAAACCGGCGAACAGGCCCAAGGCCCGCGCGGCAGACGCCGTCAGCTGCGGCAACAGATCGGGGCGCGAAGCATCCACCACCTTGGCAGCATAACGGCGCACCGCCTGCTCACGCAGTGCAGGGTCGGCCAAGGCAGACCGCAGGCGGAAGAATTCGTCGCTCGAACCCTGCGCATCGGCCGGTACGCGCAGATAGCGGAAGGGCTCGGCCGGCGTCTCGCGCATGCCCAACAGGAAGACCGGCACGCCATCACCCAGGTCCATCGGCAGCATGTAGTTGTGGAACTCACGCGCCTGGCCGGCAGCATCGCGCAGCTTGTAGCTGATGCTGGGGCCGACATTGCGCTGGGTCTTCTTGGCGTCGGCCTTGTTGGCCGCACCGAGGCGCTGGTTGAGCGATTCACGCAGATCGACCTTGCGCACATCCACGCCGGAAGGACCGTTGCCGGCAAAATTCTCCACATTGATCACCCGCAGGCCGGTGTACTCCAGCGTCAACTTCTCGCTGCCATTGGTAAGCTGTGACGCGCTGCCGATCACGCCCTCGATCTGGAACGGCTTGGTGGCCGCGTTCATCGGCAAGGCCTGCAGCCGCACGGTGGAGCCACCATCGTCAAAACTCGACTGGTAGATCTCGACACCTTTGTAGCTGGCCGGATGGTTGACCTCGACGCGCGCCTCCTGCTTCTCACCGGTGGCCTTGTCGTGGATCACGATCTCGCTGGCAAACAGCTTGGGCATACCGGTGGAGTAATGCTCGACGATGAACTTCTTCAACTCGACGGCAAACGGCAGTTCCTGCAGCAGGATGCCGTCAGACTGGCTCAGGATGGCCGTGCTCGATTGCGTGCCTTCGGCCACCAGCAGGTTGCCGCGGAAGGTCGGGTTGCGCTCGCTCAGGCGGTGTTCGGGTTTCACATCGGCGATCAGGCCGCCACCGTTGTAAGGCGTCTTGCCGCCCACCCACATCTGGGCACGCACGATCAGGTCACCATCGAGCAGGCCGCCCAGACACACCAGCACGATGGCACTGTGCGCCGCGATATAGCCCAGCTTGTTGGCCGCGCCCGCCTTGGCGGCTACCATCCAGCCGCTACCGGCCGACGTTTCGCGCTGCTGCAGTTTGACCTTCCAGCCGCTGCCCGCCAGCAGCTGGCCAATGCGTCGTGCCGCCGTTTCGGGTGCCTCACCCAGTGCCGCTTCCGCCCGATGGTGGAAAGCCCGCAGGCTCTGTTCGCGGATGTTTTCCTTGTACGACTTGAGGTCGGTGATGATCTTGGGCGTGTTGCGTGCGATGCACAAGGTTGTGCTGGTCACCAGAAAGGCCAGGATCAAGAGGAACCACCAGGCGCTGTACACCGCATACAGGTCCAGCTTGCCGAACACCTCGGTCCAGAAAGGACCGAACTGGTTGATGTAGTTGGTCAGCGGCTCATGCTGCTTGAGGACGGTACCAATGACCGAGGCGATGCAGATCACCGTCAGCAGCGAGATGGCAAAGCGCATCGACGACAGCAACTCCACCGCGGCGCGCAACGAGCTGGAAGACGACTTGAGTTCAAGACCCTGGGTGGAGACTGTCATGCGTGAATTGTGCTGTGCACCAATAAAAAAGGCAGGTCTTCACAAAAGACCCGCCTTGGTATGGAGTGTTCGAAAGCTGCCGGGTTCCGTCAGCGGGTGCGAATCCGCCATTCTCCCCCAAACATCATCCGAAACTTATTGATTTCGGCATTGCCCCGGCACCAAGCCGGTGTATTCGATCAGCGCAGACCGGCAATGTAGTCGGACACCGCCTTGATCTCACGGTCGTTCATCTTGGCCGCCACCTGCGTCATCTGGATGCTGTTCTTGCGCACGCCGTCTCGGAAAGCCACCAGCTGGGCCGTGGAGTAGTCGGCATGCTGGCCGCTCAGACGCGGGTACTGGGCGGGAATGCCGGCACCGTTGGGGCTGTGGCAGCCGGCACAGGCGGCAATCTGGCGGTCGGCAATGCCGCCGCGGAAGATGCGCTCACCCAAGGCCACCAGATCCTTGTCCTTGGCAAAGCCGGGTTTGGCTTTTTGCGAGGTCAGCCAGGCGGCGATGTTCTTCATGTCATCGTCGCTCAGGGTGGCAGCGAAACCGGACATCACGGCGCTGGCACGCTTGCCGGACTTGAACTCCTGCAGCTGCTTGACCAGGTAGGCGGGGTGTTGCTGCGCCAGCTTGGGGTTGGCTGGCGTGCCCGAGTTGCCATCGGCACCGTGGCAGGATGCGCACACCGCCGCAAACTTGGCCTCGCCTTGGGCCAGATCCGGCTTGGCCGGTGCTTTGGCCTCTTGTGCCGCGTGGGAAAAAGCAGGCGCTGCCAGCGCGGCAGCCATCAACAGGTGAGCAAGCAACTTCATGGTGATTGTCTGGTGTGGTTGGAGCAAAACTGCCTGATTCTACAATGCGGATCCAGGCTTTCCAGCACACACAATGACCACCCCCTCCAAAACGCCCGCTCCGTCCCGCCCTGACCACCGTCAAGGCACGCCCGCCAAGACGGAAGCCGTCCAGGAGTTGGGCTGGCTGCACACGGCCCGTTTCCTCACCACGGCCCCGCAGCTGCAGTTCCTGCCAGCGCTGGACGTGCCGGAAATCGCCTTTGTCGGCCGCTCGAATGCCGGCAAGTCCACCTGCATCAACACGCTGACACAGCAGAAACAGCTGGCCTTCGCCTCCAAAAAACCCGGCCGCACCCAGCACATCAACCTCTTTGCCCTAGGCAAGCAGGGCCTCACCGACGCCGTGCTGGCCGACCTGCCGGGTTACGGTTACGCCGCTGTCCCGAAGCAGGACAAGATCCGCTGGCAACAAGTCATGGCCAATTACCTGGTCACGCGCGAAAACCTCAAAGGTATCGTCCTCCTGTGCGACCCACGCCACGGCCTGACCGAGCTGGACGAGGTGCTGCTGGAAGTGATCCGCCCCCGAGTCGAAGAGGGCCTGAAGTTTCTGGTCATCCTGACCAAGGCCGACAAGCTCACTCGCAGCGAAGCCGCCAAAGCCCTGTCCATCATGAAGCTGAATGCCGGCGGCGGCGAGGTGCGGCTGTTCTCCGCCACCAAACGCACCGGCATCGAGGACGTGGCCCGCCTGTTATGGCAATGGGCCCACCCTGAGAGCGAAGCATTGCCAGCATGATCGAAACCTGGCTGCAGCCGCTGCCGCACGGCATCACCCTGAGCTGCCGCGCCGCCGGCGCGCGCGGCCGGCCGGTGCTGCTGTTTCTGCACGGTTTTCCGGAAGCCGCCTTTGTCTGGGACGAACTGCTGGAACACTTCGCCCGCCCCGAGCATGGCGGCTACCGCTGCGTGGCGCCCAACCTGCGCGGCTACGAGCAGTCGAGCGCACCAGCCGATGTGGCGGCCTACCGCGCCAAGCACCTGGTGCAGGACATCGCGGCGTTGATCACCATCGAAGCCAAGGACCAAGGCGGCCAGCTGGCCTGCCTGGTGGCGCACGACTGGGGGGGCGCGGTGGCCTGGAACCTGGCCAACCAGTTGCCGCAATTGCTCCAGAAACTGGCCATCATCAATTCGCCGCACCCCGGCACCTTTTTGCGCGAGCTGAAAAGCAATCCGAAGCAGCAGGCTGCCAGTGCCTACATGAACTTCCTCATCCGGCCCGATGCCGAAGCCTTGCTGGCGCAGGACGACTACCGCCGGCTGTGGGACTTCTTCCTCAACATGGGTGCGGGTACCGGGGGATATGGCTGGCTGACCGAAGAGGTTAAGGCGCGTTACCGTGCCGTCTGGAATCGCGGACTCACCGGCAGCCTGAATTACTACCGCGCCTCGCCGCTGCGCCCGCCGCGCGTGGACGATCCGGCGGCAACATCAATCGACTTGCCGCGGGAAATGCTCACCATCGACCGGCCGACGCTGGTGCTCTGGGGCCTGGGTGACACCGCCTTGCCGCCCGAGTTGATCGAGGGTCTGGACGACTACATCCCGCAGCTCACGCTGCAGCGCGTGCCAGATGCCACGCACTGGATCGTGCATGAGCAGCCCCAGTTGGTGATGGAGGCGCTGCAGGCCTTTTTGCTACAAAAATAGAAGCAGCTGGCGCAATCGGAACGGGCGCCAAACCCGGTTTTCATTGCCAAACACCGTCTCAGTAGACCGATGGCACACCGGCTGGCCGGTCCTTGAAGCGTTTGTGAACCCAGTAGTACTGGCCGGGCATGGTGTCGATGTAGTCCTGCAGGCGCCGGTTCATGCACGCCGTATCCGCCTCGGCATCGTCGGTCGGGAAATCATCCCAAGCTGGCATCACCCGGACCTCGTAACCCGCCGCCGTCATGCGCGTCACCACCGGCACCACCTTGGCACGACCCAGTTTGGCAAAGCGCGACAGTGACGGCACGGTCGCCGCTGGCACACCGTAGAACGGCACGAAGACCGAGTCTTCCGGGCCAAAATTCATGTCAGGCAGGAGATACAGCGGCTCGCCCTCACGCAACGCCGCCACGATGGCCTTGACGCCGTCAATACGGCCGAACAGCCGCCCCTGGCCAAAGCGCCGGCGCCCGGCCAGTATCCAGGCGTCCACCACCGGATTGGCCTGGTTGGTGTAGATGGTGGTGAAGCGGCGCGGCAGCTGCTGCGTCAACGCAGTCCAGCCGGCGTCCAGCCCCATGAAGTGCGGCGCGAAGATGACCGTCGGCGCCTCGCCCTGCAGTTCGGCCACGGCACCCGTCAGCCGCAGGCGCCGGCGCGTCACCTCGGGGGCACCGTGCCAGAGCCAGCTGCGGTCCAGCCAAGCCTGAGCAAAACGAATGAACGTCTCGATCGACAGCGAGCGGATGTGGCGCTCGTCCCATTGCGGGAAACACAGCCGCAGATTGGTACGCACCACATAGCGCCGCGACCGGATCAAACCGTAAAGCACCCAGCCAAACACCCAGCCCAGCGCCCGCAGCCACGGTAACGGCAAAAAGGCCAACAGCCGCATGAAAGCGACACCGACATGACTCAAAAGATGTCCCAACTTCAACCCTGTTCTTCCCGCGGCTGCTTGTAGCGCGCATAACCCCACAGGTACTGCTGGGGGCACTCGGCAATCAATTGCGCCATCGCTTGGTTGATGACGGCGGCGGCGGCCGTCATCTCGGCGGGCAACTCAACGCCCAAGGGGCGCACGTGAATGCGAAAACCACGCCCCCACGACAGACGTTCACCCCAGGCCACCAGCACCGTCGCCCCGGTCTGCTGTGCCAGCCGGGCCGACAGCGTCATGGTGTAGGCCGGCTGGCCGAAAAACGGCGCCCAGACGCCCAGGCCCAGCGGCGGCACCTGGTCAGGCAACAGCCCGACCGACTGCCCCTGGCGCAGGGCCTTCAGCATTTGCTTGACGCCCGCCAGGGTGGTCGGCACGGTGTGCAGCCCGGGACGGCTGCGCGCCGTGGCCACCAGCGTGCGCAGCCAGGGCTGCCGTGCCGGGCGGAACAGCACCGTCATCGGTTGGCGCTGGCCAAACCGCTGTGCATAGGCCTGCGCCGTGATCTCGAAACAGCCCAGGTGCGGCGTCAGGAACACGATGCCGCGGCCCAGCGCCAGCGCCGCCTCGATGTGCTGTGCGCCATCCCACTGAATGGTCACCGGCCGCCCCAGCCACAAACGCGGCAGCTCGGCCACCAATTGGCCGGCGGGACCCACGGCGCCGCGCCACTGCTGCCGACCATAGCCGGCCTGATGCGCGTTGGACAGGAAGCGGCGCCGGTACACCCTGGACAACAGAAACACCACCCAGCCCAGCAGCCAGCCAACGCCCTGCATCAACCCCAGGGGCAGGATGGACAGAAAACGGAACAGGGTGATCATGAGTCGGATAAACTACGCTGGTCGCTGAGTTATGAACTACTTGCAGGGCGACACCGCAGGCGCCGCATCCAAATGTGTGGCAATTGTGCCTCGTCCATCGTGACGAATCTGCTAAAGCGTTCGCCGAAGCTCCGGAGCCCAGGCAACGCGCCTGAAACCAAACTATGGAGTTTATTCACATGGCGAACGATTATCTGTTTACTTCCGAGTCCGTTTCCGAAGGCCATCCCGACAAGGTGGCGGACCAGATCTCCGACGCGATCCTGGACGCGATCTTCAAGCAGGACCCGCGTTCGCGCGTGGCCGCCGAAACCCTGACCAACACCGGTCTGGTGGTGCTGGCTGGCGAGATCACCACCAATGCGCATGTCGACTACATCCAGGTTGCACGCGACACCGTCAAGCGCATCGGCTACGACAACACCGAGTACGGCATCGACTACAAGGGCTGCGCCGTGCTGGTGGCCTACGACAAGCAGAGCAACGACATCGCCCAGGGCGTGGACCACGCCTCCGACGACCACCTCAACATCGGCGCCGGCGACCAGGGCCTGATGTTCGGCTACGCCTGCGATGAAACGCCCGAGCTGATGCCGGCACCGATTCACTACGCGCACCGCCTGGTGGAACGCCAGGCCCAGCTGCGCAAGGACGGCCGTCTGCCCTTCCTGCGCCCGGACGCCAAGAGCCAGGTGACCATGCGCTATGTCGACGGCAAGCCGCACTCGATCGACACCGTGGTGCTGTCCACCCAGCACAGCCCCGACCAGAGCGAAACCCAGACCAAGATGAAGGCCTCGTTCACCGAAGCCATCATCGAAGAGATCATCAAGCCGGTGCTGCCCAAGGAGTGGCTCAAAGAGACACGTTACCTGATCAACCCGACCGGCCGTTTCGTCATCGGCGGCCCGCAGGGTGACTGTGGCCTGACCGGCCGCAAGATCATCGTCGACACCTATGGCGGCGCCTGCCCGCACGGTGGTGGCGCCTTCTCCGGCAAGGACCCGTCCAAGGTCGACCGTTCCGCCGCCTACGCCACGCGTTATGTGGCCAAGAACATCGTGGCGGCCGGCCTGGCCAAGAAATGCCAGGTGCAGGTGGCCTACGCCATCGGCGTGGCCAAGCCCATGAACATCACGGTCAACACCCACGGCACCGGCGTCATTGCCGATGACAAGATCGCCGCCTTGGTGGCCGAGCATTTCGACCTGCGTCCGAAGGGCATCATCCAGATGCTGGACCTGCTGCGTCCGATCTACGAAAAGACCGCCGCCTACGGCCACTTCGGCCGCGAAGAGCCCGAGTTCACCTGGGAACGCACCGACAAGGCCCAGGCGCTGCGCGCCGCTGCCGGCCTGAAGTAAAGGCGGGGACGGCCGGGCATGAAGCTGCAGACGCAACGCTGGATAGATCGCTGGGTTGGCCAGCTCCTGTGCGGCGCTGTGTCGCTGTGGGCGCGGCTGATCGGCACGCGCGCACCGAAGGTAGACCGCAGCC
Source organism: Curvibacter delicatus NBRC 14919 (assembly GCF_001592265.1). Classification (GTDB taxonomy): domain Bacteria; phylum Pseudomonadota; class Gammaproteobacteria; order Burkholderiales; family Burkholderiaceae_C; genus Hylemonella; species Hylemonella delicata. The sequence goes on along the minus strand of NZ_BCWP01000001.1, from coordinate 80,139 downwards.
GCGCACCGCGCCACATTCTGGTCATCCTGCTGTCCGAGATGGGCAGCGTTGTGCTGGCCGGCCCGATGTTCGCGGCGCTGCGCCAGCGTTACCCCGGCGCCACGGTGCATGTGCTGCAGTTGAAGAAGAACCAGGAAGTCGCGCGCATGCTCGGGCTGGCAGCGCACGAGCACCTGCACGCGATCGACGACAGTTCGGGTTTCCGGTTGCTGCGCGACATCCTGCGTGTCACGCTGGCCATGCGCCGCCTGCCGCTTGATGCCGTGATCGACTGCGAGCTGTTCTCGCGCGTCAGCAGCCTGCTGTCCTACCTGACCGGCGCCCCCCGGCGCGCCGGCTTCACGCCGCATACTCAGGAAGGCCTGTACCGCGGCAGCTATATCAACTACGCCATTCCCTACAACCCCTACCAGCACATCAGCAAGCAGTTTCTCTCGCTGGTCGACGCGCTGGAAAGCGATGGCGCACCACGCAACAAGGCCGCACCCATCCGCGAGCTGCCGAGCGAGACCGGCCTGTCGGTGCCCTTCACCGCGGAGGAGTTGCAGGCCTATCGGGCCCAGGTGCTGGCCGACCACCCGGTGCTGGCCGGTCGCAAGCTCGTGCTCATGTACCCCGGCGGCGGCATCCTGCCCGAGCGCGCCTGGCCGGCTGCGCACTATGCCCGCGTCGCCCGCGGCCTGTGCGACCAGGGCCATGCCGTGGCCTTCATCGGCCTGAAGGACGACACCGCCCTGGCCAATGAGATCCGCGCCCAGGTCGGCAGCGAACTGTGTGTGGCCCTGACCGGCTACACGCGCAGCCTGCGCGAGCTGCTGATGCTGTTCCACGCCAGCCACCTGCTGCTGACCAACGATGGCGGCCCGGGCCATTTCGCCAGCCTGACGCCGATCCGCGTCCTGATGTTCTTCGGCCCAGAGACCGGCAAGCTCTACGGACCGCTGCCCGGCCTGCGCCCTGCACATCTAGGCCCTCAAGCCACCGTGTACGAGTCCGGCATCGCCTGCTCACCCTGCCTCTCGGCCTACAACCACCGCCTGACCTTCTGTGACGGCGACAACCAGTGCCTCAAACGCATCGCCCCCGATCCCGTGCTGGCCGATGCCCTGCAGGCCCTGCGCGAATTACCGGAGCCCACCGCGGCATGAGTGCGTCTTCCTTGCGCGAGCGCATCTGGCGCCTGATCGACTGGCTGCACAGCTTCCGCTATGTGCGCTTCGGCCTGGTCGGCGCCAGCGGCACGGTGGTGAATCTGGCCGTGCTCTATACCGCACACGAGTTCCTGTTCAACGCCATCGAAGCGCCGGGCAGCAAACCCTATTTCTCGCTGGCACTCGCCATCGCGGTGGCCACGGTCAACAACTTCACCTGGAACCGGCTGTGGACATGGTCCGACCGGCTGCACGCCACCTCGATGCAGCACGAGGCGGGCTACTCGAAGCGCAACCTGCTGACGCAGCTGGGCCAATACGCCACCGCCTCCTGGCTGGGCATCCTGCTGCAGTACGCACTCACCCTGTGGCTGACGCACTTCATGCACTATCTGCTGGCCAATGTGATCGCCATCGTGATCGCCAGCGTCAGCAACTTCGTGGCCAACGACCGCTGGACCTTCCGTCACCGCCGCAAGCCATAATGCCGGGCATCGCCGGGGCAGCCCGGCATCGGGACTTCCATGCGCTCTTCCGGCTACTCGACCCCAGCCTCTGCGGCTGACCCTACTTTCATCTGGCTGGCCCTGTTGCTGCTGGCCATCGCGGTCTATGCCTGCGGGCTGGGCGGGCAGTACATCCCGACCAATGGCGACGAGATGGTCTATGCCCATATCGCGCGCAAGACGGCGGAAACCAGCCACTGGCTGCCGCTGGCCTCCGAGCTGGCCGACACGCGCAACACCAAGCCACCGCTGCTGTTTTGGCAGGCCATGGTGGCGGGCGATTGGGGCCAGCACTGGAGCCTGGCCGCCCTGCGCACGCCGAGCCTCATCTACACGCTGCTGATCGCCGCCGCCATCGCCTGGAGCGTGCGGCTGATCACGCGGCACTGGCGCGATGGCCTGATCGCCGCCTGCGTCTATCTGGTCTTTCTCAGCACCTTCCGCTACGGCCGGCCCTACCTGACCAGCGCGCCCGAGACCTTTTGGTTCAGCCTGCCGCTCTTCAGCCTGCTGTGGCAACGGCTGCGCCAGCCTGCCAACGGCCCCGGCTGGGGCCTGCATGCCCTGTTCGGCCTGGGCCTGGGACTGGGCCTGGCCTACAAGTCGTTTGCCCTCATCGCGCCGGCGGCGGCGGCCTGGTGGCTGGCCCTGGTGCTGAGCGAATCACATCTGACGTGGCGCACACTGCTGCGCCACACCCTGCGCACGGCGTTCAGCGCACTGCTGGCCCTGGGCGTGTTCGCGCTCTGGTTCGTACTCGACCCCGACCCGGCTGCGGTCTGGCGCGAGTTCATCGTTGGCGAGAACGCCGCCAAGTTCTCCGACGCACGCGGCTACTGGCAGGAGGCGCTGTCACTCAGCGGCTCCAGCCTCTGGTCGCAGCTGCTGGCCTATGCAGTCAATGCCGGTCTGCTGGCCTTCGCCGTCATTGGCTTGGCTTGGCTGGGTTTGAAACAACTGCCGCGGCTGCGTACCAAGCTGCCCTTGCCGCCACACCAAGCCATCCTGCTGGCCTGGGCTGCGGTCTGGCTGCTGGTCTTCCTGTTCCCAAGCCAGCGTTCGGCGCGTTATGTCATTCCGGCCATGCCGGTGGTGGCCATGCTGCTGGCGCTCCATTGGCGCAGCATCGGACGCCTGTGGTTTGTGCCGACCCTGCTGCTGTCAGGCCTGGCCTTGTTGGTGCTGGGGCGCATTGCCTGGGTCGGCCATGCGCTGGGCCTGTCGTCGGCCACGGACATCGGCCTCGTTTTGTTGACCGTCGGCCTGGGGGCCTGCGTCATCGTCATCGGTCTGTGGCATGCCACCTGGACGCGCACCGGTGCCGTGCTGGCAGGCCTGCTGGTCTATGCCACGTTCGACCTGACGGTGGCCCCCATGGATGGCCCGGTCGGGCTCTATGAGGCCGCCACTGCGACGCCTGCCGGGCGCATTGCCGTCCCCAATGGCTTTAACAGCCAGTTTGAGCGTTTCCAGTTCCTGCTGCCGGGCCAGCGCCAGTTCATCCCCTACGACACCGGGGGCCGCGCCCTGGCCCGGGTCGCGCCGGGGACCACCTTGCCGATGCCGGCACAGCAGCTCCAGCAGTTGCTCGCCTCCCATGACGGCGTGGTGTGGATCCAGTCCGACAGCGCGGAAACCGCACCGACGTGTCTGCCTCAGTGCCGAGTACTGGGGGAGCGCTGGCTGCTCACCAGCCGGCATATGCCAGGCGAAGTCACGCTGGCCAATCTGTGGCAGCCGCAGCAGTGGTTGTTCAAGCGTGAATGGTTGTTGACGCGTTGATGCACGTCGCCTGACATCAGGACTGACTGCTGCGAAAGCGGCGCAGCCCGCGCTGCAGCCCCTCAAGCTGCAACACGATCCACAGCCAGGGATCGAGCAGAGCGTCCCACAGGTTGCCAGTCGGCAGCCGCAACAGCACCTGCAGCAGAAGCACCGCAACGAGCAGAAGCGATATGTTGCGCGTCGACTGGCGTTGCCCCGCCAACAGCCATGGCAGGCCGGCGACCAGTGCCACCACGGCCAACGAGACCGGGCTGAAACCGAGCGCATACAGCGACACGGGCCACACCGCAAAGGTATCCAGCAACAGCAGCCAGCCCAACACAATGCCCAGCATGCCGAAATACCATGGCAGCGCACAGCACGTTGCCGGCAGCACCGCCGGCTTGAACTGCCGCAGCACGAACAAGCCGCACAGCACCGCGCTCATCAGGCTCGGCGCCTGGAATGCCAGCCCCAGCCAGTAGGTGGGCGACAGCGCCCCCGGCCACGCAGCCCAGAGCGCCAGACCTGCCGGCAAGAGCCAGTACCAGATGGACTTGCCCGCCGGCCCCCAGCGCCGCAACAGCCAGAGCCCGAATGTGGCCAGCACCAGGGCCCAGCTCAGCGCCAGGTACAGGCGCACCATGCCGGGCGAAGGTAGCACCGGGACCTGCGTCGACAGCAGGCTGTTGAGTTGGGCGGTCCAGTCCATGGTGCGTGGTCTCAGCGTTTGTCAGCGGGGTCCAGCCGCTGCCAGGCAATCGTGCGCCGCTGGTCGGTATAACTGACCCACAAGCTGCCGTCGGCCCAGGCCAGGGACGGGTAGGAGTATTCGCTCGGTCTTTCGCCTTGGGCCAGTGTCAGCAGGCGGCGCCACTGCAAGCCATCACTGGAAACACTCAGATCCAGCACGGCACGCGAATCAGGGCGCGGGTTGTGCGCCAACAGCATCAGCCCTGGCTCCAGTGTCAGCGCAGCAATGGCGGCATCCGGATTGTGCAGGCCCGGGTCTGGCAGGTCCTGCCAGTGCTGGCCACCGTCCAGCGTCTGCACGGCCCGCAGCTTTTTCTCCGCGCTGTTGTCGCGCAGCAAGGCCAGCCAGTCGGTCTCGTTGCGCATCAACAGTGTGGGCTGCAGCAGGTAGCCGCGCTGCGACATGCGCACCATGCCACGGAACTCGCCATGCGCGTCAAAACGCAAGGCCACCGGGTATTTCTTGCCCAGCTCGAAATAAGCCGGCAGCACCATGCCGCCATCGGCCAGGGGCAGCGGCATGGCACGCACCAGGTGACTGGTGTTCCACGCCCAGGACAGCGGCAGCACGCGCACCGGTGCAAAAGCCAGTTGCTCAAAGTCCGGTCCGCCATCGACCTGGCGCAGGTGCAGGATGCGCCCGGCCGCCCAGCCGCCCAGGCCGGTGGCCACGACAAACAGGTGGATGCGTCCGTCCGCATCACGCCAGGCCACCGGGTTGCCCAGGCGGCGCAAGCCAAAACCCAGCTGCACACCCGCCTCATGGCGGTTCACCACAAAGCGTGCAGCGCTCCACTGCTGACGGCTGCGGTCGAACGCCGAGGCGGCAATCTGCACATCTGGCCCGCTTTCGCGCGAACCGGCAAACCAGAAGGCCAACAGTGACACGGCGTTGTCTGCCGGCAGCGGCAGCAGCGTGCTCGCATGGGCTGCCGGCGTGTTGGCCGGCATTGGAATCTGGCCGCCGGCGCGCGGGATCAGTGTTGTCGTCGGCATGCTGTCCGTCGGCACAGGCCACACCGCGCGGGGCCGAGCCGGCGGCGGGACACGTTGCCACAGATCCAGCCCCACCAGCACCGCGCACACGCACAACACGCAGGCCAGCCGCATGCCGAAGGAACGACCGGAGAGGGGGGGCAGGGACTCAGACACGGATCAGGCAGGTGGGTAACAGGAGGCTGTCATTTCCTTAACCCGCGGGAGTGTAACTTGCCCTGTCTTGAAAGCCGACTAAAAAGCCTTATGATTAGCACTCGCTGGATTTGAGTGCTAACAACACCATCCAACAAAGTTAATGAGCACCAACTTAACCGCTGATGCTTCGGATTTAACCACCCATTGTTTCAAACTCAAGGAGATTCCTGATGAAACTGCGTCCTCTGGCCGACCGCGTGATCGTGAAGCGCGTGGAAAACGAAACCAAAACCGCCTCCGGCATCGTCATCCCCGACAGCGCCGCCGAGAAGCCTGACCAAGGTGAGGTGCTGGCCGTTGGTCCCGGCAAGAAGAACGACAAGGGCGAACTCGTGGCCATGAACGTGAAAGTTGGCGACCGCGTCCTGTTCGGCAAGTACAGCGGCCAGACCGTCAAGGTCGATGGCGATGAACTGCTGGTGATGAAGGAAGACGACCTGTTCGCCGTCGTCGAGAAATAAATCGCATCGCGATTCATTTTCAGCACAGGCTCACTTGGTGCAGCCAAGTGAAGGGGCAAAGCCCCGGCCGAAGCTAAAAATAAATCACAGCAATTTCCACCTCTTATTGAACTGAATTCGGAGAAATCAACATGGCAGCAAAAGACGTCATTTTCGGCGGCGAAGCCCGCGCACGCATGGTTGAGGGTGTGAACATCTTGGCCAACGCAGTCAAAGTCACCCTGGGCCCGAAAGGCCGCAACGTGGTGCTCGAGCGCTCCTTCGGCGCCCCCACCGTGACCAAGGACGGTGTGTCCGTGGCCAAGGAAATCGAACTGAAGGACAAGCTGCAGAACATGGGCGCGCAGATGGTCAAGGAAGTCGCTTCCAAGACCTCTGACAACGCTGGCGACGGCACCACCACCGCCACCGTGCTGGCCCAGGCCATCGTGCGCGAAGGCATGAAATACGTTGCCGCCGGCATGAACCCGATGGACCTCAAGCGCGGCATCGACAAGGCCGTGGCTGCCCTGATCGAGCAGCTGAAGAAGGCATCCAAGCCCACCACCACCTCGAAGGAAATCGCCCAGGTCGGCTCCATCTCCGCCAACAGCGACTCCAGCATCGGCGAGATCATCGCCAATGCCATGGACAAGGTCGGCAAGGAAGGCGTGATCACCGTGGAAGACGGCAAGTCCCTGCAGAACGAACTCGACGTGGTCGAGGGCATGCAGTTCGACCGTGGCTACCTGTCGCCCTACTTCATCAACAACCCCGAGAAGCAGGCTGCCCTGCTGGACAACCCATTCGTGCTGCTGTTCGACAAGAAGATCAGCAACATCCGCGACCTGCTGCCCACGCTGGAGCAAGTGGCCAAGGCTGGCCGTCCGCTGCTGATCATTGCCGAAGACGTCGAAGGCGAAGCCCTGGCGACCCTGGTGGTCAACACCATCCGCGGCATCCTGAAGGTCGTGGCCGTCAAGGCCCCGGGCTTCGGCGACCGTCGCAAGGCCATGCTGGAAGACATCGCCATCCTGACCGGCGGCAAGGTCATCGCTGAAGAAGTCGGCCTGACCCTCGAGAAGGTCACGCTGGCTGACCTCGGCCAGGCCAAGCGCATCGAAGTGGGCAAGGAAAACACCATCATCATCGACGGCAACGGCGCTGCTGCTGACATCGAAGCGCGCGTCAAGCAGATCCGCGTGCAGATCGAAGAAGCCACCTCCGACTACGACCGCGAAAAGCTGCAAGAGCGCGTGGCCAAGCTGGCCGGCGGCGTGGCCGTGATCAAGGTCGGCGCTGCCACCGAAGTCGAAATGAAAGAGAAGAAGGCCCGCGTGGAAGACGCCCTGCACGCCACCCGCGCTGCCGTGGAAGAAGGCATCGTGGCCGGCGGTGGCGTGGCCCTGCTGCGCGCCCGTCAGTCCGCTGGCGAGATCAAGGGTGACAACCATGACCAAGACGCCGGCATCAAGCTGGTGCTCAAGGCCATCGAAGCGCCCCTGCGCGAAATCGTGTTCAACGCCGGCGGCGAGCCGAGCGTGGTGGTGAATGCCGTGCTGGCCGGCAAGGGCAACTACGGCTTCAACGCCGCCAACGACACCTACGGCGACATGATCGAGATGGGCATTCTGGACCCGACCAAGGTGACCCGCACCGCGCTGCAGAACGCTGCTTCCGTGGCGTCCCTGATGCTGACTACCGAATGCATGGTGGCCGAGGCGCCGAAGGATGAAGCGCCTGCCGGCGGCGGCATGCCTGACATGGGTGGCATGGGCGGTATGGGTGGCATGGGCATGTAAGGGCTCCTTGCCTGACGATCCAGGGCGTCGTTGCGGCGGCTTGCCGTACCCCAAGGTACTGTCTGCGTCGCCGCGCCTAGCCCTGAATCGCCATGCTGCGTCGATGAGTGTTGGCGCTCACGACCATCAAAAAACCCGCAGTGCGCAAGCGCTGCGGGTTTTTCTTTGTTTGGACAATTCTGCTATTAATTCAGTAGCTGGTCGCGCAATATCAGAAAGGATTAATAGCCTATTTGGCTCTTAATTTTTTCAACAAGCCGGCGCTGGAAGCATCCAACCCATCGGCGTTGCCGCTGTCCAAGCGCTGCTCCATGTCCTTGGCCAGCACCTTGCCGAGTTCCACGCCCCACTGGTCGAAGCTGTTGATGCCCCAGAGTGAGCCGGTCACGAACACGCGATGTTCCTGCAGCGCGATGATGGCCCCCAGGCTGGCCGGCGTCAGCTCGTCCAGCAGCAGAAAAGTGCTCGGGCGGTTGCCTGGCAGATGACGGTGCCCCCCAGCATCCTGCTGCCCCAGCATCAGCGCGCGCGACTGTGCCAGCGCATTAGCCAGCAGCTTGTGGTGATGTTCCGGCAGCGAGTGTGACACCTTCTTCACTGCGATGAATTCCACCGGAATCACGTCACTGCCCTGGTGCAGCATCTGGAAATAGGCGTGTTGGCCGTTGGCCGCCGGCTCACCCCAGATCACGGGGGACGTGGCATAAGGCAGGGCCTGGCCCTCTTCATCCACTCGCTTGCCGTTGCTTTCCATCTCCAGTTGCTGCAGGTAGGCCTGCATACGGCGCAGGCCGCTGTGATACGGCGCCACACTGCGGCTGCCGAAGCCGTGGAAGTTACGGTACCAGACGTCGAGCAAGGCGAGACGCACCGGCAGATTGCGTTCCAGCGGTTCGTTGCGAAAATGTTCGTCCATGGCATGCGCACCGGCCAGCATCTCGCGAAAACGCTCCGGCCCGATGGCAATCGCAATCGGCAAACCGATGGCCGACCACATGGAATAGCGTCCGCCGACCCAGTCCCAGAAATCGAACGTGGTTCCGATGCCGAATTCGCGCGCCGCCTCGACATTGCTGGTGAGGGCACAGAAATGCCTCGCGATGTCGCGCCCGCCCTTGGCCTCGAACCAGGCCTTGGCCGAGCGCGCGTTGGTCATGGTCTCCAGGGTGGTGAAGGACTTGGAGGCGATCAGGAACAGCGTGCTCTCGGGCTGGACCTGCCGCAGCACCTGGCTGAGTTCATGACCGTCGACACTGGAGACAAAGTGGAAACGCTTGTTCTGGGCCACAAATTCATCGAGCGCCAGCACCGCCATCTGCGGTCCCAGATCGGAGCCGCCAATGCCAATATTGACGATGTCGGTGATACCTTCGTCATGACGCACCATATCGGCGTAGGTCAGCATAACGCTGAGGGTGGCATGCACCTGGCCCAGTTCTTTGGTCAGATTTTTTGTTGCCCCCTGCGCGGCATCCGCAAGGCCTGTTGCCGGATAGCGCAACAAGAAATGCATGACTCTACGTTGCTCTGTCGTGTTAATCACATCGCCACGGAACATGGCATCGCGATGCGCCTGCACACCGCACTGGTGCGCCAGTTCGAGCAGCTGATCTTGGACAGCAACATTGATCAGATTTTTCGACAGGTCGGCAAACACGTGCGGCGCCTGCAAGCTGAAGCATTCAAAACGCCGCACATCAGCGGAAAACGCCTGGCGCAGGTCGAAGTCACGGCCCTGGGTATCGTAGAGCGCGCGCAAGGCGCCCCAAGCCGGCGTATGGTCACAGCGACAACGACGCATGTCAGGCTGCCAGCATCAGCTGTTCGAGCTTGCGGGTATCGACCGCAAAAGCGCGGATACCCTCGGCCAGCTTGTCAGTTGCCATGGCATCTTCATTGAGCGCATAACGGAACCCCGGTTCGTCGTAACTGATTACTGGCAAATCCATGGCACGCGCCACTTGTACATCCAGTGCACGCACCAGTGGCGCATCGCTGGCCGCGAGCTGAGCCAGCAGTTCAGGCGAAATCGTCAGAAGATCGCACCCTGCCAATGCCGTGATCTGTCCGATGTTGCGGAAACTCGCTCCCATGATCTCGGTGGCGATGTCGAAGCGCTTGTAGTGCTGGTAGATGGCGCGTACCGAGGCCACGCCGGGGTCGTTGACGCCAGCATGGGCGGCCTCATCCCAACTGGCGCCGGCCGTCTTCTTGTACCAGTCATAGATGCGACCAACAAAAGGCGAGATCAGTTGTACCTTGGCCTGGCCACAGGCCACCGCCTGGCAGAAGGAGAACAGCAGGGTCAGATTGGTGTGGATGCCGCGCCGCTCCAGCTGCGCGGCCGCCTGGATTCCTTCCCAGGTGGCTGCGATCTTGATCAACACGCGGTCGATGTGGATACCCTGCGCTTGGTACAGCTCAACAATGCGCTCGGCCCGCGCCACGGTGGCCTGGGTGTCGAAGCTCAGCCGAGCGTCGACCTCGGTGGAAACGCGCCCCGGTATTAGTGAAAGAATCTCGCAGCCGAAGCGGACCAGCAGCCGGTCCATGATCTCGTCTAGCGGCCGCCCCCTGAATTGCGCCACCGTCTCCTTGAGCAAGGGCTGGTAATCGGCCTTCTGCACCGCCTTGAGGATGAGCGAAGGATTGGTGGTCGCATCCTGCGGCTTGAAGGCTGCAATCTGCCTGAAGTCCCCGGTATCCGCCACCACGGTGGTGAACTGTTTGAGTGCGTCGAGCTGGTTCATGGGCTTGAATTATGAGTGAAATAAAATTACGCTCAATCGCTTTTCTGTGTAACCATCACGCAGCGCTTGAAACAGGCGCGCAGGAGTCGACATGCTGGATCGAATCAGGGCCTCGCTGCCCTCCCTGGCCCCCGCCGAACAACGCGTCGGCAAACTCGTGCTGACCGACCCGCGCGCCTTTGCCAAGCTGCCGGTCAGCGAACTGGCCGAGCGCTCTCATGTCAGCAAACCCACGGTGGTGCGCTTCTGCCGCAGCATGGGCTATGACGGTCTGTCCGACTTCAAGCTCAAGCTTGCCGGTACCGTGAGTGAGGGTGTGCCCTTCATTCACCGCAGTGTCGATGTGGATGACAAAACCAGCGATGTGGTGGTCAAGGTGATCGACAACACCGTGGCAGCCTTCCTGAAATACCGCAACGATGCATCCACGGCAGCCATTGACAAGGCCGCTGCCGTTCTGGCCGCCACCTTCAAGACCGGCAAACGCATCGAGTTCATCGGCGCTGGCAACTCTGGCATCGTGGCGCTGGATGCGCAGCACAAGTTCTTTCGTCTGGGAGTCAATACCGTGGCCTACAGCGACGGCCACATGCAGGTCATGAGCGCCTCGCTCATGGGCCCTGGCGACTGTCTGGTCGTCATCTCCAACTCGGGCCGCACACGCGACCTGATGGACGCCTGCGACATCGCGCGCAAGAACGGCGCGACCACCATCGTCATCACCACCAGCGGCTCGCCGCTGGCCATGGCCGGCCACATCCATCTGGCGGCCGATCACCCGGAAGGCTACGACCGCTACAGCCCCATGGTCTCACGACTGCTGCACCTGATGATCGTGGACATCCTGGCCACCTGCGTGGCACTGCGCATCGGCGGCAGCCGCCTGCAGCCCATGCTCAAGGAAATGAAAAACAACCTGCGCAACAAGCGCTACGCTTGATGCGTCTCCATGCCCAGCCCCGGATCGCTCCAGACAGCCTTCAGTCGTTTTGAGCCAGCAGCGGCGACTGATGCTGCACTAGCCCGTACCAGGCACGTGCCACGGTCCGGGTGTTATCGCTGTCCGTCATGATGGCCATGCCAACCAGTGCACCCGGCGGCTCGCCAAAGGCTTGCATGAAGTCGGCACGGATATCACGCTCGTAATCCAGCCATTGGTTGAGACGACTCCGTCCCGACTCGACCACCAGTTTCCGAATGCGGTCGGTACGCGGGTTGACGATCACGCTGCCCGGTGGGCGCGTATTGCACCAGACATACATCAGCGTCGCATAAGGCATGGGCTCGCCGGTGAGCGCATGCGCCAACTCTGACAACATGCTATCTTTAAATGACAGTCTGGAACGGTCACCCTCAAAGGCCAACACAATCCGCACCGGAGAATCCGCCGTGTCGCGCTGCGCCAGATCGGCCTGTGCAATCAGTTCCGGCACCTTCCATGAAAAGTTGAGTTTCCCCAAGTCCTGCGGTTCAATGTGCACCCGTCGACGCAACATGCTGGCCGAGGCGTCTGCCCTGACAGCAACAGCCTCTCGCCCATCCTCTCGTGTGGGCACATAATCTGTTGCGTGTTTGCCCGGCAACTGCGAATGCTGCCATTGATCAAAGCCTGTTGCTCGTGTCTGGGGATCAGAAACAGTCGTTACGCTCGGCGGAAGTGGCGAGCACGCTGACAGCAACAACGTGAAACCCAGTGCCTGCACACGCCAACTCACGGCCTATCATCTCCAGTTGCCAGAGGTAACTTCTAACAAAAAAACCCTGCCGCTTTGCAACGGCAGGGTTTTAGCTTTCAATTTAACTACTGGCTAAGCCAGCAGAAAAATTAGAAAGTGTGACGGATACCAATGGAGGTCACGGTACGTTTGGTATCGCCAACACCATTGAAAGCAGCACCAGTCAGGCTATTAGCAGCGGTGATGTTCAGAGTACCGTCCAGCTTGTTGGTCACGCCGGTCTTCAGGAAAGCCGTCGTACGCTTGCTCAGAGCATAGTCACCACCGATAGCCCAGTCGCTACCGCTGGCATCGCCAGCGGTGTTGCCGGCCATGTCGGTCGTGTAGGTGTTGCGGCCGATCTGAGCGATAGCAGTGATAGCACCGAACGGAACGGTCACGCCCAGGTTGGTTTCAGTTTGACGGGTTTCGCCAGCCAAGTTCGAAACGGTGGCCTTCGTATTGATGTAGTTACCCACCAGTTTGAACGAACCGAAATCATAGGAAGCACCCAGGATTTGCATTTCGTTCTTGGTGTTCACGCCAACGGCGCCACGATTGCCAGCGATCGCTTCGGTGTTACCCAGACCGAGGCCGACGTACACCGGGCCGTTAGAGTAGACGCCGGAAGCGCTGTAGTTGCGGTTCACGCCATCTTGAGCAGTAGCAGCGGGGCCAGTGATGCTGGCGTCAGTATTGCCGTAAGACAGCTTGCCGGTGAAACCACCGAAGTTGGGGGTGGTGTAAATGAATTGGCGATCCAAGGTGCTACCAGCAGAAGCAGCCAGACCAACCGTGGTCAGGTAGCTTTGGCCGAACACGTCGGTAGCAGTAGCCAAGGAGAGGGTCGGGACATAGTCACGGCCCAGAGCGATGGTACCGAAACCGCCAGACAGGCTCACCAAGGAGGTGCGGTTGAAAGCGCCAGTAGAAGCTTGGGCAGTAGTTGCGCCAAAAGCGGCGATGCCAGAAGCTGCACTGCTGTTGCCGGTCACACCAGTTGCAACAAACAGGTCTTGCTCAAGCTTGAAACCAGCTTTCAGGCCACCGCCGAGGTCTTCGGTGCCCATGATGCCCCAGTAGCTGGAAACGCTATTGTGGGAAGTGATGCCGGTCTTGCGGCCTTCGCTCGTAACGCCAGCCTGCGTTTGCGAGTCAACTTGGCTAGCGTAGCCAACGTCCAGACGGCCGTACAGGGTCACGGAAGATTGGGCGAAAGCGCCGGTGGCAGCCAGAGCGGCCAGGGCAATCAGGGTCTTTTTCATATTGAAAGTTCTCCAAAGGTTAAACAAGGGTCCCGATGGGAGTTTCGGTTCCCCGGGCCAACCTCCTCTTAAGGAAGTTGTATGTATTGCACCAGAGCCCGGCGCCTTTGGCAAAGAAAAACTACCTCAATCAGCGTTATCGGAGTGGTTTCGTTGCATCACTGCAACAAAGTGCAACGTCGCAGCCTAGCTCCTCTTTGAGCCTCAAATATCTCCATGATCATCTCCATTTATCTAAAATCCATTCATCGTGAAAAAGCAGAAAATCAACATCACGCTGGATCCGGACCTTATTGCCTGGTTCAAGGCTCAGGCGGGCGGTCGCGGTTACCAGACACTGATCAACGCGGCTCTGCGCGAGGCCATGGACCGGGCTTTGCTGGAAGACGCCTTGCGCCGCATCATCCGCGAAGAAATGCAGCCCATGCAGAGAGCCCCGTCGCCCGCTGATCCCGCTGAAAAGGAACCCACATGATCGACGCCTTTCTGACCACGGCAGACACCGCCCTGCGCACCCTGTTCGCACCTCCGCGTGCGGCCCAGCCGACACCTCAGCCGACCCAGGCCGCCAGCGACCTCTCGAACGAAGAGAAAAAACTGGCCGCAGCGCTGATGCGCGTCAACCATGTGGGAGAAGTCTGCGCCCAAGCGCTCTACACGGCCCAGGCCTTTGCCACCCGCAACGAAACACTGCGTAGTCACTTCACCCGCGCCTGCGTCGAGGAGACCGACCACTTGGCCTGGACCAAACAGCGCCTGGACGAACTGGACTCACGTCCCTCGCTGCTCAACCCGCTCTGGTACGCCGGTGCGTTCGGTATCGGCCTGCTGGCCGGACGACTGGGCGACCGCGTGAGCCTGGGTTTTGTGGTGGAAACCGAGCGCCAGGTGGAAGCGCACCTGATGAGCCACATGGACCGTCTGCCGGCGGGCGATACCGCCTCGCGCGCCATCGTAGCGCAGATGGCCGAAGACGAAGTGCGTCATGCGCTTGACGCCCAGAAAGCCGGCGCCGTGGAGTTGCCGGCACCGGTCAAAAGCCTGATGAAAGCCGCCGCCAAGGTGATGACGACGGTGGCGCATCACATCTGAACGTCAGTCGACACTACAAAAACAGTAGCTGTCGGCGCAATCAAATCAAGGCCAAACGGCCAATTTCGCGCCAGATCAGAGTTCCACCAGTTCGAAACTGGTCGTGATCTCGGCCGTCTTGCCCAGCATGATGCTGGCCGAGCAGTACTTGTCATGACTCATGGCAATGGCGCGCTCCACCGCTGCCGCTGGAATGCCTTTGCCGCTGACGGTGAAGTGCATGTGGATCTTGGTGAACACCTTGGGATCGGTCTCAGCCCGCTCGCTGCTGAGCTTGACCGAACAGCCGCGCACGTCATGCCGGCCGCGCTTGAGAATGAGCACCACGTCGTAGGCAGTGCAGCCGCCAGTGCCGGCCAGCACGGTTTCCATCGGGCGCGGTGCCAGGTTCTGGCCGCCGTTCTCGGGTTTGGCGGCGTCGGGTGCGCCGTCCATCATCAGCGTGTGGCCGCTGCCGGTCTCAGCCAAAAAGCCCATGCCCGAGCGCGCGCCCGTGGCGCCGGTCCAGCTCACTGTACATTCCATGGTTTTTCTCTTGTCAAAATGGAGGGATGGTGTAGCGCAAATTATGACTACACTGGCTCCTCCCATGAAAACACCCCGCCTCAAACCCGCCGATTACCTGAAAAAAATCCTGACCGCCCGCGTTTATGACGTGGCGCTGGAGTCACCCTTCGAACCCGCCAAAGCCCTGAGCCGCCGCCTGCACAACAAGGTGCTGCTCAAACGCGAAGACCAGCAGCCGGTGTTCAGCTTCAAGCTGCGCGGCGCCTACAACAAGATGGCGCACCTCACGCCCGAGCAACTCAAGAAGGGCGTGATCTGCGCCTCCGCCGGCAACCACGCGCAAGGCGTGGCCTTGAGCGCGCATAAGCTGGGCTGCCGCGCCGTGATCGTGATGCCCACCACCACGCCGCAACTGAAGGTCGACGCCGTGAAGGCCCTGGGGGGTGAAGCGGTACTGTTCGGCGACAGCTACTCGGACGCCTACAACCACTCCCTGGCCCTGCAAAAGAAACAGGGACTGACCTTCGTCCACCCGTTTGACGACCCAGACGTGATCGCCGGCCAGGGCACCATCGCCATGGAGATGCTGCGCCAGCACCAGGGCCCGCTGGACGCGGTGTTCGTCGCCATCGGCGGCGGCGGTCTGATCTCCGGCGTGGCCGCCTACATCAAGGCCGTGCGACCGGAGGTCAAGGTCATTGGTGTGCAGATGAACGACTCCAACGCCATGATCCAGTCGATCGCGGCCGGCAAGCGCGTGACGCTGGATGACGTCGGCCTGTTCTCCGACGGCACCGCCGTCAAGCTGGTGGGCGAGGAAACCTTCCGCCTCACGCGCGCGCTGGTGGACGACTTCATCGAGGTCGACACCGATGCCGTGTGCGCGGCCATCAAGGACGTGTTCGTCGACACGCGCAGCATCGTCGAGCCGGCCGGCGCACTGGCGGTGGCGGCCATCAAGCAGTACGTGGCAAAGCACAAGACCAAGGGCGAGACCTACGCCGCCATTCTGTGCGGCGCCAACATGAACTTCGACCGCCTGCGTTTCGTGGCCGAACGTGCCGAAGTGGGCGAGGAGCGCGAAGCACTGTTCGCGGTGACGATTCCCGAGGAACGTGGCAGCTTCCGCCGTTTCTGCGAGTCGATCGGCACACTGCCTGGCGGCCAGCGCAACGTGACCGAGTTCAACTACCGCATCAGCGACGCCCGCCAGGCGCATGTGTTCGTGGGCCTGACCACCTCGGCCAAGGGCGAAAGCACCAAGATTGCGACCAGCTTCAAACGCCAGGGCTTCGACGCCATTGACCTCACGCACGACGACCTGGCCAAGGAACACATCCGCTACATGGTGGGCGGCCACTCGGCTCTGGCGCAGGACGAGCGCCTGCTGCGCTTCGTCTTTCCCGAGCGCCCCGGCGCGCTGCTCAAGTTCCTCAGCCTGATGCGCCCGAACTGGAACATCAGCCTGTTCCACTACCGCAACCAGGGCGCCGATTACGGCCACATCCTGGTCGGGCTGCAGGTACCGAAGGCCGACGACAAGGCATTCGCCAAATTCCTGGCCACGCTGGGTTATGCCTACGTGGAGGAAACCCGCAACCCGGCTTACCGCATGTTCCTGCAAGCCTGAAATGAAGCCCCCCCGTGGCGGCCCTGAGGCCGCCTCCCCCCTCAAGGGGGCAACGCCAGTAGCCCGGCATAGCCGGTTCTACGGCGTTCCCCGGTTGGACCGTTCCTTGCGCCGCGCACGATCCGCGGCGCGGTGGAGTAACTGATTTCAATGGAGACCCCTATGACCTACGAACTGATCCAGGTGCGCACCGAAGCCGACAAGGTCGGCATCATCACACTCAACCGCCCCAAGCAGCTCAATGCACTGAACGACCAGCTGATGAACGAGCTGGGCCACGCGCTCAAGGCTTTCGACGCCGACCCGGGCATCGGCTGCATGATCATCACCGGCAGTGACAAGGCCTTTGCCGCCGGCGCCGACATCGGCGCCATGGCCAGCTACAGCTTTGCCGACGTCTACAAGGGCGACTACATCACGCGCAACTGGGAGCAGATCCGCAGCATCCGCAAACCGGTGATCGCGGCGGTCAGCGGCTTCGCCCTGGGCGGTGGTTGCGAATTGGCCATGATGTGCGACTTCATCATCGCCGCCGACAACGCCAAGTTCGGCCAGCCCGAGATCAAGCTCGGCATCATCCCCGGCGCCGGCGGCACACAACGCCTGCCGCGCGCGGTGGGCAAGGCCAAGGCCATGGACATGGCACTGACCGGACGCATGATGGACGCTACCGAGGCGGAGCGCGCCGGCCTGGTCAGCCGCGTGGTGGCACTGGACAAGCTGATGGACGAGACACTGGCCGCAGCGCTGATGATCAGCGACTTCTCGCAGGTGGCGGTGATGGCGGCCAAGGAGTCGGTCAACCGCGCCTTCGAAGGCACCTTGAGCGACGGCGTGATGTTCGAACGCCGCCTGTTCCACGCCCTGTTCGCCACGGCGGACCAGAAAGAGGGCATGGACGCCTTCGTGGCCAAGCGCAAGCCCGAATTTCGGCACCAGTGACAAACAGCCAAAGATGACGCTATAATTTGAGGCTCTGGCGCTTTAGCTCAGTCGGTTAGAGCGATGGAATCATAATCCACAGGTCCGCGGTTCGAATCCGTGAAGCGCCACCAAACACCTGTCATGCCACGGCCCGTTCCGAGGCGTTGACAGACAAGCCACTGTCCCGCACAGTGGCTTTTTATTTTGTACTTTCAGCCTCTGGATGAACACCATGAACCGCTGTCTGCTTCTCCCCCGCCACCTGCTGGCGGCACTGCTCGCCCTGTCTGCCGGGCTGGCCTTGTTCCTTGCGTTTCCGGCGACGGCGCAAGACACCGTACAACGCCCCATCCCCCTGGCCGCCAAACGCGGTCTGCTGGTGGTCACCCAGCCGCCCGAAGTCCTGCTCGATGGCCGGCCCGACCGGCTGTCGCCAGGCACGCGCATCCGTGGCCGCAACAATCTGCTGGTGCTGTCGGCCTCGTTGGTCGGGCAGGAACTGCTGGTGCGTTATGTGCGCGGCCCGGAAGGCCAGATCCACGATGTCTGGATCCTGACCGAGGCAGAAGCCCAGGCCAAACCCTGAAACGGCGCACCCGCGCCAAGTTCAAGGCATTTCAGGGCCTCCGCCCTTGTCTTCATTGCGCAAACAGCTATCGATTTGATAGCAAAAAGATTCCCCATGAGCAAAAAAGTTTTCATCAAGACCTTCGGCTGCCAGATGAACGAGTACGACTCGGACAAGATGGCGGACGTGCTGGGCGCAGCCCAGGGTTATGAGCCGACGCAGAACGTGGACGAGGCCGACCTGATCCTCTTCAACACCTGCTCGGTGCGCGAGAAAGCGCAGGAGAAAGTGTTCTCCGACCTCGGCCGTGTGCAGCACCTGAAGAAAAAAGGCGTGAAGATCGGCGTCGGCGGCTGCGTGGCCAGCCAGGAAGGTGCCGAGATCATCCGCCGTGCGCCCTATGTGGACGTGGTGTTCGGCCCGCAGACCCTGCACCGCCTGCCCGAACTGCTGGCCGCGCGCGAGGCGCAGAAGCGGCCGCAGGTGGACATCAGCTTTCCCGAGATTGAGAAATTCGACCACCTGCCGCCCGCCAAGGTGGAAGGCGCCACTGCCTTCGTCAGCATCATGGAAGGCTGCTCCAAGTACTGCAGCTACTGCGTGGTGCCCTATACACGCGGCGAGGAAGTGAGCCGCCCCTTCGAAGACGTGCTGGTGGAAATCGCCGGCCTGGCCGACCAGGGCGTGAAAGAAATCAACCTGCTGGGCCAGAACGTGAACGCCTGGCGCGCGCCGATGGGCGGCACCGCGGAACAGGCCGACTTCGCCACCCTGATCGAGTACGTGGCCGACATCCCCGGCATCGAGCGCATCCGTTACACCACCAGCCACCCGAACGAATTCACGCCGGCGCTGATCGCCGCCTACGACAAGGTGCCCAAGCTGGTGAGCCACCTGCATCTGCCGGTGCAGCACGGCAGCGACCGCATCCTGATGGCCATGAAACGCGGCTACACCGCCATGGAATACAAGAGCACGGTGCGCAAGCTGCGCGCCATCCGCCCCGACATGTCGCTCAGCAGCGACTTCATCGTCGGCTTCCCGGGCGAGACCGAGGACGATTTCGCCAAGATGATGAAGCTGATCGATGACGTCGGCTTCGACAACTCCTTCAGCTTCATCTTCAGCCCGCGGCCCGGCACGCCGGCGGCCAATCTGCACGATGACACGCCGCACGACGTGAAGCTCCGGCGGCTACAGGAGCTGCAGGCCGCGATCGAGGCCAACATCAAGCAGATCAGCGCCAGCCGCGTCGGCACGGTGCAGCGCATCCTGGTGGAAGGCACGTCCAAGCGCGATGCGGACGAGTTGATGGGCCGCACCGAATGCAACCGGGTCGTGAACTTCGCCGCACCCGAGTCAATGGCAACAGGCAGCCTGATCGGTCAACTGGTGGATGTGACGATCACGCAGGCCATGCACTACTCACTGCGCGGCACGGTCTGCTGAACTCTGGCGCGCCCCTGGGCGCAACGCCAGTCAGCGCCTCAGTTCCTGAGCTTGTAGCCGGTCCGGAACACCCACCATACGAAAATCAGGCAGAGCACGAGGACCGCCAGGGTCATGCCGAAGCTCACAGCGATATGGACGTCGGCAATGCCGTAAAAACTCCAACGAAAACCGCTGATCAGGTAGACGACCGGGTTGAACAGAGCAATGGTCTGCCACAGCGGTGGCAGCATGCTGATCGAATAGAACGCCCCACCCAGAAAGGTCAGGGGTGTGACGATCAGCAATGGGACGACTTGCAGTTTCTGAAAACTGTCGGCCCACAGGCCGATGATGAAACCGAACAGGCTGAATGTGACGGCGGTCAGCAGGAGGAAACTGGCCATCCAGACTGGGTGGGTAATCTCGTAGGGCACGAAAATGCGCGCGGTGCCCAGGATCAGCAAACCGAGCATGACCGACTTGGTGGCGGCCGCGCCGACGTAGCCCAACAGCACCTCGATCCACGACACCGGCGCCGAGAGCAGTTCGTAAATGGTGCCGGACCACTTGGGCATGTAGATGCCGAACGAGGCGTTGGAAATGCTTTCATTCAGCAGCGACAGCATGACCAGGCCGGGGATGATGAAGGCGCCGTAGCTCACACTGTCGATATCGCCCATGCGCGCACCGATCGCCCGGCCGAAGACGATGAAATACAGCGAGGTGGTGAGCACCGGCGCAGCGATGCTTTGCATCACGGTGCGAAACGCGCGCGCCATCTCGAAGCGGTAGATGGCACGGATGCCATGCATGTTCATGCGAGTGTCTCCTTCGGGCTGCGCACCAGGCTGACAAAAATATCCTCCAGCGAACTCTCGCTGGAACGCAAGTCCTTGAAGTCGATGCCATGCGCACCCAGCGTGCGCAGCAGTTCGGCGATGCCGGTTTCTTCCTTTTGCGTGTCGAAGGTGTAGACCAGAGCCTGGCCGCCGGCGGCAAGTTCCAGCGGCCAGGCCGCCAGTTCGGCCGGCAGGCTGGCCATGGGGCGTTGCAGAGTCAGGGTGAGCTGCTTCTTGCCGAGCTTGCGCATCAGCACATGCTTGTCTTCCACCACGATCAGCTTCCCCTGGCTGATCACGCCGATGCGATCGGCCATGTCTTCAGCCTCTTCAATGTAATGGGTGGTCAGAATGATGGTGGTGCCGCGGTCGCGAAGTTCGCGCACCATACGCCACATGTCGTGGCGCAGCTCGACATCGACGCCGGCACTGGGCTCGTCCAGAAACAATATCTTCGGCTCGTGCGCCAGTGCCTTGGCAATCAGCACCCGGCGCTTCATTCCGCCCGACAGTGTCATGATCTTGGCGTCGCGCTTGTCCCACAGCGAGAGGTCGCGCAGCACTTTTTCCAGGTGGGCGGGATCGGGTGCATGGCCGAACAGGCCGCGGCTGAACGTGATGGTGGCCCAGACCGACTCGAAGGCATCGGTATGGAGCTCCTGCGGCACCAGGCCAATGGCTGCCCGCGCCGCGCGGTAGTCGCGCACGGTGTCGTGGCCATCGGCACGGACGGTGCCTTCGGTCGCATTGACAATGCCGCAGATGATGTTGATCAGGGTGGTCTTGCCAGCCCCATTGGGCCCGAGCAAGGCAAATATCTCGCCGCGCCGGATGTCCAGATCGATGTTCTTGAGCGCCTGAAAGCCACTGGCGTAGGTCTTGCCAATGCCACGCACACAGACGATGGGGGCGGTACGCCCGGCGGGGTCGAATGCGGCATGGGAGGAGGTGGTCATGAAGGTGATGTCAACAGAAGAACGGAGGTATTGAGGTGGTGTCGGCGCCCAGGGCACTGACGCCACCTGCGCCTGAACGTGTCAAAACGGCATCTTGGGCATGCCCTTCATGCCGCCCATGCGCTTCATCATCTTCATGAGGCCGCCGCCCTTCATCTTCTTCATCATCTCCTGCATTTGCTCGAATTCCTTGAGCAGGCGGTTGACGTCCTGCACCTGCACACCGGCGCCAGCGGCGATGCGGCGCTTGCGCGTGGCCTTGATAAGTTCGGGCTTGCGCCGCTCCAGCTTGGTCATGCTGTTGATGATGCCTTCCTTGCGGCGCAGGTCCTTCTCCACGCGGTCGGTATCGACCTGACCGGCCTTGGCCGCCATCTGCGCCGGCAGCTTGTCCATCAGGCTGGACAGACCACCCATCTGCTTCATCTGCTGCAGCTGGGCCAGGAAGTCGTTGAGATCGAAGCCCTCGCCGCTCTTGACCTTGGCCGCCAGCTTTTGCGCCGCCGCCATGTCCACGCCAGCCGCCACCTGCTCGACCAGGGCCACAATGTCGCCCATACCCAGCACACGGCCGGCATGGCGTTCGGCATCGAACACCTCCAGGCCGTCGATCTTCTCGCTGGTACCGGCGAACTTGATCGGCACGCCGGTAACAGCACGCACTGACAGGGCCGCACCACCGCGTGAATCGCCGTCGGTCTTGGTCAGGATGATGCCGGTCAGCGGCAGCGCGTCCTTGAAGGCCTTGGCAGTGTTGACCGCGTCCTGGCCCTGCATGGCATCGACCACGAAGAGCGTTTCCACCGGGTTGATGGCCGCATGCAGGTCACGGATCTCGCGCATCAGCGCCTCGTCAATCGCCAGCCGGCCGGCGGTATCGACCAGCAGCACGTCGAAATAATGCTTGCGGGCGTAATCCAGCGCTGCGTTGGCAATGTCGACCGGCTTCTGGTCCGGCGTGCTCGGGAACCACTCGGCACCGGCCTGCGCGCTCACGGTCTTGAGTTGCTCGATGGCCGCCGGGCGGTAGACGTCACCCGAAACGGTCAGCACCTTCTTTTTGCGCTTTTCGATCAGGTGCTTGGCCAGCTTGGCCGTGGTGGTGGTCTTGCCCGCGCCCTGCAGGCCAGCCATCAGGATCACCGCCGGCGGCTGCACCGCCAGGTTCAGATCGCTGATGCCCTCGCCCATGGTGGCAGCCAGCTCGCGGTTGACGATGCCCACCAGCGCCTGCCCCGGCGTGAGCGAACCCATCACCTCCTGGCCCAGCGCCTTCTCCTTCACGCGGGCCACGAAGTCGCGCACCACCGGCAACGCCACGTCGGCCTCCAGCAGGGCCATGCGCACCTCGCGCAGCATGTCCGCCACGTTGGATTCGGTGATGCGGGCCTGGCCCCGGATTTCCTTGACGAGGCGGCTGAGTTTGTCGGTAAGGGCGGAGGCCATAGAGGGTATTCCGGCGAACGGAACCAAAGTTGGGTGTCAACGGCGAAGTGACACGGTGCAAAACGCTAAACTGTACCCATGATTCTAGCGAGTGCTTCCTGGCTCCCCGTGGCCTTGGCCGTCGCGGCCACCGTTGCCTATATTGCGCCGGCCACCGCCGTACGCCGCCTGGGCCCGCAGGCCATGCGCCGCAGCATGATAGTGGCCTGGCTGCTGCACGGACTGGTGCTGGCCTTCAGTCTGCTGGGCACCAGCCCGCACTTCGGCTTTGCGCCGGCGCTGTCCGTCACCACCTGGCTGGTCGCGGCCGTCTACACCGTGGAAAGCCACGTCTACCCGCAACTGGAAACGCGCTGGGCTTTCTCAGCCCTGGGGGCCGTCGCGGTGATCCTGGCACTGTTGTTCCCGGGTCAGCCCCTGCACGCAGCGGCTTCGCCTTGGCTGCCCTTGCACTGGGCCCTGGGCATTGCCTCCTACGGCCTGTTCGCCGCCGCTGCGGCCCACGCCTGGCTGATGAACCGCACCGAAGAACGCATCCGCCTGGCGGCCGACCCGCACAGCGGCCTGCCGCTGCTGACGATCGAACGCCTGACCTTCCGCTTCGTCAGTGCCGGCTTCGTGCTGCTGTCAGCCACCCTGCTGGTCGGCATTCTGTTCGGCGAATCGCTTTACGGCACGACCGGCGCCCACTGGAAGTGGGACCACAAGACCGTCTTTTCCGTCCTGTCCTGGCTGACCTTCGCCATTCTGTTGATCGGCCGGGCACGCTTTGGCTGGCGCGGCCGGCGTGCCGCACGGATTCTCTACATCGGCTCGGGTCTGCTGCTGCTGGCCTATGTGGGGTCCCGCTTCGTCATCGAGATCATCCTCGGCCGCAGCACATGAAGTTTTTGCTGTTGCTCGTGGTGGTGGTCGCTGCTGTATGGCTGTGGCGTTCAGGCCGGCTGGCCGATGCTGCATCCAAGCAGAAACCATCGCCCCCACCGCCGCAGGACATGGTGCGTTGCGCTCACTGCGGCGTGCATTTCCCTCAAGCTGACGCCTTTGCCGGACGCAACGGCTTGTATTGCTGCGTCGAGCACCGGCAACGCGCGGAGTCCTGAATGCAGCCGGCCGACGAGGTTCACTCCTGGTTTGGACCATCCCTGCTGGACACCGACCTGGAACCTGCCGACAACACGCTCCCGGAACTGGAACGGTTGTGGCGCGGTTTCATGACCGCCCGCGTCACGCTAGGCTTGGTGCTCCTGCTGCTGCAGATCACCCTGTACGGGCTGGGCCAGGTCAGCAACCTCTGGCTGCTGGGCGTTTGCGTCGGTTATTTCATCAGTACGCTGGCGGTGCGCATTGGCTCCCGCCCACGCCGCTTGGGCCGGACATTCGACCTGCAATGGGTTGCCGTCATTGGTGTCGATGTGCTGGTATTTGCTGCCTTGCAGTTCCTGCATGGCAGCAGCATCAACTACACGCCGCTCTTCGCTCTGCCAGTGCTGCTGGCCTCGGTGCTGGGCTCCCTGCTGCTGGCCATGGGCACTGCGGCGGGCGTCACGCTGATGCTGCTGCTGCATGCCGTCCGGCTGTCACTGCAGACCCATGGTGACGTCACACCGCATCTGATTCAGGCGGCCCTCACGGGCGCGGGCAGCGTCGTGATCGCGCTCCTGTCGCACCAGCTTTCCACTCGTTTGGCCAGGGAAGAACAACGGGCCCGCCGCAGCCAGTCTGCCGCACGCATCCAGCAGCAGGTCAACGACCTGGTGATCGAGACCTTGAGCGACGGCATTCTGGTCGTCGATGCACGCGGTACCGTGCACGCGGTCAATCCGGCTGCGCGCCAGATGCTGCAATCAGACAACCAGCCCTTGCCGCCCCCGCCCTTCACGTTGAGCAGCGAAACGGCCTGGCAGCCCTTGGTCGACCTGACGCAGCAAAGCTTTGCGTACCGCGGCATCCAGCAGGCCGACATCAACATCCAGCATGCCGGACAGGGTCCGCGGCACATCCGGGTCCGCACACGTCTGACAGCAACCCGCGGCAGCGGCGCCAAAAACCTGTGTGTCGTGTTTCTGCAGGACCAGCGTGAGATGGAAGCCCGCATGCGCACCGAAAAATTGGCCAGCATGGGGCGCATGTCAGCGGCCGTCGCGCATGAAATCCGCAACCCACTGGCAGCCATTGCCCAGGCCAATGCGCTGCTGGACGAAGATCTCAGCGATCCCAGGCTCAGGCAACTCACCGGACTGGTGCAGCAAAATGCCCAGCGGCTGGAAAAGATCGTGGAAGACATCCTGGACATCTCCCGCGTGCACAAGCGTGGCGAGGGCTCCGCTCAGACACCGGAAACACTGCCGCTCGACGAGAGCGTCGCCCGCATCTGTCAGGACTGGGCGCAGCAGGTGCAGGGGCAACATGTCCTGCACTGGCAGCTGGCCACCGCCCCGCTCAGGGTGGATTTCGCGCAGGATCATCTGCGCCGCGTCCTGGTCAACCTGCTCGACAACGCCCGGCGTTATGCCAGCGGACAGGCCGAATCCATCCAGGTCGCCACGGAGGTGGCTGCCCGGGGGCAAGTCACACTCTCCGTCTGGAGCGAAGCTCCTCCCATGGAGCCATCGGTCGAGCGCCACCTGTTCGAACCCTTCTTCTCCTCCGAGAGCCGCTCCAGCGGCCTGGGCCTGTACATCTGCCGCGAATTGTGCGAGCGGCACGGCGCGGCCATCACCTACCGGCGCAGCCAGCGCATGACCCGCGGCACCCGCGTGGAGGGCAACGAATTTTTCGTATCCTTGCGTCGCACACGTGCCACCGGCAAAACCGTCCCCGCCATCAATTCCATCGACACCCCATGGCACTGAACACCTCCCCCGCTCACATCCTGGTGGTCGATGATGAGCCCGACCTGCGCACGCTTTACGAACTCACCCTGCTGCGCGAGGGTTACCAGGTTGACGTGGCCGAGAGTCTGGCAAGTGGCTGGCAGCAACTGAGCGAGCGGCGTTTTGACGTGCTGATCACTGACATGCGCCTGCCCGACGGCTTGGGCATCGAGTTGATCCAGCGCCTGCGCACTCAACAGCGCAGCGAGCGCTGCGTGGTCATCACCGCCTATGGCTCGGCGGAAAATGCCGTCGAGTCGCTCAAAGCCGGCGCCTTCGACTACCTGACCAAACCGGTCAATCTACGGCAATTCCGCGCTGTCATCGCCTCCGCCGTACAGGATGCACGTGCACAGCAGACAGATGTCACAACCGCCCGCCGCACGACCGAGGCCGGAACCGCCCCCCAAGCAGACATCAGCTTGCAGCGCCTGGTCGGCCCGTCTGTCGCCATGCGCTCGGTCAAGGAGCGCATAACCAAGGTGGCGCGCAGCATGGCACCGGTGCTGGTCTGCGGTGAGTCCGGCACCGGCAAGGAACTGGTGGCCAATGCGCTGCATGCCAACAGCCACCGTGCCGGCGGCCCCTTTGTTGCGGTCAATTGCAGCGCCATTCCGGAAACCCTGCTGGAGGCCGAGTTCTTCGGCGTCAAAAAAGGGGCCTACACCGGCGCCACACAAGACCGCGAAGGTTTCTTCCAGGCCGCCAACGGTGGCACGTTATTCCTGGATGAAATCGGTGACCTGCCTTTGGCCATGCAGGCCAAGCTGCTGCGTGCCATTCAGGAACGCTGTGTGCGTCCGGTTGGCGCAACCCAGGAAGAGCCGGCCGATGTGCGCATCGTCAGTGCCACCCACAAGAACCTGGCGGACGAAGTGCAAGCCGGCCGCTTTCGCCAGGATCTCTATTACCGGCTCAACGTGATCGAGATCGACATCCCACCGCTGCGGGAACGGCGGGAAGACCTGCCCGCCTTGTGCGATGCGCTGCTCAAGCGGATTGCCGCCGAGTCCGGGCTGCCCGTGCCAGCGCTGACCCAGACGGCCCTGACGCAACTGGCACAGCACCCGTTCAAGGGTAATGTGCGGGAGCTGGAAAACCTGCTGCACCGCGCCGTGGCCTTGAGCGATGGCCACGAATTGCAGATCGAATCAGCGGCGCAAGCCGTACCGCCCCCACTCGAACCCACGACCCCATCCACACCGCCCCCTGTCGCTGAAACGCCCAGCGCACTTCCGGACGACCTGCAACGCCATCTGGACCTGCAGGAACGCGACATCCTGATCAAGGCCCTGCAGGAAACCGGTTTCAATCGCACCGCCGCCGCCGCCCGCCTGGGCCTGAGCCTGCGCCAGATCCGCTACCGGATCGCCCGGTTGAACATCGACATGCCGCAAGACCATGACACAGCCCCCGACACCCCATAACGAGCCCGCTGCCGATGCCCTGTGGAACGGCGGCTGGTATCGCTTCGCCCGCCGTCTGGCATCCCCCAACTTCGGTCCGCGCCCACCACAGGCCACGGTGGACCTGATCGTCATCCATTCAATCAGTCTGCCGCCCGGCCAGTACGGCGGGGACGAAGTGCAACGTCTCTTCACCAACACCCTGGACTGGAACGCCCACCCTTACTTCCAGACAATCCAGGGGCTGGAAGTCTCCGCCCATTTCTACATCCGACGCAATGGTGAGCTCTGGCAATTCGTCAGCTGCGATGAACGGGCCTGGCATGCCGGCAGCTCACACTACCGCGGCCGCGACAACTGCAACGATGACTCCATCGGCATTGAACTGGAAGGCCTGGAAGGCACCCCGTTCGATACCGCCCAATACGAAACCCTGGCGGGCCTGTGCGCAACCCTCCCGCAGCGCTATCCCATCCGCCACATTGCCGGTCATGAACACATTGCCCCCGGCAGGAAAGCCGATCCCGGCGCTGGCTTCGCGTGGGCCGCTTTGCGGCAAAGTCTGGGCTGGCCAACTCAGTGTTTTCCCCAAGACGTTGCATAGATGTTGCGTCACTGAAAATATTTTTCTGCACCGGCGTGATGCGCACATCGCCCGCGCACATTGATCGTGCATCACACGATGCGCAAGCACCATGCGGCCATGCAAGCAAAAATCCGCTGCATCGCTTGTGTTCTCTGGCTGTCTCACAACAACGCTCGATTTGACCCGAGTTTCGGCCTGCTCTCGACATTCCGTCCGCCCTGTTTCACCGACTTGGTGCCAGCCATCTTTCATGCGACTGACACAGTCATGCCATCGCGACGCGATACACTACCTGTAGTGGCTTGTATTCACACAAGACCCCATATATAGTGTTTCCTGTTTGCACCACGGTTGTTGCCGGTGGTGCATGAAAAGCCGGCAAACAAGACTGAAATAACCAATAAATTTGCGAAGACGAGGAACAGATGCAACCTGCCCTGAACACATCCACCCCCCTCAACACAGGCGTCCTGAACATGCAAACTCAGGAAAATGCGGCAGCCCAACCGCTCAACCACTACCAGATCATCCGGCGCAATGGCGCCGTGGTGCCGTTCGAACCCAACAAGATTGCCGTGGCCATGATGAAGGCCTTCCTGGCGGTGCATGGCACCCAGGGGGCAGCATCGGCCAGCGTGCGTGAGGTGGTTGATGAACTGACCCAGGCCGTGGTGCGTGCCCTGATGCGCTCGCGTCCCGGCGGCGGCACCTTCCACATCGAGGACGTGCAAGACCAGGTGGAACTCGGCCTGATGCGTAGCGGCCACCACGAAATCGCCCGCGCCTATGTGCTTTACCGTGAACGCCGTACCCAGGAGCGGGCTCGCCAGACCACCGCAGAAACACCCAAGACGCCGGAGCTGCACGTTGTTGACGGCACCCAACGCATCGCCCTCGACCTCGACCGTCTCAAAAGCCTGATCGTGTCGGCCTGCGCCGGCCTGGGCGCCGACATCAAGCCAGAACCGATCCTGGCCGAGACCATGCGCAACCTCTACGACGGCGTCCCCATCGACGAGGTGTACAAGGCCGCCATCCTGGCCGCCCGCACATTGATCGAAAAAGACCCCGACTACACCTACGCCACCGCACGCCTGCTGTTCCATACCATTGCCAAAGAGGTGCTGGGGCGCGACGTGCAGCCGTCCGAAATGGCCGAGGCTTATACCGACTACTTCCCCGGCTTCATCAAGAAGGGCGTGGAAAACGACCTGCTTGACGAGAAACTGCTTCAGTTCGACCTCAAGCGCCTGGGTGCCGCACTCAAGGCTGAGCGCGACCTGCAGTTCGACTACCTTGGCCTGCAGACGCTGTACGACCGCTACTTCCTGCACGTGCGCAAATCGCGCATCGAATTGCCGCAGGCCTTCTTCATGCGCGTGGCCATGGGCCTGTCGCTCAATGAAATCGACCGCGAAGCCCGTGCCATCGAGTTCTACGAAGTGCTGTCTTCGTTCGACTTCATGTCCAGCACGCCTACCTTGTTCAACAGCGGCACGCTGCGCTCGCAACTCTCGAGCTGCTACCTGACCACGGTGCCCGACGATCTCGATGGCATCTACGAATCCATCAAGGAAAACGCTCTGCTGTCCAAGTTCGCCGGCGGCCTGGGCAACGACTGGACGCGCGTGCGCGCCCTGGGCTCCCACATCAAGGGCACCAACGGCGAGTCGCAGGGTGTCGTGCCTTTCCTCAAGGTCGTCAACGACACCGCCGTCGCCGTGAACCAGGGCGGCAAGCGCAAGGGCGCCGTCTGCACGTATCTGGAAACTTGGCACCTCGACATCGAGGAATTTCTGGAGCTGCGCAAGAACACCGGCGATGACCGCCGCCGCACCCACGACATGAACACGGCCAACTGGATCCCGGACCTGTTCATGCGTCGCGTGATGGAAAAGGGCCAGTGGACCCTGTTCTCCCCGTCCAACGTGCCCGACCTGCACGACAAGTTCGGCGCCGACTTCGAGAAAGCCTATGTCGCCTACGAAGAAAAGGCCGCCCGCGGCGAGATCAAGCCGACGCGCACCCTGCAGGCGACCGACCTGTGGCGCAAGATGCTGACCATGCTGTTCGAGACCGGCCACCCCTGGATCACGTTCAAGGACGCCTGCAATGTGCGCTCGCCCCAGCAGCATGCCGGCGTGGTGCACTCCTCGAACCTGTGTACCGAGATCACGCTCAACACCAGCGACACCGAAACCGCCGTCTGCAACCTGGGCTCCGTCAACCTGCGCCAGCACTTGAAAGATGGCCAGATCGACCACGCCAAGCTGCAGAAGACGGTGGCCACCGCTATGCGCATGCTGGACAACGTGATCGACATCAACTACTACGCCGTCAAGAAGGCCCGCGACTCCAACCTGCGCCACCGTCCGGTCGGACTGGGCATCATGGCCTTCCAGGATGCTCTGTATGAACTGCGCATCCCCTACGCCAGCGATGCTGCCGTGGACTTCGCCGACAAGTCCATGGAAGCCGTCTGCTACTACGCCTACTTGGCATCGACCGATCTCGCCAGCGAACGCGGCCGCTATTCCAGCTACCAGGGCTCCCTGTGGGACAAGGGCATCCTGCCGCCGGACACGCTGGACATGCTGGCACAGGCGCGCGGCGGCTACGTCGAAGTCGACCGTTCATCCACCCTGGACTGGGACGCCCTGCGCAAGAAGATTGCCAAGGACGGCATGCGTAACTCCAACTGCGTGGCCATTGCCCCGACCGCCACGATTTCCAACATCATCGGCGTGGATGCCTCCATCGAACCCTGCTTCGGCAACCTGTCGGTGAAGTCCAACCTGTCGGGCGAGTTCACCGTCATCAACAGCTACCTGGTGCGCGACCTCAAGCGCCTGGGCCTGTGGGACGACGTCATGGTCATGGACCTCAAGCACTTTGACGGTTCGCTGGCCCCCATCGACCGCGTGCCGCAGGAGATCAAGGCCTTGTACGCCACGGCTTTTGAAGTCGAAACCAGCTGGCTGGTGGAAGCGGCAGCACGCCGCCAGAAGTGGATCGACCAGGCGCAATCGCTCAACATCTACATGGCGGGCGCCTCCGGCAAGAAGCTGGACGAAACCTACAAGCTGGCTTGGCTGCGTGGCCTGAAGACCACCTACTACCTGCGCACCACCTCGGCCACACAAGCGGAGAAATCCACCGTGGCAGCTGGCCGACTCAATGCCGTGTCCTCCGGTGGTGCAGCGCAAGGCGGTGCCGGCATGAGCGCACTTGAAGCTGCGGCTGCGGCCGCGCAGGCACAGATGGCAACAGCCGCCACCGACATCAAGTTCTGCGCGATCGATGACCCTGGCTGCGAAGCCTGCCAGTAAATCGACGCCTGCTTCGCATGCCATGCGATGCTATTGAGCAACACAATTGAGCAGCGATGTGAATGAATACTTTTCATTTCATCTCGCTGCTCTCATAATCCGCTGATTGGAATCTCATATGTTGAACTGGGACGAAGAAGTCAAGCCCACATCGCAAATGCCTTTTGCACACGGCTCATCCAGCAGCCGTACGACCGAGCTTCCCCTGCAATCTCCTGAACTGCGTACGGCACAAGCCGTGAACGCCACGCCGTTCACCTCCGCCGCACCGGCTACGTCCGCGGCTGCACACCGCATCAAGGCAGCCGACAAGCGCATCATCAACGGCCAGACCGACGTCAACCAGCTGGTGCCGTTCAAATACAAATGGGCCTGGGAAAAATACCTGGCCACCTGCGCCAACCACTGGATGCCGCAGGAAGTGAACATGACGCGTGACATCGCCTTGTGGAAAGATCCGAATGGTCTGACCGAAGACGAGCGACGCATCGTCAAGCGCAATCTGGGCTTTTTCGTCACGGCCGACTCACTGGCCGCCAACAACATCGTGCTGGGCACCTACCGCCACATCACGGCCCCCGAGTGCCGCCAGTTCCTGCTGCGCCAGGCCTTTGAAGAGGCGATCCATACCCACGCGTACCAGTACATCGTCGAATCGCTCGGTCTGGATGAGAGCGAAATCTTCAACGCCTACAACGAAATCCAGTCGATCCGCGACAAGGACGAGTTCCTGATCCCGTTCATCAACGCGATCATGGACCCCAACTTCAAGACCGGCACCCAGGAAACCGATCAGACGCTGCTGAAGTCGCTGATCGTGTTCGCCTGCCTGATGGAAGGCCTGTTCTTCTATGTCGGTTTCACGCAGATCCTGGCGCTGGGCCGCCAGAACAAGATGACCGGCGCCGCCGAGCAGTACCAGTACATTCTGCGTGACGAGTCGATGCACTGCAATTTCGGCATTGACCTGATCAACCAGCTCAAGCTCGAAAACCCGCATCTCTGGACGGCTGAATTCAAAGCCGAGATTCGCGGGCTGTTCGAGAAGGCCGTCGAACTCGAATACCGCTATGCCGAAGACACCATGCCGCGCGGCGTGCTCGGCATGAATGCCTCCATGTTCAAGGGTTACCTGCGCTACATCGCCAACCGGCGTGCCACGCAGATTGGCCTGGAGCCCCTCTTCCCCAATGAGGAAAATCCTTTCCCTTGGATGAGCGAAATGATTGACCTCAAGAAAGAGCGTAATTTTTTCGAAACCCGCGTGATCGAGTATCAATCGGGTGGCGCCCTCTCCTGGGACTGAGCAAACAAACCATGGCTTCCAGAATTACACATGTCGCCGACCGCTCCCGAGAGAGCGGCTGTGGCATGTGCACCCGAGTTCATGGCGTTGGGATTGGTCCCAGCGCCATGAATCGCTTCATGCTCTCCAACTGGCGTGAAGTGCTCTTTGTAACTTGATCAAGGAGAAAATGATGGCAACTGCAAAAAAACCGGCCGCAAAGAAGGCCGCACCGAAGAAAGCTCCGGCAAAGAAAGTCGCAGCTAAGAAGGCTCCCGCCAAAAAGGTAGCAGCGAAGAAAGCTCCGGCCAAAAAAGCCGTAGCCAAGAAAGCTGCCAAGAAGCCGGCTGCGAAGAAAGCCGCGAAAAAGCCTGCTGCCAAAGCAGCGCCTGCCCCGGCTGCCCCCGCGGCTCAGACCACTCTGAACCCGCAGGCCGCTTGGCCGTTTCCGACGGCCAGCAAGCCCTGATTCAGCGGCTTAGCCTCAAGCCCGATGACCGCAAGGCATCGGGCTTTTTCTTCGTCACATCAACGCCGCCATGACTGTTTCCAAGCTGCCTTTCCTACGAACCGAAAAGGATGGTGGAGTCATCGTGGATGTTCACGTCATGCCCAATGCACCACAGACCCAGATTCAAGGCCTGCATGACAATGCCTTGCGTGTTCGACTGAAGGCGCCACCAGTAGACGGCAAGGCCAACCTCGCCCTACAAGCCTGGCTGGCGAAGACACTGGGCATACCGCGTGCGGCCGTCGAACTGGTTCGCGGTGACACGGCACGCAGCAAGCAGCTCCGCGTGGCAGCCGGCCATGTAGCGGCCGCCGACTGGGCGCAGCTGACACCCCCTGCCGTTGACTGAGCGTGACTTACAAGCCAAACGCCTTGGTATCGACCGTGTAGTTCTGCGGACCCCGGTGCGCGATCTTGTGGGAGCCCATGCGATTGCCAAGCTCGGCACAACGCGCCAACGACCAGCCCTGCTCCAGTCCATAGAGCAAGCCGCCACGGTAGGCATCGCCACAGCCTGTCGGATCAATCACCTCCACGGCCTTGACCGGTGGCACCAGTGTCTTCTGGCCATCGACCCAGACCTCGCTTCCCTCATGGCCGAGCGTGATGACCAAGCCACGAACCTGGCGTGAAATCTCGGCCGGGCTCCAGCCCGTGCGATCGCACAGCATCTTGCCTTCGTAGTCATTCACTGTCACCCAACTGGCCTGTTCAACAAAACGCGCCAACTCCTTGCCATCAAACATGGGCAGACCTTGACCCGGATCGAAAACAAACGGAATATCTGCGGCCTTGAACTGCTCGGCATGCTGGAGCATGGCATCGCGGCCATCCGGTGAAATGATGCCCAGCTTGACATCAGGATGGCGTTCGATGCGGGTCACGTGCGCCTGCATCATGGCGCCCGGATGGAAAGCGGTGATCTGGTTGTTGTCCTTGTCCGTCATGATCAAGGCCTGTGCGGTGTAGGTATCGCCCATCTCACGCACAAACTGCGTGGCAATCCCCAGTTCGCGCAAACGCTGCAGATAGCCGGAACCGTCGTTGCCCACGGTTGCCATCGGCAGCGGCACGCCACCCAATGCCTTGAGCGCATAGGCAATGTTGCCAGCGCAACCACCGAAGTCGCGGCGCAGCGTTGGCACCAGAAAGGACACATTGAGAATGTGCAGCTGATCCGGCAGGATTTGCTCGGCAAACCTGCCTTCGAAATTCATGATGGTGTCAAAAGCCAGGGAGCCGCAGATAAGAGATGCCATGGTGATGTTGAAAAGTTTCAGGGATAAAAAGCAAGAACACGGTAACCGGCAATGCGTTCTGCATTGCCATTGGTCGTGATGTTCAACGCCAGGGAAACAGGGGACTCGGAGCCAGCGGCGAGCACAGTTGAAGGCAAGCCCAGATCATCGGCCACAAAGACGCGCCGGATGAACACTTGGTCCTGGGTGTCGGTCACCGACAACTCGAGCGCCGGCAACGCCACATCGTTTCCGGCCGTGTTCTTGAGCGTCAGGCTCAATCGGTAGACATCCGGCCTAAGTTTGCTGAAAGATGAACTGTCAATCAGCACGGATTCAATCTGGCGCCATGGTGCCACGCTGCATTGCATCAGCACGCACACTGCCTCCACCACCGGTTGGAAGCCGGGTGCAGCTGCCGCAATCCTGTCTCGCTCGTGGGCGAGCAGCTGAACGGACAACGTCAGGCACAAGACAATCGCAGAAACCAGCCAAGCCATGCGCCGACGAGGATGCTCCCGGGTTTTAGTGTGGTCACGCGCCTGGCGCATGAAGGAAAGGGGCACTGGCTAGGCCGGCTCGGTCGAATCGGACAATGAGGTCGAATCCCAGACGTCCGTCAGCACCGCGGTTTCCGGTCCCTCCGGCTCTGGTGCGGGTGCTACGTCCTGCTCTTGCTCAATGAAAGAAGGCTCCGCATGGATAGACCGAGACCGATCAGACGTGGCATCGGGAGCCGGCTCGCCATCGGCCGGCACAGGCATCGCATCCACCTCGATATCAACTGGATCCGACGGCAATGCCTCGACCGCCAGCGGATCCTGCATGTTCAGCGAGGCATCGAATATCTCGTCACATTGGCCACAACGCACCCAACCTTCAGAAATGCGCAACTGGTCGGGCACGACCTTGAACATCGTCCGGCAGGCTGGGCATCGGGTGATCAGGCTCATGACTTCGGGATTGTAGAGCGCTGCCCCGCACCGATCAGAAGCTGGCCGTCATCAAGATCCAGCCATCTTCCGAGTCATTCACCGCCAGTTGGCAATAGGGCGCATAGGCCAGCTTCAGCTCTTCCGCCTGCCGTTCAAGAATGCCGGCCAGCACCAGCGAACCGCCAGCCGCTACCCGGGCACACAGCAAGGGTGCCAGCACCTTCAACGGTGTCGCCAGGATATTGGCCAGCACGGTCCGGTACTGGCCACTGACCGCATCTGGCAAGCCCGCATTCAACGCAACCTCGTTGGCCTGGGCATTGAGTAGGGTTGATGTAACTGCTGCCTCGTCGATGTCGACCGCATCAATCTCGGTTGCCCCGTGCTTGGCCGCGCCAATGGCAAGAATGCCGGAACCGCAGCCGTAGTCCAGCACACGCCCCAGCCCGCCCCGATCGGTGGCGTGGTGTGCGATCCAGCGCAGGCACATGCGGGTCGTTGGATGCGTGCCCGTGCCGAAGGCCAGCCCCGGATCAAGCCGGATGATGGTCTTGGCTTGTGCCGGTGGTTCATGCCAGGTCGGAACGATCCAGAAGTCCGGCGTGATCTCGACCGGAGAAAACTGCGACTGTGTCAGGCGCACCCAGTCCTGCTCGGGAACTTCAGCGATCCCCAGCAGGCGGCAACCATCGAAAAAGTCCTGCGCCTGCAGCAAAGCTGCCGCCTCGCTGGCTGCTGCTTCGGTCGGGTACAGGGCCAGCACACGCGAACGCTGCCAGCCATCCTGCGGCGGCGGCATGCCAGGCTCGCCGAACAAGGCCTGCTCGGCCTCGGTCTGGGCATCCGCATCTTCCACGCTGACACTCAGGGCGTCGAGCGCATCCAGCGCCTCACTCAGGACCTCAACCCGCTCCTGCGGACACAACAGACTCAGTTCGTACATGGCGGTTGCTTAGCGCGCGTGGCGAGCCATCCACTCTTCAAGGTAGTGGATGTTGGTTCCACCGGCCATGAACTTGGCATCCGCCATCAGTTCGCGATGCAGCGGGATGTTGGTGTTGATGCCTTCGACCAGCGTTTCGCCCAAAGCGGTACTCATGCGCGCCATGGCCTGCTGCCGCGTATCGCCATGAACAATGACCTTGCCGACCATCGAATCGTAGTTCGGCGGAACAAAGTAGTTGGTGTAGACGTGCGAATCAACCCGCACACCTGGCCCACCGGGTGCGTGCCACATGGTGATGCGGCCCGGCGACGGCGTGAACTTGTAGGGATCTTCGGCGTTGATGCGGCATTCGATCGCATGACCACGAATCTGGATGTCACGCTGGGTGAACGGCAGGCGCTCGCCAGCCGCCACCATGATCTGCGTCTTCACGATGTCCACACCGGTGATCATCTCGGTCACCGGATGCTCCACCTGGACGCGTGTGTTCATTTCGATGAAGTAGAACTCGCCGTCTTCATACAGGAACTCGAAAGTGCCAGCGCCACGGTAGCCGATCTTCTTGCAAGCCGCCACGCAACGCTCGCCCACCTTGTCGATCAGCTTGCGCGGGATGCCCGGTGCCGGCGCTTCTTCGATGATCTTCTGGTGGCGGCGCTGCATGGAACAGTCGCGCTCACCCAGGTACACCGCATTACGATGCTTGTCCGCCAGGATCTGGATTTCAATATGCCGCGGGTTCTGCAGGAACTTCTCCATGTAGACCGCCGGGTTGTTGAAGGCTGCCCCCGCCTCGGCCTTGGTCATCTGCACCGCGTTGATCAATGCCGCCTCGGTGTGCACCACGCGCATGCCGCGCCCACCGCCACCACCCGCCGCCTTGATGATCACAGGGTAGCCAATGGCCTTGGCAATGCGGCGGATCTGCACCGGATCATCCGGCAACTCGCCTTCCGAACCCGGTACACAGGGCACGCCGGCCTTGATCATGGCCTGTTTGGCCGACACCTTGTCACCCATGATGCGGATGGACTCGGGTGTCGGGCCGATGAACTGGAAACCGCTTTGCTCCACGCGCTCGGCAAAATCGGCGTTCTCGCTCAGGAAACCGTAGCCTGGGTGGATGGCTTCGGCATCAGTGACCTCCGCCGCCGAGATGATGGCGGGCATGTTGAGATAACTCTGCGCAGAAGGCGCCGGACCAATGCAGACCGCCTCTTCGGCCAGCTTGACGTACTTGGCTTCGCGGTCCGCCTCGGAGTAAACCATCACCGCTTTGATGCCCAGCTCGCTACAGGCGCGCTGGATCCGCAGGGCGATTTCTCCCCTGTTCGCAACCAGAATCTTCTTGAACATGAGACGGTGTGCCTTATTCGATGACGAACAGGGGCTGACCGTATTCCACGGCCTGACCGTTCTCGCCCAGGATCTGGGTCACAGTGCCAGCCTTGTCAGCCTCGATCTCATTGAGGATCTTCATCGCCTCGATGATGCACAGGGTGTCGCCTTCCTTGACAACGGAGCCCAGCTCCACAAACGCCTTGGCCCCCGGCGAGGCAGAGCGGTAGAACGTGCCGACCATGGGCGACTTGACGGTGTGGCCAGTGACTGCCGGCGGGGCGGCAACCGGAGCGGGGGCAACAGGCGCCGCAGCAACCGGTGCTGCCGCCACGGGCGCCGCCATCGGGACCGCAGGCATTTGATAGCCCTGAACCATGGCACCGCCGCCTTTGACGATACGCACCTTGCCTTCGGCTTCGGTGATTTCAAGTTCCGACACATTGGAGTCGGACACCAGGTCAATCAAGGTCTTGAGTTTTCGCAAATCCATGGGATCACCAACATCTTTCTAAAGATTGCTTCAATTTACTTCGAACTGAAGCGATTTCCACCCAATTTTTGGGAATTCCAAAAAAGCAAAAGGGCGGACACTTGCCGCCCGTCATCATAAAGGATGCGCTACAGGCCCTACTGTAACTCACGCCAGCTCGCCAAATCGGCCGATGAGACTTTGCCGATTTTACGATCGCGAACCACCCCGTCAGCCCCCAACACGACGGTAAAGGGGAGCCCTCCGCTCAGATTTCCCAACGATTTGCTGAGACCAACGCCTTCCATGCCCGCCAAGGCAACCGGAAAAGACAGGGGGTGCTTGGCCAGGAAATCACGCACAGGGAGCATTTTATCTACCGCCAAACCAAGAACTTGCCAACCTTTAGCCGCATTTTCTTTGTAGAAGACATCCAGTAAAGGCAATTCCTCGATACATGGCGGACACCAGGTTGCCCAAAAATTGATCAGCAAAGGTCGCCCCCGCAGACGCTGCAGTGTCAACGGCCCATCCGCCGGGGTGTCGAAGGACAGCTGCCACAACGCGGCCATGGCCTCCTCATCCACCGGTTTGGGTGAGAACTTCCACCAAGCCAAGCCGGCACCACCCAAGCCGGCAACCGCCGCCACAGCGGCATACAGCCAACGTCTCTTGGCAAGACTCGGGTTATTTCCAAAATTCACAAATTTCCTTAAATTAATTAAAAATCTGCCAACAACCGACGAACAGCATCCAAATTACCACGCGGTGATCTGTCTTTGGCGTCCCGCACCAATGCACCGCGCAAGTCATCAAGGTCGTGAATCATCAAATGGACCCCGACGGACTCCCCCAGTTCCGGACAGTGGGCATGAAGGCTTAGCGCCTCCACCGGCTCGTGATGGAAGCCGGTCACCCTACGCGGCTCGTAAGGCTGCCCCATGTCAATCAGGGCAATTTCCGCTGATTTTTCATCATCGCAAAACAACTGCAGATAAATATCTGACAAACGGGTCGCTGTGCCATGCCAGACTGCACCACTCAAATGCGGTCGGAACACGGCCAGCCGCTCCATCCACTGCAGGGCCAGTCGGCGCAGCGCCAGCAATTCAGCCGGCTGGGTGTCGGCACAGAACACGGCAATATAGTCACGCACCGCATCCTCCACCTCGTCATTGCCAGGTAGTGGCGTACGCTGTGGCAGGCCGAGCTGGCGCACAGCGCGGCGCTTGGCCGGCCCGTACTCCAACCCTTCTTCCACCACCATCTGTGCCGCTGCAGCGGCAATTTCCTGTTTGCTCATGCCAAGGGT
This sequence comes from Curvibacter delicatus NBRC 14919, assembly GCF_001592265.1. Lineage (GTDB taxonomy): Bacteria > Pseudomonadota > Gammaproteobacteria > Burkholderiales > Burkholderiaceae_C > Hylemonella > Hylemonella delicata. Next base: position 41,172 of record NZ_BCWP01000001.1, on the reverse strand, counting down.
ATTGTGCACCTGCGCGGGATCTCCGGACGACCGCAAGGGCACCGGCAGCCACCCCCTAGAATCGGGCGATGCATATTCACATTCTCGGTATCTGCGGCACCTTCATGGGGGGACTGGCCGCCCTTGCCCGCGAGGCGGGCCACAAGGTCACCGGCTGCGATGCCGGTGTCTACCCACCGATGAGCGACCAGCTGCGCGCCCTCGGTATCGAGCTGATTGAGGGGTTCGGCACCGAGCAACTGGCGTTGCGACCCGACATGTTCGTGATCGGCAACGTGGTCAGCCGCGCACGCCAGGCTGACGGCAGCCCCAAATTCCCCCTGATGGAGGCCATCATGGAAGCCGGCCTGCCCTACACCAGCGGCCCGCAGTGGCTGGCCGAGCATGTGCTGCAGGGTCGCCATGTGCTGGCGGTGGCCGGCACCCACGGCAAGACCACCACCACCTCGATGCTGACCTGGATTCTGGACGCAGCCGGCCTGCAACCGGGATTTCTGGTTGGCGGCGTTCCCATGAACTTTGGTGTTTCGGCCCGCCTTGGCGCACCCGTTCGCCCCAATGCCAGAACACCGACCGACCAGCGCCCGCTCTTCGTCATCGAAGCCGACGAATACGACACTGCCTTTTTCGACAAGCGCAGCAAGTTTGTGCACTACCGGCCACGCACGGCCGTCCTCAACAACCTCGAGTTCGACCACGCCGACATCTTCGACGACCTGGCCGCCATCGAGCGCCAGTTCCACCATCTGGTGCGTACCGTGCCCGGCTCGGGCCGTGTCGTGGTCAATGGCTTGGAGGAAAGCCTAGTGCGCGTGCTGCACGCCGGCTGCTGGAGCGAGGTGCGCAGTTTCGGCGCCGCCGTGAGCGACTTCTCGGCCCATGGCGAACCACACTGCTTTGACGTGCTGAACCAAGGCCAACCGGTTGCCAAGGTCGAGTGGGCGCTCACCGGCATACACAATCAACTCAATGCGTTGGCCGCCATCGCCGCAGCCGAACATGTCGGCGTGGCGCCAGCGATGGCCGCACGTGCGCTGGGCGATTTTCAGAACGTCAAGCGTCGTATGGAGGTACGCGGTAGCGTCCATGGCATCACGGTCTACGACGACTTCGCCCACCATCCGACCGCCATCCGCACCACGCTCGACGGCCTGCGCCGCAAAGTCGGGGCGGACAGCCGCATCCTGGCGGTGTTCGAACCGCGCTCCAACACCATGAAGCTGGGCACCATGAAAGCGCAGCTACCCTGGAGCCTGGAAGATGCCGATCTCGCCTTCTGCCATGCCGGCGGCCTGGGTTGGGATGCTCGCGAAGCCCTGGCTCCCATGGGGGCACGCGCGCAGGTGGCGGATTCGATCGATGAACTGGTGCACCAGGTGGTCGCCAGCGCGCAAGCGGGCGATCACATCCTGTGCATGAGCAATGGCGGCTTTGGCGGCATTCACCTCAAGCTGCTGCAGGCGCTGCAACCCGCGAGCCCCTGAGTGCTGACGGCCATGCTCGCTTGCCCTAATATGGGGAGCGGGCGAAGATGCCGATAAGATGGCATCGGGTTAGATTTCTGTTTGCATCCAGGAACAGCCATGGCTTCCGACACACCGCCGAAAAGCAGCACCACCCAGGTGAAGGTCACGCCGTTCGCCCCGCACGGTCAGGTGGACATGTGGATGGACGGCGACCTGCTGCACTACGAGTCCACCGGACCTTTCAACAAGGAACTGGCAGACTGCCTGGCGGTGGCGCAGTCGAATTTCCTGCAGGCGCTGCAACCGAGCGGCCCTTGGGTCAGCATCTGCACCGTGCGCAAAAGTGCCCTGGCCACCCCTGACGGCCTGCAGCGCTACGCCGAACTGATCCGCCAGGCACCGCCGCAGTTCACCCCAGTGGCCACGGCCTATGTCATCGGCCCGGAAGTCGAAGGAGGCCAATTCATGGCCCCCCATTTCGCCAAAATTTTCGCCGATGTCGGCCGCCCGTTTCAGGCCTTTGAAACCATGGCCGAAGCCCAGAGCTGGGCCAGGGCCATGATCGACAAGGCCGGCGCGCCTTAACGTTCCCGGCGCGCCTTGACCGCGCCGGACAGGACTTCCAGCACTTCCAGCGAATCGTCCCATCCCAGGCAGGCATCGGTGATGCTCTTGCCGTACTCCAGGTTGCCGGCGTCGTCCTTGCCCGGTGTGAACTTCTGCGCACCGGCATGCAGGTGGCTTTCAACCATCACGCCGAAAATATGACGCGAGCCCCCCGCCATCTGGGTGGCAATGTCGCGTGCCACATCGAGCTGCTTTTCATGTTGCTTGCTGCTGTTGGCATGGCTGCAATCCACCATCAGGGTGGCGGGCAGCTTGGAGGCCTCCAGCTCCTTGCAGGCCGCTGCCACGCTGGCGGCGTCGTAGTTCGGCGCCTTGCCGCCACGCAGGATGACGTGACAATCCTTGTTGCCGTTGGTCTGCACGATGGCGACCTTGCCGTTCTTGTGCACCGACAGGAAATGGTGGCCGCGCGCCGCCGCCTGGATGGCATCGGTGGCAATCCGGATGTTGCCGTCCGTGCCGTTCTTGAAACCGATGGGGGCGGACAGACCGGACGCCAGCTCACGATGCACCTGGCTTTCGGTCGTACGCGCACCGATGGCCCCCCAGGAGATCAGGTCGCCAATGTATTGCGGCGAGATCACGTCGAGGAACTCGCTGCCGGCCGGCAGGCCCAGGCGATTGATCTCGATCAGCAGCTGGCGCGCGATGCGCAGACCCTCGTCGATGCGGAAGCTCTCGTCCAGGTAAGGGTCGTTGATCAGCCCCTTCCAGCCGACCGTGGTGCGCGGCTTCTCGAAGTAGACGCGCATCACGATCTCCAGCGTGTCCTTGTACTTCTCGCGCTGTGCCTTCAGGCGTCGGGCGTACTCAAGTGCTGCGGCCGGGTCATGGATGGAGCACGGGCCGATGATGACCAGCAGGCGATCATCCTTGCCGGCCATGATGTTGTGGATGGTGTGGCGAGTGTGGGAGATCAGGGTCTCCACAGGCGTTCCCTCAATGGGGAAAAAACGGATCAAATGTTCGGGCGGGGGCAACACGGTGATGTCCTTGATACGTTGGTCGTCGGTACGGCTGGTCTTGTCACCAGGGTGCGTATACCAAGCATCGGTGCTAGAGGGTTGTGCTTTGGCAGTCATCGTGTCGCTCCTTGTATTCGGATTGGATGTGTGAGCAGGTAAAAAAAAACCGCCGGACTGGCCGGCGGTTTGGTGGAATTCGGTACGTTTCTTGTGGGTACGTTCAGAACTCTCTTCCGCCGACGGCGCTTGAGAACCAAAAGTAGCCAAAAAAGTAGGAACGGGTCGAAACCATGGGCATCAATATAGCACACCAGCAAATCAGGCCGTTCCTCCAACGGTCAAACCATCGATGCGCAAGGTCGGCTGGCCCACGCCCACCGGCACGCTCTGGCCTTCCTTGCCGCAGGTGCCAACACCGCTGTCGAGTTCCATGTCGTTGCCGATCATGGTCACGCGCGTCAGCGCGTCCGGCCCGTTGCCCACGATGGTGGCGCCCTTGACCGGATAAAGGATCTTGCCGTTTTCCACCCAGTAGGCCTCGCTGGCCGAGAACACGAACTTGCCGGAAGTGATATCGACCTGACCACCGCCGAAGTTGGTGGCGTACAGCCCCTTCTTGATGCTGGCCACGATTTCATCCGGCGACTTGTCGCCGCCGAGCATGTAGGTGTTGGTCATGCGCGGCATCGGGATGTGGGCATAGCTCTCGCGCCGGCCGTTGCCGGTGGGCCGTACCTTCATCAGGCGTGCGTTCATGGCGTCCTGCATGTAGCCCTTGAGGATGCCGTCCTCGATCAGCACATTGCGCTGGCTGGCATTGCCTTCGTCGTCCACGTTGAGCGAGCCGCGCCGGTCGGCGATGGTGCCGTCGTCCAGCACCGTCACACCCTTGGCCGCCACGCGCTGGCCGATGCGGCCGGAGAAGGCGCTGGAGCCCTTGCGGTTGAAGTCGCCTTCCAGTCCATGGCCAATGGCCTCGTGCAAGAGCACGCCGGGCCAGCCGGGGCCGAGCACCACGGTCATCTCGCCGGCCGGCGCCGGGCGGGATTCGAGATTGGTCAACGCGGCGGCCACGGCCTCGTCGACGTACTGGCGAATGCGGGCCGGGTCGAAATAGGCCAGGCCGAAACGACCACCACCGCCCGAAGACCCCATCTCACGCCGGCCAGCCTGTTCGGCGATCACCGTCACACTCAGGCGCACCAGCGGCCGCACGTCAGCCGCCAGCGTGCCGTCGGCGCGCGCCACCAGTACCACGTCGTATTCGCCCGCCAACCCCGCCATGACCTGCACCACACGCGGATCCTTGGCGCGCGCCAGCTGCTCCACGGCTTCAAGCAGCTTGACCTTGGCCGTGCTGTCGAGCGTGGCGATCGGATCCATGCCAGGGTAGAGCGAGCGTGCCGAAGCAATCTTGGGTGTTCCCGCCTTCACACGCGCGGATTTGGCGGCGGCAGAAATGGTGCGCACGGTATGCGCGGCATCGAGCAGCGAGGCCTCGGAAATGTCATCTGAATAGGCAAAGGCGGTCTTCTCGCCACTGACAGCGCGCACACCGACACCCTGGTCGATGGAGAACGAGCCGGTCTTGACGATGCCCTCCTCCAGGCTCCAGCCCTCACTGCGCGTGTACTGGAAATACAGGTCGGCATCGTCCACCCGGTGGGCGCGGATTTCGGCCAGCGCACGTGTCAGGTGGGACTCGTCGAGCCCGAAGGGCGTGAGCAGCAGATCCCTGGCAATGGCCAGGCGCTCCAGGGTGGGTTCGCGGGAAATCATGGCCTCATTTTAGGCCGGTGCGATCTCCGCCCCCTGTGTGGGGCTTCCGCTCATGGCGCCTGACGTCAGGTCTGCACCAGACGTTTGGATCGGGCGATCGACATCAGGATGCCCAGGCCCATGCCCAGCGTCACCATGGCCGTCCCGCCATAGCTGATGAAAGGCAGCGGCACCCCGACCACCGGCAGGATGCCGCTGACCATGCCCATGTTGACGAAGGCATAGGTGAAAAAGATCATGGTCACGCTGCCGGCCAGCAAACGGGCAAACAGCGTGGGGGCTTCCAGTGCAATCGCCAGGCCGCGCAGGACGAGGAAAATGAAACTGCTGATCAGCAACAGGTTGCCAAACAGGCCGAACTCCTCGGAGAAGGCGGCGAAGATGAAATCGGTGGTGCGCTCGGGAATGAATTCCAGATGGGTCTGCGTGCCCTGCATGAAGCCTTTGCCGAAGATCCCCCCGGAACCGATGGCGATCATGCCCTGGATGATGTGGAAACCCTTGCCCAGGGGATCGCGTGTCGGATCCAGCAAGGTGCAGATGCGCTGTTGCTGGTAGTCGTGCAGCACCGGCCAGCGCACGCCCTGCGCGCACAACTGTGGCTCGAAGATCACCACCAGCAGCAGACCGACCACCCCCAGCAGGACCGGCGGAATGATGAGCTTCCAGCTCAGTCCGGCAAAGAAGATCACCGACAGGCCCGCGGCCAGCACCAGCAGGGCCGTTCCCAGGTCGGGCTGCTTCATGATGAGTCCCACCGGCACGGCCAGCAACAGGCCGGCCACCAGGAAGTCGAGCGGGCGCAACTGGCCTTCGCGTTTCTGGAACCACCACGCCAGCATCAGCGGCATGGCGATCTTGAGAATTTCGCTGGGCTGAATGACGATGCCGACATTGATCCAGCGCCTGGCACCTTTCTTGGTGATGCCGAACACCGCCACCGCAATCAGCAGGGTCACCCCCAGCACGTACAGCGGCACCGCCAGCGTCATCAGCCGCTGCGGCGGAATCTGCGCCACCACGAACATGATGAAGCCGGCAATCAGCATGTTGCGCCCATGGTCCAGGAAGCGCGTGCCATGGTCGTAGCCGGAGGAGAACATGGTCAACATGCCCGCACAGACCAGCAGGAAAACGGCAAAGGCCAGCGGGCCGTCAAAGCCACTGAACCAGGGCATTGCCCGCTTGAGCAGAGAAGGTCTTTCAAATACAACCGCCATGGTGTGCGATTATCCAGCACATGCCCACCACCCATCTGCTTTATCTGCACGGTTTCCGCTCCTCGCCCCGCTCCACCAAGGCCCAACTGGTACGCCAGCGCATCGAGGCGCAGTACCCCCAGGTGACGTTGTGGTGTCCGCAGCTGCCGCCTTCGCCACGCGAGGCCATGGCCTTGGTCACGCAGGGCATCGCCGGCTGGCCGCGCAAGCGTATGGCGGTCGTGGGCTCGTCGCTCGGCGGCTTCTACGCCACCTGGGTGGCGGAGCAAACCGGCTGCCGCGCTGCCCTGCTCAACCCGGCTGTTGACCCGGCACGCGATCTGGCCAAATACATTGGCGAGCAGACCAGCTGGCATGACCCGCAGGAGCGCTTTTTCTTTCGTCCCGAGTTCGTGGATGAGTTGCGCGCCCTCAGCGTCCAGGCCATCACCTATCCCGAGCGTTACTTTGCCTTGATTGCCAAAGGCGACGAGGTGCTGGACTGGCGCGAGATGACGGGCCGCTACCCTGGCACGCACCTCCGGCTGCTGGAAGGCAGCGACCATGCCATCAGCGAGTTCGCCGATTACCTGGACGAGGTGCTGGCCTTCCTCGATCTGGCGACCTGAGCCCCACTGCAACATTCTGAAAAATTCGAATCCTTCTCCCGGCTCGAAAGCCCCGGCCAACGGGAAGCGCTGATTTACTGGGACAATCGGGCCCATGTTTGCATTGTTTGATGAAGCCGGCAAATTCCTCGCCGGCAGGATCCTGTCCGAGGCCGAGGCCTCGATCCAGGTAGAACTGGAATCCGGCAAGCGCGTCAAGGTGAAAGCCGCCAACGTGCTGCTCAAGTTCGACAAGCCCAGCCCGGCCGAGTTGCTGAGTGCGGCCCAGACGCTGAGCCAAGGCATCGAGCTGGAGCTGGCCTGGGAATTCGCACCGGAAGATGACTTCGGCTTTGCCGATCTCGCCAGCGTCTACTTCCAGGATCCGCCCACGCTGCCGCAGCAAGCCGCCGCACTGTTGCGCCTGCAGGAAGCACCGCACTATTTCCGCCGCGCCGGCAAGGGGCGCTTCAAGAAGGCGCCGGCCGAAATCATCCAGCAGGCGCTGGCGGCGATCGAAAAGAAACGCGTGCTGCAGCTGCAGATCGAGGACTGGGCCGCCGCCCTGGGCCGCGGCGAGTGCCCGCAACCGATCCGCGAGCAGCTCTACAAGATCCTGTTCAAGCCGGACAAGAACGCACCCGAGTACAAGGCCGTGGTCGAGGCCTCGCGTGCCACCCACACCGCACCGCTGGACCTGCTGCAGAAGGCCGGCGCCATCGACTCGCCCTACCAGTTCCACTGGCGGCGCTTCCTGTTCGAGAACTTTCCCAAGGGCTACGGCTTTCCTGCCCTTGAAGCCCCCGAGATCCGGGACGAACTCCCGCTGGCCACCGTGCAGGCTTTTTCCATCGATGATTCGGCCACCACCGAGATCGACGACGCGCTGTCGGTGCAAGGTCTGGGCGAAGGTACGGTGACAGTCGGCATCCACATCGCCGCGCCGGGCCTGGCGGTGCAACGCGACAGCGCGGTTGACAACGTGGGCCGCGCGCGCCTGTCCACCGTCTACATGCCGGGCTACAAGCTCACCATGCTGCCTGACGAGGTGGTGCAACGCTACACCTTGCAGGAAGGGCGTGACTGCCCGGCGGTGTCGCTCTATGTGGCGCTGGACGAGACGACGCTGGAGATTCGCGGCCATGAGACGCGGCTGGAACGCGTGCCGATCGCGCACAACCTGCGCCACGACCAGCTCGACGCGGTGGTCACGGCCGAGTGGCTGCAAAACCCCGGGTTTGAGCATCAAAACGGCACGCAGCCCTTGTCACATCTGCGCGAACAGCTATCATTTTTATACCGCTTGGCCCTGCACCTGAAAGCGCAGCGCGAGATGGTGCGCGGCAAACCCGAGACCTTCAACCGCCCGGACTACACCTTCAAACTGGTCGGCAACGGCGATGCCGAACCCAGCGGCCACGAACAGGTCGTGATCGGCACGCGTCAGCGCGGCGCCCCGCTCGACCTGATGGTGGCCGAGGCCATGATCCTGGCCAACAGCACCTGGGGCCAGTGGCTGGCCGAGCACGGCGTGCCCGGCATCTACCGCAGCCAGGCCAGCCTGGCGCCGGGCGTCAAGGTGCGCATGGGCACCAAGGCGCTGCCGCACGCCGGCATCGGCGTCAAGGCCTACGCCTGGAGCACCTCGCCGTTGCGTCGTTACACCGACCTGGTGAACCAGTGGCAGATCATCGCCTGCGCGCGCCATGGCAAGACGGCGGCGCTGGCCGCGCCCTTCAAGCCGAAGGATGCCGAGCTGTTCGCCATCGTTTCCGGCTTCGACGCCGCCTACAGCGCCTACAACGGCTACCAGGGTGCCATTGAGCGCTTCTGGACGCTGAAATACGTGCAACAGAACAACATCACCGAGCTGGTGGCCATCGTGTTCAAGGACAACATGGCGCGCGCCGACGAGCTGCCGCTGGTGCTGCCGGTGCTCGGCGCACAGGACCTGCCGCGCGGCGCCAAGGTGCGCGTGAAGCTGGGCGAGATCGACGAGGTGGCGCTGGATGTCAAAGGCACGGTGATCGAGCGGCTGGACACCGCGCCCGAAGCCGTGGCCGAGGAGGAAGCCGAGGAAGAGGAGGCCGAACACCTGGCCGCCGGCCCGATCGAGATCGCCGTCGACGTCAACGAAGCTGAAGCCCCCGCGGGCGATAATCCTGCCTCGTGAACCTGCGCGCCCTCAGTCCCTTGCAGCTGGCCCTCGGCATCTCGGTGGCCGTCCATGCCGTCTTGCTGACGGTGCGCATCGTCGACCCCGAAGCCTTCAACCGCGTGTTTGAAGACACACTGCTGGAAGTGGTGCTGGTCAACGCCCGCACCAACGAACGCCCCGACAAAGCCCGCGCCATTGCCCAGGCCACCATGGCCGGCGGCGGCGAGGCGCAGCAGGGCCGGGCCACCAGCCCGTTGCCCTCCGCCTTGCTGAGCGACAGCGGGGATGCCGTCGAAGAGGAAACGCAAAGGAAACTGCAGGCCATGCAGGTCCAGCAGACCCTGTTGCTGGCACAGATCAAGCAGCAGATCGCGGCCCTGCCCAAGACCGATCCGACGCAACCCAGCGATGCCTCCGAGCTGGCTGCCCGCGAGGAAAAGCGCCGCCAGCTGATCAAGCTGCTGGCCGAGATCGAACGCCGCATCAACCAGGAAAATGCCCGACCCAAGAAGCGCTACATCAGCCCGGCCACGCGGGAAGAGGTCTACGCCATTTACTACGACCAGCTGCGCCGCAGCATCGAGGACCGCGGCACGGAAAACTTTCCCGAGGCCGGCGGCAAAAAACTCTATGGTGAGTTGACCATGATGGTCACCGTCAACCACGACGGCCGTGTGCTCGCCACCGAGGTGGTGGAAAGCTCAGGCAACCGTACGCTCGACCGCCGTGCCCAAGCGATTGCCAAGAGCGCCGGCCCCTTCGGCGCGTTCAGCCAGGCGATGCGCCGTCAGGCCGAGCAGATCGTGGTGGTGTCGCGCTTCCGTTTCACGCGCGACCAGACCCTGGAAACCCGCATCAGCGCACCGGTGTCACAGCGATGAAAGGCTTGCTGCGCTGGACTTTCCTGCTCGCGGCTGCGCTGCTGGCGCTGCAGCTGTTCTTCGTGGCGCGCATCGCCTTGATGGTGGTCGTCAATCCGCAGTCCACCGCCTTTGAGCGCTCCGAGGCCTGGCGCCTCCTGAACGAGAAGGACCAGCTGCGCTGGCGCCAGCAGTGGGTGGACTATGCCGACATCTCCGACCACCTCAAACGTGCGGTGATCGCCTCGGAGGACGACGGCTTCACCTACCACGATGGCGTGGACTGGGACGCGCTGGAAAAAGCCTGGCAGAAGAACGCCAAGGCCGAAGCGCAGGCTGCGAAAAAAGCCGCCAATGGTGCCAAGGTGGTGAAGCCGCCCAAGATCGTCGGCGGCTCCACCATCACGCAGCAGTTGGCCAAGAACCTGTTCCTCTCCGGCGAGCGCAGCTTCGTGCGCAAGGGCCAGGAGTTTGTGCTGACCTTCCTGCTGGAACAACTGCTGAGCAAACGGCGCATCCTGGAGATCTACCTCAACCACGTCGAATGGGGCGAAGGCGTGTTCGGTGCCGAAGCTGCCGCGCAGCACTACTTCCGCAAGCCAGCCGCCCGGCTCACACCGCTGGAGGCGGCACGGCTGGCCGTGATGCTGCCGCGGCCCAAATACTTCGAGAAGCTGCCCAACTCCAGCTACCTGGCCGAGCGCTCGGCGGTGATCGCCGCACGGCTGTGGAACGCAGAGCTGCCATGAGGATCCTCGGCATCGACCCCGGCCTGCGCACCACCGGTTTCGGCGTCATCGACGTGACCGGCCACCAGCTGAGTTATGTGGCCAGCGGCACCATCAGCACCCTGCACCTGGCACAAGGCGAGCTGCCGGCGCGCCTGAAGGTGCTGTTCGATGGTATCCATGAGGTGATCGCGCGTTACCAGCCCGAGGCGGCTGCCGTGGAAATCGTGTTTGTCAACGTCAACCCGCAGTCCACCCTGCTGCTGGGCCAGGCACGCGGCGCCTGCGTCACGGCGCTGGTGACGCGCGACCTGCCGGTAGCCGAGTACACCGCGCTGCAGATGAAGCAGGCCGTGGTCGGCCACGGCCGCGCACAAAAAGCCCAGGTGCAGGAGATGGTGAAGCGCCTGCTCAAATTGCCCGGCCTGCCGGGGCCGGACGCGGCCGACGCGCTGGGTCTGGCCATCACCCATGCCCACGTGGGGCAGGCTCAGGCGCAGATCGCCAAAGCCACGCCGCTGACGCGCAAGACCAGCGGCATGTACCGCGCCGGGCGCAGCCGCTGAGCACCAGCCGCCTCAGATCTCGATGCCGGGTTTGTAATCCGCTGCCGGTACGGTCTGCCAGTGCCGCACCAGACTGGCCAGCAGCAGCGCCAGCGCACCGATCAGCATCAACTCCAGCCAAGCCGATAGCCAGCCGTGGTCAAAGGCCCCGAACAGGCTGGCACGCAGTGCCTTGACGACCCACGTGAAGGGCAGCCAGGCGTGCACGGCCTGGAAGAAATCGGCCGTGAGTTCAATCGGCATCACGCCGCCGCCGGCCGCCAGCTGCAACGTGAGCAGCAGGACGACCAGCAGCTTGCCCGCCTCACCCAGGGCTCGCAGCAACAGGTAGACGATGGCCAGAAAGGCCTGGCCGGCCGCCAGCATGACCAAGATGAGGCTGGCATAGTCCGGCACCGTGATGCCCAGGCCGAACACCAGCATCAGCAAGGTCAGGCCCGTCTGCACCAGCACCACCAGGGCAGGTGCGACAAACTTGCCGAGTGTTTTGACCAGTGCAGGCGCCCCTGCGTGCTCCACCGCCAGCACGCGCACATTGAACAGGTACACCGCCATCACCGCCCCCAGCCACAAGGCCATGGCGATCATGTTGGGCGCAAAAGCGCTGCCATTGTTGGCCACTGGCGCCATCACTTCCAGCGCGGGCTTGACGGAATCCGCCAGCCCGCTCGCACTGCCGTCCAGCTTGCTGACTGATGTCGGCAGCGCCGAGGCCACCAGCTCGATCCCGGTCCGCAGCTTGGTGGCGCCGCGCAGCAAGTCGCCACTGCCCTTGGCAAAAGCATCCAGCCGCGCATCTTCCGGCAGTTTCTCGGCCAGCGTGCGCAGCCCCTCACCCAGGGCACTGGCGCCATCGACCAGTTTGTCCGCCCCCTCTTCCACCCTGGCAGCACCACGCGTCAGGCGTGCATTCGCATCCAGCGCCTTCATCAGCCCGTCGTTCAACTGTTGACCGCCTGCGGCCAGTTCCCCGGCGCTGGCTGAAATTTTGTCGCCCACGAAGGGAATGCCCGCGGTTTCCTGCTGCATCTGAACGGCGCCTTCGGTCAGCTTGAGTGCGCCGGCCTGCAATTGCTCCAGCCCTGTGCCCAGCTCACGCTGGCGCAGGTTCAGACGCTGGGTACCCGCCTTGAAGGCCTTGAGCTCGGCCTCAGGCGGCAACTTGGACTCCATGGTGCGGATGCCGGCGCCAACCTGCTTGAAGCCATTCGCCAACTGCACTACCGTGCCGCTGTAGCGGGTCAGCCCGTCGTTGTAGGTCAAGACGCCGGTGCGCAACTCCGCCATGCCGGCCTTCAGCATGTCCAGGCTTTTGCCGGAACCATCCGCCGACAGCAGCACCTGCTCCCAGCGCTTCTCGTTCAACGCTTCATTGACCTGATGCCCCAGGTCGACCGCAAAGCGGCGCGCAAAACCCGCCGCCGCGTAGTTGTTGCCTTCGGACAGCACCACCGTCACGGTGCCGGCCCCGGCATACTCGCCGGGTACCGCGCTGGCGCTGAAATCGCGCGGGATGATGATGGCAAACGCCAGGCTGCCGTGCTTGACCGCCTGGCGCGCGGCATCGGCAGCATCCAGCTTGCGAAAACCGAAGGTGGCGGACTTGATCAACTCGCTTGTCAGCTCCGCACCCACATTCATGTTGCGGCCACGGTAATCGAAGCCCTCGTCCAGGTTGACGATGCCTACCGGCAGATCACTGGTCTTGGCATTCGGATCCCAGACGCTGGAAAGGTAAATCAGCGCATAGGCTGCCGGCACCAGCGCAATGGCCAGCACGGCCAACCACAGGCGCGAAGAGCGACGGAACAACGCCAGGTCGGTCCTGACGATCTGCCAGATGGCGAGCATGGCGCGGCTCAATGGGTTTGCGGAGCTCATGGCGCTGATTGTGCTGGTTTTCACACGGGCACAACAACGCGCCCACGGTGCTGCCTCATCTTTTACATAACTTCATCGACCGCCCGCCAGCCTAGCTGGCATTGACAACCGCTCCTCAGACTGAAGAGTTGCATGTCTTTGGGTGAGCAGCCCATTCTTGCCTGCAAACGGCCTCAACGCTTGCAGTTCGACGACCCGCGAAAGCCCCAATCACCTGGGCATGGTTCTGTATCAACTTCGTATCGACAAGCGCTGCACCATGTCATGTTGATATGTCTTCGGTAAACATTTATTTCAATGTGGAGGCGTGGTTTCTCCAGTGAAAACCTGGTTTGTCAGAGCCCCGAGGAGTGACGAATTTTCTTCCGGTTAATGGAGAGAGCGACATGGAATGGCAAACCTACCATTCATTCACCCCCTCAACCAACCTTCGGGAGATTATTGTGAGCAGCATCAATTCGATTTCTTCCTATGTGCAACCTTTGACCTCAACAAAGGCTTGCCAGGACGACTACACGATCAACGCCAACCTGTACGGCCCGGCCGTTGCCTCCGTGATCGGTGTGGCCAACGCCGCGGCAGACTCGGTCAGCGCCATTTGCTCGTTCAGTGCGGAAAGCCTGGAAAAACTGGGCGACATGGCCGATGCCGGTTATGACGCCGTCGGCACGGCACTCAGCGATACCGGAGACGCCGTCGAATCGGCCATCGACAGCGTCACAAACGGTTTCACCCAGCTGTACACAGACGTCGCCGCCATGGCCAGCGACGGCCTGGACACCCTCGGCGAGGTCGGCCAAAGCGTGAGCCATGCGGCGGAAGACGTTGTCGACAGCATTGAAGACGGGCTGTCGGATGCCGCCACCGCCGTCAGCGATGCGGCATCCTCTGTCGTCGACGGCATCAGCACCGCCGCCGGCAATGTGGCCGACTTCGTGTCGTTGGGTGTTACCGCCGGCACGCTGTCCTGAACAGGGTCGGCTGACATGTTGTGCCGCCACTCACCACGCAAGTCACCGGTCATGCACCGCCAAGCGCTTCAACTGCAAGTCCTCGCCCTGGTCATGGCCGGGCTGTCGCTGTCAGGCTGCTCGATCATCAGCCCGGCGCCACTCTGGGAATTGGCCAAGGCAACAGGCAGTCTGGCCAGCATGGCCGTGGCAACCGCCCCTGGCGAGTCCAGCAACACGGTGTACCACGCCCATGAACCGCTCAAGGAGTTGTGCATTGAGTTCAACCCTCAAGCGCAGGTGGCGGACATCGTGCCGGCCCTGCAGATCGCGCTGCGCCAGCACCAGATCGAAAGCCGGGTGTACGAGGGCATTGCTGCGACCGAGAAATGCAATGTCTGGTTGAGGTACAGCGCTTTCATCGACTGGGGACAGTACCCGCTCAGCGACCGCTACAAACCGTATGTAAGCAAAGCCGCACTGACGCTGCAAACAGCCCGGGGACGGGTTCTGTCAAGCAGCCACTATGAACTGGACCCCGTGCTCGGCACAAGCAAATGGGCCAGCACGCAAGACAAGCTGACCCCTGTGGTGTCCGCCCTGATCACCGGCATCGAGAACAAGCCTGCGTCCACCCCCACCTCCCAGAAGGAGAAGACATGAAGCAACTTTCAGTACCTCGCGCATGCACGCCCGGCAACGGTGGCATGTACAGCACGCTGGTTTGTACGGTCTTGTGCGCCTGCCTGGCGACCGGTTGTGCCAACACGCCCCGTACGATTGTCCAGGGCCCGTTGACGGCACCGCCGGTCTCCCGTCCGGCCGCTGTGGAGCGTGTGAATACCGGTTCGCTGTTTCAGCCGGGCATGGCATCGCTCTACTCGGGCCGGCAAAAACCACGCCACATCGGCGACACGCTGAAGGTCGACATCTCCGAAAATCTTCGCGCGAGCAATACGGTCAAGAACGACATGAACCGCGCGAGCTCGTTCAGCTCCAAAGGGCCTGGCAATGCCGACCCGGCCAACCTCCTGAGCGGGTTGATGAATCAGAACATCTCGGGCTCGGGCAGCACTGCCTTCAAGGGCGATGGGACCACCAAGAACGACAGCAGCTTCACAGGCCAGCTGGCTGCCTCGGTGATCAATGTGCTGTCCAACGGTAATCTGGTCGTCGCCGGCGAACGCAGCATTGCACTCAGCGGCAGCGTCAGCACCATGCGCTTTTCGGGCGTCGTGGACCCCAAGGACATCAAGGAAGGCAACGTCATCATCTCGAGCGATGTGGTCAATGCACGTCTCGAGGTCGTCAGTCAGGGCGACGTGGCGGACAGCACCACACGCAACTGGCTGCAACGCGTTCTGACCAACAACCTCGCCGTCTGGTAACGGGGAAAACGGACCGCACTGTGCATCGACCCTCAGCATTTTTCATGCGGTTCCCCTGTGATATCGCGGAGCCGCGCAAGGAGAAAATCATGATTTCACGCTTTCGGACCAGCCTGGCTGCTGCTGCCTGCGCGCTTGCCTGGGCCCCGGCCATGGCCTCAGTCAACATGGAAGGTGTCGCGCTGGACGAATCGGTCCTGGTCGCCGGCAAGAACCTCAAACTCAACGGCGCCGGCATCAGCTTCCGGCTGATCTTCAAGGTGTACGCCATGGGGCTGTACCTGCTGGATCGCAAGGCGACCGTCCAGGACGTACTGGCCACGGACGGCCCCCGCCGCCTCGTCATCACCATGCTGCGTGACGTGAGCGGCGAAGACTTCAACGAAGCCATTCTGAGTTTCATCTCCAACGAAGCTAGCAGCATGCAGGCCAAATCGATCGGACATGTTCTGTTGCTGGGCAAGGCCATTGCCAGTCAGCCCCAAGGCCTGCGCAAGGGCGACACCTTGACCATGGACTGGGTACCGGGCACCGGCACGGTGATTGAACTCAACAAGAAGCCGCTGACCGAGCCGATGCGCGACATCGCCTTCTACAACGCATTGCTGAATATCTGGCTGGGTGACAAGCCGGCCGATCCGGCACTCAAGACCAAGCTGCTGGGACGCCCTGCGCAAGTGCGCGCCGCAGTCAACTGATGCCGGAATCTGCCGATGTTCCAAGAAGCCATGCGCCGTACCTGACAGGAAGCACGCTGCTTTTTCGCGCCGCACGAGATGCATCGAGCATCTCCCGTGTTGCGAGGCAAGGCCCTATCCAGCGTGTTTTTTTCTTTATGTAAACGCTATTTATCACCTATGTATCCAGCATGGCGTGAATGAGTCAGTAAGCGTTGAAATGAGCGAAGAAAATCGCGCAATTCAACGTTTAAGTCGGAATCGTCACTCGACTGTTTCTTGTTTAATCCGTATGTCATGACCTCGCGAAAACAAATTTTGATCGTTGACGACGACAAAGAGATCACCACGATGCTGCCCCAGTATCTGGTCTCGTATGGTTATGAAGCGTTTGCCGCTGGTGATGCCGACAGCATGCAATACCAGTTGTCCCAGCACGCGATTGATCTCATCATTCTGGATGTGATGCTGCCGGGCACCGATGGTCTTGCACTGGCGCGCGAGATGCGAAAGAAGTCGCGCCTGCCGATCATCATGTTGACCGCACGTACCAACCCCTATGATCGTGTCGTCGGTCTGGAAACAGGTGCCGATGACTACATGGGAAAACCTTTCGAGCGGCGCGAATTGGTGGCGCGCATACAGTCGGTCCTGCGCCGATCCACAGCCAGCCTCAGGCGACCAACGGACCATGCACGTAGCGACATGATCAGTTTTGACGGCTGGGAGTTGCATCGGGAAAACCACTGCCTGCATGCACCCGACGGGGCTGTCGTGGCCTTGTCCAATGCTGAATTTCGTCTGCTGTGTCTTCTTCTGCAAACGCCGCGTCGCGCCCTCAAACGCGATCAGCTCATGGAAAGAGGAAGCAGTCACACCCTGGATTCAGGCGAACGCAGCATCGATCTGCTGGTATCACGGCTGCGTCAGAAACTGGTCCGCACGCCTGGCGGCTTCAACATGATCAAGACCGTACGCGGCGTTGGTTACATGCTCAATGCCCAGTCAGTTCAGGGGCGCATGGTGTGGCGCAGCTAAGCACCTGGCTTCGAAGGCTGACGCCAAACACCCTGTTTGGCCAACTGACGCTGCTCTTGTTCACAGCCCTGCTGGCGGGGTACATCCTGGCCCTGATCGTGATGTTCCAATTGTGGCCGGAGATGTTCGAGACGGGCCCCGTGCCCGGTGGGACTCCGCAAGCTGGAGCAGCTGCCGGGGTGGATTCGCTGCCTCCCGCTCCAGCCGTCATCGACACACTTGTCACACTCGCTTCTTTCTCTCATACCGGTGCCTGGCTCGACCTGGGGGCGAGGTTCCTGATTTTGATACCGGCAGCCGGTCTCGGTGCCCGCTGGCTGCTGTCCAGCATGCAACGCCATGTCCTGTCGACACATGAGTTTGAGCACAAGCGCCCATATCTGGCGGGGATGGGTGGCAATGATGCGGCATGCCGGGAAATCGGCGAGGTGCGTCAACCGCCCTCGGCAGAAGTTGCTCGGACGCTCAGTGAGGCCGACTTCTTTCTGGCCGCGGTATCGCATGACCTTCGAGCGCCTTTGACACGTCTGGCACTGCGTGTCGAGAGCCTGTCCAGCGAAGAACAGCAGCGGGGCTTCTGGCGTGACATCCGCGAGATGAATGCCATGATCTCGTCGACGCTGAATCATCTGCGCGGCGTGGCTGATCCGGAACCTCTTGTATCGCTGGATCTGGTCTCGCTGTTGAACAGCGTCGCCGATGATCAATTGGCGAGCGGCCATCCCGTGCGCATCTTCGATGCCGACCCGCCCCTGCCCTGTCCGACCTTGCGGACCCAGGCTTCGGCTTTGCGCCGCTGCATCAGCAATCTTGTCGATAACGCTGTGCGCTACGGTGGCAGCGCCGAAATCCGTTACAGGGATTTGACCGACCATGTCTGCATCGAGATCCGTGATCACGGCCCCGGCATCCCTGACGACGAGCTGGACAAGGTAGTGATCCCCTTCTATCGCATGGCGGACTCACGCGAGCGCCATGGTGGCGGCGTCGGCCTGGGCCTCTCGATTGCCAACAGCATCGTGCAACGCCTTCAGGGCCAACTGCATCTGAGGAACGCCCAACCGAATGGGCTGGTGGTGACGGTGACGTTGCCGCGTTGAAGGTATTCAGCGCGGCTGCAAAGCCGCACCTTTATGCGATCCGCTCCAGGATCAGGACGGCAAAAAACCCGCCGGCGGCAATCAACGTCCACTTGAGTGTGAGCAAGCCCCAGCGCTTGTAGCGTGGCTGGCCTGTGCCAACAAAGAAGGCGAAAGACACCGCTGCACCGATCAGCAGCAACAGGATGAGCCAGCGAAACAGCAGCACCGCGCTTGCTCCGTGTCTGCCCTACCAGGCGCGCGCCAGCTGGGCAAAGCCCTTGGGAGCCAGCTTTTCGTCGGGGAAGGTCACGGTTTCCCAGGCATCGGTGCGCACCAACAATTCGCGCAACAGCTTGTTGTTCAGCGCATGGCCAGAGCGGAAGGCGCTGTAGCTGGCCAGCAGCGGCTTGCCCAGGACATAGAGGTCGCCCATGGCGTCGAGAATCTTGTGCTTGACGAACTCGTCGTCGTAGCGCAGCCCGCCGGCGTTGAGCACCTTGTAGTCGTCCATCACGATGGCGTTGTCCAAGCCACCACCCAAGGCCAGGCCGTTGGCACGCATCATCTCCACATCCTTCGTAAAGCCGAAAGTGCGCGCACGGGCAATGTCACGCGAGTAGGAGTTGGTGCTCATGTCGAACTCGACACGCTGTCCGGTGGAATCCACCGCCGGGTGGCTGAAGTCGATCTCGAAACTGAGCTTGTAGCCGTGATAGGGGTCGAGTCGCGCCCATTTTTCAGCCGCACCCTGGCCTTCGCGCACTTCCACCGGCTTGGTCACGCGGATGAAACGACGTGGCGCGTTCTGCAATTCGATGCCGGCACTTTGCAATAGGAAGACAAAGGATGCTGCCGAGCCGTCGAGAATGGGCACCTCTTCGGCCGTGATGTCGACATACAGGTTGTCCACCCCCAGGCCAGCACAGGCCGACATCAGGTGCTCCACCGTATGCACCTTGGCGCCGCCATTGGACAGCGTCGAAGCCAGACGCGTGTCACTCACCGCCATCGCCGAG
This sequence comes from Curvibacter delicatus NBRC 14919, assembly GCF_001592265.1. Taxonomy (GTDB): domain Bacteria; phylum Pseudomonadota; class Gammaproteobacteria; order Burkholderiales; family Burkholderiaceae_C; genus Hylemonella; species Hylemonella delicata. Next base: position 22,184 of record NZ_BCWP01000001.1, on the reverse strand, counting down.
ACCGGAATGTCGACCGGCTGTGCCAGATCGACACGCCGGAACACGATACCGGTGTCGGGCTGTGCCGGGCGTAGCGTGATCTCGACCCGCTGGCCGCTATGCAGACCCACGCCAACGGCGCGGGTGAGGGATTTGAGAGTTCTTTGCTGAAGCACAGTTTGATTTTACGGTTGGCGGCATTTTCCTGCCGAAAACAGGCTGGCCCCCTTGCCACCCATAGGGGCAAGAGGGCCTGGCTCAGACCACAGGATCAGTCGGCTTGTTTGCGCAGGAAAGCCGGGATCTCGAAGTCGTCCATGCCACCGGAGGACAACGCATCGACCTTGGCCGCAGCCTGGGTGCGATTGGTGCGCCAGACGCTGGGCGTGGCCATGGTCTGGTAGTCCGGCTGCGGCACACCCGCGGTGGCGGGGGCCACGCCGGGCGCCATCATGCCGCCCGTGCCCAGAGCACCACCCGCCGGGGTGCCACCCATCGGCGTGCTGAGCGTGGGCACCTGGAACGGCACGTTGTCGGTACCGGTGCGCAGCACCTGCAGCGGCGGCGCGGTGCGGCGCATGCCCTGGCGGGAGAGGCCGGTGGCCACCACGGTGACACGGATGTCGTCGCCGAGCTCGTCGTCGTAGGCGGTACCGTAGATCACGTGGGCGTCCGGCGAAGCATAGGCACGGATGGTGTTCATGGCCAGCTTGGACTCAGACAGCTTGAGGCTGCCCTTGGCTGCGGTGATCAGCACCAGCACACCGCGCGCGCCGGAGAGGTCGATGCCCTCGAGCAGCGGGCAGGCCACGGCCTGCTCGGCAGCAATGCGGGCCCGGTCCGGACCGCTGGCGACGGCGGTGCCCATCATGGCCTTGCCAGGCTCGCCCATCACGGTGCGCACATCTTCAAAGTCGACGTTCACATGACCGGGCACGTTGATGATTTCGGCAATGCCGCCCACGGCGTTCTTCAGCACGTCGTTGGCATGGGCAAAGGCCTCGTCCTGCGTCACGTCATCACCCAGTACCTCGAGCAGCTTCTCGTTGAGCACGACAATCAGCGAGTCCACATTGGCTTCCAGTTCGGCCAGACCACTGTCGGCATTGGTCATGCGGCGACCACCTTCCCAGTCAAAGGGCTTGGTGACCACACCGACGGTGAGAATGCCCATTTCCTTGGCCACGCGCGCGATCACGGGGGCCGCACCGGTGCCGGTGCCGCCGCCCATGCCGGCAGTGATGAACAGCATGTGGGCACCTGCGACGGCGGCACGGATGTCATCCTCGGCCACTTCGGCGGCGTCGCGCCCCTTCTCGGGCTTGCTGCCGGCGCCCAGGCCGCTGTTGCCAAGCTGGATCACCTTGTGCGCACTGCTGCGCATCAGGGCCTGGGCGTCGGTGTTGGCGCAGATGAATTCCACGCCCTGCACTTCGCTGGCGATCATGTGTTCCACCGCATTGCCGCCGCCACCACCAACACCGATCACCTTGATCTGGGTGCCCTGGTTGAAGCCTTCTTCTTCAATCATTTCGATACTCATTTTTGATTCTCCTTGATGCAGTTGCCTTTGATTTCTGTTCGATAGCCGTGAATGCGGGTCATGAGGGCGGGCCGATGCACCGCCATCGGGGGTGAGGACTTCCGCGTGCCAACCAGATCTTGTGTTGCATGGTCAGAAGTTCCCGATGAACCAGTCCTTGACGCGGCCCATCGCCGTCTTCATGGAACCATTTTTCTGCGCCACCTTGAAGCCGCGCATGCGCGCCAGCCGGGCCTCTTCGAGCAGCCCCATGACGGTGGCCGCGCGCGGCTGGGCCACCATGTCGGACAGGGCGCTGGCGTATTTCGGCACACCGCGGCGCACCGGCTTGAGGAAGATGTCCTCGCCCAACTCGACCATGCCCGGCATGATGGAGCTGCCGCCGGTGAGCACGATGCCGGAGGACAACACCTCCTCGCAACCCGACTCGCGCAGCACCTGGTGCACCAGCGAAAAGATTTCTTCAATGCGCGGCTCGATCACGCCGGCCAGCGCCTGGCGGCCAAGCATGCGCGGGCCGCGGTCACCCAGGCCCGGCACCTCCACCTGGGTCTCGGGGTCAGCCAGCAGCTGCTTGGCAAAGCCGCTTTCCACCTTGATGTCCTCGGCGTCCTTGGTCGGCGTGCGCAACGCCATGGCAATGTCGCTGGTGATCAGGTCACCGGCAATCGGGATCACCGCCGTGTGGCGGATGGCGCCGTTGGTGAAGATGGCCACGTCGGTGGTTCCTGCGCCGATGTCGACGCAGGCCACGCCGAGTTCCTTCTCGTCCTCGGTCAGCACCGACAGACTGGAAGCCAGCGGGTTGAGCATCAGCTGCTCCACTTCCAGGCCACAGCGGCGCACGCACTTGATGATGTTTTCGGCCGCACTCTGGGCACCGGTGACGATGTGCACCTTGGCTTCCAGACGGATGCCGCTCATGCCGATCGGCTCGCGCACATCCTGGCCGTCAATGATGAACTCCTGCGGCTCCACCAGCAGCAGGCGCTGGTCGGTCGAGATGTTGATGGCCTTGGCGGTTTCCACCACACGCGCCACGTCGGCCGCCGTCACTTCGCGGTCCTTCACCGCCACCATGCCGCTGGAGTTGATGCCGCGGATGTGACTGCCGGTGATGCCGGTGTAGACGCGCGTAATCTTGCAGTCGGCCATCAGCTCGGCCTCTTTCAGCGCCTGCTGGATGCTCTGCACCGTGGCATCGATGTTGACCACCACGCCACGCTTGAGGCCGTTGCTCGGGGCGATGCCCAAGCCGGCGAGCTTGAGTTCGCCATTGGGCAGCACCTCGGCCACCACCGCCATCACCTTGGCGGTGCCGATGTCGAGCCCGACAACCAGGTCTTTGTACTCTTTTGCCATATGCGGTCCTGTGTGTCTTTGTTTCTCGCTACGTTTGTTTGCTCTGTCGCTTCAAGGGTTCTTTTGCGCCTTCTGCGCCTCCGGCAGGACGGTGCTCACACCGCGCAGCCGGATGGCGTACCCTTCCTGGTGGCGCAGGTCAGCCGACTCCAATGACGTGACCGAGCGGCCATAACGCGAGGTCACCTGCGTCAGGGTCCCCAGGAAACGCTGTGTACGCGCCACCACCTCTTCTTCCGTGCCACGGCCGAGTTCGATCTCCGCACCGGTATCCAGCTTGGCGCGCCAACTGCCCCGGCCCGTGAGGTCCAGTTCCTCGATCGACAACTCCAGTCGCTCGAACAGTGGCTGCAAGGCGCGGTACATGGCAAGCGCCTGGACCGACTGTCCCTGCGGGCCGTCCAGACGCGGCAGCTCCTGCTCGACCTCGTCCACATTGGCCTCGAACACCTCGCCATAACTGTTCACCAGTGTCGAATCGCCCTCCGCACCCCAGTAACCCACGGCCTGGTGCTCCTGCAGAATGACCTTGAGCCGATCCGGGAATTCGCGCCGCACCACGGCACGGCGTACCCAGGGCATGGCCTCGAACGCGCGCCGCGCCGCCACCAGATCGATGGTGAGGAAGGTGCCGCGCAACTGCGGCGCCACATTGGCTCGCAGCGTCAGCGCGTTGTTGTGGTTCACGTCGCCTGTCACCGTAACCCCCCGGATGGCGAACAAGGGATGCGCCATCACCCACCCTGCCGCAGCCCCCAGCGCCAGCAGCACAAACGCGACCAGCAGCAGCCTGCTGGTCAGGTTCATGAGCTTGACGTCCAGGGGGACGGGCAGGTTGTGGGTCATGCACGCTCCTGCGGATGGTCGAGTGTGGCCGCCTGCAGCAGCCGCACGCACAGGTCTTCATAGCTGATACCGGCAGCACGCGCCGACATCGGCACCAGCGAATGGCTGGTCATGCCGGGGGCGGTGTTGATCTCCAGCAGGTAGGGCCGGCGGGTACGGGCGTCGATCATCACGTCCGCACGGGCCCAGCCGCGGCAACCCAAGACGGTGAAGGCCTTCAGCACGAGTTGCTGGATGGCCTCTTCCTCGCCCGCCGGCAGGCTGCAAGGCACCAGGTACTGCGTGTCGTCGGTGAAGTACTTGTTCTGGTAGTCGTAGTTGCCGCCGGGCGCCACGATGCGAATCACCGGCAAGGCGCGCGCCTGGGCGCCGGTACCGAGCACCGGCACCGTGACTTCATCACCGCTGATGAACTGCTCGCACAGCACCTGCTCATCTTCCTGTGCGGCACGCGCATAGGCGGCGTCACATTCGTCGGCCGACATCACCTTGGTCAGGCCGATGGAAGAGCCTTCACGCGCCGGCTTGACGATCATGGGGGCGCCGAGTTCGGCAAACGCCGCCCGGGTGGCTTCGGCACTTGCGACCCGTGCCCACGCCGGCGTGGGCAGTCCTTCCGAGCGCCAGATGCGCTTGGTCATGACCTTGTCGATGGCGATGCTGGACGCCATCACGCCCGAACCGGTGTAGGGAATGCCCATCAATTCAAGTGCGCCCTGCACCGTGCCGTCTTCGCCAAAACGGCCGTGCAGCGCGATGAAACAGCGCGCAAAACCGTCGCGCTTGAGATCGCCCAGATCCCGCTCCGAAGGGTCAAACGCATGCGCATCCACCCCGCGCGACTGCAAGGCCTTGAGCACACCGCTGCCCGACATGATCGAAATGTCGCGCTCGGCAGACGCCCCGCCCATCAGCACCGCTACTTTTCCCAGATTCACTTGGTCCTCGCTCACTTCTTTCTTGCCTGGGCCGCCTGGCCCTGCAACTCCACCACCTTGGCCGGCACCGCACCAATCGAGCCCGCCCCCATGCACATCACCACATCACCGTCCCGCGCGTTGTCCGCTACCGCCTGCGGCATGGCGGCGATGTCGTCCACGAAAACGGGCTCTACCTTGCCAGCCACACGCAAGGCGCGCGCCAGCGCCCGCCCGTCGGCCGCCACGATGGGCGTTTCGCCGGCGGCATAGACCTCGGCCAGCAGCACGGCGTCAGCCTCGCCGATGACTTTGACGAAATCCTCGAAGCAGTCGCGCGTGCGGGTGTAGCGGTGTGGCTGGAAAGCCAACACCAGGCGCCGCCCGGGGAAGGCACCACGCGCCGCCGCCAACGTGGCCGCCATTTCCACCGGGTGGTGGCCGTAGTCGTCGATCACGGTGAACGTGCCGCCGTTCTTGGCGTTCACCTCCCCGTAGCGCTGGAAACGCCGGCCCACGCCTCTGAATTCGGCCAGTGCCTTGAGCAGCGCCGCGTCCGGTATATCCAGTTCGGCCGCCACCGCAATGGCCGACAGGGCATTGAGCACGTTGTGGCGCCCCGGCAGGTTGAGCACCACCTCCAGATCAGGCAGCACCACGCCGTTGCGGCGCTGCACGGTGAAATGCATCTGGCCATCGACCGCGCGCACGTTCAGCGCCCGCACCTGCGCGCCTTCGTCGAAACCGTAGCTGGTAATCGGGCAGGAGACCTCAGGCACGATCTCGCGGATCGCCGCGTCATCAGTGCACAGGATCGCGGTGCCGTAGAAGGGCATGCGGTGCAGGAAATCGATGAAGGCTTTTTTCAGCCGGCCAAAGTCGTGGCCGTAGGTCTCCATGTGATCGGCGTCGATGTTGGTCACCACCGCCATCACCGGCATCAGGTTGAGGAAGGAGGCGTCCGATTCGTCGGCCTCCACCACGATGTAGTCGCCCTGGCCCAGCCGCGCGTTGGCACCGGCGCTGTTGAGACGCCCGCCAATCACGAAGGTCGGGTCCAGCCCGGCCTCGGCCAGCACACTGGCCACCAGGCTGGTGGTGGTGGTCTTGCCGTGCGTGCCGGCAATGGCAATGCCCTGCTTCAGGCGCATCAGCTCGGCCAGCATCACGGCGCGCGGCACGATCGGAATGCGCTTCTCTCGCGCCGCCAGCACCTCGGGGTTGTCACCCTGCACGGCGGTGGAGGTCACCACCGCGTCGGCACCGGCGATGTTGGCCGGCGCATGGCCGACAAAGGTCCGGATGCCCAGCGTTGCCAGACGCTTGAGCGTGGCGCTGTCAGCCAGGTCGGAACCGGAGATCTGGTAGCCGAGATTGCACAGCACCTCGGCAATGCCGGACATGCCGGAGCCACCGATGCCGATGAAATGGATGTGTTTGATGGCGTGCTTCATCGGCTCAACTCCTCACACGCCGCCACGACTTGGGCGACAGCGTCAGTTTTGGCAAGCTTTTTGGCCTCTACGCCCTGTGAAATCAGCGCATAGCGCTCTGTTTTTTGTAGCAATTCAGCCAATCTTTCAGGTGTCATGTCGTGTTGCGGCAGCAACTGGCCCGCGCCCTGGTCAACCAGGAAGCGTGCGTTGGCGGTCTGGTGGTCATCCACCGCCGCAGGGAAAGGTACAAACAAGGCGGCGGCGCCGATGGCGGCAATCTCGGTCACGGTGCTGGCGCCGGCGCGGCACAGGATGAGGTCAGCCTCGGCAAAGGCCCGGGCCGTGTCGTCGATGAAGGGTGTCAGTTCTGCCTGTACGCCGGCGGCGGAGTAATTGGCGCGCAGCGCCTCGATCTGCTTGGCGCCGCTCTGGTGCGTCACCTGCGGCCGCTGCCCGGCCGGAATCAGTGCGAGCGCTTTCGGCACGGTGTCGTTGAGCGCCTTGGCACCCAGGCTGCCACCGACCACCAGCAGACGCAGGGGACCGCTGCGGCCGGCAAAACGCACCGCCGGTTCGGGTTGCTGGAGGAAGGCTGCACGCAAGGGATTGCCAACCCACTGCGCGCCCTTGATGGCGTCGGGGAAGGCCGTGAAAACACGGTCCGCCACACCGGCCAGCACCTTGTTGGCCATGCCCGCTACCGAGTTCTGCTCGTGCAGCACCAGCGGCTTGCCGAGCAGAACGCCCATCAGGCCGGCCGGGAAGGTGATGTAGCCACCCAGCCCCACCACCACGTCTGGTTGCACACGGCGCAGCACCTGGATGCTCTGCCAGAAGGCCTTGAGCAATCGCAACGGCAGCAAGGCCAGCGTGGCAAAGCCCTTGCCGCGTACGCCGGAAAAGTCAATCGTCTCGAGCGGGAAACCGCGTGGCGGCACCAGCGTGGCCTCCATGCCGCTGGCATTGCCCAGCCAGTGCACGCGCCAGCCCTGGGCACGCAAGGCCTCGGCCACGGCCAACCCCGGGAAGATATGCCCGCCCGTGCCGCCGGCCATGATGAGCGCGCACTTGCTCATACACGGCCTCCGTGCATGAGCCATGTCGCGTGCCGCGTCATGCGCGCTGCGCGCTGTGCCATGTTTTGAATAAACAGACCACTCATACACGGCCTCCGTGCATGAGTTGCCTGTTTTCAAAGTCAATCCGCAGCACCACGGCAAGGGCCACCAGATTCATCAGGATGGCCGAGCCGCCGTAGCTCATCAGCGGCAAGGTCAGGCCCTTGGTTGGCAGAGCCCCGAGGTTCACGCCCATGTTGATGAAAGCCTGGAAACCGATCCAGACGCCCACCCCCTGCGCCACCAGGCCGGCAAAGACCCGGTCCAGCGCGATGGCCTGGCGGCCGATGTGCATGATGCGCCGCGTCATCCAGAGAAACAGGCCAATCACGGTCAGCACGCCGATCAGGCCGAACTCCTCACCGATGACGGCCAGCAGGAAGTCGGTGTGCGCCTCCGGCAGCCAGTGCAGCTTTTCCACACTGCCGCCCAGACCGACGCCGAAGATCTCGCCGCGGCCGATGGCAATCAGCGAGTGCGACAGCTGGTAACCCTTGCCCAGCGTGTGTTTTTCGTCCCAGGGATTGAGGTAGGCAAAGATGCGCTCGCGCCGCCATTCGCTGAAGGCGATCATCATGCTGAAGGCCACCACCAGGACGGCAGCGATCAGGAAGAACATGCGGGCATTGACGCCGCCCAGGAAGAGGATGCCCATGGCGATGACGGCGATCACCATGAAGGCGCCCATGTCGGGCTCGGCCAGCAGCAACAGGCCGACCACCGCCACCGCAACCCCCATCGGCAGCACGGCGCGGAAGAAACGCTCCTTCACGTCCATCTTGCGCACCATGTAGTCGGCGGCGTACAGCAGCACGGCGAACTTGGCCAGCTCCGAGGGCTGGAAGTTCATGATGCCCAGCGCGATCCAGCGCCGTGCCCCATTGACGCCCTTGCCGATGCCGGGAATCAGCACCGCGATCAACAGCACCAAGGATGCGACAAACAGCCAGGGCGCCAGCTTCTCCCAGGTTTCCACTGGCACCTGGAAAGCGATCAGCGCGGCCACGAACGCCACCACCAACGACAGCATGTGCCGCGTCAGGAAATGGGTGTGGGCATAACGTGCGAACTTCGGGTTGTCCGGCATCGCAATCGACGCTGAATACACCATCACCAGTCCCCAGATCAGCAGGGCCACCGTGACCCAGATCAGCGCCTGATCAAAACCCGACATCCGCACCGGCGCACTGCCGGCACCGCCACGCATGCCGCCCAGGCGCACCGGCAACACATCGCCAGCCGGGCGCGCCATGCCACCCAGCCAGCCTGTGAAGCGTTGCGCCAAGGTGTTCATGCCATGCCCCCCTCGGCCACACCGGCATCCTGCGCCAACGCCTGCACGGCCTCCACGAACACGCGGGCGCGGTGCTCGTAGTTGTCAAACATGTCGAAGCTGGCGCAAGCCGGCGACATCAGCACCGCATCGCCTGCGTGCGCCAATTGGCTGGCCAATTGCACGGCCTGCGCCATGGATTCGGCGCTCACCAGAGGCACACCACTGCCTTCAAGTGCCGACTGAATCGTCGGCGCATCACGCCCGATCAGGACCACGGCGCGTGCATAACGCGCCACGGGAGCAGCCAGCGGCGCGAAATCCTGGCCTTTGCCGTCGCCGCCCAGGATGACCACAATCTTTCGCTCGGCACCGAGTCCGGTCAGGGCCGCCACGGTGGCGCCCACATTGGTGCCCTTACTGTCATCAAAGTACTCGACCTCGTTCACGATCGTGACAGGCTCCACGCGGTGCGGTTCACCGCGGTACTCGCGCAGGCCATAAAGCACGGCCGCCAGGCTGCAGCCCGCCGCCTGAGCCAGGGCCAGGGCCGCCAGGGCATTGGTGGCGTTGTGCCGCCCGCGGATGCGCAGCGCATCCGCCGGCATCAGGCGCTGGATGAACAGCTCCACCTCTTCGCCGCGCTTGCGCTTTTGCGTTTCATCAGCCTCCATGGCGCGCACCAGCCAGGCCATGCCATTGACCATCTCGATGCCGAAGTCACCCGGACGCTGGGGCATCTCCAGCCCGAAACTCACATACTCGCGCCACTGCGGCTTCTGCAGCTTGACACGCACCGGCTCGGGCAGCATGGCCATCACCGCCGGGTCATCGCGGTTGAGCACCAGCAGGCCGCGTTCGCCAAAGATGCGCGCCTTGGCGGCACCATAGGCTGCCATGCTGCCGTGCCAGTCAAGATGGTCCTGCGTCAGGTTCAACACCACAGCCGCCGTGGGCTCGAAGCCCTGCACGCCATCGAGCTGAAAGCTGGACAGCTCCAGCACCCAGACCTCGGGCAGCGTGCCTGCATCGATCTGCTGGGCCAGCACATCCAGCAGATTGGGACCGATGTTGCCCGCCACCGCCACGGTCTTGCCCGCATGGGCCACCAGCTGGCCGGTGAGCGAGGTCGTGGTCGTCTTGCCGTTGGTACCGGTGATCGCCAGCACCTTGGGGGCATAGCCTTGCGCGACCTGCAAATCGCGCAGGGCACGCGCGAACAGGTCCAGCTCGCCGCCCACCCACAGGCCGATGGCCTGCGCCGCCTGCCAGAGCGGCGCCACCGTAGACGGCGACAGCCCGGGGCTCTTGAAAACGGCGCGGAAGTCACTGCCTTCAATCAACGCGGCGTCGAAAGCGCCGCTGCGGAAGGTCACCTCGGGCAGCTCGCTGCGCAAGGTCGCCAGTTGCGGCGGCGTTTCACGGGTATCGGCCACTGTCACGCGTGCGCCCAGGCGCACGCACCAGCGGGCCATGGCCAGCCCCGAAGCCCCCAGCCCAAGGATGAGCACCGGCTGGTCCTGCAGCGGCGACGCCACCACCTCATCAGATGACTCGGCGCTCGCCGGCGTTACGTCAACTTCTCCCGGCGTGCTGTCTTCAGCAGGCTGCTGCACGTCCTCCATCGGCGCATTCGGGACAACGCTCTCAGGCGCACTCACCTCGGCAAACAGTTGTGCCACAAAGGCTGCTGCATCGCGTGCAGCCGTGAGCGTTTCTGGCAGCGGTCGCACCGCTTTCGTGCTGGCGGCTGCCTCAGCGGGTGCCGGAGTCGCTTCTGTCGCAGACGGCTGCGATGCAGACTCCGCAGGCAGTGTCGGCTCAGCCTCAGCCTCAGCCTCAGCCTCAGCCTCAGCCTCAGCCTCAGCCTCAGCCTCAGGCACAGGCACAGGCACATCAGTCTCCAGCCCCGGCGCGGGCACCGGCGTCACCGCCTCCTGAGGCGGTACAGGCACATCACCGGGGTTGAGGGGATCGTTCGGATTCATCGCAGTTTCAGGGTCGACAGGCCAATCAGGCACAACAGCATGGTGATGATCCAGAAGCGCACCACCACCTGCGTCTCCTTCCAGCCACTTTTCTCGAAATGGTGGTGCAGCGGCGCCATCTTCAGAATGCGCCGGCCTTCGCCGTATTTCTTCTTCGTGTACTTAAAGTACGTGACCTGCAACATCACGGACAGCGCTTCCACCACAAAGATGCCGCCCATGATGGCCAGCACGATTTCCTGCCGCACGATGACGGCGATCGTGCCCAGCGCGCCGCCCAGCGCCAGTGCGCCGACGTCGCCCATGAAGACCTGCGCCGGATGGGCATTGAACCAGAGGAAGGCCAGGCCGGCACCGGCCATGGCGGCACAGAAGATCAGCAGCTCGCCCGAACCTGGGATGTAGGGGAAAAACAGGTATTTGGAATAGACCGCGCTGCCGGTGACGTAGGCGAACACGCCCAGCGCCGACCCCACCATGACCACGGGCATGATGGCCAAGCCGTCCAGACCATCGGTCAGGTTGACGGCATTGCTGGCGCCCACAATCACCAGGTAAGTCATGATGACGAAACCAAACACGCCCAGCGGGTAGCTCACTTCCTTGATGAAAGGCAGCAGCAGGCCGGCCTTGGGTGGCAGGTTGACGTCGAAGCCGGAGCGCACCCAGGTGATGAAGAGCTCCAGCACCCGCAGGTTGTTGCTCTCGGAAATGCTGAACACCAGGTACAGCGCGGCAATCAGGCCGATGAGCGACTGCCAGAAATACTTCTCGCGCGAACGCATGCCCTCGGGGTCCTTGTTGACCACCTTGCGCCAGTCGTCAACCCAGCCGATGGCACCGAAGCCGAGCGTGACCAGCAGCACGATCCAGACGAAGCGGTTGGAGAGATCGAACCACAGCAGCGTGGAGATGGCGATCGACAGCAGGATCAGCACGCCGCCCATGGTGGGGGTGCCGCTCTTGGCCAGGTGCGTCTCCATGCCGTAGCCACGCACCGGTTGGCCGATCTTGAGCGCGGTCAGGCGTCGGATCACGTAGGGGCCTGCCACCAGCCCCATGAGCAAAGCGGTGAGGGCGGCCATGACGGCGCGGAACGTCAGGTACTGGAACACCCGGAAAAATCCGAATTCGGGTGACAGGGTTTGCAGCCACTGGGCCAGGCTAAGCAGCATGAATGGGTTCCTTGTTCTGTTGCGCGCACGCCGTGATGGCCTGCACCACACGCTCCATGCGCATGAAACGTGAGCCCTTGACCAGCACACTGCGCAGGTCAGGCGGCGTGCTGAGCACGGCGGTGTTCAGCGTCTCGATATCCGTGAAATGGCAGCCCTGGACCGATGGCTGCGAGAAGTGCTGCACGGACACGGCCGCCTGCTCGCCCAGTCCGAACAGCATCTCGACGCCGCGTTCGCGGGCATAAGCGCCGACCTCGGCGTGGAAACGGGGGCCTTCGCTGCCGACCTCACCCATGTCACCCAGCACCAGCAGGCGCGGCCCGGGCAGACCGGCCAGCACGTCAATGGCGGCACGCACCGAGTCGGGGTTGGCGTTGTAGCTATCGTCCACCAAGGTGATCGTGCGACCGGCCAACTCGACTGCCAGCGCACGCGAACGGCCCTTGACCGGCTCAAAAGCTTCCAGCCCACGTGCGATGTCTGCCAACGGCACGCCAGCGGCCAGCGCACAGGCTGCAGCTGCCAGCGAGTTCTTGACGTTGTGCAGGCCAGCCACCTGCAGGGTGTAGGCCAGCGGGCCAGCCGGCGTGTGCGCCTGGATCTGCCAGGCGTTGTTCGCCCATTGCGGTGCAGCACAGCTCAGGTCGGCCGCTGTCGTGTCGGACGTGAGGGCGAAGGTCAGTTGCGGTCGTGTACCTGACAGGTCATGCCACAGTGCGCTGTAGGTATCGTCCGCCGGGAAGACCGCGGTGCCAGTGGCAGCCAACGCCTCGATCACTGCACCGTTTTCGCGCGCCACGGCCTCGATGGTGGCCATGAATTCCTGGTGCTCGCGTTGCGCGTTGTTCACCAGCGCCACGGTCGGCTGTGCAATGGCGGCCAGCACGGCAATCTCACCCGGGTGGTTCATGCCGAGTTCGACCACGGCCAGTTCATGACCTGGGCGCAAGCGCAGCACGGTGAGCGGCACACCGATCTCGTTGTTCAGGTTGCCTTCCGTGGCCAGCATGGCCTGCGGGCAGTAGGCACGCAGGATGGCGGCAATCATCTGCGTCACCGTGGTCTTGCCGTTGCTGCCGGTCACGGCAATCAGCGGCAGCTTGAACTGGGTACGCCAGCCGGCAGCCAGCTGGCCCAGGGCCAGTTTGCTGTCGGCCACCACCACACCGGGCAGTCCGGCAGCACGCAGTGCTGCTTCGTCATAGCAGATCGCTGCCACGGCACCCTTGGCCCGGGCCTCGGCCAGGAAATCGTTGGCATCAAAACGCTCACCCTTGAGCGCAACAAACAGATCACCCGCCTGCAAGGTACGGGTATCGGTGTGCACACGCAGCACCGCCACGCCACCGTCACCGACAAGCTGCGCACCCGCCACCCACTGTGCGACCTGTTGCAGGGTCATCATGGCGCTCATGCGCTCGCTCCTTCGACGGCAGCTGCACGGGCCTGCAAGGCCCGTTGCACCTCGACGCGATCCGAGAACGGTGTGCGCAGGCCGGCCGCCTCTTGGTAATCTTCATGCCCCTTGCCGGCCACCAGCACCACGTCATGCGCTGCGGCCTGCCGCACCGTTTCGGCAATGGCCTGTGCTCGGTCGCTCTGCACGCTCACGGCGCCACACCCCTCCAGCCCGAGCAGGATCTGGCTGAGGATGGCCTCGGGTTTTTCGTTGCGCGGATTGTCATTGGTCAGCACCACCTGGTCCGCATACTGGCCAGCCATGGCGCCCATGAGCGGCCGCTTGATCGGATCACGGTCACCGCCACAACCAAACACACACCAGAGCTGTCCGCCGCGCTGCTCGGCCAGCGGACGCAGCGCCAGTAGCGCCTGGGCCAGCGCATCGGGCGTGTGGGCGTAGTCCACCACAACCAGAGGCTGCTCACCCCCACCCAGGCACTCCATGCGCCCGGGCACCGGGTGCAGCACGTGGCAAGCCGCCACCGCCGCAGCCAGCGGCACCCCCAGGGTCCGCATGGCGGCAATGACCCCCAGCAGGTTGGCCACGTTGTAGTGGCCCACCACCTGCGTTGCCAGTTCGTGGCGCGCCTCGCCTTCGCAGACAGTGAACCGCAGGCCCTGGCCTTCAAACCGGATATCGTCCGCCCTCAGCCGCGCCTCGTCCTTGCAGGAAACCGTCCACAACGCCAGCGGCCGACCCGCCAGTTGCTCCGCCAGTTCGACGCCTTTTCCATCATCAATGTTCACCACCGCAGCGCGCAAGCCGGGCCAGTCGAACAGCGCGGCCTTGGCCTGCCAGTAGGCCGCCATGCTGCCGTGATAGTCGAGATGGTCCTGGGTGAAATTGGTGAAGACAGCGGTGCGGATCTGTGTGCCCTCCAGGCGCTGCTCCTCAATGCCAATCGACGATGCCTCGATCGCGCAGGCCACCATTCCCTCGGCGACAAAACGACGGAAGGTCTGCTGCAGCAGCACCGGGTCGGGCGTGGTCAGGCCGGTGCTCACCACGTTGTTGACCTCTCCCACACGCGGCGCAGAGCCGATGCCCAGCGTGCCCACCAGGCCACAGGGCATGGCCGGCTGCAGGGCCGACAATGCCTGCGCCAGCCACCACGTGATGGAGGTCTTGCCATTGGTCCCTGTGACGGCTATTACGTCAAGCTGCTGCGAGGGCTGTTCGTAATAAGCGGCGGCAATCGGTCCGCTGGCCGCCTTGAGGCCGGCGTAGGCCGCCACCTGCGCACTCTCGAACCGATAGCCATCCACACCCACCTGCTCAACCACACAGGCGGCCGCGCCTTGCGCCAGTGCACTCGTCACGTACTGGCGACCATCGGTGGCAGCCCCCGGCCAGGCGATGAAGCCATCCCCGGCACGCACCTTGCGGCTGTCCGTCTGGAGCATGCCCTGCACATGGGTGCGCAACCACTGGGCGGCCTGATCGGGTGTCTGGAGCTTTATCATCAGAAGCTCTCCTCCACCGCCTTGGCCACGATCTGCGGCTTGACCGCCATGTCGGGCTGCACACCCATCATGCGCAGGGTCTGCTGCACCACTTCACTGAACACCGGCGCCGCCACGGCGCCACCGAAATACTGGCCGGCACTGGGCTCGTCGATCATGACCGCCACGATGATGCGCGGCTGGTCGATCGGTGCCATGCCGGTGAACCAGGCACGGTACTTGTTGCTGGCATAGCTGCGCCCGATCTGCTTGTGCGCCGTCCCTGACTTGCCGCCGACCGAATAACCGATGGTCTGGGCTTTCGGCCCGGTTCCGCCGGGCCCGGCGGCCATCTGCAACATCTTGCGGATCTGGGTCGCGGTCTGTGACGACAGCACCTGCACACCCACGACGGGCTCATTGCTTTTGAGGATGGTGGCCGGAATGATCTGGCCATCGTGCGCGAACACCGTGTAGGAGCGCGCCATCTGGAACAGGGAGGCCGACAGGCCATAGCCGTAGGACATGGTGGCCTGCTCGACCGGTCGCCAGGTCTTGTAGGGCCGCAGCCGGCCCGAGGCCACGCCCGGAAAACTGATCTGAGGCTTTTGACCAAAACCGGCAGCGGAGAAGATCTCCCACATCTCGCGCGGCTGCATCTGCATGGCCATCTTGACCGTGCCCACGTTGCTCGATTTCTGGATCACCTCCTCCACCGTCAGCACGCCATGCGGATGAGAATCAGAGATCGTCGAGCCCGTGATCTGGATCTTGCCGGGTGCGGTCTGTATCTGGGTACTCGGTTTGACGCGCCCGGTTTCCAGCGCCAGACCGACGGTGAACGGCTTCATGGTCGATCCCGGCTCGAACACGTCGGTCAAGGCGATGTTGCGCAACTGGGCGCCGGTCAGGTTCTGGCGCTTGTCCGGCACGTAACTCGGGTAGTTGGCCAGCGCCAGCACCTCGCCGGTCACGGAGTCGAGTACCACCACGCTGCCGGCCTTGGCCTTGTTTTCCAGCACAGCGGACTTGAGTTTCTGGTAGGCAAAGAACTGCACCTTGCTGTCAATCGACAGCTGGATGTCCTTGCCGTCTACCGGTGGTACCTGCTCGCCCACATCTTCCACCACGCGCCCGAGCCGGTCCTTGATGACACGGCGGGAACCGGGACGTCCGGCGAGTGACTTGTCGAAGGCGAGTTCCACGCCTTCCTGACCGTGGTTCTCGACGTTGGCAAAACCGACCACATGTGCCGCCGCCTCGCCTTCGGGATACTTGCGCTTGTATTCCTTGCGCTGGTAGATGCCCTTGATGTTCAGCGCTGCGATCTGCTGCGCCACCGGCTCATCCACCTGGCGCTTGAGCCAGACGAAGGTCTTGTCTTCGTCGTCCAGCTTCTTGTTGAGCTCGGCAAGCGGCACGCCCAGCAACTGGGCCAGCTGGCGCAACTTGGCCTTGACCTCGGCGTCATCACTCTCCACGTCTTCCGGGATCGCCCAGATACTGGGCGCCACCACATTGGAGGCCAACAACAGGCCATTGCGGTCCATGATGCGGCCGCGGTGGGCCGGCAGCTCCAGCGTGCGCGCAAAACGCACCTCGCCCTGGCGCTGGAAGAAATCATTCCCCACCACCTGCACATAGGCGGCGCGCGCTGCCAGCCCGCCAAAACCCAAAGCCAGTGCTGCCACGATGAACTTGCTGCGCCACACCGGCGTGCGGCTGGCCAGCAGCGGGCTGGAGGTGTAGAGGATGCTGCGGCTCATTGCACGCGCCCCCTGGCTTGCGCCTGCTTGCTGGCGGTCTCGTCCTGCTCCGTCGCGGCCCCCGGTCCTGCCGTGTAGGTCACATAGTTCGTGATGGCCGGCGTCGCGACACGCATGTGCAACTGCTCACGCGCCAGCTTGTCGACCCGCAGCGGCGTGGCCTGGCCCCGCTTGTCGATCTGCAGCTGCTCACGCTCGGTCTCGATCCGGCGCGCATCCAGCTTGGCGCGGTCGATTTCCGTGTACAGGCGACGCGACTCATACTGCACATTCACCAGGTACAAGGCACTGGCCAGCACCGCCAGCAGCAGGACGATGTTCAGCCGCGTCATACCGCCGTCCTCACTGCCACGCGCATGATGGCGCTGCGCGCGCGCGGGTTGCCCGCCACTTCAGCAGCGCTCGGCTTGATCCGGTCCAGCGCGAGGAGCTTCATCGGCTTGGGCGCGGCAAAGGGCGCCCGGCGGTCGAACACCTCGCGCGAATGCTGCGCGATGAATTGCTTGACGATGCGATCTTCCAGCGAATGGAAACTGATCACCACCAGCCGACCTCCGGGTTGCAAAACATCCAGGCTCGCCTCTAGCGCCGATTGCAGCTCTTCAAGCTCGGCGTTGATGAAAATCCGAAAAGCCTGAAATGTGCGCGTTGCAGGGTTCTGGCCCGGCTCGCGGGTTTTGACCGTGTCAGCCACGAGCTGGGCCAGTTCAGTGGTGGTTGAAATTGGGCCCCGCTCTTGTCGGCGAGCAACAATCGCCTTTGCAATTTGGCCAGCAAACCGTTCTTCACCGTAGTCACGTATCACCTCCGCGATCTGCTTGGTTTCGGCTGTCGCCAGCCACTGCGCCACACTCTGGCCGCGCGTGGTGTCCATGCGCATGTCCAGCGGCCCTTCGAATCGAAAACTGAAACCCCGCTCGGGGTTGTCGATCTGCGGCGAGCTCACACCCAGATCCATGAGCACCCCCGACGCGCTGGCCGGCGGCAATTCGTCCAGATGGCGAAAGCCCTGGTGGCGAATGACAAAGCGCGGGTCGGCGATGCGCTGCGCTTCGGCAATCGCCATCGGGTCCTTGTCGAAGGCGATCAGCCGCCCTTGGGGCGACAGTCGGGAAAGGATGAGACGCGAGTGCCCGCCGCGGCCGAAGGTGGCGTCGACATAGGTGCCATCGGCCGGGTCCGGCCCGTCCGCCTGCGCGGCCGGCTTGTTGAATAAGGCTTCGACGGCTTCGTTCAACAAGACGGTGGTGTGTGTCCATGCGGAGTTTTCCACCGTCAACCTTCAGAAGGAAAAGTCCTTGAAGACGTCGGGCATCTCGCCCTGCATGGCCTGGGCCTCCTGCGCATCGTAGGTCGCCTTGTCCCAGAGCTCGAAGTGGTTGCCCATGCCCAGCAGGATGGCGTCTTTGGCAATGCCCGCCGCAGCACGCAACTCCGGCGAGACCAGCACGCGGCCGGTGGCATCCATCTCCACATCCATGGCGTTGCCAAGGAAGATGCGCTTCCACCACTGGGCGGCCATCGGCAGCGCCGCGATGCGCTCGCGGAACTTCTCCCATTCCGGGCGCGGAAAGACCATGAGGCAGCCGTGTGGATGCTTGGTGATGGTCAGCTGTCCGGTGGCCGTCGCACTCAGGACGTCACGGTGCCGCGTGGGCACCGACAGGCGACCCTTGGCATCCAGACTGAGTGACGAAGCACCTTGAAACACGACAGCAAACCCCTCTTGAACAGAAAAGCCGAACGGCGAAAAGCACAAAGGCACTTTTCACCACTTAATTCCACTTTTTTGCACTGTAGCAGCAAAATAGTTCGCCGCAAGAGGGATTACAAGAAAAATTTCAATGAAATCAAGGACTTAGAACGGTTTCCCGAGAAAATTCCCAGATAAAAACCGTTCTAAATTAAGCACTTAGCAAGCGATATGAATGTGATGCTTGAAGGACTGTCGTTGTCCAGAAATCGCTCACAAAATGTAACGGGAAAGATCCTCATTGCGGCTGAGGTCATCCAGCCGGGCGTCCACGTAGGCAGCATTGATCGTGACCGTCTGCCCGTGCAGGGCGGCGGCATCGAAGCTGACGTCATCCAGCAGACGCTCCATGACCGTGGCCAGGCGACGCGCTCCGATGTTTTCGGTGCGCTCGTTCACCTCATGGGCAATGTGCGCCAGCCGTGTGATGCCCTCGGGCGTAAAGGCCAAGGTCACGGCTTCGGTCGCCAGCAGCGCCTGGTACTGCTTGACCAGCGAGGCATGGGTTTGCGTCAGGATGGCTTCAAAGTCCTGCACCGACAGCGACTGCAGTTCGACACGGATCGGAAAACGCCCCTGCAACTCGGGGATCAGATCACTCGGCTTGCTCAGGTGGAATGCGCCCGAGGCAATGAACAGGATGTGATCGGTCTTGAGCATGCCGTATTTGGTCGATACCGTCGTTCCTTCCACCAGCGGCAGCAGGTCACGCTGCACCCCCTGGCGCGAGACTTCGGCACCGCTGCCTTCGCTGCGGGAAGTCACCTTGTCGATCTCGTCGATGAAAACGATGCCGTTCTGCTCGGCACTGTGCAGTGCCTGGGTCCTGATCTCGTCTTCATTGACCAGCTTGGCCGCCTCTTCGTCGACCAGCAGCTTGAGCGCTTCCGCAATCTTGAGCTTGCGCGTCTTGCGCTTCGTCTGGCCCATCTGCCCAAACAGGCCACGCAATTGCTCGGTCATCTCCTCCATGCCGGCCGGGCCCATGATTTCGAGCTGCGGCCGCGGCTCAGCCACGTCGAGTTCGATTTCGCGCTCATCGAGCTGGCCTTCGCGCAGCTTCTTGCGGAAGGTCTGCCGCGCTGTGCTTTCAACCGCTGGTTCCGAGGCGCCGAATTCGCTGCGCGGCGGCGGAATCAGGACGTCAAGGATGCGCTCTTCCGCCGCATCCTGTGCCCGTTCCTTCACCTTGCGCATCTCGGCATCACGCGTCTGCTTGACAGCCACCTCGGCCAGGTCGCGGATGATGGAGTCCACATCCTTGCCGACATAACCGACCTCGGTGAACTTGGTGGCTTCGACCTTGATGAAAGGCGCATCGGCCAGCCTGGCCAGACGGCGCGCGATCTCGGTCTTGCCGACCCCAGTGGGGCCGATCATGAGGATGTTCTTGGGTGTGATCTCGGTGCGCAGACCGGTATCGACCTGCTGACGACGCCAGCGGTTGCGCAAGGCGATGGCCACGGCACGCTTGGCCTGGGCCTGGCCGACGATGTGACGGTCGAGTTCGGAGACGATTTCCTGTGGGGTCATGGAAGACATGGCGTTACTCACAAAAGCAAGTTCAGTTCGAATGACGCGGATCCAACCGCGGAACGCCGTGGAACCGGCTTCGCCGGGCCACTGGCGTTGCCCCCTTAAGGGGGGATGCGAGCCACACGCAGTGGGCGAGAATCGGGGGTGTCACCCCAGTACCTCGATGGTGTGGTTCATGTTGGTGTAGATGCACAGTTCGCCGGCAATCGACAGCGACTGCTTGACGATGTCCTGCGCCGACAGCTCGGTATTGCCGAGCAGGGCAATGGCGGCGGCCTGCGCGTAAGCGCCGCCGGAGCCGATGGCGACCACGCCGTTCTCCGGCTCCAGCACATCGCCGTTGCCGGTGATGATGAGGGAGCATTCGCGATCAGCCACGGCCAGCATCGCCTCCAGACGGCGCAGCACGCGGTCGGTGCGCCAGTCCTTGGTCAACTCGATGGCGGCACGCTGCAAATGACCCTGGTGCTTTTCCAGCTTGGCCTCAAAACGCTCGAACAGCGTGAAGGCATCGGCTGTGGCGCCGGCAAAACCCGCCAGCACCTTGCCGTGGTAGAGCTTTCGCACCTTGCGTGCCGTGCCCTTGACGACGATGTTGCCCAAGGTAACCTGACCATCGCCGCCGATGGCAACGTCGAACCCATCCGCCGTCTTGCGTCGCACGCTGACGATGGTGGTGCCGTGAAATTGTTCCATGCTGTGTTCCCAAAGCTCGAAGATGACCACGCCAGGACAACGTCCCAGCCCGAATAGCCCGAACGCTCAGGTGCTGCGAGGCACGATCCGGGCGTGCTCGTGGATGCCGATGACGCGGAAAAAAGCGGCCACGATGCGGTTGACATCGTGGAAATGGACCCGCCGCCCCTGCACATCCTGGGCTGCCACCCAGTTCAAGATGCTGCCAGCCGCGGAGAAATCAACCCGGACGAGCCGGGCACAGGAAATCACGAGTCGTTTGGCATCGTCCATGCCGGACTCAAAACCGGCCAGCATGCCAGAGGCATCCCCCACGATCTCGCCCAGCAACTCCATGCTTCCGGCTTGCCGCTCCTCATGACCGGCGCCAGCCGCCTCGACCGACGGCTCCGCTGCTGCACCTGGGCCGCGGGCGGCAAGCCCCTCAAGGGCACAATCGCAGCGCACGTCCTGCCAGGAGGGCGGCGAGACCTCGAAGGTCACGCAATAGTCCAGGGCCGCCAACTCGAATTCGTCCTGCAGACGCAGAATGCGCAGTGCATCCATGCGCAACTGCCAACCGACGGGGCTGGCACTGCGCTCACCCGACGGCGTGAGTGTCTTGAGCACGCGCTCCAGCGTGTCATGCCCCCGAAAAACCAGATGGACCGGCGTGTTGCACCAGTGGGCAAACACCTCGGCCAGCCCTGCCACCGCGTCAGGGGCAATGGCCGTCAGTGCCTGCCAATCCAGCAGAAAGGGGCCGGCACCGTTTTGCGTCGCCTCCTGCAATCGCGCCACGCTTGCCGGCCTCAGCTCGGCGGGGCTGACCCAGACGAGTTCATGTACGGCCCGCAAAGGGCTGGGCTGGGTGGCTTGCATCTCCGATGAGCGCCCCAGCGAGTCGGGAATGGAGAACCAGGCCGGCGACGAACGGCCAAAACGATTGGCCATGTCGAGTGCAACGCTGTCAAAGCGGGCTTGCTGGCCCGTCGCCCGGTACAGATCGAACAAGGCCGCCATCCAGGCCTCTGCCAGCTCGGGGCGCGGGCTCTCGCCCTGCAAGGCCGCCAGCAAGGTGGCTTCGGCGCCGGCAACGTCGCCATTGGCATAGCGGATGGCCGCCTCCTCCAGATCGGCGTCGCTCAGGTTGTCCGCCTCATCCGCCATCGACTGGCGGGAGCTGACAAAGCCGGAACCCACCAGGTTGACACCCCGGGTGGT
This sequence comes from Curvibacter delicatus NBRC 14919, assembly GCF_001592265.1. Taxonomy (GTDB): domain Bacteria; phylum Pseudomonadota; class Gammaproteobacteria; order Burkholderiales; family Burkholderiaceae_C; genus Hylemonella; species Hylemonella delicata. The sequence continues at coordinate 686 of NZ_BCWP01000001.1, read as the reverse complement.
GGCGAAAGGCTGGCTCAGCGAGGGCTGCAGAGGTTCGTAGCCGGCCTCCGCCGGATCCATGCGCGTGAGCGCATATTCCTCCGGCACCTCGAACCAGTTGGAGCCGGTCCGCAAGGCCGAGGACTGGGTCGTGGCAAATTTGCTGTCGCCACCCTCCTCCTGCGAGGCCATGGGCTGGGTCGGACCTGCGTCGGGCCCCAGCATCGGGTTGGGCGACATGGGGAAGCCGCCGGCATGGGTAGCGCCCTCGTCCTGCTTGCCCTGCCACCACTGGCGCGACATCTGGGCCTCGATCTCATCGATCTTGCGCAGCGTCATGGCCCGCTCGTCAGGATTGGTCGGCAGACTGCTCTGGAAAAACGAAGGCCGCCCCGTCTGGCCGGCCCCGGCCAGTGACTCGCGACGGCGCAGTTTGCGCAGGTAGTCGAACTCACGCTTGCGCACGAAATCGTTCTGCCGCTTGCGCTCGATCATCTGCCGCAGCACCTCCTTGCTGAAGCCGCTGTCGGCTTCAGGCTCCTCCGGCTGGTCGAGTTCGGACCAGTCCCGCGTGGGATTGCGCACGAACCTCGCCACCTTGGACAGCAAACCAGGGGAGGAATCGCCTTTGGCCATGTCTCGCTGATCTGGGCTGAACCGGATTACCCAATCGTCCGGGCTTAATCCCCGAACATCTTCTGCTTGGG